>CAWCQK010000014.1:0-62608 GCA_963797685.1 uncultured Chloroflexia bacterium | reverse complement strand
GTCCTGGGCCAGCAGGATCAGGTGGAACGGCTGGGCGTCAGCCTTGCCCTCCTTGTCGGTCATCGAGCGGCGGGCGACGTAGGTCTCGACCCCGATGATCGGCTTGATGCCCTTGTTCTTCGCCGCCTGGTAGAAGGCGACCGCGCCATACAGCGCGCCGTGGTCGGTGATCGCCATCGAGTCCATGCCGAGCTGGGCGGCGGTGTCGACCAGCTCCGTGATCCGGCCGAGACCGTCGAGCAGGCTGAACTCGGTATGGACGTGGAGGTGCGTGAAATCGTTGGGCGCGAGGGTCGTCACGGGACGTCCATGGTAGTCGGGCGACGCGTACCGCGGTGCCATCGATAGCCGCCCGAAGAGACGATCGGCGGCGGTCCGTGCTCGCTACGATGGCGCGATGAGCGACGCCTCCACCAGCCCGATCGTGGTGGCCACTCCGGATGGGCGGAACCTCGACGTCTACCTGGCCGGCCCCGCCGACGGCGAGGTCCTGTTCTTCCATTCGGGCACGCCGAGCGCGCCCCTCGTCTACGAACCGATGGTCGAGCAGATGGCTGCGCGCGGGCTGCGCTACGTCGCGTTCAGCCGCCCCGGGTACGGGTCCTCGACCCGACGGCCGGGACGTTCCATCGCGGACGTCGTCGACGACACCCAGACCGTCCTCGACCACCTCGGTGCCGAGCGAGCCTGGATCATGGGCTGGTCGGGCGGTGGCCCGCACGCGCTCGCCTGCGCCGCGCTGATGCCCGAGCGCTGCCGAGGCATCGCGACGATCGCGTCGGTCGCCCCGTATCCGGCCGAAGGCCTCGACTACCTGGCCGGCATGGGCGAGGAGAACGTCGAGGAGTTCCAGGCGGCACTCGAGGGACCGGACGCGCTGCTCGTCTTCAAGGAGAGGAACTGGCCGATCTTCCGGGCCGTGACCGGGGACGAGGTCGCCGCCTCGTTCGGCGACCTCATCGACGAGGTCGATCGCGCCTCGCTGACCGGCGATTTCGCGGAGTACATCGCAGCGTCGTCCCGGGAGGCGCTCCGCGAGTCGTACTGGGGCTGGTTCGACGACGACATGGCGATGATCGAGCCCTGGGGCTTCGACGTCGGTGCGATCCGCTTGCCCGTCCACATCTGGCAGGGTCGGCACGACCGGATGGTGCCGTACGGGCACGGGGAGTGGCTTGCCTCACACATCGGGTCGGCGGTCCCGCATCTGTTCGACGACCAGGGCCACCTGTCGATCGCCGTCGCCATGTTCGACCGGATCCTGGACGAGCTCATCGCGGCGAGCACGACATAGTCCGGCCGATCGCGGCGAAGCCCTCCGCCGATGCCGGACCGTTTATCGTCAAGCGATGCTTCCCGCCGGCCTGTTCGATCCATCCGACGACGACATCGAGGGGATGGTGATCGACGCGCTCGACCACCTCCCCGCTCCGTTCCGCGACCAGCTCGGCAGCGTGGCCATCGTGATCGAGGACCAGGCGACACCCGAGCAGCTGGCCCTCGTCGGCGCGCGCGGGCTGTACGGCCTGTACCAGGGCGTGCCGCGGACCAGGTGGTCGGCCGACGGCGCCCCCACCCCGAGCAAGATCACCATCTTCCGAGCGCCGCTCGTCCGCGCCAACGGGACGCCGGAGCGCCTCGCGGCCGCGGTCGCCGACACCGTCTATCACGAGATCGCCCATCATTTCGGGATCTCGGACGAGCGGATCCACGAGCTCAAGCGCGGCGACCCGTAGCCGCGACACGTCAGCGCCCGAGGAGGCCCTCGACGACGGGCAGGATCCGCTCGACCCAGGTCGCGTACTGAGCGCCGCTCGGGTGGAGTCCGTCGTGCGCCACCAGGCGCCGGTCCGTGGCGGCGCGCTGCGACAGGTCGACGATGTCGACGTAGGCGATGCCGCGGCGGGCGGCCGACCGGGCAAGGGTGTCGTTCACGGCGCAGATGCCATCGTGCTGTTGCCGCGGGTCGCCGTAGTCGGCACCGGCCGGCGTGACCGTGTAGTCGGGCGTCGACACCGCCACGATCCGCCCCGCCGGCAGGACCGAAGACAGACGGTCGAGGATCGTCTCGATGTTCGCCGCGTAACGTTCGAGCGGGACCTGGCGGACGACGTCGTTGACCCCGATCAGCACGGTCGCGAAGTCCGGAGTGAGACCGGCGAGTGCGGGCAGCTCCACCCGGATGAGGTCGGCCGAGGTGTAGCCGTTGACCGCCAGGCTCGCGACGAGCTGGAGGGTCGGCTCGGCTGGTCCGAGGGCGCGCACCAGCTGGTCCGGCCAACGATCCGCTGGCGCCACGGACGTCCCGATCGTGTACGAGTCTCCGAGCGCGACGTAGCGCACTCTGTCAGACCCTGACGCGCAGCGCCTCGAGCCCGCGCAGCACGAACGTCGGCTTCCAGCGGGGTGGCTCGACGAGCTCGAGCCGGGGAACACGGCGCAGCAGCGTCGTGAATGCCACGCCAAGCTCGAGCTTCGCCAGCGGCGCGCCGAGGCAGTAGTGGATCCCCGCGCCGAATGACAGGTACGGGTTCGGGTCGCGGCCCAGGTCGAGCACGTCGGGCCGCTCGAAGGCGGCCGCGTCGCGGTTCGCGGACCCGAACAGCAGGGCGATCTCGGCGCCGCGCGGGAGGTCGACGCCAGCGATCGTGACGGGCTCGAGCACCCAGCGCTCGAACAGCGTCGACGGCGTGTCGAAGCGAAGGAGCTCCTCGATGGCGGAGTCCATGAGCGCCGGCTCCGCGCGCAGACGCGCGAGGGAATCCGGGTGGCGCAGCAGCGTCCACCAGCCGTTGCCGGCCCCGTTGACCGACGCCTCGTGTCCGGCGTTGAGAAGCAGCACGCAGGTCGCGATGAGCTCGGTCTCGGTCAGCGTGTCGCCGTCGTCGACGACGGCCGCCAGGGCGCTGATGAGATCGTCCCCGGGGTGGCGGCGGCGGTCTGCCAGGAGGTCGCGGAGATACGCCCCGAAGGCGATGCTCGCCGCCACTGCTTTCCGTGCCGACTCCTCGCCCGGGTCGATCTCATACATGAGGCAGAAGTCGGCGGACCACGGGCGGAGCAGATGGCGGTCGGCGGCCGGCACCCCCAGCAGCTCGGCGATGACCGTGACCGGCAGCGGCTCGACGTAGTCGGCGATCAGGTCCACCTCGCCGGCGCCTGCGAAGTCGTCGATGAGGCCGTCGACGATGACCTGGACCCGGCCGCGCATCGCCTCGACTGTCCTCGGCGTGAACGCGCGGAGGACGAGCCGGCGCAGCCGGGTGTGGTCGGGTGGCTCGAGGTCGAGCATGCCGGCGTCGTTGAGCTCGTGGAACGGGGCATGCGATGCCGGCGGCTCGGGGCGGCCGAACTCCGCGTGGGTGGCCTGGTGCAGGTAGGTCCGGCCCAGGCGGCGGTCGCGGAGCGCGCTGTTGACGTCGCCGTGGCGCGACACGAGCCACTGCTCGGTGTCCGGGTTCCAGAGGATCGGATGCTCCTCGCGCAGACGGCGATAGACCGGGTACGGATCGGCGATGAACGCGGGATCGGCCGGGTCGAAGCCGAGGTCGCGCGGCGTCACCGCCATCATGCCGTCGGTCGCCGCGGCGTCGGCCGCGCGGGCGCCTCTCACCCGAACCGCCCGACGGCGTCCACGACGAGGTCCATCAGCCGCTCGCGGTCGATCTCGAGACCGACCGTCGCGTTCGGCGGCCTGCCGGTCAGACCCTCCCGGTCGGCGACCGTCCGGCCGCGGGTGTGGTCACCGGTCGTCTCGACGTCGACCCGCAGCTCCCTCGAGCAGACGAGCCCGGGCTCCGCCAGCCAGGCCACAGCGACAGCGTCGTGGATCGGCGGCCCATCCCAGCCGTAGCGGTCCCGATGGTGGATGGCGAAGAAGCGCATGAGGTCGGCGAACACGCGGCCCGCGCGCGTCCCGAGCCCGTCGAGCCGGGCGATATCGGCGGGCAGCACGAGCGCCTGGTGGGTGACGTCCAGGCCGGCCATCCTGATCGGGATGCCCGCCTCGAACACGATGGCGGCCGCCTCCGGGTCCGCCCAGATGTTGAACTCGGCCGAGGCCGTCGTGTTGCCCTCGCCGAGCGAGCCGCCCATCAACGAGATCGCCGCGATCCGCTCGCGCAGTCCGGGCGCCGCCCGCAGCAGCAACGCGACGTTGGTGAGCGGGCCGGTCGCGACCAATGTGACCGGCTCGTCCTCGGAACGGAGCAGGCCGCTCGCAAGCTCGAGCGCGCCGACCGCCGCCGCGCCGACCGCCGGCTCGGGAAGGTCGGCGCCGTCGAGCCCCGAGTCCCCGTGGAACGCGACCGGGACCCACGGCTCGCGGACGATCGGGCGCTCGGCGCCGGCTGCGACGGGCACGTCGGTCCGGCCCAGCAGGGTCAGCACCCTGAGCGCATTCCGGGTCGTCCTATCGAGCCCGGCGTTGCCGGCGACCGTGGTGATCGCGAGCAGCCGGAGCTCCGGCCGGGCCAGTGCCAGGACGATCGCGAGGGCGTCGTCATGCCCTGGGTCGCAGTCGAGGATGATCGGGATGCCCGCCACGCCGACAGCGTAACGCAGAGGCCTTCGCAGGCGCCCCGGGACCGCTCCGGCTACCCTTGCCGCTCTGCCCCCGCGGCACCTCAGGTTCTGCGCCTTTCGTCGGACCGAAGCGCCGACCAAACGACCGCACGCTATCCCCGTTCGACAGACGGTCCTGGACCGGACGGGATCCGGGATCTCGAGGAGGACATCGATGCGCATCCGCACCGCCGGACTGGCCCTGTTGGCTGGCCTGTCGATCACGGTCGCCGCCTGCAACAGCAACGCTGCGAGCACGCCGCCGTCATCGGCAGCGACGGCCGCTCCGTCGACCGACGGTTCGGGCGCTCCGTCGGCTGCCCCGTCCGGATCGGACGCCGCCCCGTCCGGCTCGGCCGCCCATTCCGACCTCGTGATCGGCGTGGTGACCGATGTCGGCGCCGTCAACGACAAGAGCTACAACCAGTACGCGTACACCGGAGCCCAGCAGGGTGCCGCTGCCATCGGGGCCGATCCACCCCCGGTCGTCGTGCCCAATTCGTCCGCCGACTACGCACCACTCATCCAGGCGATGGTCGACCAGAACTTCGACATCATCGTCACCACAGGCGTGAACCTCGCGCCGGCGACGGCGGCCGCGGCAAAGAAGAACCCGAACATCTGGTTCATCGGCGTCGACCAGGACCCATGCATCAACGCGACGGGAGACGTTGACCCGAGCTCCAAGGATTGCTCGGGCGATATCTCCAAGCTCCTTCCGCGGTATGTCGCGACCGACTACGCCGAGGACCAGGCCGGCTATCTGGCGGGGATCGTGGCCGCGTCGGCCACGAAGTCGAAGGTCGTCGGCGCCATCGGTGGCGTCTCGCAGTGCGGCCCGTGCGTCAAGTACATGCAGGGCTTCGACCTTGGCGCGAAGTCGGTCGATCCGGCTATCAAGGTCAAGACCGCGTTCGTGTCGGACAACGACAGCAAGGTCGGATTCTCGGACCAGGCCGCCGGCAAGACCTTCGCGACCCAGTTCATCAACCAGAACAAGGGCCTCGACGTCCTGTTCCAGGCAGCGGGCGTCACCGGCGCCGATACCCTGACCGGGAAAGGCATCCTCGACGCGGCGTGCGCCGCCGGGATCGATGCCATCGGCGTCGACGTCGACCAATACATGAGCTATCCGGCTGCACAGCCGTGCATCCTCACCAGCGCCGAGAAGAGCTACTCCACGTCGGTCTCCGCGTCCATCGTCGAGATCGCGGCGGGGTCAGCCACGGGCGGCCTGACGCGTTTCGACGCGACCAACGACGGGATCGGCGTCTCGTCGTTCTACGATGCAGCCAGCCGGCTCCCGGCCGACATCCAGACCAGGATCGATACCGCGACCAGCGGCATGAAGTCAGGCTCCCTCGTGACCTGTCCGCCGGCCCCGGCGTGCGGAAAGACGCCCGCACCGAAGATCGGCGACTGAACCGCCACCAGGTCGCCCCGTCGGCGGTCTTGCCGCCCAACGCCGTCGGTCGCTAGGATGTGCGCCAGCGGTCGACCGGGAGGGTCGGCTGTCCCGTGGCCGAGGTCCGATCCCTGGTCAGCAGACCGACGTGGACGATCTCGGGACGTAGAGGAGGACACATGCGCATCCGTAGCACCGGACTGGCCCTATTCGCGGGGCTGTCCATCTTCGTCGCCGCCTGTAGCAGCAGCGGCGCAAGTACGTCGCCATCCGCAGCAGCGGCGACCGCTGCTCCCCCGACGACCGCCCCGTCCGTCGAGGCGTCAGCCTCCGCTTCGGTGGCCCCGTCGGCATCGGCCGCACAGTCGAACCTCAAGATCGGCGTCGTCACCGACATCGGGACGCTCGACGACAAGAACTACAACGAGTACACATACAAGGGCGTCACCGCCGCGGCAGCCGCCATCGGCGCGGCCCCTCCGCCGGCCGTCGTCCCGAAGGACCCGTCCCAGTACGCGACGCTCATCCAGGCCTTCATCGACCAGAAGTTCAACATGATCGTGACGGTCGGGTTCAATAACGCGGCCGCCACCGGCGTCGCCGCGGTCAAGAACCCGACGGTCCAGTTCATCGGCGTCGACCAGGGACCGATCTGCCTCAAGGCCGATGGCACGGCGGACTTCACGGTCCCCTGCCCGACCGATCCCAAGACCGTCGCCCCGAACTACATCTCGATCGACTTCCAGGAGGACCAGGCCGGCTACCTCGCCGGGATCGTCGCCGCGTCCGTCAGCAAGAGCGGCACGATCGGCGCGATCGGTGGAACGACCCTGTGCGCACCGTGCGTGCGCTACATCCAGGGCTATGCGCTCGGCGCGCAGTCGGTCAACCCGTCGGTCGTCGTCAAGACGGCGTACGTCACCAGCGACTTCTCGAACGCCGCGTTCAACGACCCGGTCGGTGGCAAGAAGTTCGCGCAGTCGTTCATCACCACCAACAAGGTCGACGTGCTGTTCCAGGTGGCCGGCAAGACCGGCAACGGCGTCCTTGACGCCGCCTGTGACGCCAACATCTACGGCATCGGCGTCGACGTCGACCAGGCGTTGTCGTATCCGAATGCCGCGAAATGCATCGTGACCAGCGCAGAGAAGCACCTCCAGCTGGCGACCGGCACGGTCATCCAGGAGCTCGCCGCGGGCCAGAAGCTGGCCGGCGACGTGCTCTTCAACGCGAAGACCCAGGGCATCGGCTCCTCGCCGGGCCATGACCTCGCAGCCTTGATCACCCCGGACATCCAGAGCAAGCTCGACGCAGCGATGGCGGCGATGGTCGCCGGCACGCTCCAGACCTGCCCGACGACGGGCTGCGGCGTCTACACCAAGTAGCGTCCAAGACCTGACACACGTCGAACGGGCCGGCCGATCCTCGGCCGGCCCGTTCGAACATCAACCGCACCGAGGGTCGCAGCGCCGATGACCAGCCCGGTCGACGCGGTTCGAGCACCCGCTCTCGAGATGCGCGGCATCACGAAGCGCTACCCGGGCGTGGTCGCCAACGACTCGATCGACCTGGACGTCAAGCCGGGTGAGATCCACGCCTTGCTCGGCGAGAACGGCGCGGGCAAGACGACCCTCATGAACATCCTGTACGGCCTCGCGCGGCCGGACGAGGGACAGATCCTGCTCGATGGCCAGCCGGTCCATATCGCCGGTCCGTCGGACGCGATCGCCCGCGGCATCAACATGGTCCACCAGCATTTCATGCTCGTCCCGGTCTTCACCGTCGCCGAGAACATCCTCCTCGGCGACGAGACGATGGCGAACCCGGTCTTCCTCGACCGGAAGGAATTGAGTCGGCGCATCCGGGAGCTCGGGCAGCGCTTCGGGTTTGACATCGATCCGGACGCCAAGGTCGGCTCGCTGTCCGTGGGTTCACAGCAGCGGGTCGAGATCCTCAAGGCGCTGTACCGCGATGCGCGGATCCTCGTGCTCGACGAGCCGACAGCGGTCCTGACACCGCAGGAGACCGAGGAGATCTTCCAGGTCCTGCGTCGCCTGGCAGCCCAGGGTCACAGCATCCTGTTCATCAGCCACAAGCTCTATGAAGTCCTCGACATCGCGGACCGGATCACGGTCATCCGGCGCGGCAAGGTGGTGGGCGAACGGATCCCAGCCGAGACGAATGAGGCGGACCTCGCAGAGCTGATGGTCGGACGCGCCGTCGTGCTGACGGTGGACCGAGGCGAGTCACACCCCGCAGCCTCGATGCTGAAGATCACGGGTCTGCAGGTGCCAGACGACCGGGGCAACCCAGCAGTCCGCGGGATCGACCTCGAGGTCCGCGCGGGTGAGATCCTCGGCATCGCGGGCGTCGCGGGCAACGGCCAGGACGAGCTGGTCGAGGCGATCATGGGATTGCGCAAGGTCGCCGCCGGCCGGATCGAGCTGGCGGGCGACGAGGTCACGGCGAAGCCCCCACGCGCGATGAACGAGGCCGGCGTCGCGTACGTCCCGGCCGATCGGCACCGGTTCGGCCTCGTCCTGCCGTTCTCGCTGGCGGACAACATGGTCCTGACCAGCTACTACCGCGAACCGTTCGCCCACGGGATCCTGCGCGACTTTCCCGCCATCGAGAAGTCGGCCGCGGAGGGCATCGCGAGGTACGACGTGCGAGCACCCTCCCCGCGGGTGTCGGCCCGGACATTGTCGGGCGGGAACCAGCAGAAGCTCGTCGTCGCGCGCGAGTTCGACCGGCCGCTGAAGCTGCTCATCCTCGACCAGCCGACGCGCGGCCTCGATGTCGGCAGCATCGAGTTCATCCACCGGCAGGCACTCCGGATGCGGGACGAAGGAACGGCGATCCTGCTCGTGTCAGCCGAGCTCGACGAGGTCCTCGAGCTGTCCGACCGCATCGCCGTGATGTACCGGGGCGGCATCGTCGAGACGGTCGACGGGCGGACCGCCGACAAGAACGTCGTTGGTCTGCTGATGGCGACAGGCAGGGCGACCCACCCAGCCGCCGAGGCGACAAGCGTCGCGGGTGGGAGCGCATGACCTCCGCCGCGGCGCCGGCCGGACCGGCACCCCGAAGCCTGGCCGCGCGGATCTGGGGGACGGCCGGCCTGCCGATCGTGTCGATCCTGCTGGGCCTGCTGGTCGGTGCCATCGTGATCCTCGGATCGGAGCTGCTGCTCCCGGATCACCAGTTCGACTGGCTCCTGCCCGTCACCGCCTACGTCGCCCTGATCAAGGGGTCCGTCGGCAGCGTGGGCGCCATCGTCAACACGCTGGTCGAGACCGTTCCGCTCGTCCTCGCTGGACTGTCGGTCGCACTCGGCTTCAAGGCCGGCCTGTTCAACATCGGGGCGCAGGGCCAGTTCCTCATCGGGGCCCTCGGGGCCGTCACGGTCGGTGTGATGGTGGCGGACCAGCCGCCGGTCATCGCCATCCCGATCGCGGTCGCGGCCGGGATCATCGCCGGCGGCGCCTGGGGGTTCATCCCGGGCATCCTCAAGGCGGTCTCGGGCGCCCACGAGGTCGTGACGACGATCATGCTCAACTACGTCGCCATCTCGATCCTGGCGTGGGCCGTCAGCGGACCGCTCAAGGTGCCGGGCTCACCGTCGCCGATCACCCATGACGTGGGGAACGCCGCCTTCCCGATCCTGATCGGCGACAACGGTCACCTCGGCATCATCATCGCGTTGGCGATGGTCTTCGCGGTCCGCTGGCTGCTCCAGCGGACGACCCTCGGCTTCGAGATCCGGACGGTCGGAGCCAATCCCGACGCCGCCCGCTATGCGGGCATGCGACCCAAGTGGCTGATCGTCCTCACGATGTCGATGTGCGGGGCGCTGGCCGGTCTGGCGGGGGCGTGCATCGTGCTCGGCGTCGACGCACTCGATGACGAGCTCGTTCGGGACGACCGTGGGCTTCGACGCGATCGCGGTCGCCCTGCTCGCGCGTTCGAACCCGGTCGGGATCATCTTCTCCGGGCTGCTGTTCGGCGCGATGCGGGCGGGCGCCGGCCTCATGCAGATCGACGCCTCCATCCCGCCCGAGCTGATCGACGTCATCCAGGCGATGATCCTGCTCTTCCTGGTGATCGGTCCCGTCCTCACCCGCGTCTTCCGCCTCCGGGGCGTGAGCGGCAACCTCGGGGCGACCGAGAACATCACCCGGTCCTACGGGCGCGAAGCGGTCTCCTGATGGACCAGCTGATCAACGGGCTGTACGCCATCCCGGTCCTTGGATTCCTCTTCCAATTCGCCGGCTATCTCGTCGAGGTGCTCCCCCAGAACGCCCCGATCATCCTCCAGTCGGCGACCCCGATCGTGCTTGCCGCCCTGTGCGGCGTCATGTGCGAACGGTCCGGGGTCGTCAACATCGGCATCGAAGGGATGATGCTGACGGCTGCCTTCGTCGGCTGGATCGTTGGCGTCGTCCTCGCGCCGGTCCTGCCGGCCGATCCGTCGCCCTTCTTCGGCATGACGCCCGCCCTCGTGATCGCGTTCGTGCTCGCGGTCCTGTCCGCGGTCGGGGTCGCCCTCCTGCACGCCTGGTTATCGATCTCCGTCCGAGCCGACCAGATCATCAGCGGGACGATCATCAACATCGCGGCGGCCGGGCTGACGGCCTATCTCTATACCATCGTGTCGGCGGGCTCGCCGGAGAGTGCGGGCTACTTCCCGCCCTTCGTGCCGCCGACGCAGCTCACGGATCTGCCGGTCATCGGCTGGATCCTGGCGATGTTCCTGAGCCAGGGCCCGATCGCGATGTCGGTGATCGTGATCGTCATCGGGTTCCAGATCTGGCTGTTCCGGTCGCGCTGGGGACTCCGGTCGCGCGCCGTCGGCGAGCACCCGAAGGCCGCGGAGACCGTCGGCATCGACGTCATCCGATTGCGGTATCGGAACGTCCTGTACGGCGGCGTGCTGGCCGGCCTGGCCGGCGCCTACCTGTCGATGGAGGCGAGCAACTCGTTCCAGGCCGGGATGACCGGCGGCCGCGGGTTCATCGGCCTGGCCGCGATGATCGTCGGACGCTGGACGCCCGTCGGGGCCTTCGGAGCCGCGCTGCTCTTCTCATCCTCACAGGCGCTTGGCCAGATCATCAAGTTCGCACCGCCGAGCGGTGAGCTCGGGACGACCCTGCTGTCGATCCCCGGCCAGTTCTACGACGCGCTGCCCTATCTCGTGACGATCGTCGTGCTGGCCGGGTTCGTCGGGCGGAGCATCCCGCCGGCTGCCGACGGCCAGCCGTACGAGCGCGAGGCCGCGACCTGACGCGCGAGGAGCGCGACCGGGCCGCCGCCTATCTCGACCTGGCCGAGGGTCGCGGACCGGTCCCCGTGCTCGACGACGCCGGTATCGAGCGGGCGCTCCGGGCGACGAGTCGCATCGCCGTCGTCGGAGCGTCCTCGAACCCCGGTCGCGCATCGTTCGGGGTGATGCGCCACCTTCTGGCCGAGGGCTACGACTGCGTCCCGGTCAACCCGAACGAGCGCGAGGTGCACGGTCTGCCCGCGTTCGCGACCATCGAGGACGCGGTCGCAGCGACCGGGCCGGTCGACATGGTCGACGTCTTCCGTCGCCCGGAGCTGTGCCTCCCGCATGCGCGCGAGGCGGTCGCAGTCGGTGCCCGATGGCTGTGGCTCCAGCTCGGGATCGTCGCCTGGGACGCGGCTGTGGTCGCACACGACGGCGGGCTCGAGATCGTGATGGACCGCTGCACCAGCATCGAGCTGCGGCGGATCGGCGGCCGGCGATCGGGCTAAGGCGACCGGCGGCCGGCCGGCCACGAGGTCAGCGGATCAGGAAGCCGAGGAAGACGAGCACGACGCCGCCGATCGCCATGGCCGCGCCGATGCGGGCCTGGCGGAGGAGGATCTCCATCGCCACCGACGCCCCGGTCTTGCTGTCGTCACGCACGCCGCCGCGCCATGCCCCGTAGCGGGCGACGTTGGCGTCCTGGGCCTTGAGCGCCTGGTAGCGCGCCCACGGTCCCCTCGCCCGCGTATAGCCGATGGCGATCAGCGCCACCCCGGCGACCCACAGCACGGCGTTCACCAGCCCCACCCGTTCAGCCCTCCGTCTTCAGCCGTTCGCGCAGCAACTCGGTCGTCCGGGCGGCATCCGCCGCGCCGCCCGAGGCCTTCATCACCTGACCGACGAGGAAGCCGATGACCGGCTTGCCGGCGCGGAGGTCGGCGACCGCCTTCGGGTTCGCCTCGAGCACGGTCTCGATGTAGCCGAGCAGGGTCGAGTCGTCGCCGACCGCGCCCGGGCCGGCATCCGCCAGAAGCGTCTCCGCCGACGCGCCCGAGGCGAGGTGCTCGTCGAGCTTCTCGCGCCCGATCTGGCGCGGCACCGTCCCGGCATGGATCGCCGCCAGGAGCGCGGCGATGTCCGCGGCACGGCCGCGGCCGGCAAGCCCGTCGGCGTTCGGGCCGGTCGACTTCATCAGCCGGGCATGCGACCCGGTGACGAAATTCGCGACCTCCTTCGGCGCGAGGTCGGGGCCGGCCGCCACGATGGCCTCGAACGCGCGCCCCATGGTCGGGTCGGCGACGAGGACCGAGGCGTCGTAGGCGGACAGGCCGAGTCCCTCGCGATACCGCGTCCGGCGGGCGGCCGGCAGCTCCGACAGACGCGAGCGGACGTCACGCAGCCAGGCCTCGTCGAGGTGGAGCGGCGGCAGGTCCGGCTCCGGGAAGTAACGGTAGTCGTCCGATGTCTCCTTGACCCGCATCCGGTAGGTCTCGCCGCGCTCCTCGGACCACCCACGGGTCTCCTGGACCAGGGTCCCGCCGGCGTCGAGGATCGCCGCCTGGCGCTCGATCTCGTGGGCGATGGCGCGCTCGACCGCGCGGAACGAGTTCATGTTCTTGACCTCGACCCGAACCCCGAACGGCTCCGTCCCGCGCGGCCGGAGCGAGACGTTCGCCTCCACCCGCATCTGTCCGCGCTCCATGTCGGCGTCCGACGCGCCGATCGAGCGGAGCAGCAGCTGGAGCTCCTCGGCGTAGCGGCGCGCCTGCTCGGCGGTCCGGATATCAGGCTCGGTGACGATCTCCATCAGTGGCGCGCCCGAGCGGTTGAAGTCGACCAGGCTGACCTTCCGCCCGCCGGCGTCCGTCGCGTGGACGAGCTTGGCGGTGTCCTCCTCGAGGTGGGCGCGGGTGATGGCCACAGTGAACGGGCCATCGGATGTGTCGAAGGTCAGTCGCCCGCGCGACGCCAGCGGCAGGTCGTACTGGCTGATCTGGTAGCCCTTGGGCAGGTCCGGGTAGAAGTAGTTCTTGCGATCCCAACGGGTCGCCGCCGGAGCGCTCGCCTCGATCGCGGCGCCCGTCGTCAGGACATGCTCCACGGCCTGGCGATTGATCGTCGGCAGCGCACCGGGGAGGCCGAGGCAGACCGGGCAGACCCGGGTGTTCGGCGGGGCCCCGTCGTAGTCCGTCGAGCAGCCGCAGAACATCTTGGACGCGGTGCGCAGCTGGCTGTGGACCTCGATGCCGATGACGGCCTCGTACCGTCCGGGCGCCTCGTCCGTCGTCATGACCGGCGGCTCGACCGGCCGCGTCCACGCTCCATCGCCCTAGTGTGGCATAGCGCTGCGACGCTCAGTGACGACCGGGCCGCCCTCAGGTCCGCTCGACGCGATCGATCCAATCGTCGACGAGCGCGGCGAACAAGGCCGGTCTTTCACCCTCGAGGAGGTGGCCGGCCGCATCGAGGATCGCGAATGTCGCGCGTGGGAACCGATCGAGGAGGCGCAGCGCATCGCGGTAGCCGACGACCGAGTCCTGCCGGCCGACGACGATGAGACTCGGGCGGTCGAACGGCTCGCCGATCGCGTCGACGTCGGTCGTGAACGCGTACCGCTGACCGAGCCGCTCGAGAGTGGGACCGTCAGCAACCGCCTCGGCAGCCAGGACCGTGGTCGCGAACGAGTCCCAGGCGGGCCCGTCGACGATGACGGCGACCTGGCGGAATTCGGCGGCATCGACCAGGCCGACGCCGTCCAGGGTTCCCGGATCCTCGCGCAGGATCACGGCCGGCGCCACGTCGCGATCGGCGTGGGTCGCGATGACCACCGGGATATCCAAAGCAACGCCGAGGACGTGGTTGCGTCGCTCGGCGACGATGGCCCGTGCCAGGTACGCGCCCCACGATTGGCCGACGAGCAGGAACGGCTCGTCGCCGATGACTGCATCGATCAGCTCGAGGACGAACTCGACTGTGGCGTCGCTGCTGTCGATGGACGGATCCGGCGGGCTCTCCCCGAAGCCCGGCAGGTCGACGTGGAGGCGCCGGTAGCCCGGGCGCCGCTCGAACAATGGCCCGACGCTCAGGAGCAGGCTCTGATGGTCGTTCCCGAAACCATGCAGGAACAGGATCGGGATCCCCTCGCCCATCTCGTGGATCGCGACGGGCCGCCCGCCGATGAGCCGCGTCGCGTCGATCACGAGCCCTGCTGTCGCGAGACGAACCGCCCGATCCGCAGCAGCGCCTCCTCGAGCCGCTCGTACGAGGTCGCGTAGCACATCCGCACGTGCCCGGCGCCCGAGGGTCCGAACGCGCTGCCCGGCACGACCGCCACCCGCTCCTCGGTCAGCAGCCGCTCGGCGAAGGTCTCGTCGTCGAGCCCGGTCGAGCCGATCCGCGGGAACGCATAGAAGGCGCCCCGCGGCTCGAACGTCTCGAGCCCGAGCGCGTTGAGCCCATCCACCAGCAAGCGCCGGCGTCGGTCGTACTCGGCGACCATCCGCGTCACGTCCGCCTCGCCCTCGATGACCGCGGCGAGCGCCGCATCCTGGGCGGTCGTCGGGGCCGACATGATCCCGTACTGGTGGACCTTGACGATGCCTTCGAGGATGCCGGCGGGGCCCGCAACGTAGCCGACCCGCCAGCCGGTCATGGCGTATGCCTTGGAAAACCCGCCCATCAGGATCGTGCGCTCGCGCATGCCGGGCAAGGCGCTCATCGCCCGGTGGCGATACGAGCCGTACGCCAGGCGGTCGTAGATCTCGTCGCTGTAGACCAGCAGGTCGTGGCGGACGGCGATGTCTGCCAGCGCGTCGGCGACATCGTCCGGGAGGACCGCGCCGGTCGGGTTGCAGGGGTAGCCGAGGAAGAGCGCCTTGGTCCGCGGCGTGATCGCGGCCTCGACCGCGGCCGGGTCCAGCGCGAAGTCGTCCTCGAACCGTGTCGCGACGTAGCGGACCACGCCGCCGGCGAAGACGATGGCCGGGGCGTACGCCACGTACGAGGGCTCGTGCAGGATGACCTCGTCGCCGGGGTCGCAGGTGGCGCGCAGCGCGAGGTCCACGGCCTCCGACGCACCGACCGTGATCAGGATCTCGGTGGCCGGGTCGTAGCGGACGTCGTAGCGGTCCTCGAGATGGCGCGACAGGGCGCGGCGCAGCTCGAGCGTGCCCCAGTTGCTGGTGTAGTGCGTCCGGCCCTCGCGGAGGCTCTCGACGCCGGCCTCGACGATGACGCGCGGCGTGTCGAAGTCGGGCTCGCCGACGCCGAGGCTGATGACGTCGTCCATCGTCGCCGCGATGTCGAAGAAGCGCCGGATCCCGGATGGCGGAACAGCGCGCACACGCTGCGCGAGCGCGCGGTCGGCCAACGGGGCGCGCGGCGTCGGATCGAGGTCGTGATCGGGTGCAGTGTCGGTCGCCATGGTCGGGCTAGCCTACGGCATCGGGTGATCGGGCGCGCCCCCGATGGCGTTGTCAGCCCGGGACCAGCCCGCCAGCCTTCATCGACTCTGCACGTTCGGCGGGCGTCGGTGTCGCCGGGTTCGCGGCCTCGGGCAGACCGGTCGGCTCGACGGCTCGCCACTCCGCACCGGCGGTGATCGCCTCGTAACCGCGTGCCAGGCCCATGAGGTCGGCCTCGGACCAGGCGGCACCGATCAGCTGGAGTCCGACCGGCAGGCCGTCGGACAATCCGCACGGGATCGACACCCCGGGCAGGCCGGCCATGTTGACCGGCAACGTGCAGGCATCCGACAGGTACATCGAGACAGGATCGGTGAGCCGCTCGCCGAAGCGGAAGGCGACGGTCGGCGAGGTCGGGGCCACCAGGGCGTCGAACCCCTGCGCCCACAGCGCGTCGAAGTCGCCCTTGATCAGCGTGCGGACCTTCTGGGCCTTGAGGTAGTAGGCGTCGTAGTAGCCGGCCGAGAGGGCGTAGGTCCCGAGCATGATCCGGCGCTTGACCTCGGGGCCGAATCCCTGCCCACGAGTGGCCAGGTAGTTCGACAGGACGTCGCCGTCGCCGAGCCGCGGGCCGTAGCGGATCCCGTCGTAGCGGGCCAGGTTGGCCGACGCCTCCGCCGGAGCGACGATGTAGTAGGTCGCCAGTCCGTAGTCGGTGTGTGGCAGGCTGACCTCCTCGACCGTCGCCCCGGCCGCCTCCAGCGCAACCACCGCCTCGCGGATCCGGGCCTCGACGCCCGGCTCCATGCCGGCCACGAAGTACTCGCGCGGGAGGCCGAAGCGCTTGCCGCGGAGCGAGCCCGCCGCCTCGTCGTCACCAGCCGGCAGTGCCGTCAGGGTCGCCGGGACAGGTTCGGGGGATGAGGTGGAGTCACGGTCGTCGCGGCCGGCCACCGCATGGAGGAGAGCGGCCGCGTCGCGCACGTCGCGCGCGAACGGGCCGATCTGGTCGAGGGAGCTGGCGAACGCGACGATCCCGTAGCGGCTCACGCGTCCGTAGGTCGGCTTCATGCCGACGATGCCGCACAACGCCGCCGGCTGGCGGATCGAGCCGCCGGTGTCGGTGCCGATCGACAGGGGCGCGTGATAGGCGGCGACCGCCGCCGCCGAGCCGCCGCTGCTGCCACCCGGAACCCGATCGAGGGCCCAGGGGTTGGCCGTCGGCCCGTACGCGGAGTGCTCGGTCGACGAGCCCATCGCGAACTCGTCCATGTTGGTCTTGCCGAGGATGACGGCACCGGCCTCGCGCAGCCGCTCGGTGATGTGCGCGTCGTACGGCGAGACGTAGCCCTCCAGGATCCGTGAGCCGGCCGTGCACTGGCCGCCGGCCAGCGAGACGAGATCCTTCAGCGCGACCGGGATGCCGAGCAGGGGCCGGAGCCGGTCGAGAGCGTTGGCCGGGTCGGTCCGCGCCGAGGCCAGCCGCGCGTCGGCGGCGTCGGCCTCGGCCAGCGCGCGCTCGCGGTCGATCGTCAGCCACGCGTTGAGGGCGTGGTTGTCGCGTTCGGCGGCGGCGAGATGCGCCTCGGTCAATTCCCGCGACGACGTCTCGCCACTGCGCAAGAGCGCGGCCATCTCGTGGGCGAGCAGGCGCGTGAGATCGGTCATCGGCCGATCAGCGCTCGTCGAGGATGGCCGGGACGACGATGAAGTCACCGTCGCGGGCGGGTGCGTTGGCGAGCACCGCTTCGACCGGCAGCGACGGCCGGACGACGTCCTCGCGCAGGATATTCTCGAGCTCGATGGTCTGCGCGGTCGGCGGGATGTCGTCGGTCGGCAACTCGGCGAGGATCGCGTACTGGTCGAGGATGTGGTTGAGCTCGATCTCGAGCCTGCCCAGCTCGGTCTCGGTGAGCCCGAGACGGGCGAGGTGGGCGACGTGCTCGACATCCGCACGGGACAGGGTGGCCATGCGCCCGATGATAGCCGACACGTCCGCTACGATCGGTCGGTGCAGAGCCTCCGGATCCGGCCGATGACGTCCGCAGACGTCGACCAGATCGTCGCCGCGTTCCTCGCCGACGGCTGGGGCGATCGTCGCGCCAACCTCGACTTCGCGATCGGCCATCCGGAGTCAGTTCCCGTCGTCGCCGATGCCGATGGCGTGGTCGTCGGCACGAGCCTCGTGACCGTCAATGGCGCGGCGGGCTGGATCGGCACGGTCTGGGTCGATCCCGCGTGGCGGCGGCGAGGCCTCGGGCGCGCCCTGACCCAGGCGACCATCGATGCCGGCGAGGCGATGGGCGCACGGTCGTACCTGCTCGTCGCGACCGACGAGGGCCGGCCGCTCTATGAGGGCCTCGGGTTCGAGGTCCAGACCTGGTATCAGATGTTCGAGGCGCCCGGACTCGGCGGCGCGATCCCGGATCCCCGGATCCGGCCATTCGATCGAGCGGACCTCCCGGCGATCACGGCACTCGACCAGGCGGTCACCGGCGAGGATCGCGCCCACCTCCATCGCACGTTCGCGGATCCCGCGACGGCCCGGGTCCTCGTGCGGGATGACGGCTCGCTCGGCGGGTTCGTCGTTCGGGCGCCGTGGGGCGGTGGGGCGACGATCGCCCCGGTGATCGACGACGCCGAGGCCCTGCTGCACGCCCGCCGCATCGCGTCAGGGCCAGACAAGGTCGTCCGGGCCGGGCTGCTGGACGAGAACCGGGCCGGACGCGAGCGACTGCTCCGCACTGGTTGGACCGAGAGCTGGCGGGCGCCGCGCCTCGTCCGTGGCGACCCGCCCGCCTGGCAGCCGACGGCGATCTGGGGGCAATTCAACCTCGCCCTGGGCTGAGTGGTGCATCCGATCGATGGTCCATCCGGTCAGTGCCGCGGCGCCGAAGGTGTGATGGCGGGCCGGGTCTCCTGACGCCATCCTCGGGTCACCGTTACCAGACACGCAGCTTCGGAGCCCTTCTCGACGATGTGGTCCACGATCGACCGCGCACGACGCCGCCTCGACCGCGGCGCATCCGGCACGAGCGCGGCGGGGCCTGAGACGACCGTGGCGCAGGAGCCTGAAGCGTCCACGGACCCGCCGCCGCGCAAGCTCGAGGACGTCGTGATCGTCTTCGGGTCGGCCGAGCTCGACCATCTCCGGGTCGCTCTCGAGCACGTCCTGGGCGACGCCGTCGACCGGCCCGACACGCCGGCACGGATCGAGCGCGCCCTGTCGCTCCTCCTCGCACGTCGTGGGACGCCGGGGCGTCCGCGGGTCCTGCGCCGCCCGGCCGGCGTCTCGACGCCGGAATCCTGGGAGATCCATCTCGACGGCGTCGAGCATCCGACCGCGACGTTGGTGCGGGACGCCGGGCGGACTGGGCGGATCCACGCATGATCGGGACCGTCTGCCTGCAGTGCGGCACACCAGCGGACAACGCGCGTGGCGCCTTCTGTCGTCGGTGCGGCCTGCCCTATGGCGACCCACCCCGCCTGACCGCCGAGCTGCCGAGCTGCCCCATCTGCTACCGGACGGTCGCCGACGACGGCCGCCTGCCGAGCCTCGACAAGCCCGGGACGCGGGTCGACCTCGTCCGTCACCGAGCCGAGCATGACCGGCATCCCGTCGGCGACGACGACTGGCTCGACACGCTGCGGTCCGGCGACCAGATCCGGGTCGGTCGCTGGTCCGCGCCATTCGAGACGGTCCGGCGCTACCTCGTGACCGGCCAGGTCGAGGCCGGCCGGAACCGTGCGCTCGCCCACGACGCGATCGTGACCGCCATGACCCAGATCAACCGCTGGGGCCCCGACGCGGACGTGTTCGGCGACATCCCCGACTGGAAGGCCGCCCGCCTGGCCGTCGTGGAGCTGATGGAGCGCTACGCGCGCGGTCGCGCCTAGGCGTTTCCCGTGCCGGCGTCGTTCGCCTCGCCGGCCAGCAGCCGCCGGAACCCGTCCTCGTCCAGCAGTGGGACGCCGAGCTCCTGCGCCTTCGACAGCTTCGAGCCCGCGCTCTCGCCGGCGACCACGTAGTCGGTCTTCTTCGAGACGGAGCCCGCGACCTTGCCGCCGGCGGACCGGATCGCCTCCTCGGCCTCGGTGCGGCTGAAGCCCTCGAGCGTGCCGGTCACGACGAGCGTCTTGCCCTCGAGTGGCCCGCCGCCCGCGTCGGGGGCGACGATGACGGGCGGTTCCGGCTCCACGCCCGCGTCGGCGAGGTCGTCGAGGACCCCGGCGGTCGGTCTCGTCGGTGAAGTAGCGAGCGAGGCTCGCGGCCACGGTCGGCCCGACGCCTTCGACCTCGGCGAAGCGCTCGGGCTCGTCGCGCGCGATCGTGCGCAGGAAGGAGCTGAGCGCGACGAGCCAGTCGGTCTGCGGCGGCACCTGGAGGGTCAGCCAGCGGGCGAGGTCGATCGCGGTCGTCTCCCCGACCTGTGGGATGCCGAGCGAATTGAGGACCCGCGCCAATGGACGGTGACGCGACTTCTGGATCGCGGCGTGGAGGTTCTCGGCGCTCTTGCGCGCGAAGCGGTCGAGCGATTCGAGGTCCTCGATGGTGAGCCGGTAGAAGTCGCCACGGCGCTTCACCATGCCGCGCTCGACGAGCTGGACGATCACCTTCCAGCCCGCGCCCTCGATGTCCATCCCGCCTCGACCCGCGAAGTGGCCGAACTCCTGGCCGACCCGTGCCGGGCACGCCAGGTTCGGGCAGTAGATCCGGACCGCGCCCTCGTCACGGACGACCGGCGTGTCGCACACCGGGCACCGCTCGGGCATCTCGAACGCGCGCTCGGAGCCGGTGCGTCGGTCGACGATCGGCCGGACGACCTCGGGGATCACGTCGCCGGCCTTCTGGAGCACGACCCAGTCGCCGATACGGATGTCCTTGCGCCGCACCTCGTCGAGGTTGTGGAGCGTTGCGCGGGCCACCGTCGAGCCGGCGACCTTGACCGGGGTCATGTGCGCGACCGGCGTCAGCGTCCCCGTCCGACCGACGTACGCGACGATGTCCTCGACGAACGCCTCGACCTGCTCGGGCGGGAACTTGAAGGCGATCGCCCACCGCGGCGCGCGGCTGACCATCCCGAGACGCGCCTGTCGATCGAACCCGTCGACCTTCACGACCACGCCGTCGGTCTCGTATGGCAGGTGGTGACGGGCCTCGCGCCAGCGCTCGGTGAAGGCGATGACGCCCTCGATGTCGAGCCCCGGCTCATGGTCCGGGTTGACCGGGAAGCCGAGCGCGCCGAGCCGGGCGAGGGCCTCGGTCTGGCGTCGTCGCGGTCGCGTCATCCTCGACCAGCTGGTAGAACCAGGCCGACAGCTTCCGGCCGGCGGTGACCTGCGGGTCGATCTGGCGGAGCGAGCCCGCGCCGCTGTTGCGCGGATTGGCGTACAGCGCCAACCCGGCCTCCTCGCGCTCCTCGTTGATGCGCTTGAACTCGGCCTTGGGCATGAACACCTCGCCGCGTGCCTCGATCGAGACCGGCTCGGCCAGGCGGGCCGGGATGACCGAGATGGTCCGCAGGTTCGCGGTCACGTCTTCGCCGGTCGTGCCGTCGCCGCGGGTCGCGCCCTGGACGAACCGGCCGCGCTCGTAGCGCAGGCTGATCGCGAGGCCGTCGATCTTGAGCTCGGCGACGTAGCGGAGCTCGGGTGCGGGTTCGGGCGCAGGCGGCAGCCCAAGCCCGCGGCGGACGCGCGCGTCGAACGCGCGCAGCTCGTCATGGCTGAACGCGTTCGACAGCGACAGCATCGGCCGACGGTGGCGGACCTCGTCGAAGGTGCCGGTCGGCGTGCCCCCGACGCGCTGGGTCGGCGACTCGGCCGTCGTCAGCTCCGGATGGGCCGTCTCGAGCGCGACCAGCTCGCGGAAGAGCGCGTCGTACTCGGCATCGGAGATCTCGGGCGCGTCCTCGACGTGGTAGAGCTCATTGGCGCGGTCGATCCGCGCAGCCAGGTCGGCGTGGCGCACGGTGGCAGCGGCGATGTCGAGGGCCGCCGCTGCGTCAACGAGCGCGGGGTCGACCGGTGGCAGCTGGATGGTCACGGATGCGAGGGTACCGAACGAGCCGGTCCCGCGCATCCAGGGCGGTCACGCCGCCCGCGGTTCCCGCAGGTCGACGATGAGGCGGCGCGGGTGCGGCAGGATGGCCGCTTCGAGTCGAGCGATGAGGCCGATCGGCGGTTCGGCCGAGGCCGACGAACATTCCAGCCAGAGTCGGCCGTCGTGGTCGCGGACGTCGGTCGGGGCGCCGCACACCGAGCACATCGGGTCGGCGTCGAGGGAGCGCTCGATCAGGTCGAGCATCCGGGAATTGTCGAACATGGGAAGGCAGATCCAGTTGTGAGTTTGGGGACCGGCGGGACGTGAGGCCTCGCGCCGATGGTTCCCATGTTGGTCCGCGTGAGCGTCCTGGTCGATGTCCGGCGGGTGTCGGCGAGGTCGCCCTTCGGGGCCGATGAGTGGACCGCCCGGCGCGCCCGGTCAGACGAGATGAGCGCGCGTGATGTCGGCCGGCGTCGGTGTCCCGAGGAGGGCCAGGGTGAGCTCGAACTCTTCGCGCAGGAGCCGCAGCGCATGCTCGATCCCGGCCTGGCCGCCGACGGTCAGCGCCCAGAGCACCGGCCGGCCGAGCAGCACGCCACGTGCCCCGAGGGCCAGGGCGACCGCGATGTCCAGGCCGCGGCGCACACCGCCATCGACCCAGATCTCGACCTCGCCGCCGACTTCCGCCACGATCGCCGGTAGAGCATCGACGGCAGCCTCGACGCGATCGAGCTGGCGCGCCCCGTGGTTGCTGACGACGATGCCGGCGACGCCATGCTCGACGGCGAGCCGCGCGTCCTCGGCAGTGAGGATGCCCTTGAGAACGATCGGCAGCGGCGACCAGCCGCGGATGGTGGCGACGTCGGACCAGGTCAGGGTCCGCGGTTTCGACGCGTCGTCGAGGGGTCCCTCGTCAGCCGGCAGGTCGGAGCTCCCTCGGACCGGCCGGTGGGTCGGCAGGGTATCCACGAAATTGCCCAGCGATGTCATCTCGAAGCCCGAGCGAAGGTCGCGGTCGCGATAGCCGAGCACGGGCAGGTCGACCGTGAACACGATCGCTTCGAAGCCGGCCGCCGCCGCGCGCTCGACCAGGGAACGGGACCGCGCCGGGTTCCGCTGGACGTACAGCTGGAACCAGCGGGTCCCGCCGGGCGCCGTCTCGGCGACGTCCTCGATCGAGCGCGACGCCATCGTCGACAGCGTGAAAGGCACACCCGACGCGGCGGCCGCGCGGGCCGTGGCCAGCTCCGCCTCGGGATGCGCCACTCCGTGGATCGCCATCGGCGCGATCGCCACGGGCATCGACGTCGGTGACCCGAGCAGCGTGGTCGACGGATCGACGGTCCCGACGTCGACGAGCACGCGCGGCCTGAACCGGCGTCGCGACCAGGCAGCCTCGTTGTCAGCCAGCGTGACCTCGTCCCAGGCGCCGCCGGCGATGTAGTCGTAGGCGGCGGGGTCCATGGCGGCGCGCGCCAGCGGCTCGAAGTCGGCGAGCCGGACGATCCGCGAGAGGTCGATGGCCGGCTCGGTCGTCATCCGACGAGATCGAGATTGGCGAGGCTGACGAGCATCGTCTTACGCCCGACCGAGGCGTCCTTGAAGGCGACCGTGACCTCCTCGTCGCTCCGCGTCAGCTTGCTGGTGACGACGATGCCGTCGCCCCAGCGGGCGTGCCGGACGCGGTCGCCGTCGCGGAACTGGCGCTCGCCCGGGATCACCGGCCTGGCCACCTTGGCCGGCGCCGGCACGGCCGGCGCCCGTCCGTCGGCGTCCAGGTCATCGTCCCAGGCCCGGACCGGGCGCCCGAGAGAGCCCGAGCGCGCGCCGTCGTCATATGCCTCGCGTTTGGCCGCGAGGTCCCGCGACGGCCGGAACGTCTCCCCGGCTGCCGGCGCGCCAGGCCGCCCGCTCCCCTGCCGGTACGCCGGTCCGCTGCCGCGGACGGGTGTCCCGAACCGGCTCGTCCGTCGAGCCCCGAAGACGAGGTCCAGGTCGAGGTCGCGATCGTCTCCGGCGATGAGCTGGGGTCCGTCCATCAGCTCGGGCGGGATCTCCAGCAGGAACCGCGACGGCACCGTGGCCTGGCCCATCCCCCACGTGGCGCGGCGCCAGGCGTGCGACAGGTAGAGCCGCACCTTGGCCCGGGTGATCCCGACGTAGGCGAGCCGGCGCTCCTCCTCGAGCTCCTTCTCGTCATCGAGCGCCCGGCTGTGCGGGAAGAGCCCTTCCTCCAGCCCCGAGATGAAGACGACCGGGAACTCGAGGCCCTTGGCCGCGTGGAGCGTGATGAGCGTCACCGCATCGGCGTCGCCCTCGTACGAGTCCTGGTCCGCCACGAGCGCGGTCTCCTCGAGCAGCCGGTCCAGCGCGTCGTCCGGAGCGAGGTCGTCGTAGCGGGTCGTCACCGCGCGCAGCTCGAGGAGGTTGGCCCAGCGTTCCTCGCCGTCCTCGGAGCCGTCGGCGAGCATCGCCCGGTAGCCCGAGGCCTCGAGGGCCTCGTCGAGCAATTCGGGGAGTGCCACCACCCCGACCCGGGTCCGCAGCCGCCGGACGAGCACCGCGAACTCGGCCAGCGCGTTGCGCGTCCGCGGGGCGAGGCTGGGCAGGCCACCGGCGGCCGCCGCCTCGATGGCGCCCCAGGTCGAGCCACCCTCCCGGCCGGCCTCGGCGCGCAGGACCTCGATCGTCTTGTCGCCGATCCCACGTGCCGGGACGTTGATGATCCGCTCGAAGCTGACGCTGTCGGTGTCCGAGCGCAGGATGCGCAGGTAGGCCAGCGCGTCCTTGACCTCGCGGCGTGAGTAGAACCGCGTGCCGCCGACGAGCTGGTAGCGGATCCCGTAGCGGAGGAACGATTCCTCGATCGCCCGGGACTGCGCGTTCATCCGGTACATGACCGCGATGTCGCGTGCCCGGAAGCGCGTCGCCTCCTCGTCCGCCCGCCGGGTGAGGGCGGTCCCGCGGCCGCCGACCAGGCCTTCGATCTGGCGGGCGATCCACTCGGCCTCTTCCTCCTCGTTGTACGCCTCGAAACGCTGGATCCGGATGCCGCCGGCGTTGTCGGTCCACAGCTTCTTGTCCTTGCGCGCTGTGTTACGCGACACGACCGCGTGGGCGGCGTCGAGGATGAGCTGCGTCGAGCGGTAGTTCTGCTCGAGCTTGACGACGGCGGTGTCCGGCCAGTCGCGCTCGAAGTCGAGGATGTTGCGCAGATCGGCGCCGCGCCATGAGTAGATCGACTGGTCGTCGTCGCCGACCACACACAGGTTTCGGTGGCGGGCAGCCAGCGCCTTGACCCACAGGTACTGCGCGCGGTTCGTGTCCTGGTACTCGTCCACGTGCAGGTAGCGCCAGCGCTCCTGGTACTTCGCCAGCACGTCGGGCGCCTCGTCGAACAGCCGCACGGCTTCGAGCAGGAGGTCGTCGAAATCGAGCGCGTTCGCCTTGCGCAATCGCTCCTGGTAGCGCGTGGCCAGCCGAGCGATGGTCCGCTCGCGGTGGTTGGCCGCGTTCTGCGCCAGGAACGTCGAATCGAGCATCTCGTTCTTCGCCCGGCTGATGGCCCCGAGGACCGCGCTCGGACGGAACTCGCCCGTGAGCGGCATGTCCTCCTCGCGCAGGATCTGCTTCATGAGCGAGGTCTGGTCGTCGGTGTCGTAGATGACGAAGCGGCGACCGATGCCGATGGCCTCGCCATCGGCTCGCAGCACGCGCGCGGCGAGCGAATGGAACGTGCCGGCCACCACGTCCCGCCCGCCCTCGCCGACGAGGCTGATGATCCGCTCGCGCAGCTCGGAGGCGGCACGGTTGGTGAAGGTGACGGCAAGGATCCGCCACGGGGCGACGTCCTTGATGCTGACCAGGTAGGCGATCCGGTGCGCGAGGACGCGGGTCTTGCCCGATCCGGCACCGGCCAGGATCAGCAGCGGCCCGTCGGTCGTGGTGACCGCGCGCGCCTGCTCGGGGTTCAGGGCGCGGACGATCTGCTCCTCGCGCGCCTTGAGTGCGGCGGCGCGCGCGACCGGATCGGGAGGTGGAACCGGCGCCGACGGGTCCTTCGCTTCGGTGGGTGCGTCACGGAGCCAGGCCGGTTCCTCAGGGGCCGCAGGTGACGCGTCGGCGAGGTCGGTGAAGACCGTGCCCGCAGCACCGCCGGCCGCCTCCGCGGCATCGTCGAGCGCTGGGTCGGCGGTCCGTCGACGGCGGGCGGGAGTCACCCACCCATTGTAGGTGAGCCGCTCACCCCGCTCTTACGAAGCGGGCTTGATCTGGTCGGCGGGCGGCGCCGTGATCGTCACCGGCTGGTCCCACTTGGAGAAGGTCAGGTCGATCTTCGCGCTGCCGTTGCTCGGGGTCGTCACCTCGGCCGTCACGCCGGCGAGGTGGTTCGGCAGGTCCTTCTCGACATGGAGCGTCAGCTTGACCGTCGCCCCGGACAGGTCGATCGGAACGCCCGCGATGGACCCGGATGCGGTGGGCGCGATCTTGGACGGGTCGAGGTCGGCGGTGACCGTGTAGCACTGCGTCGAGCCGCAGGCGACGTCATCGCCCTTGACCAGGGTGACGCCCTGCTTGAGCAGCACGTTGCCGAGATTGTCGATCATCCCAGACGCCATCGACGGGCTCGGGCCGGGCGCCTGCGACGAGCTCGGCGCGGCGCCGCCCAGGTCCATCTCCTGGTAGAGCTGGCCGGTGATGCTCGTCTTGAGATACAGCTTGCCGTCCACGACGATCGCCTCGCCGGCGAGCCCGAGCATCGTCGGGACCGCGAAGGTCACCTTGGCGGCGCTGTTGGTGAGGTCCACGTCGGCCGAAGCCGTCGTTCCGGTCAGGTCGATCGGGGTGCCGCTGGATCCGGCGATCGGGAGCGGGACCGTGGCGGTGCCGCTGGCGGCAAGCTCGACATGGACGCTCTTGGCCGACTCGACCGACGTCAGCGCCGCGGTGACGATGGCCGTCGGGTCGGTGAGGACGGGGCCGGTCGAGGCACTACTGCACGCGGCGACCAGCACCGCGAGCATGAACGCGGCGGCGATCGCCAGGATCGAAGCGGGTCTGCGAATCATGCGGCTAGGGTCCGGCCGGCGACACGAACCTGTCAAACGACCCGGTCGGCGGATCGAGGATCGTCGCCCCTAGACGGACGGTGAGAGCGGGCTCGGTGGCGGATCCGACGGCGTGGTCGGGCCCAACGTCGGCGGCGCAGGCGGACTCGCCGGCGGCGCGCCCTGGGTGATGGGTCCCCAGTTGGGCGGCGGAGCCGGCGGCGCCACCGCGTCGATCTGGAGCTGGATCCCGCCGACCCAGCCGGCCACGAGGTTGTAGAGAGCGCAGCCGATGGCGGTGATGACCCAGAAGATCAGGCCGTAGATCGCCGCGGCGATCAAGGCGAAGAACAAAAGACCGAGCGCGCTCGCTGAACCGTTGTCGTTGTTCGCGGCCAAGCCGACGATGATCGCCGCGGGGATCGCGAACAGCGCGATCACGAAGACATAGATGGCCGCCACCGTCGTCGCCGTCTGGACGATCGCGAACCGTCGGATCCTGTACATCCTCACTCCTCCCTGCGTGCGAATCGGGCGTTCTGAGTATGGACACGGGGCGCACCCACTCGTATGCGATGGCGCGCGCGAGTACAGTCGCGGGCATGGGCGAACGCACGACCGTCATCGACCGGGTCGAGGTCTACGGCTACGACCTCACCTACGCCCACGGCGACTACGTCATGTCGTCGGGCCGGGTCGTCAACGTCCTGCCGAGCACGGTCGTCCGGATCTCGACCCGCAGTGGTGTGGCGGGGTTCGGGGAGACCTGCCCGCTCGGGACGAACGTACCTGCCCGGCTTCGGCGAGGGTGCCCGGGTCGCGCTTGCGTGAGCTCGCCCCGGCACTGATCGGCGTCGATGCCGCGAACATCGCGGCGGTCGGCGCGGCGATGGACGGGACCCTGCGCGGACATGAGTACGCCAAGAGCGCGGTCGACGTCGCGTGCTGGGACATCCTCGGCAAGGTCGCCGGCCTGCCCGTCGCCGCGCTGCTGGGTGGGGCGTTGGCGTCCGAGGTCCCGCTCTACGTCGCGGTCCCGCTCGGTCCGCCCGAGGAGATGGCGGCCTTCGTCGAGCGTGAACGGGCCGGCGGGATCCACCACTTCCAGCTCAAGCTCGGCGACACGCCGGAACGCGACCGTGATCGCGTCGCCGCGGTCCACGCGGTGACCGGCCCCGAGGACGCGATCATCGGCGACGCCAACGGTGGCTGGCGCCGGCAGGACGCCATCATCGCCGCCCGCCTCTTCGCGGGGTTCGACCGCCTTCGTCTCGAGCAGCCGTGCCCGACCCTCGAGGAGTGCCTCGCGGTCCGTCGCCTGAGCACGCTCCCATTCGTCCTCGACGAGGTCATCACCGACCTGCCCACGCTGGTCCGGGCCGCCGCGGCCGACGCGATGGACCACGTCAACCTCAAGGTCGGCCGCGTCGGCGGCCTGACCAAGGCCCGGTTGATCCGCGACGCCGCGGTGGAGCTCGGCCTGACCCTCACCATCGAGGATACGTGGGGCGGCGACCTGGTCACGGCCGCCGTGAGCCACCTCGCCGCAGGCGTGCCACCGGCGCAGCTGTTCGCGGCCTCGTACATGAACGACTGGACGCTCGAGCACGTGGCTGGCTACCAACCACGCTCGCGCGACGGCTGTGGGCCGGTGCCGGATGGACCGGGCCTCGGCGTGGAGGTCGACCTCGACCGCCTCGGTGCGCCGCTGTTCACGACCGCCTGATGCGCCGAGGAGTTGACCTGCCGGAAAAACCAGGTTGAACTCCGGCCGAGAAGCTTGCTAGCGTGTCATCCGACGCCTGATCGGCAGACCCAGACCCGCCGTGAGGGTCGGCGGCCGGCCACGGTCCCGGAGGGTGACACGCCACGCCGCCCAGCCCGATCCTCCGGACGGACGGCGCCCTCAGGCACGTCGAGCTTCATCGCTGGATGTGCCGTGTCCTGGATCCTGTCGCGGCGGTCGCAGCTGGTGTTCCTACAGCGTGCGTCCCGACCTCGAGGCCCTGATCGACGCCTCCCCGTCGGATCGGGGCCTCTCCTTGTGGGCCGCTTCGGCCGTTCCGAAGGCGGCGCGCGAAACATCTACCGCCGGATCACGGGCCGAGGACGATGTCGACCCACCCTCCCGGCATGACAGCCGAGAATGGACCCCAGCCCTGGGGGTTGGGCCGGGGTCCTTCGTTAGCCTGCCGAAGTATCACGCGCCGGTCATCGGCCACATCGCGCAATCCGGGACGCCCTTCGTTGCTGCAACGATGCAAGGCACGCTGGCGCTCCGCTCCCGGACGATCGACCCCGCGTCGCACGGCAGGCCACCGGCAGCATGAGAGCCGGGCACCCGCGGACGGATGACCCGGCTCTCTGCCGTTTCTGAGCGTGAGTCCGTCAGGCGCGGTCGCCGGCGGACACGAACGGACTCTCTAGAAGTCCATCCCCCCGCCGTTGTGGTCGTGGCCGCCGCCGGCGCCGGCCTTCTCCTTCTCGGGCATGTCCGTGACGAGCGTCTCCGTCGTCAGGACCATGGCCGCGATGGATGCTGCGTTCTGCAGCGCGGACCGGGTCACCTTGGCGGCATCGACGATGCCGGCCTTGAACAGGTCGCCGTACTCGCCCTTGAGCGCGTCGTAGCCGAAGCCGGGCTTGAGGCCCTTGACGTGCGCGACGATGACCTCGCCGGACTGGCCGGCGTTGTCGGCGATCTGGCGGGCGGGAGCCTCGAGGGCCTTGCGGACGATGTCGACGCCGACCTGGGCATCGCCATCGAGCTTGACCTTGTCGAGGGCCGGGATGGCCTGCAGGAGCGTCGTGCCGCCGCCGGCGACGAGGCCCTCTTCGACGGCCGCACGGGTCGTCGAGAGCGCATCCTCGATGCGGTGCTTCTTCTCCTTGAGCTCGACCTCGGTGGCCGCGCCGACCTTGATGACCGCGACGCCGCCGGACAGCTTGGCGAGGCGCTCCTGGAGCTTCTCGCGGTCGTAGTCGGAGGTGGTGTCCTCGATCTGCGCCTTGATCTGGGCCATGCGGCCCTTGATCTGGTCGGCGCTGCCGTCGCCGTCGATGATCGTCGTGTCGTCCTTGGTCGCGACGACGCGGCGGGCCGAACCGAAGTCCTCGAAGGCGACTGAGTCGAGCTTGCGCCCGATCTCCTCGCTGATGACGGTGCCGCCGGTCAGGACGGCGATGTCACGGAGCATCTCCTTGCGGCGATCGCCGAAGCCCGGCGCCTTGACGGCGAGGACCTGGACCGTGCCGCGGAGCTTGTTGACGACCAGCGTGGCCAGGGCCTCGCCATCGACGTCCTCGCTGATGATCAGCGTGGGCTTGCCCTGCTGGACCGCCTTCTCGAGCGCCGGGAGCATGTCCGCGACGCTGGAGATCTTCTTGTCCGTGATCAGGATGAGCGGGTTGTCGAGGACCGCCTCCATCCGATCGGGGTTGGTCACGAAGTAGGCCGAGATGTACCCCCGGTCGAACTGCATGCCCTCGGTGTATTCCTTCTCGAGGCCCAGGCTCTGGCCCTCTTCGACGGTGATGACGCCGTCCTTGCCGACCTTGTCCATCACCTCGGCGATGATCTCGCCGACTTCCGGATCCGCGGCGCTGATGGCGGCGACGGCCGCGATCTGCTCGCGGTTGTTGACCGGGCGTGACTGCTTCTTGATCTCGGCGACGACCGCGTCGACGGCGGCCTCGATGCCGCGCTTGACGACCATCGGGTTCGCCCCGGCGGTCACGACGCGAAGGCCCTCGCTGACCAGCGCCTGGCCGAGCACGACCGCGGTCGTGGTGCCGTCGCCGGCAACGTCGTCGGTCTTGGTCGCGACTTCCTTGAGCAGCTGCGCGCCCATGTTCTCGAAGGGATCTTCGAGCTCGATGTCGCGGGCGATGGTGACGCCGTCGTTGGTGATCGTCGGCGAGCCGAACTTCTTGTCGAGGACGACGTTGCGGCCCTTGGGACCGATCGTGACCTTGACGGCATCGGCGAGCTTGTCGATGCCACGCTTGAGTGAGCGACGAGCCGTCTCGTCGAAGATGAGTTGCTTAGCCAATTTCGAATGTCCCTCCAGGAACCTACGGGGTCGATGTGTCGCTGACGACGAACGTCAGTCCGCGACGATCGCCAGGATGTCCTTCTGGCTGACGATGAGCAGCTCATCGCCGTCGACCTTGAACTCGGTCCCGGCGTACTTGGCGTACAGGACCTTGTCCCCGGTCTTCACGTCCATGGTCTCGCGCTTGCCGTCTTCGAGGATCTTCCCGGGGCCGGCGGCGACGATCGTGCCTTCCTGGGGCTTCTCCTTGGCGGTGTCCGGCAGGACGATGCCGCTCTTGGTCATCTCCTCGCGGGCGCTCGGCTTGATGACGACGCGGTCACCCAAAGGGCGGAGCTTCGTCGTGATCGCAGTAGCTTTGGCCAACGTGCATACCTCCTGTGACGGCCAGAGCCGGCCGCGGGGCGTGGAGTCGTGAGACATCGGGCGGCCGGGTGAGGCCGAGAGGGCGATGTCCCCCGGAACCTGTGTGGAGGCATCGCGTCGAACCCCGTCCGACCCTCCAGCCAGTCACCCAGGCCCGTTCGGACTCGGCGGTTCGCGATGCTTGGCACTCTCACTGCGAGAGTGCCAAGTGGAGACTACCGAACCCGGGCACCGGGCTGTCAACCCGGATCGGCCTTCACGAGTGGTCGATGGTCACCGTGATCGCGTTCCCGTCACGGCCGAGCACGACGCAGTCCGCCTTGTCGTAGCCGATGTACCAGCCGATCGTGCCCTCGGACGCGTCGAACTGCACGGCCTTGCGGAGGGCCGGGAGGTTCGGCGTGAGCTCGGTCGGGCCGGTGAACATCTCCTCGCCGGCGTCATTCTGGAGCGACATGCCCGTGAACCGGAGCTGGACGACGCTGTCGCCGGTCATGTGGATCGGGGCACCGCTCCCCGCCTGGGTGTAGGGCGGCCGGGCGATCTCGAGCGTGCCCATCGGTGGACTCACCGGCCCCGGCAGCGAGCTGTCCCCGAACACGAAGTCCAGGCGGTCCGAGGTCGCGCCGGGGGTCACCGTGACAGCGGTGAGGCGGTCGGAGGGGAGAGTGGTCTGCGATGCGGTCGTGCAGGCGGTCGCGCTCGACGGCGGGGTCGCAGCGGAGGACGCGCTGGGACTCGGGGTGGTCGTCGGGGCCAGGCTGGCCTGGGATGGCGCCGGAGAGGGCGTCGCAGAGGCCGATGGGACCGTGCTCGCGGCACTCCCGGTGCACGCCAGGACGGCCAGTGCGAGGACGAGGCAGGCCGAGCTCACGGCTGCGAGACGGCGTGTCGCCTGGGTCATCAGGTCCTCCGAGGACTCGGGAACGTCCGGTCGTATGCGGCGACGAGAGCGGGCCCCAGTGCATCGATGGTGGTCCCACGATGCTCGGCGGCCCACGCCCCTGTGACGCGCACCCATTCGGGTTGGTTGCGCGAGCGCGGGGCGCCGGGAGGCGCCAGGAAGGGCGAATCGGTCTCGATCAGCAGCCGGTCGGCGGGGACCAGCGCGACCGCGTCGACCGAAGGCTCCTCGCCGCGACGGAAGACCAGCCCCGAGAAGCTGACGGCGAGCCCGAGGTCGATGACCGTGCGGGCGTAGTCGGGTGGACCCGAGAACGAATGGATGACGGCCGGTGGGCGATCGCCGAACGCGGCCGCCCACGCGGAGCCACCGAGCCCGGCCGCCCGCAGCTCCGCGACCAGGGCGTCCTGCGCATCGCGCCGCCCGTCGGCCGAGCGGCAGTGGAGGATGGCCGGCTTGCCGGTGTCCAGCGCGACCGCGAGATTGCGACGCAGGTTCGTGAGTTGGTCGGCGACCGGGCTGAACACGCGGTCATAGTCGAGCCCCGTCTCGCCGATGGCCACGACCCGTGGGTCCTGGGCCCACGCGACGATGCGTGCGCCAGCCGCCGTCATCGACCTTCGCGGCGTCGTGCGGGTGGACCCCGACCGCGGCGTCGAGCCAGTCGAACCGATCCACGCAGGCGAGCGCGCGCTCGGACGAGGCGACGTTCCAACCCGGGACGAGGACCCGCTCGACGCCAGCCAGCCGGGCGGTGCCGAGGACCTGGTCCGCATCGGCCTCGAAGCGGTCGGCGTTGAGGTGACAGTGGCTGTCGATCAGGCGCATGGCGGCCATCCCGAGTCACCGATCCGAGCGGAGCGGCCGTCGCGTCGCGTCAGGGGACCGGCGTCTCGGCCGCTTCGACGTCGAGCCGCGGGAAGAGCGGCTCGGGCGCGGTCAGACGTCCCGGCTCCGCGGCGTGGGCCGCCCACTCGAGCTCGTCGAGGAGCGACGGCCCGCCGTTGCCGTCCGCCTCGTAGTCGTAGGCGTATCCCAGCTGGCCAAGGAGTCGCGGTGCTGTCGCCGGCAGGAACGGGGCAGCCGCCAGCCCAAGCAGCCGGCACCCTTCGACCAGGTCGCCGAGGACGCCCCGCAGGCGCTCCCCTGCGTCAGCGTCGCCCGCCTTCCAGGCCTTGGCCAGCACCCACGGCTGCTCGGCGTCGACGACCTTGTTGGCACCGCCGATGTAGGCCCACAGCTCGGTCAGGGCGTCGTGCAGCCGGTTCGCCTCGAACGCCTCGCGATACACCCGCAACGGTCGCGCCCCACGCTTCACCAAGCGGCGACTGGCCCGCTGGACGCGGTGCGGGGCGCTCGCCCTCGAGATACCGCTGCGTCATCGACGACCGTCCGATTGACGAGGTTGCCGAAGTCGTTGGCGAGGTCGGCGTTGTAGCGGCGGACGAACGAGTCCCAGCTCACCTCGGCGTCGCGATCGAACGGGACCTCGCGGAGCGCCACGTAGCGGGCGCCGTCCGAGCCGAACGCGGCGACGAAGTCGTTCGGGTCGAGGAAGTTGCCGCGGCTCTTGCTCATGCGTTCGCCACCGGCCGCCAGCAGCCAGCCGTGGACCCAGACGTGACGGGGCGCCTCCAGCCCCGCGCTCCACAGCATGGCCGGCCAGGCGATCGTGTGGAACCGCGCGATGTCCTTGCCGATGACGTGCAGGTCGGCCGGCCACCAGTAGGCAAAGCCGGCCGGATCGTCAGGAAAGCCGGCGCCGGTGATGTAGTTGATCAGCGCGTCGAACCAGACATAGATCTTGCCCGCCTCGGGGTCCCACGACCCATCCTCGCGCAGCGCCGTCTCGCCGTTCTCGGCGATCGGGAACGGGATGCCCCAGTCGCCGGGCGTCCGCTCGCGACTGATCGAGAAGTCCTCGAGCCCGCCGCGGATGAAGCCGAGCATCTCGTTCCGCCGGAAATCGGGTTGGACGAAGTCGGGATGATCGGCGAAATAGCGCTCGAGGCGCTCCTGGTAGGCCGACAGCCGGAAGAACCAGTTGCGCTCGGTCAGCCACTGGAGCGGGACCTCGGGGTGGTTCGGGCAGATCGTCCCGCGCGCGGTCTCGACCACCTCGCTTGCGCTACGGAAGCCCTCGTTCGGGCAGTACCACCCCTCGTAGGTGCCGAGGTAGATGTCGCCGTTGGCGTGCGCCCGCCGGACCATCTCCTGCGCGGCGCGGATGTGGTCCGGGTCGGTCGTCCGGATGAACCGGTCGGGGGCGATGGCCAGGGCCGTCCTCGGCGGTATGGAACAGGGCGACCTTTTCGTCGACGAACTCGCGCGTCGGTCGGCCCTCGTCGACGGCCGCCTGGGCGATGTTGATCGAGTGCTCGTCAGTGCCGGTCAGGAAGCGGGTGTCGTCGCCGACCATCCGGTGCCAGCGCGCGATCGCGTCGGCCGCGATCACCTCGTACAAGGTGTGCAGACCGGGCTTGTTGTTGGCATACGCGATCGAGGTGGTCAGGTAGAAGCGCGGGCGGTCGGCCATGGGACGCCGATGGTAGCAGCGCGGGGCACACTCGCCCCAAGCATCCCGTTCGTCCCTCCGGAACGATCACGGATGCGCGTGTATGCTGCCGAGCCGAGCGCATTCGCTGTCGCGACCGGAGGCTATGACAGACCCCACCGAGAACCCGGCCGCGTCGGACGGCGCGGACCGCGTCGCCGCACTCCAGGCACGCATCGAGCGAGCTCGAGAGCGAGCTCGCCCAGGTGCGCGAGTCGGCCCACGAGGCCGAGATCACCAGCGCGCTCCTCGGGGCCGAGATGGACGGGGTCCGGGCGTCACACGAGCGCCTGCTCCGGCGACGCTCCGTCCGGCTCGTTCTTCGGGTCTCGCCGTACGCTCGGCCGATGGTCGGGCTCGCACGCCGATTGACCGCCGCGCCGAGGCGGTCCGTGCGCGCGATCCGCCGCCGCATCCGCGGCACACGAAAGCGCACCCCGCGGGCGTCACGGGAGGCGGAAGCGGCCCTGGTCAAGGCCATCCGTCGAGAGACCGCTCCGACCGCGACGGTCAGCGGTCCCCTGGTGTCGATCGTGATCCTCAACCGCAACGGCCAGGAACACCTCGAACGATGCCTCGACGCGATCCAGCGCACGACGTACCGGGATGTCGAGATCGTCATCGTCGACAACGGCTCGACCGATGGCTCACCCGACTTCGCCGAGAGCTTCGGCGGCCCATTCCCGATCAGCGTCATCCGCAATGCCGAGAACCGATCCTTCTCCGAGGCGAACGGCCAGGGTGTCGCCGCCGCCCGCGGCGAGCTCATCTGCTTCCTCAACAACGACGTCGACCCGATCACCGACGCCTGGCTCGGCTACCTGGTCGAAACGCTGTCGTCGACGGGTGCGGTCGCCGTGGGCGCCCGGCTCATCTATCCACGCCATCGAGGCGGGCCGCGCGCCGGCGCCAAGTTCCCGGACCTGACGATCCAGCACGCAGGCGTCGCGTTCGACCGATCGTCCGACATACCGTTGGCGCGCGTGATGGGGCCAGGTCAGGATCCGCTGGCGCCATCGGCCAGGGCCGTCGAGGAGCGGCCCGCGCTGACGGCGGCTTGCCTGCTGGTCGACCGCCGGGCATTCGAGGCCGTGGGCGGTTTCACCCTCGGCTATGACTATGGGATCGAGGATGTCGATCTGTGCCTGAAGCTGCGCGCGGCGGGCGGTCGGCTCGTGTACGACGGCCGAGCAGCGCTCTGGCACCACGAGTCAGCGACCAGGTTCGCCGACCTCGAGCGCTACGCGGCGCGGGTCGCCTCCAACCGCGAGATCTTCGTCGACACCTGGGGCCCGCGGATCTTCCGGGAGGCGTTCCTCGACGCCCTGGCCGGGACCGGACGGATCAGTCCCGCTCCATTCCACGTCGCGATCACGGTCACGAGCCACGATCCGGACGCCGGCTCGGGCGACTGGTACACCGGTCACGAGCTGGGTGACGCGCTCCAGTCGCTGGGATGGCAGGTCTCGTACCTGGGCCGGGCGGACGGCGAGTGGTACGACCCGCCGCCATCGGTCGACGCCGTCATCGTCCTGCTCGACAAGGTCGACATCAGGCGGATGCCGCGCCGCGTCGTGACGGTCGCCTGGATCCGGAACTGGGCTCAACGCTGGGTGGCTCGGCGGTGGTTCGACGACTTCGACATCGTCTTCGCCTCGAGCGAGCAGATGGCCAGCGATGTGAGCAGCAGGAGCGCCAAGTCGGTCTCCGTCCTGCCGATCGCGACCAATCCGGACCGGTTCGCTGTCGGTCGACCGCGCGCCGACCTCGCCTGCGACGTCCTGTTCGTCGGCAGCTATTGGAACCAGCATCGGGCCGTGATCGACGCGCTCCCCGCCCTCGCCGCCCAGGGTCTCACGGTCCACGTCCATGGCAACGGGTGGGATGCCGTGCCGAGCTTCGCCGGCCTCGATCGAGGCTTCCTCGGATACGACGACGTCCCGAACGCGTACGCATCGGCGAGGGTCGTCATCGATGACGCCACCGTCTCGACCATCGCCGCCGGCTCGGTCAATTCGCGCGTGTTCGACGCGACCGCCGGGGGCGCGATCGTGGTCAGCAACGGCGCTCGCGGAGTCACCGAGCTGTTCGGTGACGACTTTCCCGCGTGGTCGGACGCGCCGTCGCTGGTCGCCCTCGTCGACACGATCCTCAGCGACCCGGGCCCCTTCGTGGAACGCGCTGCCGCGTACCGGGCGACGACGCTCGCGAGTCACACGTACCTCCACCGCGCGGGAGCCGTCCACGACGGCCTCGTCGCCTGGGCGAACGCGACGCGCTATGGGCTCCGCATCGGCGTCCCCAGCTGGGATGTCGTCGACCGCTGGGGTGACTATCACTTCGCTCGTGCCCTGCAACGCTCGCTCGAGCGCTCCGGACATCCGACGCGCGTGCACTTCTATCCCGATTGGTCGAGCGCCGTCGGCGCGCGCGAGGACGTGGCGGTGCACATCTTCGGGCTCAAGGAAGCGCCGACCCGCCGCGGGCAGACCAATCTGCTCTGGCAGATCAGTCACCCGGACCTGGCCTCGGCCGAGCTGTACGAGCGCTACGACCAGGTCTTCGTCGCGTCCGATCACTTCGCCGAACGCATGGCTGCCGAGGTCCGGATCCCGGTGGCGCCGCTCCACCAGGCGACCGATCCAGAGCGTTTCTGGCCGGACCCGACCGGGCCGGTCGAAGACCTCCTGCTCGTCGCGAACTCGAGGCACGTCCAGCGGCGCATCGTGGTGGATCTCGCGAGCACCGGGCGTGAGCTCGCGGTCTACGGCCATGGCTGGACGGCCGACCTCATCGATCCCCGCTTCGTCAAGGGCGACGCGATCCTGAATGCCGACCTCCGTCGCTACTACAGCTCGGCCAAGATCGTCTTGAACGATCATTGGGACGACATGCGCGCCGAGGGCTTCATGTCGAACCGGCTCTACGACGCGGTCGCCTGCGGCGCATTCGTGATCTCCGATGACGTCGACGGCATCAAGGAGGAATTCGGCGGAGCCGTCGTCACCTATCGCGACGCGGCTGAGCTCGATGCGCTGATCGAGCGGTACCTGGGCGATCCTGTCGAACGAGGGCGCCTGGCCGAGCGAGGGCGTCGGATCGTGGTCGAGCGACACACCTTCGACCAACGGGCACGCACCCTGCACGAAGCCGCCGACCGGCTCGGAGCATCGCGTCGCGCCCGGATCCTCGACGCGACCGTCGACTAGGGGTCCGGGCCGGTATCCTGCGTCGCGTGAGCCACGTTCGTCGTCTCTGGCGGAGGGCCGTCCCCCTGTCGGTCCGGCGCGCGGTCCGGCGGCCCGTCACCGGCACCACGACGGGTCGGCCGGCGCTCTCGGGCCGGGCCGGGCCGGGCGAGTCAGGCGGCCTCGAACGCGTCCACGTCGGGTGTGGCCCGAACAACCTCATGGCGGACTGGTGGAACGTGGATATCCGCGCCTTCCCTGGCATCGACCAGGTCGCGGACGTCACGCAGCCGTGGCCGTGGCGGGGCCTCGATCATGTCTACGGCGAGCACTTCCTCGAGCACCTCACACTGGACCAGGCCATCAGGTTCCTGTCCGAGGCTGCGACGGCCCTGCGACCCGGTGGCCGCATCCGTCTTTCGACGCCGGGTCTCGAGTGGATCTGGCGAACGCACTTCGACCCGTCCGGGCCTGCGCCGGACGTCATCGAGTCGACCTACCGGGCGAACCGAGCGTTCTACGGATGGGGCCATCGCTTCCTGTGGTCGCGACCGATGCTCGAGCACGTCCTCACCGGCGCCGGCTTCACGGACTTGACCTATCACGACTACGGTGAGAGCGATCATGCGATGCTGCGTGGCATCGAGCGTCACGGCGGCTTCAGCGTCGTCGATGGATGGCCGAGCGTCTGGATCGTCGAGGCCACGCCTGGCGGACCGAACGCCGTAGCGGGACTCATCGCCGAGGCCGAGCGCGAGCTGGAGCGCCATCGGCGTGCCGGGCATTGACCGAACCGTCGCAGCGGGCACGGTCTGAACCGGTGCTCCCCCGCGACGAGCTACTCCCCGAGGTGAGCGGTCCGGCTCCGGCCGCATCCCTGCAGCACGGGCTCTTCGTGGCGTCTCCGGATGACCTCCCGGCGACACCACCGGACGTGCTGCGGTTCGTCCTCGACACCGCATGGACGCCGGCGCCCGGGGATCGCTCCGATGCCGTCTCCGTCCGCGCCTCGTTCGGAGCCGTCGTCGCGCGTCACGACCTCTTCGAGGAGGCGCTTGCCCTCCTCGATGGGTGGGCAGAGGCGACGGGCATCGCCGACGTCCTGCTCGTCGAAGGCGTCACCTACTGGTATCGGATGCGCGAGCCGATGTGGCACTGGGTCCACGAACGGCTGCTGTGGCGGTACGCCCTGACCGAGCTCGATCCCGGCGGACGGATCGGGTCGGTGTCGATCCCGTCCGGCGAAGTGGCCCTGGCCGACGTCGCGATGGCCATGGGTCTGGCGGTGGCGATCCGGCCTGACGCTCCCTTGCCGGAGACTCCCAGCATCCCACCCGTGCGGTCCGCGCCGTCGTCGGCCCGGGTTCCCGGTCGGGCATCACTACAGCGTCTGTTCCGTCGGTTCCGGCCACCGCCCGTGCCGCCCAAGGTCGCCGAGCGTCAGCGACGACAGGACCTTCTTGATGGGCGGTTCGCCGCGCTGTCGTCGGGCGACGCTCCACGCGTCGTGGTGCTCACCCTCCCGAGCAGCTACCAGCGGATCGGTGACGGCCCAGAGGACCGTCAGGACCCGAACCTCGGCTCGGTGATCCCCGCGATCCGCCGTGCGGGGCTCGAGCCCGTCGTGGTCGGCTGGAGCATGGACCGCAAGAGTCCCGAGGACTGGCTCCTCGTCGAACACGACGATCGCCTGCTACCCGCGCATTACATCCAGGCCCGCTGGGCTCGACCGGAGGATGCCGAGCGCGCCGACACGGCAGTCGGCGCGGCGCTCAGGTACCTCGACGGCATGAAGACCAGCCCTCTCCGTCTCGGCGGCATCGACGTTGCTCCCCTCCTCGTCGAGACGCTCGGCACATCCGTCCGCCAGCTGATCCGCTCCGATGTCCACGAGCTCGCGCGTGTCGAGCGCTTCTTCGACGAGCTCGCACCCAGGGCCATCCTCATGACCCAGGAGGGCCGCCGGACGCCGTGGGTCGTCGCGGGCGAGCGCAAGGGCATCACGACCTACGCGCTTCAGCATGGCGTGCTCTATCCGACCCACCCGGGATATGCGGATCGACGACACCCGACGCTCGCCCTGCCGACGCACACGTTCGTGTTCGGACCATACGAGCGTCGGGTCCTCGAAGACGGGGCCTATCGCGCCGACGAGGTCTCCGTGTCGGGATCGCCGCGCATGGACCTGGACTCGGCGAACCGGGACCGCTCGGAAGCCGACACGGCGGGAACGGCTGTGCGCCGCGAGCTCGGGGTCGCCGACGAAGACCGGATCCTCGTCGTGTCCACCCTCAACCTGCCGTTCATCCGACGGTCCCACCTCGTCCACATGATCGAGGTCCTGCTCGGCGGGCCCCTGCCGGGCGTCCATCTCGTGTTCAAGCTGCATCCGGGCGAACGCGACGAGGGTCCGTACCGCCAGCTGCTGACCGGCCTGGCCTGCGCCGGCGGCTACGACCCTCCGCCGATCACGATCGTGAAAGACATCGATCTGTACCGGCTCCTGCGCGCGGCCGACGCGCATCTCGGTCAGCACTCGACCGTCCTGACCGACGCGGTCGTCGCCGGCACGGACAACCTGATCGCGATGGTCGAGGGCCACGCCGACATGCTCGGGTACGTGGCCGCCGGCGTCGCCCGTCCCGTCCATGATATCGGCGAGCTCCGGGAAGCCCTCGCGCACCCGAGACCCATCGAGCCTGCTGCGCGCGCCGCCTTCCTCGCCGACCACTTCGAACGAGGCGGCGCCAGCGACCGGATCGCGACCGCGATCGGCGACGCCATCGCCGATGGATCCGGCGCAGCCTCTACGGGGTCGCCCTGACATGTGGAAGCGACCCGTCCGCTCGGCCGTTCGCCTCGGGCTGGACGTCCCGGCCATCCGGTCCGTCGTCGAGTCGGAGCTCAAGCGCGGCCGCCGGCCACCGCCGTCGCCGCAACCCGGTGATGTCGAGCGCGAGTTCGTCGATCAGCACGGAGTCCGCCACTCGCTGGATCCGAGCCTCCGCGATCGGCTGAAGCCTGGCTGGCGGTCGATGGTCGACCCGGACGCAGCGTCGGCGGCGCCGACCGACGCGACACTGCGCGATCGCGCGCGCAAGGCGAAGACGTCGGTCGCCGAGGGATCGGCCCTGGCCGCGCTGGTGGCCGGCTCGGCGTTCGACGGCCGCGTGCTGGAGATCGGCTGCTACGACGGGGCGGCCGCGTACCAGCTCGCAGGCGTCCACGGCGCGTCGGTCGTCGCGTCGGACCTTGCTCGGTACTACGTCGTCCAGCGCCCGGGCGAACCGTCCGATACGGCCGTGAGTGCGCAACAGGAGGCGCTCGCCACCCTGCGCGACCGAGCGCGCGCGATCGCGGGGATCGAGCCCGGCGTCGTCGAGTTCGTCGAGGACGACATCACGTCATCGGCGCTTTCGCCAAGTTCGTTCGATGCGGTGGTGTCGTTCGAGGTCCTCGAGCATGTCCGGGATCCGGTGGCCACGTTCGCCGCGATCCACCGACTCCTGAAGCCAGGCGGCATCGGCTACCACGACTACAACCCGTTCTTCAGCATCCTTGGGGGTCATTCGCTCGGGACGCTCGACTTCCCGTGGGGCCACGCGCGGCTGGGCGACGCGGACCTGGAGCGCTACCTGATCGAGAACCGGCCCGCCGAGGCCGCGCAGGCGCTGCGGTTCCTCGACGAGAGCCTCAACCGGATGACCATCGCCGGCCTGCGCGGGGCGGTCGCCGCGAGCGGGCTCGAACTCCTCGCCCTCGTCCCCTGGTCCGATCGATCGCTCATCCGGCTGCTCAGCGCGGATGCCCTGCGCGAGGTCCAGCGCGTCTACCCGACCGCGACCGTCGAGGACCTGCTGGCCACGTTCGTGGCGGTCGTCGTGCGCCGGCCGGCCCGATGAGCCGCATCGTCGGCATCGTGCAGGCCCGCATGGGCAGCACGAGGCTGCCCGGCAAGGTCCTGCTGCCACTCCTGGGCGAGCCGATGCTCACTCACGTGATGCGCCGTGTCGGTCGAGCACGAGCGCTCGACGATGTCGTCGTGGCGACTACGACGGCCGGTGATGACGATGTGATCGCCGCGCTTGCGGCGGCGGAGGGCTGGCCCCTCGTGCGGGGCAGCGAGACCGACCTGCTCGATCGGTATCTCGGGGCAGCACGTGCGCACGAGGCGGACGTCGTGGTCCGCGTCACGTCGGACTGTCCGCTCGTCGACCCCGAGGTCATCGATCGGACGGTCGACGCGTTCATCGCGGGTGGGGTCGACTACGCCAGCAACGTGCTCCCGCCGCGGACGTTTCCGCGCGGCCTGGACGTCGAGGTCGTGGCTCGGTCGGCCCTCGAACGGGCCGGCCGCGAGGATCGCGACCCGGCCTGGCGCGAGCACGCGACGCCGTACATCTATCGCCATCCCGAATCGTTCCGGCTCCTCCGCGTCGAATCGGATGACGACCATTCCGACCAGCGCTGGTCGGTCGACACGGCCGAGGACCTCGAGCTTGTCGAGCGTCTCTACGAGGCGCTCGGGCGCGACGACTTCGCCTGGCGCGAAGCGCTGGCCGTGATGGACGCCCATCCCGCCTGGGCGGCGATCAACCGGGAGGTCGTCCAGAAGACCGTGCCGGACCGACGTCCATGACCGAGCACCTGGCGGTCTTTCGAGCCGATGCGTCGGTGGCCATCGGCACGGGCCATCTCGTGCGGTCGCGCGCACTCGCCGAACGGCTCATCGACCGTGGCTGGCGCGTCACGCTCGCGACACGCGATCTGCCGGCCGGGCTCGCCGATGGGTTCGCCACGGCCGGCATCGCCATCGTCCCGATCTCCCCGGCATCGTCGATCGAGTCCGAACCCGAGTCCATCATCGAGCGGGTCGACGCCACACCGACGCTCATCGTGGCCGACCATTACGGCCTGGATGCCGAGTGGTACCGCGCGATGCGCCGCCTGGCCCCCGGCTCGGTCCTCATGGCGATCGACGACCTGGCCGACCGGTCGCTGCCGGTCGACATCGTGGTCAACCAGAATCTCGGGGCGACCGTCGATGCGTACGCGAGCCTGGTGCCGCCGTCCGCTCGCATCCTCGCCGGCCCGGCGTATGCGCTGCTGCGACCGGAGTTCGCGGCGTTGCGCGCGCGCGGTCGCGTGCGCGACGGGCGCGTCGATCGGATCCTCGTCTTCATCAGCGGCGGCGATGCGCCGGACGTGACGACGCGCGCGGTCGAGGGCCTGGCCGACCTCGGACTGTTGATCGACGTGGTCGTCGGAGCGGCCTACCCGCACCTGGCGGCATTGGGGACGACGGTCGCCGACCGCGTGGCGATCACGGTCCACGTGAACACCGATGCGATGGCCACTCTGATGGATCGCGCCGACCTCGCGATCGGCGCAGCCAGCTCGGCGAGCTGGGAGCGTTGCGCGCTCGGCCTGCCAGCAGTCCTGGTGACCATGGCCGACAACCAGGTCGACGTCGAGCGCTCACTGGTCGAGGCCGGGGCGGCCGAGGCCATCGGCTGGCACACGGCGGTCACGGCGTCCGACATCGAGCGAACGGTCCGCGCCCTGCGCGCCGATCCGCGACGGGTGGCGGCGATGTCGGCGGCCGCCGCCCGCGTGACCGACGGTCGCGGGACCGAGCGGGTGGCCGACGAGGTCGAGGCGGCGACCGCAGCACGGGCGGTAGCAGGGTGACCGACATGGCCGGGACCGTGCGCCTGCGGCGCGTCGTGCCCGCGGACAAGGACCGCATCCTGGCCTGGCGCAACCTGCCCGAGGTGTCGGCCTACATGTACACCGACCATCGGATCTCGGACGCAGAGCACGCCCGCTGGTTCGCCGGTGCGCTGAGCGACGAGACGAGGCGGTACTGGATCATCGAGCTCGATGGAGAACCTGTCGGGCTGGCCAGCCTGTCCGACATCTCGATGGCCCAGAAGCGAGCCGAAGTCGCCCTCTATCTCGCCGACGGACGCGTCCGCGGCCGGGGCGTCGGAGCGGCCGCAGATGGGCTGCTCATCCGCTACGCATTCGAGGAGCTCGGCCTCGAGAAGCTGTGCGCCGAGGTCCTCGCGACCAATGAGCCGGGCATCGAAGTCCACCGGCACCACGGGTTCAGGATCGATGGCGTGCTGCGGGGGCACGTCATCAAGGCCGGCCGACGTGTCGACGTCGTCACGCTGAGCCTGTTGCGCGAAGAATGGACGCCGGCGGATGGCTGACCATCGCTACCATCACCGGCAGCCAGGCCGCACGCTCACCCAGTCGGGGACATCACGATGACCAGCGCGTTCTCCATCGGGGGCCGACAGATCGGCGCCGGCCACCCGGTCTACATCATCGCCGAGCTATCCGCCAACCACCGTCAGCAGGAAGACCTCGCGATCGAGCTCGTCCACGCCGCCGGTGAAGCCGGCGCGGACGCGATCAAGCTCCAGACATACACGCCCGACACGATCACGATCGCCGGCGACACCGAGTCGTTCCGCGCCGGCACCGGGTCGCTCTGGGAAGGGACGACGCTGTACGACCTCTACCAGGACGCGTACACGCCGTGGGAGTGGCAGCCACGGCTCAAGGCGCTCGCCGAGTCGCTCGGGATGGACTGCTTCTCCAGCCCGTTCGATCCGACCGCCGTGGACTTCCTGATGACGATGGATGTGCCGGCGTTCAAGGTCGCGTCGTTCGAGCTGGTCGACCTGCCGCTGATCCGCCGGATGGCTGCGACCGGCCTGCCGCTCGTGATGTCGACCGGCATGGCGACCGAGGCCGAGATCGACGAGGCGGTGTCGACGGCACGATCCGCGGGCGCCACGGAGATCGCCCTGCTCAAGTGCACGAGCGCCTATCCGTCGCCACCCGAATCGGTCAACCTCCGGGCGATCCCGGCGATGGCGGAGCGATGGGGCGTCCCGATCGGATTGTCGGACCACACGCTCGGTGACGTCGTTGCGATCGGGGCGGTCGCCCTCGGCGCCTGCATCATCGAGAAGCACTTCAAGCTGGCGGGCGACGAGACGTCGCCTGACGCCGCGTTCTCCCTCGACCCCGACGCATTCCGGCGGATGGTCGACGCCGTCCGGACGGACGAGAAGGCCCTCGGTCGAGCGACGATCGGCCCGACAGACCAGGAGGCCGAGAGCCGGCGGTTCCGACGTTCGCTGTTCGTGGTCGAGGACATCGCCGACGGCGAGGTCCTGACCGCCACGAACATCCGCTCGATCCGTCCGGCAGACGGGCTGCACACCCGCTACTACGAGGAGGTCCTCGGTCGACGCGCGGCCCGGGCGATCGCCCGTGGGACACCCCTCAGCTGGGACTTGCTTCGACCCGACGACGGCGCCGCGGGTTAGGCGCTCGGCGCCGACCGGTCGCGCCTCCGCACGCCCAGCGCCCAGATGACGGCCAGCACGAGGGCGGCGCCCGCGAGGACGAAACCGGCATACGTGAACAGCGGCACGTAGCGGAACACGACCTGGTGGGTCGACTGGTCGACGGCAACGCCCCGGAACGTGGCGTCGACGGTCGCGATGGGGACATCCTGTCCGTCGCGCTCGGCGATCCACCCCGGGGCCATCACGTCAGTGAGCACGAGCACCCCCGGTCGATCGGCGGCGACGTCAACGACGACCCGATCGGGTGTGTACGTGGCGATCGTCGCGGTCCCTCCCGGTCCGCCATCGGAATTCGTCGGCACGTGCGCCTGGAGCGTGTCGGCGTCCTGACCGGCGGCGACGAAGGCCGTGTCGCGCAATCGCTCAAGGTCCGCCGCGGCGAGAACGTCGACGACGTCGGCGAGATCGCGGCGTGTCTCGAGACTGCCGGCGACGAATGCACGAGGCAGCACGCTTGGGACCTCATACACCGTCGTACCGCCGTCGCGGAAGCGGGCCACGATCCCCGGCACGGTCGGGACCTCCGAACCCTGCACGTATAGCCACCGTGCTCCGGACAGGGCGACCAGCTCCGGGTCGACATTCGGACCGAACGTGACGGCTCGATTGCCCCACTTGTGGTAATAGGTCGCCAATGCCGGTGATCCCGCGAGCTCCGGGGCGATCAGCGCACCGAAGAACGCGTGATACGTGACAGGGAACAGTCGATTGGTAGCCATCGACCTGGAGCAGGCCGGCGGCCGCCAGCTGGTTCGGCGATCCGCCGAACGAGAGGACGCGCTCGATGTCGGCGCCTGGCTGGTCGCGCAGGAACGTCTTCGCGGGCGAAGTACCGAGGGTCTCGGCCCACGTTCCGAGCGTGTCGGAGGGGGCGGTGAAGCGCTCGCCCCACGCGTACGCCGCCCGCTCGCCGACCAGGCCGACGAGGAGGACCAGTGGCAAGGACCGCGCCCGAGGTCCGAGCTGCGCCACGTCCCGATCGGACTCCCTCGACCACGACGACCGTCAGGCAGACGAGGCCGACGACCAGCGCCACGACGAGCAATGCCCAGCCGATCGCGGGTGTGGCGAGCGTGGACCAGGGCGTGGCGCCGGGCGATGACCTCGCGGGCCGCGACCGCGAGGGCCACCACGAGCGGGATCGACGCTCGCGCCGACCACCGGCCAGCGCCACCTGCCGTCGAGCCGCAACGGCCGTCCGACGAGGACGGTCCGCGCCAGCAGGTCGACACCGAGTGCCGTGTTCGCAACGACCACGAATGGGAACGCGTGGCCGATCCGGTCGAGCTGGAAGGACTTGAGGAAGCCGAGCTGCTGCTGGAGTGGCGCGATGAGGACCGAGAACAGGTCGAACAAGGGGATCGCCACCAACAGTGCGAGCAGGAACCACCCACGCCGGTCGCGCCGGACGCCGACGACACCAAGGACCAGGAGCGGGAGCCCGATCGGCGCCCACGAAGAACGTCCCGAACTGCTCAGGCGACGCCCCGAGACCGCCGCTGATCGGCACACCGAGGATCACCTGGCTGTAGTGGAGGACCGTGTCGACGACCGCCTGGATCGGTGTCGGGTCGTACAGCGCCTGGAGGTCCCACACGGTCCGGTTCGAGATCGGCAACATGACGAGCTGCGTGACCAGAACCGGGCCGTACATCCCCAGGGCCAGGACCCACGTCCCGGTCCACATCGCGATCCGCGAGGCGACGGCAGCGCGATCGGGCGCCGTGGCCAGCAGATAGGCGAGCTGGAGCACCGCGACCAACAGGGCGACCTGCGACAGGGTGTGGTACAGCAGCACGGCCCCGACCCACGCTCGCCGCACAGAGGAAGCGCCAGCGCGCCTCGATCGGTGCGTCGACGATCCGATCGGCGAGCCACAACAGGAGGGGCACCGCCGGGCGCCGCGAAACCGTAGGCCGAGTGCCAGAACACGAAGGAATAGATGATGGCGCCGGCCAGGACCGCGACGGTGGACAGGCGCAGTGAGTCGCGCAGGAACAGGTGCATCGACAGCCCGGCGAGGGCGGCCATCGCCCAGGCGTTCACGACATAGGCCGCGAACGGGCCGACCAGGAACGCCACGACCACGTCCATCGCGAACGGCGTGTTCCACTGCTGTGCGAGCAACGCGTTGCCCCCGGTCAGGTGCGTGTTCCAGAAGGTCAGCCCGTTCGCGAGCCAGTCCTCGAGGATGCCGGTCCGCGGCAGCTCGAACACGTCGAGGGCGTACGCGACCGCGTGCTCGCCCGCCAGCAGGTGTCCGAACGTCGGGAAGGTGAGCAGCGCGAGCAGGCCGTAGAGCAGGACCGGCCGGAAGCCGTCGCGGAGGGACTCCAGGCGGCCCACGTCAGTCGAGGCTGTATGCTTGCGTCACCTTGTCGAGCGCGGCCACGACGTCATCGACGTCGGCGTCCGCTCATCCCCGCGTGGAGAGGCAGGGTGAGCAGGCGCTCGTATGCCTCCTCGGCGACCGGGAACGACAGGCCGGGATATCGCTCGCGGTAATACGGATGCCGGTGGACGGGGATGTAGTGGACGTTGACCCCGATCCCCTCGGCCCGGAGGGCGCGGTACACGCCGCCCCGGTCGACCGCGAGCCGGTCGAGACGAAGCTGGACGTAGAAGAAATGCCAGGCGGGGTTCGCCGCTCGGATCGACCGACCGGAGTCTCCAGGTCGGGATGGCCATCGAGCCTCGCTCGGTAGCGCGCCGCGAGGCGCGCGTCGGCGCGCCAGGAACTCCTCGAGTCGCGCCATCTGCGAGCTGCCCAGACGCGGCCGCGATATCGGTCAGTCGATAGTTGTAGCCGAGCTCCACCATCGCGTACGTCCAGTCGGTCCGCGCCGCAAGTTCGGTCGCGATGCCATGGTTCCGGAAACGCCGGAGATGTGCCGCGAGCTCGTCCCGTCGGTCAAGACCGCGCCGCCTTCACCGGTCGTGATGATCTTCGCAGGATGGAAGCTGAGGACCGTCATATCGGCCAGCGTCCCGACCGTTCGGCCGCCTCGCGTGGCGCCCAGCGAGTGCGCAGCGTCCGCGATGATCGTCGGACGGTCCGGCGGAGCCGCTCCGCGATGCCGCGGAGGGCCGCGTAGTCGGCGGGCTGACCGGCGTAGTCGACCGCCATGATCGCCCGCGTCCGGTGGGTCATCGCGGCCGCCACCGTCTCCGGCCCGATGAGCAGGCGTGCCCGCATCGACGTCGGCGAAACGAACCTCCGCGCCGACGTAAGAGCACCGCGTTCGCGCGTCGCCGCGAAGGTCATCGGCGTCGTGATCGCCTCGTCGCCCGGCCCGAGGCCGGCCGCCACCGTCGCACCATGCAGCGCCGCGGTCCCTGACGAGAAGGCGATGGCGTGTCGCGCACCGGTGGCGGCCGACAGCGCGTCCTCGAAGAGCGGGACGCGCGGGCCGGTCGTGAGCCAGTCGGAGCGCAGGGCAGCCGGACACCGCGGCCACGTCGTCGTCGGAGATCCGCTGGCGCGCATACGGCAGGAACGTCGTGCGAACGGGGTCGCCGCCCTCGATCGCGAGCGGACTGTGCCGTCCGGTGCTCATCAGACTCCTCAGCCACCGGCAGGCCCAGCGCCAGCCGCTCGGCCATCCAGTCGCGGGTCAGGGAGAGTCCCTCGGCGAGCGTCGGTCGTGCCTCCCAGCCAAGGACCTGCCGCGCCCGTCGCGCGTCGCAGCGCAGGACGGCGATCTCGCTCTGGGGATGGATATGCTCGACGTGGGAGATCCGCGCGGATCCGGCTCGATCGCGCCGGCGAGCTCGTTGACAGAGACGTCGGCGCCGGTCCCCGCGTTGAGGATCCGGCCACGCCACGGCGTCGGACAGCAGGGCATCGACGACGAACCTCGCGCAGTCCGCCGACGTACAGCAGGTCTCGCGTCTGGGTCCCGTCGCCGTAGATGCGCAGCCGCTCATCCAGCAGCGAGCGCCTGGTAAAGATGGCGACCACGCCGCCTTCGCCGACCGACCGCTGGAACGGACCGTACGTATTGAACGGCCGGATCACGCGTCGTCGGCAGGCCGTACGCGTGGTGATAAGACAGCGTCAACGCCTCACCCGCCAGCTTCGATGCAGCGTACGGCGATGCCGGCTTCGTCGGATGGAGCTCGTCGATGCCGGATGTCGCCGACGAGCGGTCGTAGACCATGCACGTGCTCATGAACAGGAAACGGGCACGGGCGGATCTCGCGGCCTCGAGCAGGTTGAACGTGCCCACGACGTCGTTGTCGAACGTGGTCGCCGGATCGTCGATGGAGTCCTGCACGGAGATCGACGCCGCCAGGTGGGCGATCGCATCGACGTCGCGTACCCAGCGCCGGCATCGCTTCACGGTCGCGGACGTCGCCGATCTCGAGTGGCCGCAGGTTCGGATGATCCTCGAACCCGGCCAGGTTGAGCCGATCCCCGGCCACGAGATTGTCGACCGGCAGCACGTGGTGACCTCGTTCGAGGAGGTCGGCGACGACCCATCTGCCGATGAACCCGGCCGCACCGGTGACGAGGACCCTCATGCGATCGGCAGACCGTCCGTGGCGACCCGGTCGAGGGCCTGCGCCACCATCGTGTGGACTGCATCGGTCGGCATCGGCGACACCGCGTCCGATCGATAGGCGCTGACCGGAGCCGGCGGAAGGTCGCGATACGCGTCGGCGATCTCAGGGTGCAGTCCGGTCGACGGCAGGACTGCGTACATCTCCCCGATGTCGTAGGCCCGTCTCGATTCGTCCTCGGTCATCAGCTCTTCGTAGGCCTTTTCACCTGCCCGAGGCGCCAGCATCGTCGTCGCGATCGCGGCCGGGTCCAGGCCCGCAGCGCCGGCCGCATGGGCGATCGTCGCGGACACGAGGTCGGCCAGCCGAGCGACGGGCATCTTGAACACGAACACCTCCCCACCCCGGGCCACCTCGGCGGCACGGATGGCGAGCTCGACGGCGCGGTCCGTCGTCATCACGAAACGCGTCATCGAGGGATCGGTCACCGTGACCGGACCACCGACCGCGACCTGCCTCGCAAAGAGCTCAACGGCCGAGCCGCGCGACCCGAGGACGTTGCCGAACCTCACGCTCGCGAATGTCGTCCGATGCGGCCCACGGTAGTTCGTCGCCGCGCTGACGAGCTTCTCGGCCAGCAGCTTGGTGGCGCCCATCACCGAGGTCGGGTTGGCCGCCTTGTCCGACGAGGTCAGGATCATCGTCTGGACATCCGCTGCCAGACAGGCGTCGATGACATTCTGCGTGCCGACGACGTTGGTCTGGGTGGCCTCGAACGGGTTGTACTCGCCGGACTCGACATGCTTGAGAGCGGCGCAGTGGAACACGACGTCGATGCCCTCGAACGCTCGAGCCAGTCTGTCGCGGTCGCGGATGTCACCGATGAGGAATCGCAGGTCGGCGCGGCCGGGGTGGCGGAGCCGCTGGTAGAACTGGGTCGTCTCGTCGCGACCGAAGACCCTGACGACGGCCGGGTCCCGCTCAAGCAGCCGCTCGACGAGGCGCGCCCCGATCGTGCCGGAGCCACCGGTCACGAGCACCCGACGGCCGGCGAGCGTCTCGTGGGCGTCGATGATGGTGCCTCCTATGGTCGTCCTCGGAAGTCGGCCGCGCGCATGTCCACGTCCGGACCGTGCACAGGGTACCGCGGCCCTGAGCGCCGGGTGTCACCGTCTGCGGAGGCGATGGCCGATCGCGCTCAGCACCGCGACTGCGGACAGGACCGCTGAAGCGGCCATCGGTCCGACCGGCGGATCCATCCTGCGCGAAGACGAATGCCGGTTCGGCCACGCGGAGCCAGGCGATCCGGCGCGCCATCCGCGGGTCGGCGCGGAGAGCCCGGCGAACCATCGCCCAATAGTTTCCGCGGGCCGTTTTGGGGAGTCTCGCCCAGTGGACGGCCGGTGGCCGCAGGAGGTGCGTCGGCAGCGCCGTCGACGTCGCCAGGATCGAGCGCGGGACGGCGTCGATGAAGTCGGTCAGGGCATCGAACAAGCGGCCGGTCGCCGGGTCGCGCCGTTGGGCCGCGTCGCGGATGGGCGTGCTGAGGTCGGACACCAGCAGCCGGTCGAAGTACGCCCGCTTGATCGACTCTCGGGTGGCTTCGTCCTCGATCCGGGCGTCGACCTCGGCGGAAACCGCAAGGAAGACCGTCCGGGCCATCACGGCCATCTCCGCGGAGCCCATCGCCGACCCGCGCGCCCGCGTCGTGATCGTCTCGACGGATGCCCCGCGGCGGGGACGCGACCACTCGAAGACCGTGTCGGACACGACCTCGATGTTCGGGCCGGCGCGAAGGAGGGCACGGATCGTCCACGCCTGATCGCCCAGCACCCGGCCCTCGAACTGCAGCCCGTCGAGCAACGAGCGATGGAATGCCTTGCCGGTCGCCGAGGCGTAGTTGAGGAGTCCGGGATTCGTTGCGATCGACTTGCGGCCCGGCTCGCGGATGTCGGGGATGTCGTAGCGCGACGACAGCCAGGTCCGCTCCCCGTCGCTCCAGATCCGCTGAGCGATGACCGCGCGCACGGTCGGGTCCGCGGTGGGCGCGAGCAGGGCCGTGAGCCAGCCCGGCAGCATCCGGTCGTCCGCGTCGTGGAACGCGACCCACTCGCCGCGGATGGACGCAAGACCGTGGTTGCGCGCGGCCGACACGCCGACGTTCGTCGGGAGCCGGATGAGCACGACACGCGGGTCGCGGGCGGCAACGGCCTGCACGATGTCCGCGGTCCCATCGGTCGATCCGTCGTCGACGACGATGCACTCGAACGGAAGCGTGTGCTCGTCGAGCACGGAGGTCAAGGCGCGTTCGATCGTGGCCGCCGCGTTCCAGCACGGGATGAGCATGCTCAGTCGCGGGGCCATCCGACTCGATCGTCGGCTCGGCGTCGATCGGTCGGTCTGACATCAGTGCGCGATGGTAGCCCAGCCTTGTTTAACGCCGCGTTGCCGGCGTCGCACGACCATCGCCACGTGGTTGGCGCCGTCGGTCAGCGCATCGAGTCGTCGAGGGCCTTCTCGATCTCGTCGTCGAGCGAGGTCTGCTTGACCCGGCCGTGGAACTGCCCCAGCGCACCGACGAGAAGCCCGGTGTCGGTCTGTGGCTTGAGCTGGAGGAACAGCGCCGATCCGCCGGCCGGCAGGTCGCCGCCGACCTCCTTGACGAAGTTCCCGTCGATCCCGCCCTTCCAGGCGCGCCCGACCAGCCCACCGGCCGCCGCCCCCGCGGCGATGCCCGCCGGCGGAAAGACCGCCAGCACCAGCCCGCCAAGGACCGCGCCGACGACCGCGCCGGTCTCGGTGCCACTCGACATCTCGTTGTGGATGGTCACCGTGCCGGCCGTCGTCCTTGCGGACGACCGCGGTGTCCTCGAGCCCGACCTTGTCCGCGTGCTCGAGCCCGCGGATCGAGCGGAGCGCCGCATCTGCGTCATCGGCCCCGTCGAACGTGACCGCCAGGAAATCCGACATCGTGACTCCTCCCCGTCGTGCTGCCCTTCGTGGATGGATACGATACGCGGCCCGCAGCCGGCGCGCCGGTCAGTCGGGTGCGCGGCTCGGTGTCGCGCTGACCGCGATCGGCGCTGATGGCTCCGCGACGACTCGTCCCGGCCGCATCCGTCGCTCGCCGTGAGGCGCTCGAGGAACGGCCGAGCGCGCAAGTCGCTCGAAGATCTCGATGGATCGGTCGATCGCCGCCGCGACATCAGGCTCGCTGCGGTCGAGGACGGTCGCCATCTCCAGGCCGGTCATCGCCTCGTCCCACGTCGAGGCCGAGCTCGCGCCAACTGTCGAGGACATCCTGATACCCGGCATGCGCGTCGGTCGTGCGACCCTCGAGGGCCGCGAGGCCCGCGCGCATCGCGACGCGTTCGACCGAGATGGCCTGCCCGTGCACCCGCAGACCCTCGTGCCGGTCGATCACGCGTCGAAGCGCAGCGGCGTCGCACCGCAGGACAGAGACCCGACCCGCAAGGAACAGATGGGCGGTTCCGCCGAGTCGATCCAGGGACAAGAGCTCCAGACACCTCTCTTCGAAATCGTCCCACCGGCCACCGGCGAGATCGGCCTGGAGCCGTGGCGTGAGCTTTCCCACACCCATCTGGCGATCGGCGTTCCCTTCGAGCGCGCTCTCGTGTGCGCCGAGCTCTGTCTCCGTGGCCTCGCCTCGGAGGGCGCGGATGGTCAGCAGCACGCTCATAAGCGGGAACCGATCCTCGCGTTCAAGCTCGGTCGCCAGGATCGGCTCGAGGATCCCGACCGCCCAATCCCAGTCCCCCACTCTGACTGCAGAGTCCGCCGCATTCTGATGGAGCGTCGCCTGGAGGGGCCGATCGCCGAGTCGTTTGGCATCCTCGAAGCCCGCCTTTGCCGTCGCCACGGCCTGCCGCGGATCCCGCAGCGCGAGGAGATACGTGAGGTTGACGCGGCCGCGCAATGAGATCGCCGGCCACCCCTGGCGCTCGGCGATATCGATCCCGGCCTGGATGGAGCCCCGGCCCTCGAGGACGCGGCCGACCTCGGCGAGGGCAGTTCCCTTCGTGATCAGCGTGTCCGCGGTCAGGGCGACCAGGTCTTCCCGCTCAGAGCTAGCGAGGACCTGGTCGGCGACCTCGATCGCCTCGACCAAATCGCCGTGGAAGAAGTAGGCGCGGGCGAGCTGCGCCCGGAGCGCGATCCCGGGCGCGGATTCGGCCGAGATCCTCGAATTCCAGCGCCCCCGGCGCCAGGACGGCGAGCGCCTGGTCGCTGTGCCACGAATTCGAGCATCGCCCGACCGAGTGCCGCCGTCGCAGCGGCCTCTCCCACGCGATCGCCGGCCTCACGTTTCCGAGCGATGGCATCGCGGAGCAGCTCCTTGGCCTTGGTGTGTCTGCCCGCGGCCGAGGCAGCCTCGCCGGTGCGGATGAGGAGATCGGCCTGCTCGCCCGGATCCGAGGTCACCAGCAACGCCTGGTCGAGGAACGTCGACTGCCTGCTCATGGGAGCCGAGGGCGGCCGCCCGTTCCGCGGCCGCGCGCAGCGCGATCCGGGCCTGCGCCCCGACCGCGTCCGCTTCGGGGCCCGTCGCGGACGACTCGAACGCGGCCAGGTAGTGGGCCGCGAGCGCGCCGACGAGCTCGTCCTCGCCGAGCGACTCGAAGAACCGGGCGGCGGCCAGGTGACGCTCCCGGCGGTCGCGCTTGGCGAGCGTCGCGTACGCGACCTCGCGGACGAGCGCCTGGACGAAGCTGTACTGGCCCCGTTCGGGTGACCGCGGGTCGCCCTGCGGGCGAGGATCTCGCGACGCACGAGGCCGCGCAGTCGCGGCTCGAGCTCGGCCGGGTCGACGGCGGCGACCGCCGCCAGTCGCCGCCGGCGTGAAGCTCTGGCCGAGCACGGCCGCATCCTGGAGGAGCGCCCGGTCGGCCGGGTCGAGGGCGTCGAGGCGTGCGGCGATGAGCGCGTGCAGGGTGTCCGGCACGGCAAGCTCGGTCAGGTCGCCGACGGGGACGTACCGCCCGTCACGTTCCGCGAGCCGGTCGTCGGCGACGAGCATCCGGACGGTTTCGACCGCGTACAGCGGGATCCCGTCCGCTCGGCGGATGATCGCCTCCGCGGCGCGGTCGCGGCAGGCCCGCGACCAGTCCCTCGAGCATCTCCCGCATGGCCGCGTCCGGCAGCGGATCCAGGTGCGCGGCGACGAAGTTCCGCCGGCCGGCACCCCAGGCCGGGCGACGCTCGAGCAGCTCGGGCCGGGCAAGGGTGACGATCAGGATGGGCACGCCCGCTCGACCACTCGAGCATGTGGTCGATGAAGTCGAGGAGCCCCGGGTCCGCCCAGTGGAGGTCCTCGAACAGGAGGACCGCGGTCGCGTTGGCGGCGATCCGTTCGAAGTAGGTCCGCCAGGCGGCGAACAGGCTCTCGCGCCCACCGGGCGGCGCCGGCTCGACGGCCAGAAGGGCGAGCAGCGCCGTTTCGACCCAGCGGCGCTCGCCTTCGTCCGACACCCACGTCGCGACCGACTCGGCGATCTTCCGACGGGTCGTCTGCTCGTCGTCGGTCGCCAGCAGGCCGGCCCGACCCTGACCATCTCGCCGAGCGCCCAGAACGTCACGCCGTCGCCGTACGCCGGTGACCGGCCGACGTGTCACGTAGACCTCATCGACGAGGCCGTCGAGGTACTTCTCGAACTCCCAGACGACCCGGCTCTTGCCGACCCCCGCCTGGCCGGTCAGCGACACGAGGTGGATCCGGCGATCGCGCGCCGTCGACAGTGGAAGAGGTCCTTGAGCAGGCGCAGCTCGGTGTCGCGGCCGGTGAACGGCGCCTCGAGCGTTTCGCTCCGGTTCCGCCCACCGCGTTCGGCGACGACGCGCATCGCGCGATAGGCCGGGACGGGGCTGGCCTTGCCCTTCAGGAGCTGCTCGCCCGCCGGCTCGAAGGCGATCGCCTTGGACGCCGTCCGTTCGGTGGCCTCGTCGACGAGGACGGCCCCGGGCGGAGCAACCGATTGGAGGCGGCTCGCGGTGTTGACGAGGTCTCCGGCGACCATCCCCTGGTTGGTCGCGCCCAGGGTCACCGCCGCCTCACCGGTCAGGACGCCGGCTCGCGCGCGGAGCGATGGTCTCGAGCCCCGGCACCCGGTCGACGAGCTCGAGGGCGGCTCGGACGGCGCGCTCGGCATCGTCCTCGTGCGCCGTCGGGGCGCCCCAGACCGCCATCACGGCGTCGCCGATGAACTTCTCGATGGTCCCGCCGTACCGCGCGACGATGTCCCGGGCGGTCTCGAAGTAGCGGGTCAGGAGGTCGCGCGCCTGCTCAGGGTCCCATCCGTCGGCGAGCGTCGTGATACCCGACGAGGTCGACGAACAGGACGGACACGAGGCGACGCTCAGCCTGCGCCGTGGCCGATTCGATCGAGGGCGGGACGTGCCGGTGACGCGCCGCCGGCCACACTTCCGGCGTGGGCAGCGTCGAGGGGCGTCCCGCAATCCCCGCAGTACCGCGCGCTCGGCCGGTTCGACGCCCCGCAGATGCGGCACGCGACCGCGAGCGGCGCGCCACAGGTGTCGCAAAAACGTCGCCCGGCATCGTTCTCGGTGCCGCAGGCCGAACAGACCATCCGAACCTCACGAAGGGGTTGCACGAGCGTACCCGATACGCGGGCCTCAGGCCATCATCCGAACCCGTCAGTGGCGGAAGTGGCGGATGCCGGTCATGACCATCGTGGCCGCCGGCGGCATCGACCGTGGCGATCGCATCGGCGTCGTGCACGGAACCGCCCGGCTGGGCGAACGCCGTGACGCCGGCCGCCAGGCAGACCTCGACCGCGTCCGGGAACGGGAAGAACGCGTCCGAGCCACAGGCGGCGCCCGTCGTCGCGTCTGCTCCCAGCATGGCGTGCGCCTTGGCGACCGCCTGGCGGGCCGCGTCAACGCGCGAGGTCTGGCCGACTGCCCAGCCCGACCAGCCGGCGGTCACGGACGAGGACGATCGCGTTCGAGGTCACGCCGCGGACGAGCCGCCAGGCGAGATCGAGGTCGAGCTGCTCGGACGCCGTCGGCGCGCGGCGGGTCGCGCAGGTCCACGCAGTCGGGTCGTCGGCGGCGACGTCGGGTGTCGTGATGAGGACCGCGCCGCCCGCGGTCCGGATCGAGCCGGTCGGGTCGGGCGAGGCGGCGGGTGGCTCGTCGTCGGCGAGCGCCTCGTCGAGCGACGACCCGCAGGTTCGGCTTGGTCGCCAGGATCTCGCGGGCGCCGGGGTCGAAGGCGGGCGCGACGACGATCTCGAGGAAGATCGAGACGAGCTTCTCGGCGACCGCGGCGTCCACGGGCCGGGTCAGCGCGACGACCCCGCCGAAGGCGCTGACCGGGTCCGCCTCGAGCGCCGCATCCCAGGCGTCGATGAGCGTCATCCGTTCGGCGGCGCCGCACGGGTTGGTGTGCTTGACGATGACGACGCCGGGGCCGCGCAGGGCGCGCCCGAGGGCCGATGCCGCCGCCGCGTCGAGGACGTTGTTGTAGGAGAGCGCCTTGCCCTGGAGCGGTCCGCGTGCCGACACCGAACGGACCGTCCGCCAGCGTCGACCCGGGCCGGCGGTAGCGGGCCGCCGGCTGGTGCGGGTTCTCCCCGTAGCGCAGCGTCTCGACCTTCTCGAGGCCGATCGTCAGCGACGACGGGTACGGATCATCTGGCGGATCGAGCAGGCCGGACGGCAACCATCCGCTCCGGAAGAGCGGACGACGATCCGAGCGTCGTAGGCGGCCGTCTGCGCGAACGCCTCGAGCGCGAGGATCGGCGCCGACGCTCATCGAGACCACCCTCGCTGTCGAGCGCGGCGAGCACCTCGTCGTAGCGGGCAGGCGACGTCACGATCGCGACGTTCGCGTGGTTCTTGGCTGCCGCCCGGACCATCGATGGCCCGCCGATGTCGATCTCCTCGATGAGCTCGTCGATCGTGATCCCGGGCCGCTCGAGCGCCTCGGAGAACGGGTAGAGGTTGCTGACGATGATCTCGAACGGCGCGATCCCAGCGGCCAGCAGCTGTCGCCGGTGGTCGGCCAGGCGACGGTCGGCGAGGATCCCGCCGTGGATCGCGCGGGTGAAGCGTCTTGACCCGTCCGTCGAGCATCTCGGGGGCTCCTGTCACGGCGGCGACGTCGGTCACCGGCAGCCCCGCGTCTCGCAGCGCCCGGGCCGTGCCGCCGGTCGAGACCAGCTCGAACCCGCGAGCGACCAGGCCGCGACCGAGCTCGACGATGCCGGTCTTGTCGTACACCGACAACAGCGCCCGGCGAGGGACGGGGACGCGCGCGTCCGCGCGGTCCACGTCCACGGTCACCGTCCGGCCATCCGCCGTCAGGGCGCCGCGCGAGCAGGAGCGCGACCGCGCGCGGCAGGAGCCGGTGCTCGATCGCGCGGATCCGGTCGTGGAGGGTGGCCACGTCGTCGCCGGGCAGGACCATGACGGGCTCCTGCGCGACGATCGGACCGCCGTCGAGAGTCTCGTCCACGAGATGGACCGTGCACCCGGTCACGGTCACCCCGTGAGCGAGCGCGTCCGCGACCGCGTGCGCACCCGGGAACGCGGGCAGCAGCGACGGGTGCGTGTTGAGGATCCGGCCGGCGAACGAGGCAAGCGACCGTCGAGCCGACGATCCGCATGTAGCCGGCCAGGACGACCACGTCGGCGCCGACGGCCTCGAGCGTGGCGGCCAGCGTGGCGTCGTCGCCGCCCGGGATGAGCGCGGTCTCGATCCCCTGCTCGGCCGCCCAGTCGAGCGCAGCGCATGCGCGGTCGGCGAAGACGAGGACGATCGCGCCGCCGAGCTCACCCCGGTCGGCCGCGGCGGCCAGCGCCCGCAGGTTCGAGCCGGCGCCCGAGACGCCGACCGCGACCCGGCCGTGCGCGGTCGCCTCGCCGGATTCGATCACGCCCCGCCCTCGAGGGTCGCCTCGACGTAGCGCGAACCGCCGACCGTCACGGCGTCCACCACCTCGCCCGACGACCATCGCCGGGATCCCGAACGCCTCGAACGCGGCGGTCGCTGCGGGCACGGCCGCCCGCGGCAGGACGGCGACCATCCCGAGGCCGCCGTTGAACGTCGCCCGGATCTCCTCGTCGTCGAGCCCGCCGAGCGCACCGAACACGCGCTCGACCGACGGCACCGTCCAGCGACTCGGATCGAGCCGCGCCGCGAGGCCGTCGGGCAGGACCCGCGGCACGTTCCCGGGCAGGCCGCCGCCGGTGATGTGGGCGAGCCCGTGCAGGTCGGCGCCGGTGGCGCGGACGGCGATCCGGGCGGCGAGGACCGCACGCGCATAGATCCTGGTCGGGGTCAGGAGCACGTCGCCGAGGGTCGCCATCGCCTCGTGCGGGGCGGCCGCGATCGCCGCGTCGGCCTCGCTGTCGCCGAGCGTCCGCCGGAGCCGGACCTGGTACGGCTCCATCAGGTCGAGGTCCCACTGCGCGACGAGCCCCCGGACCAGCGAGAAGCCGTTCGAGTGCAGGCCGGACGCCGCCAGCCCGAGGATGGCGTCGCCCGGCGCGGACGGCGGACCCGTCGATGACGTCGCCGCGCTCGACCACCCCGACGCAGCAGCCCGACACGTCGAACTCATCCTCGTCCATCAGCCCCGGATGCTCCGCCGTCTCGCCGCCGATGAGCGCGCAGCCCGCGTCGCGGCAGCCCGCCGCGACCGACCCGACCAGCTCGGCCACCCACTCGGGGACGACGTGACCGACCGCGATGTAGTCGAGGAACGCCAGCGGCTCGGCGCCGCAGCAGACGACATCGTCGACGCACATCGCGACGAGGTCGACGCCGATCGTGTCGTAGCGGTCCGAGCGCGCGTGCGATCGCCGTCTTCGTGCCCGACGCCGTCGGTGGAGGCCACCAGCAGCGGCTCGCGATAGCCGGCCGGGATCGAGATGGCGCCCCCGAACCCGCCGAGCCCGCCGACGACCTCGGGCCGGCGGGTCGACTCGACGTGGGCGCGCATCAGGTCCACTGCCCGCTCGCCGGCCGCGACGTCGACCCCGGAGGTCAGGTAGGCCGTCCGGTCCGAGGTGCCCTTCGCACCGGCCATCAGCGGATCACCGCCTCCTCGAGCACGAACTTGCGGCTCGCGGCGTCGTACGGCACGGGCTCGGGATAGTGGCCGTCGAAGCAGGCGAAGCAGAACCGCTCGTACGGCAGGTCGAGGGCCGCCAGCACGCCGCGGATCGACAGGTACCCGAGCAAATCGGCGCCGATGAAGTCGCGGATCTCGGGCTCCGTGTGCGTCGCGGCGATGAGCTCGGTCTCGATCTGCGTGTCGATGCCGTAGAAGCACGGGTGGTAGATCGGCGGAGCGCTGATCCGGACGTGGACCTCGGTCGCGCCGGCCTTGCGCAGCAGCTCGACGATCCGCGCGGTCGTGGTCCCGCGCACGATCGAATCATCGACGACGATCAGCCGCTTGCCGTTGACCACCTCCCGCAACGGGTTGAGCTTGATGGTGACCCCCCGATGGCGGAGCCCGGCCGACGGCTGGATGAACGTCCTGCCGGCGTATCGGTTGCGATACATCCCCTCGCGGAACGGCTGCCCTGACGCCTCCGCGTAGCCGGCCGCCGCGGGGGCACCGGTGTCGGGGACCGGCATCACCAGGTCGGCCTCGACGGGATGTTCGAGCGCGAGCTGGACGCCCATCCGGCGCCGCGCCTCATACAGGTTGCGCCCCTCCATGTACGAATCGGGCCGCGCGAAATAGATCAGCTCGAAGACGCACAGGGCGGGCGTCGCCGCCGCGAACCGCACGGACCGGGGCGCCTGGCCGCGCTCGAGGATGACCATCTCGCCGGGCTGGACATCGCGGACGTACTCGGCGCCGACGATGTCGAGGGCGGCCGTCTCGGACGACAGGCACCAGCCGGCGTCGGCGTCGTCGCCGTGCCAGAGGCCGTCATCGGCGCCGTTCTCGCTCGCCCGCGGCAGCCGCCCGAGGACCAGCGGCCGGAAGCCGAACGGGTCGCGGACGCCGATGACCCGGCGCTCATCGAGGATGACGAGGCTGTAGGCGCCGCGGACACGGGGCAGGACGCGCTGGAGCGCCTCGACCGTGTCGGCCGCGGGCTCGTCGGCGAGGAGCGCGGTCAGGAGCTCCGTGTCGGTCGAGGCGGGCAGCCGCGCGCGACCACCCGTGAGCTGGTCGAGCAGCTCGCGCGTGTTGACGAGATTGCCGTTGTGCCCGATCGCGAGCGCGCGGCGTGGCCCGAGCCGATAGGTCGGCTGGGCGTTCTCCCAGATGGTCGAGCCGGTCGTCGAGTAACGGCAATGGGCGATCGCCAGCTGGCCGCGCAGGCTCGGCAGCCGCCGCTCGTCGAGGACCGAGCTGATCATCCCGAGATCCTTGTAGAGCATCAGCTGCTCGCCGTCGCTGACCGCCAGGCCGGCCAATTCCTGGCCGCGGTGCTGGAGCGCGAACAGACCGAGCGCCGCGATCGAGGCGGCCTCGTTGGCTCCCGCTCGGCAGCACGACCCCGAACACGCCACACATCGGTCAGCCCTCCCAGCCGAGCGCACGAGCGAGGCCGTGGTCCCACGCGTGGCGGAGGTCGCGCAGGGGACCTCGAGCGCGTCGGCGACTCCGCCGCCGCGGTCCTCGACGTTTCCGGTCGCGCCCGCCATCAACAGCTCGACCACGAGCCGATCGCCACCGACCGTGCCGACCGTCGCGACCGGGAGGCCGTGCTGGCGCGCCAGCAGCTCGAGCGCAGCCGCGTAGCGGGGGCGACAGGTCAGGACCAGCCGTGACGGGCTCTCCCCGAACAGGTCAACCGCCGGCGAGTGGTCGACCGCGATGTGGACCGTGGCGCCCTGACCGCCCCACATCGCGCACTCGGCGAGCGCGACGGCGAGGCCGCCGCCCGACACGTCCTGCGCCGAGGCGACCAGGCCGCGGGCGATGGCTTCGCGGACGAACGCCTGCACGGCAGCTTCGCGACCGAGGTCGAGGGCCGGCGGGTCGTCCTCGCTCGCACCACCCGCCAGGGCGGCGTAGGCGGACCCGACCAGTCCCGGGACCACATCGCCGACGAGCACGATGGCGTCGTGGACGCGCTCGAAGGCGGGACCGACGAGGGTGTCGATGTCGTCGAGGAGACCGACCACGCCGATCTCGGCGGTCGGTACGATCGCCCCTGCCGGCGACTCGTTGTAGAGCGACACGTTGCCCCCGGTGACGGGCAGCCCGAGCGCCCGGCACGCGTCGCCGACCCCGCGGACGCCTTCGGACAGCTGCCAGAAAGCCGTCGGCCGGGTCGGGTCGCCGTAGTTGAGGCAGTTCGTGACGCCCAGCGGCCGTGCGCCGGTGATCGACACGTTGCGGGTCGCCTCGGCGACCGACCCAGAGCGGCCCCCGAGCCACGGATCCACCGCCGCGACCGCTTGGTTGCCGTCCGTCGTGGCGACCAGCGCCTTCCGAGGTGCCCCTCCACTCGCAGCACCGCGGCGCCGCGTCCCGGACCCGCCACGGTGTCGGCGCCCAGACCGTCGAGTCGTACTGCTCGAAGACGGCGTGGCGCGAGGCCAGGTTGGACGGACCCGAGCAGGGCGAGGAGGACCGCGCCTGGGTCCATGCCACGCTCCGGGAGGCGGTCGTTGACGGCGGCCGGGGCGCCGGATACCTGGGTGCCCCGGGTGCGGGTCGGAGGCGGCCGCGATCCGCTGGTGGACGATCGCGTCGCTGGTCAGGGCGCGGGCCGGGATGCGGGCCAGGGCGCGGGCGCCCGGCGACGGCCGGCCGTCGGACTCCAGCCCGCCGGTCACCACCGTGATGTCGCCGTCCGTCGTGACCCGCCCGATCACCGCCACCGGGAGTCCCCAGCGCTCGCACACCGCGCGGACAGCGTCCCACATCCCGGGCAGGACGGCGGCGCACATCCG
>CAWCQK010000013.1:0-41347 GCA_963797685.1 uncultured Chloroflexia bacterium | reverse complement strand
CGTCGCGCTGGTCAGGCAGGCCAGGCGTCGGTCGCAAGCATCTTGTTCCTTGGCAGGTTGTCTTGCCGGCCGGGCACCGATGCGCACCCGGGTCCCGGTCGGGCGTGACGTTCGGCCCTAAGTCGACAGACGGCGCAGGCGCCCAGGATGGCCAGTGGCAGGCGGCCGGCTGGCCACACGATGCGCGACCCGTCCCGCCCTGACTGACTGATATGGAGGTCCACCATGACTCTCATCGAAACCCGCCGACCGGACTCCGGTCACGGCTACGATGCGTGCGACCGTCTTCCACGGCCCCGGCGACATCCGCGTCGAATCCGTTCCAAAGCCACGAGCCGGCGTCGGCGAAGCCGTCATCCGCGTGACCACGACGACGATCTGCGGCACCGACATCCACATCCTCAGAGGTGAGTACCCCGTCCGCCCGGGGCTGATCATCGGCCACGAGCCGGTGGGCGTCATCGACGAGCTCGGCGCCGGCGTCACCGGCTACGAGGTCGGGCAACGCGTGCTCGTCGGTGCGATCACGCCGTGCGGCCAGTGCCGCGCCTGCCTGTCCGGGAATCTCAGCCAGTGTGGGCACGGCGACGGCTTCGAGGCCCTCGGTGGCTGGCGCTTCGGCAACACGATCGACGGGGCGCAGGCCGAGTACCTCCTCGTCCCGTCTGCCCAGGCGAACCTGACGCTCATCCCGGACGACGTGACGGACGAGCAGGTCGTCCTCCTCGCCGACATCGCCTCGACCGGCTTCAGCGGCCCCGAATCGGGCGGCGTGAAGATCGGCGACGCGGTCGTCGTCTTCGCCCAGGGCCCGATCGGCCTCTGCGCCACGGCCGGCGCCAAGCTGATGGGCGCCTCGCTCGTCATCGGCGTCGACAGCGACCCGGTCCGACTCGAGATGGCCAAGCGGATGGGAGCGGACGTCGCCCTCGATTTCACCCAGGTCGATGTCGTCGCCGAAGTCAAGCGGCTCACTGGCGGCGGGGCCGACGTGACTGTCGAGGCGCTCGGAACGCAAGGCACGTTCGAGAACGCGCTGCGATGCCTGCGACCAGGTGGCACGCTGTCGAGCCTCGGCGTCTACTCGGGCAAGCTCGAGATGCCGTACGACGCATTCGCGGCTGGCCTTGGTGGGCACCGCGTCGTCACCACCCTTTGCCCGGGCGGCAAGGAGCGCATGCGGCGGCTCATCGCAACCGTCCAGTCGGGTCGCTTCGACCCGCTGCCGCTCATCACGCATCGCTTCGCCCTCGACGACATCGTCGAGGCGTACGACCTGTTCAGCAACCGCCGCGACGGCGTGCTGAAGGTGGCTATCCGGCCGTAACCAGCGGATCGATGATGCCCCGCGCCTCCGGGGGGAGCGCGGGGCATCGCCTTGGTCGGGTCGGCCGCTCGTAGATCGCGTGCGCAGCCGGCGACCGCTGGCCCCGAAGTCGATGGCTGCGGTACCATCCGCCCCAGTGCTCGGTGATGTGGGTATCGTCTGGACGTTCGAGATCGGGTCCGCGAAGCCCCTCGTCGCTCGGTTCGAACGGTGGAGTCAAGTCTCCGACGAGCGAGCCACACACGTTGCGCGAAACCGTGGGCCCGTAGCTCAATGGCAGAGCAGCTGACTCTTAATCAGCGGGTTGACAGTTCAAGTCTGTCCGGGCTCACCACTTTCCAAGCACGAAATGACCCCGGCGGGCTTCCGTCGGGGTCTGTGATTCGCCACGTACCACCCGGCGTACCACCTACGCGGTGCCGGCCTCCTCAAGCCGAGGATGGTGTCAGTCCGTTCCGCGGCGTCTCGCCGTCCCGATCGCCGACTACACTCGCCAGATGGACACCAAATGGGGACGGGTGCTCGTGGTGATCATCCTCATCGCCTTCATCGGGCTTGTGCTCGTGCCCCTGTTCGTGCCGACGGGCAACTCGGGCATCCTTCCGCAGCCGTCGTAACTGCGCACCATGACGCGGGTCGCCAGGGCGCGATCGGCTGGAGTGGCACCCACGTTGCCGCTACCCTGAGCGTGTGATCGTCCGCGTCCTCACCGCGACAGTGTCCACGCAGAATTCGGGGCGCGTGCATGACCTCATGCGCGAGCAGCTGCCGCTCCTCCACGCTCACGACGGACTGGTCTACGTCAAGCTCGCGCGGCGGCTGGTCGGCAACCTCGAGGAGGTCATCCTGTTCGAGGAGTGGCGGGACGTCGCCGCGATGTACGTCTGGACGGGACCTCATCTGGAGCGGCCGCGCCTGCTCCCCGGGACCGAGGACCTGATCGAGGATCTGCAGATCACGCATTTCGAGGCATTGGACGTAACGACGTAGCGGCCCGGATCCTGCCGCCGGCTCGGATCCGGCGGGCAGGCAACCGAGACCGCGCTGCGGACCGACTGCCCGGATGCTACCCTGACGATGTCCTTTCAAGGCCGGTCCTGTGAGGCTGGCGTACCGGTCCCGTGAGGCCGGCGAAGGAGGCACCGATGTCTGCGCACGCGCCCGCCCACCGAGCCGCCGAGGCCGGTGGGTTTGTTTTGTCCGGGGCCGCGTGATCGCCCGACCCTTGCCACCGGCACCTCGGACGAGTGCGGTCGTCGACCCGCGGATCGGTGACTTCGGTTCCGCATTGCTGGCGCTCGAGGACGGGACGGTCTTCCCCGGTGTCGCGTTCGGGGCCGGCGTATCGGCCGGTGGCGACCTCGTCGTCAACACCAGCCAGACCGGCTACCAGGAGGTCTGCACCGACCCTTCCTATGCCGGCCAGGTCGTGGTCATGACCTACCCGTTGATCGGCAACTACGGGCGCCTGGCCGCAGACGACCAGTCGATCCGGCCCTGGTTGCGGGCCCTGGTCGTGGCCAATGCGACGGCCGCCGTCCTCGACGATGCCCGCCAGCTCGCGGCGCTCCTGCGCGACGCCGCGATCCCGGCGATCGCCGGGGTGGACACGCGCGCACTCGCGCGACACCTGCGCGCGAACGGATGCATGCGCGGGATCGTGACCGCGCCGGGCGAGGTCGATCGGGACGCCGCGGTGGAGGCGGCGCGCGCGGTCACCCGCTGGGAGGACCAGGACTTCGTCGGGCAGGTCTCGCCGTCATCGATCATGGACGTCGGCCGACAGGAGGACGGCGGTCCGCTCATCGGGATCGTCGACTTCGGCCTCAAGTCGAACATCGTCCTCGCGATGCGCCGACGCGGCGCGCGAGTCCGGATCCTGCCCCACACGATCTCGACGGCGGTCGCCCTCGCCCCCGATATCGACGGGCTCATCCTGTCGCCGGGTCCCGGGGATCCCGCCCGCCTCGACGGCCCCGTCGCACTCGCGAAGGCGATCATCGACGATGGCCGCCCGCTGCTCGGCATCTGCCTCGGCCACCAGATCGTCGCGCGGGCGGCGGGCGCCGAGACGACCCGTCTGCGCTTCGGGCACCACGGCGCGAACCATCCCGTCCGCGACCTCGAGCTCGACCTCGTCCAGGTGACCGCCCAGAACCATGAGGTCCAGGTCGTCGGCGGGTCGCTGCCGCCCGCATCGGGCTTCCGTGTCAGCCAGGTCAACCTCAACGACGGCTCGGTCGAAGGGCTGCGGCACGCGACACTTCCGATCGAGACGGTCCAGTACCACCCCGAGGGAGCACCGGGTCCGCTCGATGCGCTGGCGGTCTTCGACCGGTTCGTGGTCGCGGCGACCGCACGGCGAGAGACCCGGTCATGACACCGCCTGGCCAGAAGCCGGCCTCGGTCCTGATCCTCGGCTCGGGTCCGGTGGTCATCGGCCAGGCGGCCGAGTTCGACTACGCGGGAACGCAGGCCTGTCGCGCGCTGCGCGCGGAGGGCGTCCGAACGATCCTCGTCAACTCGAACCCGGCCACGATCATGACCGACCCGTCGGTGGCCGATGTCATCTACCTCGAGCCCTTGACGGTCGAGGCGGTCGAGGCCGTCATCGCCAGGGAGCGACCCGAGGGGCTGCTGGCCGGGCTGGGCGGCCAGACCGCGCTCAACCTGACGGCCGCGATGGCCGATGCGGGCGTCTTCGAGCGACATCCGATCCGGCTGCTGGGGACGCCGCTCGAGGCCATCCGCATGGCCGAGGACCGCGAGGCGTTCCGTGACCTGCTCGACCGGATCGGCCAGCCGTACGCGCCCAGCTTCATCGTCGGGGGCGCGACACAGGACGCACGCGACAGCGCGGCGGACGAGGCGCTCACGACCATCGGATTGCCCGCGATCGTGCGGCCGGCGTTCACGCTGGGCGGCACAGGCGGCGGGATCGTCGAGACCGAACCGGCCTACCGCGAACGGGTCCGCGCCGGGCTGCGGGCCAGCCCCATCGGCCAGGTCATGGTCGAGCGCTGCCTCGTCGGCTGGCAGGAGATCGAGTACGAGGTCATGCGCGATGCCGACGACACCTGCATCGCCGTGTGCGGCATGGAGAACGTCGATCCGCTCGGCGTCCACACTGGCGACTCGATCGTGGTCGCGCCCGTCCAGACGCTGACCGACGCGGTCCACCAGCGACTCCGCAGCGCCGCGCTGGCGATCATCCGGGCACTCGGGGTCGAGGGTGGCTGCAACGTCCAGTTCGCGCTGTCGCCGGACTCCACCGACTACGCCGTCATCGAGGTCAACCCGCGGGTCAGCCGCTCGTCCGCGCTCGCATCCAAGGCGACGGGCTATCCGATCGCCCGCGTCGCGGCCCAGATCGCCATCGGCCGGCGGCTGGCCGAGATCCCGAACGTGGTGACCGGCACGACCGTCGCGGCGTTCGAGCCCGCGCTCGACTACGTCGTCGTCAAGCTGCCGCGCTTCCCGTTCGACAAGTTCCCCGGTGCGGACCGCACGCTCGGCAGCCAGATGAAGGCGACGGGCGAGGTCATGGCCATCGACCGGACGTTCGGCTCGGCGCTCAACAAGGCGCTCCGCGGACTCGAACAGGCGGGCGTCGGGCCACTGGCCGAGGACGCCGGCTGGCGTCCGGCGCTCGACTACCTCGAGGGCGTCTACGGCGGAGACCCCGACGCCGATGAGCCGATCCGCTGGGTCGACGAGGCGGGGCGCGCCTGCGAATCGACCCGCCACGCGCAGCGGACAGCGGCCCCGATCGTGCTCAAGCAGTTCCTCGAGCCGTCCGACAGCCGGCTGTGGCGGATCCTCGGCCTGCTGCGCCGGGGCGTTCCCGAGGCGGTCGTCCGGGAAACGACCGGGATCGCCGCCTGGTTCCTGGCCGAGATGGGTCGCAACGTCGCGCTCGAGGCAGAGGTGGCGGACATCGGGCCGCGGCTGATGGACCCGGCCGATCCCGTGGCGGCGGCCCTGCTCGCCACGGTCAAGCGCGCCGGTTTCGGCGACCGGGAGCTGGCTGAGCTTGCCGGCACGGACCAGGGGGCGATCCGGGCCGCCCGGCTGGCACTCGGTCTGCGGCCGGGCTACGCCATGGTCGACACGTGCGCCGCGGAGTTCGCGGCCGAGACCCCGTACTTCTACTCGACCTACGCGGCCGCCGGGTCGGTCCCCGAGGCGCAGCCGGTCGCCCGGCCTGCGGCCCTGGTCATCGGCTCGGGCCCGGTCCGCATCGGGCAGGGGATCGAGTTCGACTACTGCGCCGTCCAAGCGGCCGACACGCTCCGCCGTGCCGGCTGGAGCGCGGTCATGATCAACTCGAACCCCGAGACGGTGTCGACCGACTTCGACGCCTCGACGCGGCTCTACTTCGAGCCGCTGGACCCGGAGAGCGTGCGGAGCGTCATCGATGCCGAGAGTCCCGACGGCATCGGCGGCTCGGGCGACGCCGGTGACCCCGGAGAGGTGACCGACCTCCTGCCCGCCGTCGTCGCCTACGGCGGCCAGACGCCCCTCAATCTCGCCGGGCCGCTCGCCGCCGGTGGCGTGCCGCTGCTCGGCTCGACACTCGAAGCGATCGACCAGGCCGAGGAGCGGACCCGCTTCTCGGCGCTGCTCGACAGGCTCGGGATCCCGCAGCCCGAGGGTGGGATGGCGCACTCGGTCGAGGAGGCGCTGACCCTCGCCGAGCGGATCGGCTACCCGGTCATCGTCCGGCCGTCGTTCGTCATCGGCGGCCTCGCCATCGACTTCTGCTACTCGCCGACGGACCTCGCCCGTCAGCTTGCGGCGGCGACGGTGGTCGATCCCGACCGGCCGGTCCGCATCGACCGCTACCTCGAGGGTATCGAGGTGGACGTGGACGTGGTGTCGGATGGCGAGCGCGTCCTCATCCCGGGACTCCTCGAGCACGTCGAACGGGCCGGCGTCCACTCGGGCGACTCGGTCGGGATCTTCCCGCCGCAGACGGTCTCGGACGGCGACCAGGCACTGATCGTGGCGACGATGGAGCGGATCGTGCTTGCGCTCGGGGCGCGCGGCCTGGTCAACGCGCAGTTCATCGTCCGCGATGACGGTGTCTACCTGATCGAGGTCAACCCGCGCGCCTCGCGCACGGTGCCGTTCCTGTCCAAGGTCACGGGCGTCCCGATGGTCGAGCTGGCCGTCCGGATCTCGCTCGGAGCGTCGCTGCCCGAGCTTGGCTGGGACGGCGGGCACCTGCCGCCGCCGGCGTTCGTCGCGGTCAAGGCGCCGGCCTTCTCGACCGCCAAGCTGCGCGGCGTGGACCCGTCGGTCGGGCCGGGCATGCAGTCGACCGGCGAGGTCATCGGCATCCACACCGACCCGCGCGTTGCCCTGGCCAAGGCGCTGCTCGGCGCGGCGCTCGTCCCGCCACGGCCGGGCGCCGACGGTGCGCTCGCGCTGCTGTCGATCGCGGATCGTGACAAGGGGACGCTCGGCCGGCTGGCTGCCGCGCTCGCAGGTGCGGGCTATCGCATCGCGGCGACTCCGGGCACGCGCGCGGCTCTCGCCGAGGCGGGCTACGACGCCCGACCGGTCGCGAAGCTCGGCGAAGCCGCCGACGAGGCCGCCGGCGAGGTCCCGATCCTCGACCTCATCGCGTCGGGCGAGGTGCGTCTCGTCGTCAACACCCCGACCCCGCGGTCAGGTGCCGTGCGCGACGCGGTGGACATCCGGCTCGCGGCGACCGCCGAGGGCATCCTGTGCCTGACCGCGATGGAGACCGCGGTCGCGGCTGCGGAGGCATTGGATCCCGAGATCGCCGGCCGGCTGTCGCAGGTCCGGTCGCTCGACGAGTGGGTGCCGGCGGCATCACTGGCGGCCGCGCCAGCGTGACCCTCGGCTGGACTTAGTCTCCTGGGTGCCGCACCACGGGGGCGACGACCGCCGTGACCGGGCTCACTCCAGTCGAGCCTGTGGTGGGAGCGACGATGATCGCCTGGCCGAGCGACCACAGGGTCAGTGTCGTGAGGCTGACCATGACCACCGCCAACGGGAGCTGACGGAACCGCAGGTCTCTGGTGGTGATGCCGCGAGGCGCATCGGCCGCGGCGACGACATGGCCGCCCCACGCGCCGAGCATGTGGCCACCGACCACAGCGGCGAGCTGGACCGTCCAGACCAGCCCCGGCGGCAGCCAGGCCCCGGTCGGGCTGAAGAACGCCGTGCCGAACAGGTCCCAACCCTTCTGGAACGGGTCGGACACGGCGATGATGATCCGCTGCCCGTCGATGAGCAGGTAGGTCAAGTAATGGGCGATGAGGTAGCCGAGGGCGATCGGGATCAACCCTGCGCCGATCGCGCCGAGCCCGACCGTCCGCGCAACCGCGAAAGCCAGCGCAACCACGATCGCGAGCCAAGCGGCGAGCAGCAGCGTCCGGACCGCGATGCCCGGGGCGCCGAACACGTTGAAGAACACCTCGGTCTGGGACAGGCCGTCGAAGATGATCGACGACACGCCGAAGGCCGCGAGCGTGATATCGGCGCCGCTCCAGCCCGGCTCGAGCAGGCCGCTCCCGAACGTCCGTGAATGGACACGCCCGGTCTCGTCCACGAGGCGGAAATAGGCCAGTCGGCCGAGCAGCCGGAACCAGACCGTGAATGTCTCGCCGCGCGACCGCCATTCGTCTCGCCCGAACTGGCCCATCATCGCGAGCGTGTAGACCGTGTAGCCGACGAGCACGATGAACAGCGTCGACGGGCCGCCCATCACGACCAGCTCGAGCCAGACGAAGAACGCGAAGCCGATCGTCGCCGGCCAGCGCCCGAGCCGCTCGGGGTAGTCGGCGATCGCCCAGCCCTGGACGTGGGCCGCCCGGAGGACGGCCGCCGCGATGTCATGGAGAGTCGAGAACGGGTCGATGAAGTGCCAGGCCGGACCGACGATGGCGCACACGATGGCGAGCCCGACCCAGCCGTAGACCCACAGGAAGAGCGACGAGACGTCGGCGTCGCTCGACCCGCCGGCGATGCCCTGGGCGATGATCCAGACCCAGCCGAACAGGCCGATCGCGCGGAGCAGGTAGCGCAGCCACGCCGGCGGGAGCGTCCCGACCTGATCGAGGACGGGCGGCGTCGCGCGGACGTCGCGGACGATCACGAAGGCGAACGACAGGGCGACGGTCAGGGCCGCCCCGACCAGGTAGACCGCCAGCGGCAGCCGGCTCTCGTAGGTCGGGTTGAGCGTGTGCGCGGCGGCCGCCGCCGGCAGGACGAGTGCGAGCCCGAGGGCAAGGCCGAGCGTCGAGCCGACGCGTGCGGCGAGGCGCCCCCTCCGGCCGCCGGTCACGTTGGGTCGGTCGGGCGGTTGCGGCGGGTGAGCAGGTACGCCGCGCCGGCCCCGAGCACGATCAGGGCGACGATGATCGGGATGACGACGTCGCTGCCGTTCCCGGTGTCGTTCGGGTCCGGCGATGGCGCCGGCGTCGGGGCAGCGGATGCGGCCGTCGTCGCCTCCGCCGTGGCGCTCGGTCCGGCCGAGGCCGCGGCACTCGCGCTGTCCGCCGGTGAGGCGTTCGCGGCGACCGTGAACGTCACGATGGGCTGGCGCAGGACATCGCCGTCATCGGCGATGCTCACCCATTTGACCTGGTAGTCGCCGGGCGTCAGCGGACTTGTCAGCGTGAACGTCATGGTCATCGCGTTCGCATCGACCGCGGCGCTGGCGATGGTCGCGCCGGTCGGATCGACCAGGTCGGCCTTGCTCCCGCTCGCGAGGTGCTCGGAGAAGGTCAGGATGATCGGACCGGTGTAGGGAGACGACACGTTCGCCCCCGACGCGGGCGAGGAGCTGACCAGCTCGGAGTGTGCCGACACGAGCCCCGGCAGCAGCAGGACCGCGACGGATGCCGCAATGACCCACGCGGAGAGTCGCCCCAACCTCTGACGGACCATGCCGCGAGTCTACAAACGTTCCCGATCCGACGTGCGGGTCGGGCCCGACCGCGCGGCGCCGGTGCAGGCGGTACGATCGTCGTGACGATCCGACGCGGCCGACGCCGCCCAACCGTGAGGTCACGCGTGCCCACCACCGTTCCCGAGGTCGCGTTCAGCGACCAGCGACTGTCCAACGGCCTGCGGGTCATCGTGGCCGAGGACCACCTGGCCCCCGTGGTCGCGGTCAACCTCTGGTACGACGTCGGCTCGAAGCACGAAGTCCCGGGCAAGACCGGTTTCGCCCACCTGTTCGAGCACGTCATGTTCCAGGGTTCCCGTCACGTCGCCAAGGCCGAGCACATCGCGCTGGTCCAGGCCGCCGGCGGGACGATGAACGGATCGACCTGGCTCGATCGCACCAACTACTTCGAGACGATGCCGGCACATCAGCTCGATCTCGCGCTGTGGCTCGAGGCCGACCGGATGGCGACGCTGCTCGACGCTCTCAGCCAGGAGAACCTCGACAACCAACGCGAGGTCGTCAAGAACGAGAAGCGCTGGTCGTACGACAACCGGCCGTACGGCTCGTTCCAGGAGAAGCTCCAGGCGCATCTGTTCCCGCCCGAGCATCCGTACCACCACTCGACCATCGGCTCGATGGACGATCTCGACGCGGCGACCGTCGAGGACGTCAGCGAGTTCTTCCGGACCTACTACGCGCCCAACAATGCGGTGGTGTCGGTCGTCGGCGACGTCGAGACCGACGCCGTGCTGGCCGCCGCCGAGCGGTACTTCGGGGCGATCCCGGCCAACCCGGACATCCCGCCCCTCGGCGACCTGTCGCTCCCACCGACGCTCGGCGGGGAGCGGCGCGAAACGGTCTTCGACAAGGTGCCGCTACCGCGCGTCCACGTCGGCTATCGGGCGCCCGTCTTCGGTGACCCGCGGCTCGATGCGCTCGACCTGGCCGGCCAGATCCTTTCAGGCGGCAAGGGCAGCCGGCTCAACCGGCGACTCGTGCGCGACGAGCAGATCGCCCAGGACGTCGCGATCTTCACGCTCGGCTTCGTCGGTGGCGCGTCCATCACGGCCGGCTGGGCGACCGTGCGGCCGGACGTCTCGGTCGCGAGGGTCGAGGCCGCCCTGCACGAGGAGCTGGAACGCCTGACGACCGAGCTCGTCACCGATGACGAGCTGGCCCGAGCCAAGGCGCTGACCGAGGCCGACGAGCTCGGTGCCCTGCAGCGCGTCGAGGAACGCGCCGACCGACTGTCGATGTACGCGACGCTGTTCGACCAGCCAGATCTCATCAACCGGATGCTGCCCCGTTACCTGGCGGTCACGCCGGAGGCGATCCGCGATGCCGCGCGGGACGTGTTCCGGGCCGACAACCGGATCGTGCTGACCTACCTGCCGGAGGGGTTCACCGCCGACGACGTGGCACTGCCGACCGACGAGGCGACCGAGGCCGCCGACGACGGTGAGGTGGCGGCATGAGCGCGACGCTGGACGCGGGCCGCGACGGCCCGGTCGTCGCCGAGCGGCCGAAGCCGGGTGCACCCCGCTCGTACGAGTTCCCGTCGGTGCACGGGGATCGGCTGTCGAATGGCCTGTCGGTCCTCGTGGTCGATCTGCCGGGGCGGCCCCTCGTCTCTGCGTCGCTGATCCTGGCCGGCGGCATTTCCGAGGAACCGGCCGACAAGGCGGGCGCGACGTTCCTCGCCGCGCGTGCCCTGTCCGAGGGTACCGAGGCGTACGACGCCATCGCGCTGGTCGAGGCGACCGAGCGGCTCGGCGCGTCGCTCCACGCCGACGCCGGCTGGGATGCCCTGTCGGTCAGCGTGGACGTGCCGGCTGAGCGCCTGGCGCCCGCCCTCGAGCTGGCGGCCGAGGTCCTGCTCCGACCGACCTTTCCCGAGCATGAGGTTGAGCGTCTTCGCGACGAGCGGCTGAACGACCTGCTCCAGGCCAAGGCCGACCCGCGCCGGCGGGTGGACGAGGTGTTCATCGGCACCATCTACGCTCCGTCGTCGCCATACCATCGCCTGTCGGGCGGGATCCGCGAGACGGTCGAAGTGCTGACCGCGGCCGACCTCCGGCGGGCATACATCGGTCTGCTCGACCCGGCTCGGGCCACCCTGGTGGTCGGTGGCGACCTTGGCGACCAGGACGTCATCGAGCTTGCCGAGCGGCTGTTCGGGTCCTGGATCGGGAGCGCGACCGTCTCTGCTGCAAGCACGCCGATCGTCGACACCGGGTCCCCACGCGGTCGGATCGTCCGCGTCGTCCACCGGCCCGGCGCGGTCCAGACCGAGATCCGGGTCGGCCATCGCGGGCTGCCACGCCGGATCGACGACTTCCACGCGGTGTCGGTGATGGGTGCCATCCTCGGCGGGCTGTTCAACTCGCGACTCAACATGAAGCTGCGCGAGGAGAAGGGCTACACCTACGGCGCCAGCGCCGGGTTCGACATGAGGCGCGGGGCCGGGCCGTTCGCCGCACGGGCGGCCGTCAACACCGAGGTGACCGTGCCGGCCATCGTCGACACGGTCGCCGAGCTCACCCGCATGCGAGACACGACGGTGACAGACGCCGAGCTGGCGGCGGCGCGCGACTTCCTGATCGGCGTCTTCCCGCTCCGGTTCGAGACTGCCGGGGCCGTCGTCGGGTCGATCGGCAGCCTTGCCGTCCATGGCCTCGGCGTCGAGGAGCTGATCGGCTATCGCGCCATGATCGAGGCGGTCGACACGGCTGCGATCGCCGCGGCGGCCCGGGCGCACCTCCACGTCGACGACGCGGCGATCGTGCTCGTCGGCGACGTGGACGCGTTCGGCGAGGCGCTCGAGGCTGCGAACCTCGGGCCGTTGGTCATCGAACGCGACGAGGGTCCGGCCGCGGCGGGACCACTCGAGCCCGAGGCAGCCATGAAGCCGGTGGACGATGAGGACCAGGTGGGTCCGACGGAGGGAGCCGAGGACCCGGACGTGCCGGGCCTCGACGAGGAGCCCACCGGCGAGGGCTGAAACCTTTTCGCAGCAGGTCGCCTCAGGTGTGTAGACGCGGGTCATCCGACCAGCACACCGATGGAGACGACAACCGATGCGCAACGACGTCAAGCTGGCCCGCGGTCTGGGTGTGGCCGTGGTCTCGATCTTCCTGGTCGCCGGGGCGGCCTTCGCGGCCGAGGGCCTGAACCCGTCACGCGGGGACTCGCCGGCATCGGCGAGCTCCACCGCGGAGCCGACCGAGACCGCCGAACCGACGGAGACCGCCGAACCGGCTGAGACCGCCGAACCGGCTGAGACCGCCGAACCGACGGAGACCGCCGAACCTGCCGAGACAGCCGAGCCGACCGAGACCGCCGAACCTGCCGAGACCGCGGAGCCGGGCGACGACAACGGCGTCGACCCGACCGACCATCCCGAGGCGACGGACGACCACGGAGCAACCAGCGGCCACCAGGGCGCGAACAGCGGCCCGGGCTCGACTGGCAGTGGTGACAACGGTGCTCCCGAGGCCACCGACGATCACGGCGACCATGCGGCCGAGACGCCGGAGCCGACCGAGACCGCCGAGCCGAGTGACGACCATGGCGGCGACGATGGCGGCCAGGGAGGCCACGACGGTTCCGACGACGGCGGCCATCACGGTGGCGGCGACGACTGACCTGGCGGGATTCAGGCGTCCCATCGGTGTCCGAGTGGACCCGGGGGCCGTGGCTCGGCTCGACCTCCTTCATCATGGAGGCGAGCCGGGCTTCGGCGTCCCATCCGGACGACGGCCCGGGCGACCGGAGTCGGCCGATCCACGATACGACCACCGCCTCGGATGATCAACGCGATGAGCGCGCGATCGTCGATGCCGTCCTCGCCGGGGACCGTGATGCCTATCGACACCTCGTCGACCGTGAGGCGGCCGCCGTCGTGCGGGCCTGCCACCGGATCCTGGGCGACCTGCACGAGGCCGAGGATGCTGCCCAGGAGGCATTCGTGACCGCCTACCGATCGCTCGCCGGCTGGCGTGGCGATGGGCCATTCGGTGCATGGCTGACACGCATCGCGGTCCGGATCTCGCTCCGCCAGGTCGGCCAGCGCCGCCAGGTCACGTGGCTCGATCCGACGGCATCGGGTGGGGGTCCGGCCACGGATGCGGCCTCGGCTGCAGCCTCGGCTGCGGCGGATGCCCAGGGCGTCGCCGAGAGGCCCCGGACCGATCCGGCCATGCTTGCGCTCCGCGGCGAACGCGAGGCGGAGCTGCGGATGGCAGTCGCAGCGCTGCCTGAGCCGTATCGCGAGGTCGTCACGCTGCGTTTCTTCGGGGAGCTGTCGCTCGACGAGATCGCTCGCCAGACCGAGCGGCCGGTGCCGACCGTGAAGACCCATCTCCGCCGCGGCCTGCTCCGGCTGCGAAGCGTCGTCGAGGCCGGGGGCGAGGCATGAGCGGCCCGTATCGACCGTTCGACCCGGCCGAGCTCCGCGTCCCGGGCGAAGCGGACCCGTCGCCGGCCGAATCGGCCGACGCGCTGTCGACGGCGCGGGAGCTGGAGGCGCTCGCCGTGAGCGCGGGTATCCGGCCGACCGACGGGTTCGAGGACCGGGTCATGGCGGCGATCGCCCTGGAGCCCGTGCCACGCGTCGTCGTCCGACCCCGCGGCTCCGTTCGCGGCGGAGTGCTGGGCGCGTTCGCGCTCGCATTCCGTGACGCCTGGGGCGTGGCCTCGACCGGCGGCCGTCCGTTCGCCGTCCGGGCCCAGGCGCTTGCTCTGGTGTTGATCGTGGTGCTTGCCGCCTCGTCTCTGGCGGCCGTCGGGGCTGTGACCGTGGGTGGCCTCCTGGATCACGACGCCGGCCCATCGCGGTCCATCCAGCCCGGGCCGACCATCGCGCCGACTTCGACCGAGACCGCTGAGCCGAGCGAGACGGCCGAACCTACGGAGACCGTGGAGCCGACCGAGACCGTCGAACCGACCGGGACGGACGATCACGGCGGCGGTGGTGGCAGTGGTGGCGGCAGTGGTGGCGGCGGATCGACTGCCGCGCCGACGAGGACTGCCCGGCCGACCGGGACCGACGATCACGGCGGCGGCGGTGGCGGAGGTGGCAGTGGGAGCGGCAAGACCGCCCAGCCGACCCAGACACCGAGGCCGACCGAGACTCCCCGAGGCACCGAGGACCACGGTGGAAGCGGTGGCGGGGGAGGCGGCATCGACGACGGTGGCAGTGGGGGATCGGGCTCGGACTAGCGCGCCGCGTCTCGCGGGTCGTTAGGCTCACGCGATGATCGTCGTCATCGGGTGTCCGACCGGCCGGCTGGTCGACGAGGCCATCGCCGCTTCGGGGATGTCGTCGCGCGTGGCGCTCTCGGCCGCGGGCGCCGGCCGGCCGGTCCAGCTCGTCGGCAGGGTCGGGGACGATCCGACAGCGGACGCAGTCGTCCTCGACCTCGCTCGCGGCGGGGTCGGTCACGTCGCGCTTCTTCGCGACGGGACACGGGCCACCCCGCTCGAACCGCCGGGGCGCGACGGCACGGAGATCGACGATGCCGACGACGAGCGCGAGCTCGCCACTCCCGAGCCGCAGGTGGCCACGGATGGGCCTGCCCTCGAGGCAGCCGACGTCGAGCTCGGCCTTCGCTACCTGACCGAGTTCGCCGTCCTGGTCATCGCCGAGCCGGTCGACGGCGCCACGACCGCGGTGGTCGCCGAGGCAGCCGGTTGGGGGGATGCCCGGCTGATCGTCATCCTGCCGCGCGATTCCCCGGTCCCTGAACGCCTGCCGGCCGACGCGGTCGTGTTCGAAGCGCCCGAGACCGACCCCGATGGCGTCTTCGCCGCCTTCGTCGGGCATTTCGCGGCCGGGCTCGACGATGGTGTGGAACCCGAGGCCGCGTTCCGAGGCTCGCTCGGCTCCGATGGCTGGAGCGAGACCGTCGAGAGCTCGGTCGAGGGCTGAGCAGCCCCGCGGCTACCGAAGCGGCGCGATCAGCTCCGGGCCGTCGCGGCGGACGTCGTTGACGAACCGCTCCACGGGGTAGACGTCGAGCGCCACCGCCTCGTTCGGGACGAGCAATCCCAGAAGCTCGCCGGGATCGGCCGGCGTCGGGTCGAGCCAGCGGTCCCAGGCGTCCTCGTCCACCACGACCGGCATCCGGTCGTGGAGATCCGCCAGGGCGTCGTTCGGAGTGGTTGTGATGATCGTGAACGTGCGCCGGACCGTGTCGGTCGCCGGGTCGCGCCAGCCGGCCCACAGTCCCGCCAGCGCCAGCGGGCGCCCGCGACGTTCGACCACCCGGTATGGCTGCCGGATCGTTCCCTCGCGCTTCCATTCGTAGAACGAATCGACGGGCACAAGGCAACGCTTGCGGATGAATGCATCGCGGAACGCCGGGCTCGAGGTGATCGTCTCTGCTCGCGCGTTGAACATCCGCGACCCGACCTTGGCCTCCGTGGCCCAGTGCGGGATGAGCCCCCAGCGGTAGGCGGTCACGGCGCGCCGTTCCGCGCGCTGGACGACGACCAGTCCCTCGTCGGTCGGCGCCACGTTGTAGTGCCCGCCGGGATCGTCGACCAGCGGCTCCGCCCCGAAGATCTCGGCCAGCTCCGACGCCGGCCGCTCCTGGGTGAACCGTCCGCACATCCGCCGAGTCTAGTCGGGTCCACGGAGCCTGAACCGCCGTCCATGGCCCCCGGCTCGGCTCGCGTCGCGGCCCGCGGCTGAAGGCGTCCGACGGCTCCGGCCCGCTCCTGTACAGTCCGAGGCATGAGCGAGATGGGCGCGCAGCCGGGTATGCCCGGCCCCAGCGTCGGCGGGCGACTCACCCGTGACGCGGCCCTCACGTTCATCCAGCGCGGCGACAACCTCCTGGCGTCGGGCGATTTCGCCGAGGCGGGCCGGTATTTCTCGCGCGTCGTCGGGTTCGATGACCCCGCGATCACGGGCGCCGCGCTGCTCGGCCTCGGCGAGGCGCACTACCGGCTCAACAACGAGCCGGCCGCGGTCCAGACGTGGCAGGCGTTGCTCGAGCTGCCCGAGAACCCGTTCACCTACACGGGCTGGCGCAACGTCGCGGCCGCCCGCGTCCGGGACGGGGACCTGACGGGAGCCATCGCCGCCTATCGCGAGGCCGACAAGCGTGCGCCGCGCGAGGACAAGGCCGAGATCGCCAACCGGCTCGGCTGGCTCGCCAAGGAGACCGGCAACACACGCGCGTCGAAGCGTTATTTCGCCAAGAGCCGGGGCGACGCGCCGCGCATCACGATGACGATGATCCTCATCGCGATCACGGTCATCGTCTCGGTGACCGCCATGTTCACCATCCCGGACCCCCCCGAGAAGGGTCTCTACGACTGGCTGCAGCTGGACAAGATGGCGGTCGCGGCTGGGGAGTACTGGCGCCTCTGGACCGTCACCCTGCTCCACTCGCCGACCGACCCGCTCCACCTCATCTTCAACATGTACGCGTTGTGGCTGTCGGGGTCGATCGTCGAGCGCTGGTACGGGTCCATCCGCTTCCTGGCCTTCTACCTGGCCTGCGCCGCGGCGGGCTCGACCGCCAGCTTCGTGTTCGGTGGCGACGTGCCGTCGGTCGGCGCGTCCGGGGCGATCTTCGGGTTGTTCGGGATCCTGCTCGCGGCCGGCCGCCTGCACCACCCGGTCGATCGCCAGAGCCGCGGGATCATGAGCCAGCTGGTCGTGCTGGTCATCATCAACATCGCGTTCGGGTTCGCATCCGGCGGCTCGATCGACAACGCCGCGCACCTCGGCGGGCTGGCGGCCGGGCTGTTCATCGGCGCGCTCGTTCCACCGACCGCCGTGCCGACGCTGTCCTCGCTCTGGCAACGTCCGGTCGAACAGGGTGTCGGCGCTGCGACCACGACCGCGCCCGGGTACCTCGCGATCGTCGCCGTCGCGGTCGTCGGGGTCGTGGTGGCGGGCGGGATCGCCCTCGGCACCGCGCAGCGTGAGGCCAGTCCGGACCCGAACCAGCTCGGGAGCCGCGCGTCCCGCGAGGTCCGCCCGGTCCACGCCGTGGGCGCAAGTCAGGCCGGCGGCGCCTCGGTTGCGGGCATCGCGATCTCGGCCGCTGACATGCCGCTGGCCGCGACGGCCGCCTCGACGGAGTAGAAGCAGCGCTCCTCGCCGATCACGTCGATCAGACCGGTCCGTCGCATCCGATCGCGGGCCGAGCTGCGCACCTGCGCCAGCCGGAGATCGACGCCGGCGCCGCGGAGGTCGGTCACCAGGGTCGAGAGCATGTCCGTGGTCGCGACGTCGAGGTCGGCCGTGGCGCCGATGTCGAGGACGAGCACATCGGGTGCGACCTCACGAGACCGGATGAGGGCGTCGATCTGGTCCTTCGCGACGTCGGCGTTGACGAACGTCAGAGGCACGTTCGGCCGGACGATCAGGAACCCCTCGACCGGCACTGCCTGGGGATGGCGCTCGGCATCGGCGTAGACCGGTGGATCGGTCGGGATGCCGGCCGAGGACGGCGATGTACGGCCGGCTGGCCTGGTAGAGGATCGCCAGCAGCGACAGCGCGACCGCGATGGCCATCCCGGTCAGCGGCGTCGTGAACACGACACCGCCCAGGGCCGTCATCGCCAGCAGGAAATCGGTCCGCTTCCACGCCAGGTAGCGACGCAGCTCGGCGATATCGACGAGGCCGAGCACCGAGGTGATGACGATCGCGGCGAGGACCGTGAGCGGCAGGTCCGTGAAGATCGGGGCGAGGACCACCGCTGTCGCGAGGATGAAGCCGGCCGTGATCAGCGACGACAGCTGGGTCCGTTGGCCGGCAGCCTCGCTGGTCGCCGACTGGCTGAAGCTGGCATCGACCACGAAGCCACCGAACAGGCCGGTCGCGGCATTGGCCGCCCCGAGGGCGATCAGCTCCTGGTCGGGGTCGATGTCGTAGCCGTGGCGGACCCCGAACGCCCGCGCGGCCCCGATCGATTCGGCGAGGGCAAGGAAGACGATGCCGAACGCGCCAGCCGCCAGGAACACGATGTCGCCCAGCGGGATCCGCGGCAGCCCCGGGGTCGGAAGCCCGGTCGTCACGTCGCCGACGACGGCCACGCCCTTGGCCTGGAGATCGAACGCGGCCGACAGCCCGATCCCGACGACCAGCGCGACGAGGGCGCCCGGGATGCGCGGCACGAGGCGCTTGAGGACGATGATCCCGATCCCGCTCGCGATGCCGAGTGCCGCCGTGTAGCGGTTCACGTCGTCGAGGCCGGCGACGATCGTGGCGACCTTGTCGATGATCGTGCTGCCGCCGCCCGGGATGCCGAGCAGGGCGGGGATCTGGCCGATGGTGATGACCACCGCCAGGCCGATCACGAAGCCCGTCACGACGGACGCCGCGAGGAATTGCGAGAGGAAGCCGAGCCGCGCCAGGCCGGCGACGATGAGGATGGCGCCGACGATCAGCGCGAGCGCCGCACTGAGCGCTACGAAGAGGCTCGCGTCTCCGGCGGCCACTGCCCCGACCACCGACGCCGACATGATCGCCACGGACGAGCTGGCGGTGACCTTCATCTCGCGCGACGTCCCGAACACGGCATAGGCCGTCAGGGCGGCGAACGCGGTCACGAGGCCGGTCTCGGGCGGCATCCCGGCAAGGCCCGCGTAGGCCATCGCGACCGGGACCATGACACCCCAGGCGACGATGCCGGCGATCGCATCGAACCGCAGCTGACCGCGGTCATAGGTCGGCAGCCAGCGGACGATGGGCACGTAGTGCCGGACGGCCTGCCGCACCGCCAGCCGCCGGGCGTCGGAAACCGGGTGCTGGGCGACGTCATGGTCGGTCACGGCCGCCATCGTACCCACCGCCGGAGCGGTTTCTGGGCCGGAATCCGTGTGGCAAGATAGCGCCGGCCGTTCGGCCACCGCTTCTCCTGGAGGGTTCAGCATGCTTCGTCCGCCCGTAGGGGTCGCCCTGCTTGGGTTCGTCGCCTTGATGGCAGGGTTCGCGTACGCGGTGATGGGGTTGCGGTACACCGGTTGGGTGGTGTTCGGCCAGGGCTCGATCGGCAGCGGACTGTTCTTGTGGGGTCTTCTCACCCTGGTCGTCGGGATCCTGTTCATCGCCGCGGCTTTCGCCCTGTGGTCCACACAGCCGTACGGCTGGCTGTTCGCCCATTACCTGGCGATCTTCGGCCTGCTCGAAGCCTTCTTCGTGTGGATCGCCAACAACAGCTTCACCGATGGGCTCGCGATCGCCATCTTCCCGCTGCTGGTGATCTGGTACCTGAACGACCGTGACGTGAAAGCAGCGTTCGGCATGGAGACGAGCGTCTAGGCTCGTGAGTCGGTCGTCCGGCGGCCCTGACCATGTTCGTCACACTCCTTGGAGGACTCCCGCGCCCATCCCCGGCTGAAGGCGCGTCGCTTGATGCGCTCGTCGAGGCAGCCGTCCGCGCCCAGGAGTCGGCCGGGCTCGACCCGATCACGGACGGCGCCCTGTACGGGGAGGACCGGCCGGTCGACGCGTGGCGGGCGACGGCCGCACTGACCGACCGGGCCGTCAAGCAGGCCATCACCGGGCCGTACACGGCCGGCCGCGCTGGCGACTCCGACGTGCTCGGACGCGCCCGGGCGCTCAACACGGTCCTCCGCGAGCTCGCCGCCGCGGGCTGCCCGCTCATCGAGGTCCACGAGCCCGCTGCCACGTCCATCGGCGACGACCCGGCCGAGCGTGAGCTGTTCGGCGCAGCCCACCGCATCCTGCTGGACGGCGTCCGTGGCACGCATCTGTCGCTCGCGATCACCGGCGGGAACGCGGATCGCGCGGGGATCGCCACGATCCTCGCCGCGCCGTACGCAAGCCTCGCCGTGGACCTGATCACCGGGCCCGACAACTGGCGGCTCGTCGTGGCGACGCCCGGTGACCGTGGGATCGTGTGTGGCGCGCTGGCCGCCACCGCCGGCAGCGATGACGGCCCCGAGATCCTGCTCTGGGCCGCCGGGTATGCCGCCTCCACCGGCGGCCGCGGACCGGAGCGAGTGGGCCTGGCGACAGCCTCGTCACTCGCTGACCTGTCGTGGCCGGACGCGGTCCGCAAGATGGAACGCCTCGGCGAGGCGGCCCGCCTGGCGAGCCTTCCTGTGGCGGAACGGATGCGACAGCTCGACCCGCGGGCCGTGAGCAAACGGAGCGCCGCCCTCGGGCGAGTCGACTGGCCCGAGCCCGTCGAGCCCGTCGAGCCGGCCGAGCCACCGCCCTCGCACCGCCCTGGGGACGCCGACGACCCGACTTGATTCGCAGGCGCTGCGGTGCCACCATCCGGTGACCTCCCCACCACGCCCCAACCCGCGGGTGGTCGAGGCAGAAGGACTCCAGGACGCACGAGATCGAGTCGGCTGTTTCATCGTCCGTGTCGCAGGAGGTCAGGCCCGTGAGCGAACATGTCGCGTTCGTCGTCAATGGGACACCGCGAGAGCTCGACGTCGAGCCGAGACGGCTGCTCGTGCAGGCCCTCCGCGAGGATCTCGACCTCACCGGCACGCACGTCGGCTGCGACACCAGCCAGTGCGGCGCCTGCACGGTCCATGTCGACGGCCGGGCGATCAAGTCGTGCACCATGCTCGCCGTCCAGGCCGACGGCGCGGAGATCAAGACCATCGAGGGGCTCGCGAATGGTGACGAGCTTCACCCGATGCAGGCGGCCTTCTGGGAGAAGCACGGTCTCCAGTGCGGCTTCTGCACGCCGGGCATGATCATGACCGCGGTCGACCTCCTCGAGCACAACCCGGACCCGACCGACGACGAGATCCGGCACGCCATCGAGGGCAACTTCTGCCGCTGCACGGGCTACCAGAACATCGTCGCCGCGATCCGCCACGCCGCCGAGACCATGCGGTCCCGCCCGGCCGTGACCGCGTAGGGCGAGGAGGCACGAGATGACCACCGACGTCCTGGGCGCACGCATCAAGCGGGTCGAGGACCCGCGCTTCATCACCGGTGCCGGCAACTACGTCGACGACATCAAGCTCGCGTCGATGGCCCACATGGCCATCCTGCGCAGCCCGTACGCCCACGCCAACATCGGCTCGATCGACACGTCGGCGGCCAAGGCGATGCCGGGCGTGCTCGCGGTCTTCGTCGGCGCCGACATCCCGTACAACCCGATGCCGATGGCCTGGCCCGCGGGCGGCAGCGCAGGGATCCAGAACAACATCAGCACTCCCCGGACGCTCGCCACGGACAGTGTCAAGTGGACGGGCGAGGGCGTCGCCGCGGTCGTCGCCGAGACCGAGGCTCAGGCGTTCGACGCGCTCGACGCGATCGTCGTCGACTGGGAGCCCCTGCCCGCCGTGGTCGACGCCGAGAAGGCGATGCAGCCGGGCGCGCCGCAGCTCCATGAGAACGCCCCGAACAACGTCGTGTTCGAGTGGAGCGTCGGCGACAAGGCCGGCACGGACGCCGCCGTCGACGGCGCCGAGGTCGTCGTCCGCCAGCGGATCGTCAACCAGCGCCTGATCCCGAACCCGATGGAGGTTCGCGGCAACATCGGCTGGTACAACCCGGGCACCGACGAGTACACGATCTGGATGTCGAGCCAGACCCCGCACATCCAGCGACTGCTCCTGGCGGCCTTCGTCATGGGCATCCCGGAGCACAAGATCCGGTGCATCAGCCCGGATGTCGGTGGCGCCTTCGGGACGAAGATCTTCTGCTATCCCGACTACGCATTGGTGCTGTTCGCCAGCAAGGCGCTCGGCGGCCGGCCGGTCAAGTGGATCGAGGGACGGCGCGAGAGCTACCAGAGCACGATCCACGGCCGCGACCACATCACCTATCTCGAGATCGCGGGCAAGCGCGACGGCGAGATCACCGGGCTCCGGGTCAAGACGCTGGCCAACCTGGGCGGGCGGCTGTCGACCATCGGCCCCGGGATCCCGACCACCCTCTATGCCCGTGTCCTGTCGGGCTGCTACAAGATCCCGAACGTCTACGCCGAGGTGACCGGCGTGTACACGAACACGACGTTCGTGGACGCCTACCGCGGCGCCGGCCGGCCCGAGGCGACGTACGTCATCGAGCGGGCGATGGACCTGTTCGCGGGCGAGATCGGCATGGACCGCGCCGAGCTCCGGCGACGGAACTTCATCCAGCCGGACCAGTTCCCGTACGAGAACCCGTCGGGCCTGGGGACCGCGTCGGGCGGCGCCAAGATCTACATCGACTCGGGGAACTACGAGCCGGCGATGGACATGGCGCTCGCGATGGCCGGGTACGCCGGGATGGACAAGACCAAGGCCGACGCCAAGGCGCGTGGCAAGCTGCTCGGCGTCGGGCTGTCGACCTACATCGAGGTCTGCGGCGTCGCGCCGTCCAAGTGGATCGGTGCGGTCGGCGAGGGCTGGGGCGCCGCCATGTGGGAGTCGTCCAACATCAAGATGCATCTGACCGGCAAGACGGTCGTCACGATGGGCACCCAGCCACAGGGCCAGGGCCACGAGACGACCTACGCGCAGGTCGTCAGCCACGAGCTCGGCATCCCGATGGACGACATCGTCATCCAGCACTCGGACACGCAGGGCACGCCGTTCGGCTACGGCTCGTACGGCTCGCGGACCTCGTCGGTCGGGATGACCGCCGCGATCAAGGCGTCCGCCAAGATCCGCGAGAAGGCCCGGAAGTTCGCGGCACACATGCTCGAGGCGTCGCCCGACGACATCGAGATCGACGGCGCGAACTACTTCGTCAAGGGCAGCCCGGACAGGGTCAAGACCATCCAGGAGATCGCCTTCGCGCTCGACCTGGCGTTCGACCCGCCCGAGGGCATGGAGCCGTACCTCGACGAGACGGCTTACCACGACACCCCGAACTGCACATGGCCGTTCGGGACACACATCGCCATCGTCGAGATCGACGAGGACACCGGTCACGTCGACCTGGTCAAGTACGTCGCGGTCGACGACGTCGGCAAGAAGATCAACCCGATGATCGTCGACGGCCAGCTCCACGGCGGGATCGCCCAGGGCGTCGGGCAGGCGCTCTGGGAAGGCGCCGTCTACGACGACAACGGCCAGCTGCTGACCGGCTCGATGCTCGACTACGCGCTGCCGCGGGCATCGTGGTTCCCGAACATCGAGCTCGACGAGACGGTGACGCCGTCGCCGGTCAACCCGATCGGGGTCAAGGGCGTCGGCGAGGCCGGGGCCATCGCCAGCACCGCGGCGGTCGCCAATGCGGTGATCGACGCGCTGGCGCCCTTCGGGATCAAACACCTCGACATGCCGTACTCGGCGCAGACCGTGTGGCGCGCGATGCATGACGCGAAGGGAGGCCAGGCGTGATCCCCGCCGAGTTCGGTTACCGGCGTCCGGCCACCATCGAGGAGGCCCTCAAGACCCTCGACTCCGATCCCGGAGCGAAGCTGCTGGCCGGCGGCCAGAGCCTGCTGCCGCTGCTCAAGATGCGGCTCGCCTCGGCCGAGACGCTCGTCGACATCGGCCGCATCCCGGGGCTCAAGGGCGTCCGGCGGCTGGACGACGGCCGGGTCGCGATCGGCGCCCTCACGACGTACGCGGAGCTGATGGACTCACCGGTCAACGAGTACGGCCTGCTGCGCGACGCATTGCCGAACATCGGTGACGTGCAGGTGCGCAACCGCGGCACGATCGGCGGCGCGATCGCCCACAGCGATCCCGCGTCCGACCTGCCGGCGTGCCTGCTCGCGCTGGACGCCGAGTTCGTCATCCGCTCCGACTCGGGCGAGCGCACGACCGGGGCGGATGGCTTCTTCCAGGGCGCGTTCGCGACCGATCTCGGAGCGGGCGAGATCCTGACCGAGGTCCGCCTCCCCGGCCCGCGCGACGATGCGGGTTCCGCGTACGCCTCACTCGAGCAGCCGGCCTCGGGCTATGCCCTGGTCGGCGTCGCGGCGGTCGTGTTCGGCGGCAGCGGCGGCGGCATCGCGAGCGCCAATGTGGCGCTCACCGGTGTATCGGACCATGCCTACCGGGCGCGTGCCGTCGAAGCCGCGCTGGCGGGCTCGGATGGCTCGGCCGCGTCGATCGCGGCGGCCGCGGAGCATGCGACCGACGGGGTCGAGGTCTCGAGCGACATCCACGCCGACCGTGAGTACCGGACCGCGATGGCCGCGGTCTACACCCGCCGCGCGATCGAGGCCGCCCTCGCTCGGCTGCGCTGACCGCCGGCGACCCCTGCGTGCAGGCCCAGAGAGTCACTCCGGGCCGGCGTCTGCCCGCGCGCCTGGTCGGGGCGGTCCTTGCCCGTGACCTGACGGTGGCCGGCGTCCGTTGGGAGAAGGGCCGGCGCCTGACCGCCGATGACCTCGCTGCGCTGGCCGACGCCGAGCCGGGTGAGCCCGTGACGGTCCTGATCCCGGGACCGGACGAGCTCCACGAGGACGAGGCCGGGCTTCGGCTCGCAGCCGCGGTGGCCGGGCCGGGACTGACGGCCCGTGGCCCGGCCCAGAGCCGGGTCGATCTGGTCGCCGCGGTCGACGGCGTGCTCCACGTCAGGGTCGCGGAGCTCGAACGGGTCAACCGGATCGATCCGCTCGAGGTGTTCACGGCCTTCGACGGCCAGGTCGTCGCGCGCGGAGAGCTCGTGGCGAGCGTCAAGGTCGCGCCGCACCTGGTCGAGGCGTCCGTCGTCGACGCGGGTGCGCGCCTGGCCGGCTTCGGGGCGCGTCCACTCGTGTGGGTCGCGCCGTTCGTGCCGAGTCGGGTGGGGGTCGTCGTGAAGGAATCGGTCCGCGGGACGGCGCGCGACCGGTTCGAGGCCAGCGTCCGGTCGAAGATCGAGGGCCTCGGCTCGGAGATCGCGGCCATCGACTACGTCGAGGACGACGCGGGCGCGGTCGAGGCCGCGATGGCCGGCTTCGTCCGTCGACCCGACCCGGTCGACCTGATCATGACGGCCGGCGCGGCCAGCACGGATCCGCTGGACGCGTTCTTCGTGGCGATCGCGGCGCTCGGCGGGCGCGTGGTGCGGCGCGGTGTGCCCGCCCATCCGGGCTCGATGCTGTGGCTCGCCCGCATCGGCAAGACCGCGATCCTCGGCCTGCCGACCTGTGGCGCCTATTCGAAGGCGACCGCCGCGGACCTGCTGCTGCCTCGCCTGCTGTCCGGGGAACCTGCCTCCGAGAGGACCGTCGCGAGGCTCGGCCACGGCGGGATCCTCACCCGCAGCCAGCGCTTCCGGTTCCCGGCCTACGCGCGCGAGCTGGACGCGCCCGATGGCTGACGCGAGGCCCATGTAAATTCGCCATATGACCGACCGAGAGACCCGCCCCGCCGGCACGCGTTCCATCGAGGCGATCCAGGACGACTTCCGGGAACGGAACTACATCGCCGACCGGTCCGTCGCGACCGCGGTCTTCCTGGCGCTCGAGCTCGGCCGGCCGCTGCTGCTCGAGGGCGAAGCCGGTGTCGGCAAGACGGAACTGGCCAAGGTCCTCGCAGCCTCGCTCGGCACCAAGCTCATTCGCCTCCAGTGCTACGAGGGCCTCGACGTCAACACCGCCGTCTACGAGTGGAACTACCCGCGCCAGATGCTGGAGATCCGGCTGCTCGAGGCGCGCGGCGAGGCGGAGCGGGCGACAGCCCACGACATCTTCGGGTCCGACTTCCTCATCCGCCGGCCGCTCCTCCAGGCGCTCGAGTCGACCGACGGCGTCGCCCCGGTCCTGCTCATCGACGAGATCGACCGCGCCGACGAGGAGTTCGAGGCCTACCTGCTCGAGATCCTGTCCGACTTCCAGGTCACGGTCCCCGAGATCGGCACCATCAAGGCGGAGACGCCGCCCCGGGTGATCCTGACCTCGAACCGGACACGTGAGGTCCATGACGCGCTCAAGCGCCGCTGCCTCTACCACTGGATCGACTACCCGACCGCCCAGAAGGAATACGAGATCGTCCTGGCCAAGGTCCCAGAAGCGCCCGAGCGCCTGGCTCGCGAAGTCGTCGGCTTCGTCCATCGCCTGCGCGAGGCCGACCTGACCAAGGTCCCCGGCATCGCCGAGACGCTCGACTGGGCGGCCGCCCTCCTGTCGCTCGGTGCCCGCGAGCTGGCGCCCGAGCTCGTCGACGAGACGCTCGGCGTCGTGCTCAAGTACGAAGAGGACATCCGCCAGGTCCGCGGCGAGGGAACACGGCGCTACCTGTCCGAGGCGGCGGCCGGCGGCTGACCCGGCCGAACGACCAGCGCCAGCCATGACCGACCCGATCGACCCCGCGATCGTCCGCTCCTCGTTCGGAGCCGAGGTCGACGGCCGGCGCCTGCTCGGCGAAGCAGTCGGGTTCGGACGTTCGCTGCGGGCGGCTCGGCTGTCGATCGACCTGGGAGCGTCGGTGGACTTCGCCCGCGCCCTGACGCTGGTGGACATCGCCGACCGCGAGCAGGTCCGCGCGGCCGGAGCGGCGATCTTCGTTCGACGGCGTGACGAGCGGCCGACCTATGACGCCGCGTTCGATCGCTGGTGGCGCCGGCGCGGTTCGCGGCTGCCGGGCGACTTCGCCCCGTCGACGCTGCCACGCGAGGACGTTCCGACCGACGAGCAGGAGGTGCCCGGCGCCGCGCCGCCCGAGGCCGGTGAGCAGCACACGGAGATGGGTCCCGACGAGCGCGGCACGCCGATCCCGACCGACGGCGACGACAGCGACGACGAGGCGCCGATCGAGGGCGTGGTCGTCTCGCCCGACGCGTACTCACAGGGCGAGGTCCTGCGTCATCGCGAGTTCGACCGGATGACCCCGGCCGAGCTGCGCGAGGCGGAACGCCTGGTCGACCTGCTCGTCCCGCGGCTGGAGCGCCGCCGGACACGTCGCTACGAGCTCCATTCGCACGGCCGCCGCCTGGCGCCGCGTGCGATGTTCCGGCGCAACCTCGGGACCGGCGGCCAGCTCGTGTCGTGGGTCTGGCGACGCCAGATCCGTGAACCTCGCTCGCTGGTCGTGCTGTGCGACATCTCCGGCTCGATGGAGCGGCACTCCCGGCTGCTGCTGCGGTTCGTCCAGGCGCTGTCCGCGGCGTCCGAGGTGCGGACGGAGTCGTTCGTGTTCGGGACGAGACTCACCCGCGTCACGCGCCTGTTGCGCGACCGGGACCGCGATCGGGCACTCGCCCGGGTGGCCGATTCGGTCAACGACTGGGCCGGCGGCACGCGCATCGGCGAGTCGTTCCGCACGTTCAACCAGAAGTGGGCGCGTCGCTCGCTGCGGACGTCGGGGGTCGTGATCGTCGTGTCGGACGGCTGGGACCGGGGCGACCCCGCGCTCGTCGCGTCCGAGACCGCCCGGCTTAGACGGAACTGCCATCGCCTCGTCTGGCTCAACCCCCTTGCGGGCACGCCCGGCTACCAGCCGCTGGCCGGCGGCATGCGGGCCGCCTATCCCTACATCGACGACTTCCTGCCGGCCGGGACCGTGGCCTCGCTCGAACGGCTCGGCGAGATCCTCGGCGGCGTCCGGGCGGGCGATACCCGACGGGGGAGCGAGGCGGCGGCGCACGCGGCCCTCCCCGGTGCGATCGGACCGATGGTCGCCGGACTACCCTCCGTCGTCGGTGGTGAGACCATCGACCCATCCGCTCCGAGGCCACTGCGATGAAGGAACTGCTCGACACCCTGACGACCTGGGCCGGCGATGGCACTGCTGGAGGCGACATCGGCCGCGCGGTCGTCGTCAGGACGTTCGGGTCCGCGCCGCGACCCGAGGGCGCGGTCCTCCTGTACGCCAAGGATGGCCGGATCGCGGGCTCGGTCAGCGGCGGTTGCGTCGAGGGCGCCGCAGCCGAGGAGATCGACCGTGCCAGGGCCACAGGGAACGCGCGCGTGATCCGCTACGGGATCAGCGACGAACAGGCGTGGGACGTCGGCCTGGCCTGTGGCGGCACCATCGACGTGCTGGTCGAGCCGGTGGCGCCGGCCGTGGTGATCGAGGCGGCGCGGGGTTCCGTCGGCGCCGGCGGTCATGGCTCGGCGGTCGTCACGCCGCTCCCCGCGGATTCGCCGCCGGCCGAGTTCGGCGCATATCCGCCGGGCGATGGCGCACCGCCGGCCGCCGAGCTGGTCGTCACCGACGACGGCGGGCTGACGGGCACGCTCGGGACACCCGAGCTGGACGCCCAGCTCGTCGAGGCCGCTCAGGCGGCCCTCAAGCGCGGCCTGTCCCGGACGGTGGAGCTCGGCGGACACTCGCTGTTCATCGAGGTCTTCCCGGTCCGGCCGAGACTGGTGGTCGTCGGCGGCGTGGAGGTTGCGCGCTCGCTGGTTCGTCTCGCCCATGAGCTCGGCTTCGAGACGGTCGTCGTCGACGGTCGCGCCGCGTTCGCCACGAAGGAACGCTTTCCAGAGGTCGACCGCCTGGTGGTCGGCTGGCCGGACGAGGTCGCCGACGAGATCGGGCTCGGCCCGAACGACGCGGTCGCGGTCCTGTCCCACGACGTCAAGTTCGACGAGCCCGCGATCGTCGAGGCGCTCCACCGCGGCTGCCGGTACGTGGGCGCGGTCGGGTCACGCAAGACCCAGTCCGACCGCCACGAACGCCTGCTCGAGGCGGGCGTCAGCGAAGAGGAGCTGGCACGACTGCGCGGGCCGGTCGGGCTGGATCTTGGAGGCCGAGCCCCGGCCGAGACCGCGCTGGCGATCCTGGCCGAGATCGTGGCAGAACGGTACGGCGGGACGGGCGCACCGATGCGCGAGCGAGCCCTGGCGCGGGCCTGAGGGCACGCGTCGGACGATGCCATGACGAGGGAGGGGATGGTCGGGCTCGTGCTCGCTGCGGGCGCGGGGTCGCGGTTCGGGGGTGGGAAGCTGCTGGCGCCGATCGGCGGCCGGCCGATCCTGCAGCACGTCCTCGACGCGCTCGCGGCTGCCGGTATCGATGACGTGGTGGTGGTCCTCGGGGCGGACGCAGCCGCCATCGGATCGGCCATCGAGTGGCGCGCGCGAGCGGCGGGTCGTCAACCCCGACCCGTCTCGCGGGCTGTCGAGCTCGGTCGCACTCGGCTTCGAGACGATCGGTCCGGACGCGGCGGCGGTCCTCGTGGCGCTCGGCGATCAGCCGCTCGTCTCTGTCGAGGTCATCCGGGCTCTGCTCGATGCGCCCGAGAGCAAGGGCCGGCCGATCGTCGTGCCGGCCTATCCGGACGAGCGTGGCCGTAACCCTGTCCTGGTCCGTCGCGCCGCCTTCGACCTCGTCGGCGAGGCGACCGGCGACCGCGGGCTTGGGCCGCTCCTCGAGGCGCACCCCGACCTGGTCGAGGAGATCGCAGTCGACGGCGCCAATCCGGACGTGGACACGCCGGTCGACCACGCACGGGCGATCGAGGCCGCCTGGGCGGCACGTGTCCGCGCCAACCGCGAGCAGGTCGAGCGGATCCGCGAGGTCCCCGACGGCACGGACTTCTACGCCCCGGTCAACTCGCTCTTTCGCGCCGACCCGACCCGGACCGACGACGCCGTCCTGGACGCGCTCCTGCGCCTGACGCGTTCCGGTGACACGTGGCTCGATATCGGTGCCGGCGCGGGGCGGTTCGCGCTGCCGATCGCCCGTGCGCTCGACCCGTCCGGCGGCTCGGTGATCGCGCTCGACGCGTCGCCATCCATGCTCGAGTCGCTGGGCGAGATCGCCGAGGACTACGCGATCGAGAACGTCCGGGTCGTCGAAGCCCGTTGGCCGCCGGCCGATGGCGGAGCGGCGAGCACGTTCGAGGCGGACGTCGCGCTCATCGCGCATGTCGGTTACGACGTCGAGGAGATCGGCCCTTTCCTCGACGCCCTCGAGGCATCGGCGACCCGCGCCTGCGTCGCCGTCCTGATGGAGCGTGTCCCCGCCTCGGCGGCGGACCCGTTCTGGCCGCCCGTCCACGGCGAGGCGCGCGTCCCGCTCCCGGCACTTCCCGACGTCCTCGAGCTGCTTCGGGCGCGTGGACGACACCCGGAGGTCCAGCGGATCGAGCTCGAGCCGCGCCATTTCGGGTCGCGCGATGCGCTCGAAGGGTTCATCCGGCGCCAGCTCTGGATCGACCCGCGGGGGGAGAAGGAGCAGCGGTTCCAGGCCGCGCTCGACGCGTTGACGGTCGCCGACGGCGAGGGCTGGACGATCGCGGGCCGCGGGCCGAGCGAGGTCGGCATCGTCACCTGGACCCCACGGTGACGTCGCGCAGGAAGGAGACGGTCGAGGCGATCCCGCCCGATCTCTTCCTGGCGGGCTATGCCGACGATGTGCGCGCCTCGGCGGATCGGCTCCGGGCGGTCGTCAAGCGCGCGGTCCCCGATGTCGCCGAGCGCGTCAGGCCGGGCTGGCGGATCATCGGCTACGACCTGCCGGTCGGTCGCCGCAGCGTGTATTTCGCGTGGGTGATGCCGGAGCCGGTCCACGTCCACCTCGGCTTCGTCCACGGCGTGTTCATGGACGACCCGAACCGGCGGCTGGAGGGCGCGCACCTGCGCCTCGTCTCCACCCGGTTCGTGACCTTCGAACCGGGCGACGACATCCCCGAGCGGGAGATGGAGGAGCTGACGCGCCAGGCGGCCCGCATCGCTGCGCTGTCCCGCGAGGAGCGGTTCGCGTTGACGCTCGACCGCGACGCCGCGCCGGACCCCACGTGACGGACCGCACCCGGATCGAGGCGGTCGTGTTCGACTTCGGCGAGACGCTGTACGACGAGACGAACGCGTGGTCCGCCGTCGCCGACGCGGCGAAGATCCCGAGGCTGACGTTCATGGCGACGCTCGGCGGCTTGATCGCGGCCGGACGGTCGCATCGCGAGATCTTCGATCTCTTCGGCGTGCCGGAGCCGCAGGTCTGGCTTCCGCTTGACGCGAGCGATCTCTACCCGGACGCGATCCCGTGCCTGCTTGCGCTACAGGCGCGTGGTCTTCGGATCGGGATCGCCGCCAATCAGCCCGATCGCGCCGCCGAGATCGGTCGGACCCTCGGTATCGAGCTCGACCTCGTCGCGACATCGGCAGCGTGGGGCGTCGAGAAGCCGTCGCCGGCCTTCTTCGCTCGCATCGCGTCCGAGCTTGCGTTGCTGCCCGCGGCGATCGCGTATGTCGGCGACCGGGTGGACAACGACGTCACGCCGTCCGCCGCCGCGGGGATGTGCGCCGTCTTCGTCCGGCGCGGTCCGTGGGGCTGGATCCAGTGCCCGACGGGAAGCCCGCCGGACGCGGCTTTCACTGTCGAGGATCTGGGCGCTCTTCCGGATCTGCTGGCGGGCCGATGAACTGCCGGGGATCTTTTGCAACCCGTGGCGGCGTTCCGGCGTCGGGGGACCATGAAGGTGGTCAGGTTCCTTGCGCCTCTCGCTTGTGTGCTCGTCGTCGCCTGCGGACCCGCGAGCGGGGCTTCACCCGTGGCCGACCCATCTCCACTGGTCTCGCCTGCCGGTGGCTCGCCCAGCGTCGTGGGTACCGTCACCGCCGGCCCCGTCTGCCCGGTCGAAACGGTGCCGCCCAAGCCGGAATGCGCGCCACGGCCCGTCGCCGGCGCAGTCATCGTCGCGACGGACGCCGGCGGTCAGGAACTCGGTCGAGCAACGACCGCGGCGGATGGCTCATACAAGATCGTCGTGGGGGAAACAGGGACGGTGACCATCTCGGCGCAGCCCGTTGCCGGGCTCATGCGGGCTCCCGCACCGGTCAGTGTCACGCTGGCCTCTCCCGGCGACATCGACCGCGCCGACCTGGTGTACGACACAGGGATCCGCTAAAGCGATATCCACCGGCTTGACACGTGACCAGATAGTCACATATAGTCGGCGCATGACGGACCCCATGGCACCGACGTTCCGGGCCCTCGCCGATCCCAATCGGCGGGTCCTGCTCGATCGGCTCTTCGAGCGCGATGGCCAGACGCTCGGGGAGCTGTGCGAGCACCTGCCGGAGATGACGCGCTTCGGGGTCATGAAGCACCTGGGCGTGCTCGAAGAGGCGGATCTCGTGACGACCGTGAAGGTGGGTCGCGAGAAGCGTCACTTCCTCAACCCGGTGCCGATCCGTCTCGTGCACGACCGCTGGATCGGCAAGTTCGCCGAGCCCGTGGTCGGTGCCATGTCGGCCCTCAAGTCGAAGCTGGAGTCTCCGATGGACACGTTCGACCATATCTATGCGATCCAGATCAAGGCCGCGCCCGACCGCGTCTGGCAGGCGATCACCGACGGCGACGAGACCGTCCGCTACTACTACCGCACGCGGGTCATCTCCGACTGGACGGTCGGCGCGCCGTTGCGCTACGACTACCCCGACGGCTCGGTCGCGGCCGATGGCATCGTCCTCGAGGTCGAGCCGCCGCGACGACTCGTCATGACCTTCCACCCGCGCTGGGCACCTGAGTTCGAGGCCGACGGACCGGTTCGCATGACCTGGCTGGTCGAGCCGACCACGGATGGCGGCTCGAAGCTGACCGTGACGAGCGTGCTCAAGACCGGTTCCAAGAGCGCCGATGCGTTCGCGGCCGGCATCGTCTTCATCGTCTCTGGTCTCAAGACACTGGTCGAGACGGGAGAGCCGCTCGCCGTCGGCTGACAAGCCGCGCTCGGCACCGCCTTTGGTGACCCGCGGTCAACGATTCGGGACCCACGTGCCGTTTGACGGCCGGTGGCCCTCGCTTCGTTGACCGCGGGTCACCGATTCGAGCCGGAAAGCGCCATCCATGTGAGCGAACGTCGACCACGGGTCAACGACCGGGCCGGTCGGGATCATCGACGGGTGATCTCCAGCCGGAAACGTTGACCGTGGGTCAACACAGAGGCGTCCCCGGGCGCTATGACGACCGTTGCGGTCGAATTCGGTGACCGTCGGTCAACGCGGCGCCCATGAACCGGTCGCGCCAGCGCCAACAGTCAGCGGTCGGCTGAAACCGGCCCCGTTACCGAGGCGCTGAAACCGGCCCGAGCGACGCGGCGTATCCACCACGGGAACACGTTGACGCGTGAACGAAACCGGACGGATACTGCAACGCAACACGTCCCCGAGGCCTGGACCTGCCGCCACCCCCATGGAGAGGCACCGGCCAGGACCCCCGATCGTCGCCAGCCGCTCTGTGCCCATCCGGGCCGGATGGGTCGCAATCGCCCCCGCATGTCGGGGCAGGAGGGTCCCAGCGCGATGATTCCCGGCCAGTTCGACTACGTCCGTCCGGGGAACCTGGACGAGACGCTCCGCATCCTGACGGAGCGTGAAGGCGAGGCCAAGCTCCTATCCGGCGGCTACAGCCTCCTCCCGCTCATCAAGCTGAGGCTCGCTCAGCCGGCCCTCCTCGTCGACCTGCGCGACGTGTCCGGGCTCGACGGCATCGCCGAGACCGACGACTACCTCGTCATCGGCGCCCGGGCGACCCACCGCCGCATCCACGAGGCTCCCGTCGTCCGCGACCACTATCCGCTGCTCCACGACGTGACCACCACGATCGGTGACCCGCAGGTCCGCAACTGGGGCACGATCGGCGGCTCGGTCGCTCACGCGGATCCGGCCTCGGACTGGCCGGCCGTCCTTCTGGCGACCAGGGCGACCATCGTCTGTCGCAGCCAGACCGGCGAGCGGACCATCGCGGCGCGCGACTTCTTCGTCGACACGTTCCAGACCGCCATCGAGCCGACCGAGGTCCTCACCGAGATCCGCATCCCTCGCCGGCCACGCCTGGGTGGGGGCGCGTACGAGAAGCTGGAGCGCAAGGTCGGCGACTTCGCGACCGTGGCGGTCGCGGCGATGGTCAGACTCGAGGAAGGCGGTCACCTCCAGGCCGTCGGGATCGGGCTGACCGGGGTCGCCGAGACGCCGTTCGCTGCCACCGACGCCGAGGCCGTCCTGACCGGCAAGGCCCCATCCGACGACCTCTTCAGGGAGGCGGGCGCCGCGGCCGCGGCCCAGAGCCGCCCCGCCGGCGATGTCCGGGGTCCCGTCGAATACAAGCGGGCGATGGTCGCGGAGCTGACCCTCAGGGCACTCCGCCGCGCCACCGAACGCGCACTCGCGTACGCGTAAGGAGGCCGAACGATGACGACCCAGCACATCAGCGTCACCGTCAACGGCGAGGCGCACGAGGCAGACGTCGAGCCTCGGCTCCTGCTCGTCCACTTCCTGCGCGACAACCTCGGCCTGACCGGGACGCATGTCGGCTGCGACACCAGCAACTGTGGCGCGTGCACCGTCCACGTCGACGGCGAGAGCGCCAAGTCGTGCACGATGCTCGCGGTCCAGGCCGACGGTCGACAGATCAAGACCATCGAGGGGATCGCCGACGGCGCCACCCTCCATCCGCTCCAGCAGGCGTTCTGGGACCAGCACGGCCTCCAATGTGGCTTCTGCACACCCGGGATGATCATGCAGGCGGCCTGGCTGCTCGGCGAGAACGATGCGCCCACGGAGGCCGAGATCCGCGAGGGGATCAGCGGCAACCTGTGTCGCTGTACCGGCTACGTGAACATCGTCAAGGCGATCCAGCAGGCAGCCGGCGAGATGGCTGCGGCTGCCGAGACCCAGACGGCCGGCGCCGCGCCGGTCGCGGCCGGTTGAGCGGGGAGTGACGAAGATGACCACAGAAGCAACGGAGCCCCGCACCAGCGCCGAGATCGGTGGCATGGGCCACTCGGTCAAGCGCAAGGAAGACCCGCGCTTCATCCGCGGCCAGGGCCAGTACATCGACGACGTCAACCTGCCGGGCCAGCTCTGGCTCGACATCGTCCGCAGTCCATACGCGCATGCCACGATCAAGGGCATCGACGCCACCGAGGCGCTCAAGATCCCCGGCGTGCTGGCGGTGATCACCGGCGCCGACCTCGAGAAGGCCGGCCTGCACTGGATGCCGACGCTCGCCGGCGACAAGCAGATGGTGCTGCCGACCGACACGGTCATGTACCAGGCCCAGGAAGTGGCCGCGGTCGTGGCCACCACGAAGTACATCGCCGCCGACGGCGTCGCCGCGGTCATGGTCGACTACGAGCCGCTGCCGGTCATCGTCGACCCGCACAAGTCGATGGAAGCGGATGCGTTCGTCCTCCGACCCGACCGCGGGCCGGACAAGCAGACCAACCACATCTGGCACTGGGAATCGGGCGACGAGGCGGCGGCCGACGCGGCCATCGCCGCCGCCGACGTGACCGTCAGCGAGGACATCTACATCCCGCGCATCCACGTCGCCTCGATCGAGACGTGCGGCTGCGTCGCGGACTGGAACGCGGTCCGCGGCCAGCTGACCCTCCACATGACGAGCCAGGCGCCGCACGCGATCCGGACCGTCCTCGCGCTGGTCGCGGGGCTGCCGGAACAGAACATCCGGGTCATCACCCACGACATCGGTGGAGGCTTCGGCGGCAAGGTCCCGGTCTATCCGGGCTACGTCCTGGCCGTCGTCGCCTCATTGACGGTCGGCAAGCCGGTCAAATGGATCGAGGACCGCTCGGAGAACCTCCAGGCCGACTCGTTCGCCCGCGACTACCACATCCATGCCGAGCTCTCCGCGACCAAGGAGGGCAAGATCACCGGCCTCAAGGTCAAGACGCTCGCTGACCATGGCTACACCGACGCCGCGGCCGACCCGTCGAAGTTCCCGGCCGGCCTGTTCAACGTCATCACCGGCTCGTACGACTTCCCCGACGCGTTCGTCGAGGTCGACGGGGTCTACACCAACAAGCCGCCCGGAGGCGTGGCCTACCGCTGCTCGTTCCGCGTGACCGAGGCGGTCCACGCCATCGAGCGGATGGTCGACATCCTCGCCCACGACATCGGCAAGGACCCGGCGCAGCTCCGGATGGAGAACTTCATCCAGCCCGAGCAGTTCCCGTACAAGACGCCGACCGGATGGTCCTACGACTCCGGCAACTACGGCCGCGCGCTCCAGCTCGCGATGGACACCATCGACTACGCCGGTCTCCGCAAGGAGCAGGCGGAGAAGCGGGAACGTGGCGAGCTCATGGGCATCGGCATCTGCAGCTTCACCGAGATCGTCGGTGCCGGGCCGTCGCACGACTTCGACATCATCGGCCTCAAGATGAACGACGGCGTCTCGATCCGGGTCCACCCGACCGGTAAGGTCCACGCCTACATCTCGTCCCAGACGCAGGGCCAGGGTCATGAGACGACCTACGCCCAGATCATCGCCGAGGAGCTCGGCTTCCCGGTCCAGGACATCAAGATCGAATACGGCGACACGGACACAGCCCCGTACGGTCTTGGCACGTACGGCTCGCGTTCCACGCCGACGTCGGGCGCCGCCGCCTCGATGGCGTCGCGCAAGATCCTGGCCAAGTCACGGACGCTCGCCGCCCACCTTCTCGAGGCGTCCGAGGACGACCTCGAATGGGAGCCCGGCAAGTTCAGCGTCAAGGGCTCGCCCGACCGGTTCAAGACGATCCAGGAGATCGCGTTCGCGGCCTACACCAACTTCCCGCAGGGCATGGAGATGGGCCTCGAGGCGGTCGACTACTACGATCCGCCGAACCTGACCTTCCCATTCGGCAGCTACATCTGCGTCGTGGACATCGACAAGGGCACCGGGCGGGTCAACGTCCGTCGCTTCGTCGCCATCGACGACTGCGGCAACATCATCAACCCGATGATCGTCGACGGACAGATCCATGGCGGGCTCAACATGGGGCTCGCTCCGGCCCTCTACGAAGAGATCACCTACGACGAGCTCGGCAACAACATGTCCGGGACGTTCATGGATTACCTCCTCCCGACCGCGGTCGAAAGCCCGGCCTGGGAAACGGGCAAGACGACGACCCCCTCGCCTCACCATCCGATCGGTGCCAAGGGAGTGGGGGAGTCGGCGACCGTCGGCGCCCCGCCGGCCATCGCCAACGCGGTCGTCGATGCCCTGTGGCACCTCGGTGTCCGCAACATCGACATCCCGATCACGCCGCAGAAGGTGTGGGCCATCCTCCACGAGAAGGGCATCTCCTAGGTCGCCATGACCGGGAGCTCGATGTTCGCGCGGGCCGCCGAGCTCGAGGCGGCGGCTCGGCCGTTCGCGGTCGCCACGGTCGTGGCCGTCAAGCGGCCGACCTCGGCACGGCCGGGCGCCAGCGGGATCGTCCATCCGGACGGCTCGATCGAGGGCTGGGTCGGCGGCAGCTGCGCCCAGCCGGTCGTCGTGCGCGAGGCACTCCGTTCGATCGCCGACGGCCAGCCGCGGCTGCTCCGACTGTCCCGGGATGGTCCGGGCGAAGGCCGCCGGGCCGACGGCGTCATCGAGCTGGTCATGACCTGTCATTCGGGGGGCACGCTGGAGATCTACGTGGAACCGCACATCCCCGCTCCGCAGCTGTGGGTCATCGGCACGACACCCATCGCCGGCGCGCTGGCCCGCCTCGGTTCGGCAGCGGGTTGGCGGGTGACCGTCATCGACCCGATCGCCGAGGCCGACGCGTTCCCCGGCGCCGATCGCGTCCACGCGTCGGCCGACATCCGCGGCCTCGACCCCGACGCCTCCCCGTACGTCGTCGTCGCGAGCCAGGGCATCTGGGACGAGGAGGCGGTCGGACTGGCGCTCACGCGCGAGGTGTCCTACGTCGGGCTTGTCGCCTCGCCGACCCGAGCGGGCGTCGTGCGTGACTGGCTGCGCGAGGAGACGACCGTGGGTGACGATCGGATCGCCGCGTTGCGCGCCCCGGCCGGGCTCGACCTCGGCGCCGAGACGGCCGAGGAGGTCGCGCTGTCGATCCTGGCCGAGCTCGTCCAGGTCCGACGTGGCCGCGCCGATTTCGTCGCGTCGCCGGGTCCGGCGACCGTGGCCGGCATCCCCGCCACGATCAACCTCGAACCAGTCGTCGACGACATCGTCCTGCTCGACCCGGTCTGCGGGATGACCGTGGAACGGGCGACTGCTCGCCATCTCGCGGAGCACGATGGCGTCATCTACGCTTTCTGCTCGATCGGCTGCCGCACTCGCTTCATCAAGGAGCCCGCGACGTACCTGTCGGCGAGTGCGCCGTCCGCGATGACCGACTGACCCGACCGATCCAGCCACGCCCAGGAGGACCGCATGCACTTCGAAGGTTCCGTTCCGATCAAGGCGTCGCGAGAGAAGGTCTGGGCCTTCGTCATCGATCCCGAGCAGGTCGGCCAGTGCGGCCCCGGGGTCGAGAAGATCGAGGTCGTCGACCCGACCCACTTCAAGGTCGTCGCCAAGGTCGGGATCGGCTTCATCAGTGCGCGCTTCAACGTCGACATGACGTTCGCCGAGCAGGAACCGCCTGACCGGGCGCTGATCAAGGCCCACGGCCAGGCACCGGGCAGCGCCGTGGACGCGACGGCGGAGATGAGCCTGTCGGACGGCCCTGACGGCTCGACCGTCATGGACTGGAACGCGAACGTCGACCTGTCGGGGACGCTCGCCAGCGTGGGCGCCCGGCTGATCGAAGGCACGGCCAGCAAGATGATCACCCAGACCTTCGACTGCATGCGGACGAAGCTCGAGGCATGAGCGCGGCCGGTCCGCTGCCGGGCCGCGGGTGACGTTCTCGATCGTCGCTCGCGACCCCGCGACCGGTGACCTTGGCGTCGCCGTCCAATCCAAGTTCCTCTCGGTGGGTGCCGTCGTCCCGTGGGCGCGGGCCGGGGTCGGAGCGATCGCGACGCAGGCGTTCGCGAACGTCGCATACGGGCCGGACGGGCTCGCTCTGCTGGCCGGTGGCGCGACCGCGGATGAGGCGTTGGCCCGGCTCGTATCCGCCGACGATCTCTCCCCCGAGCGACAGGTCGGGGTCGTGGACGCGCGAGGCGGATCGGCCAGCCATACGGGCGGACGGTGCTTCGCGTGGGCGGGCGGGCGGACCGGCCCCGGCTTCGCCGCCCAGGGGAACATCCTGGCCGGTGCACCGGTCGTGGACGGCCTGGTCGACACGTTCACCGCGGGCGGCCAGCCGTTCCCGGAGCTCCTCGTCGCCTGCCTGGCCGCCGCCGACGCGGCAGGTGGCGACCGGCGCGGACGCGAGTCGGCGGCGCTCCTGATCGTGCGCGATGGCGGTGGATATGGCGGTGGCAACGATCGCTGGATCGACCTGCGGGTGGACCACCACGACGACCCCATCGGCGAGCTGGGACGGCTCCTCGCGTTCCAGCACCTCTACTACGACCGACCGGCCGTCGCCGACCTGGCGGCGCTCGACGAGGCGACCGCGGGCGAGATCCGCGCAACACTCGAGGGGTTGGGCGCCGGGCCCGGCGCTCGGCTCGGCGAGGTCTACGCGCCGATGTCCGGCGAGGCGCGCTCGGACCCCGACGCCACGTCCCGGCCGTTCGTCGGCGAGTCCCGCCCGTTCCCGCCCGGCTGGGACGACGCCTGGCAGGGAGCTCTCCTTGACTGGATGGCCGTCGAGAACCTCGAGGAACGTGCCGCGGCGCCGGGCTGGATCGATCCTAGAGTGCTCGAGGTGCTCCGAAGGCGTGGCGCCGCCCGCTGAACTGCCGGGCCTGCGAGACTTTCCGCGATGGAACGCCTGAGCCGTGTCGTGGGGCCCGCCGCGACCAACGTCCATATCCTGGCCGATCCCGCCAGCCGCGAGGCGATCGCCATCGACACCGCGATCCCGTCGCTCGACTGGATCGCCGCGGAGCTGGCCGAGCGCGGCTGGACGCTCAAGCTCATCGTCTCGACCCACGGCCATTGGGATCACATCGGCGACAACGCCGCCGTCGCCGCGCATACCGGTGCCGACATCGCCGTCCATCCGCTGGACCGCGCGCGGCTGACCGACCCGCAACCGGTGTTCGCGCCGTTCGACATCCCGCCGTCGGTGCCGGCCGTGGAGCTGGCGGAGGGTGGCGTCATCAGATTCGGGGCGATCCGCCTGCGCGTCCTGCACACGCCCGGCCACACCGAGGGCTCGGTCTGCCTCCAGGCCGACGACGAGGGTCTCCTGTTCAGTGGCGACACGCTGTTCGCGGGTGCCTGGGGCCGGGTCGACCTGGCTGGCGGCGATCCCGCGGCCATGGTGGAGTCGATCGCGCGCCTCACCGGCCTTGAGGATCATGTGGGGATCTTTCCGGGGCACGGCGCGGCGACCACGATCGGGCGCGAGCGGGCCTGGATGGAGTTGGTGCGGGATGGTCGCCGGCTGTTCGCATGAGTCTGCGAATCGGCGGACGGCGACCGTCGTGCAAGGATCGGCTTGCCTCGGACGTAGTTGAGACATGGACGACCGCGAGATCCGCTGGCATGCCGTCGAACGGGCGTACCGCGACCACGCCGACGACGTCTATCGGATCGCCCTGGCCATCCTGCGCGACCCCGAGGCGGCGGTCGATGCGACCCATGACACCTTTGCTCGCGCGTTCGAGCGCTGGCACCAATACGACGAGAACCGGCCGCTTCGCGCGTGGCTGCACGGGATCGTCAGCCACGCCGCGCTTGACGCGCTCCGACGCCGACGTGTCCGGACGCTCGCCCTGCCGCGGATCGGCGAGGTTCGAGAGACGGCGGCGGCCGGCGGCTCCGACGGGGATCCGGCCCGAGGCATCGTCGAGCGCGACCAGATCGATGCCGCGCTCTCGGACCTGAAGCCCGAGGCGAGGGCCGCCCTGGTCCTGCGCCACTACTACGGCTACGACTATGCCGAGATCGCACGCTTCCTGCGGACGAGCTCCGCCAACGTCGGCTCGATGCTGAGCCGCAGCCACGGAACGCTCCGAGCGCGGCTCGCAGCCGATGCTGCCGCGGACGCCGACCCATCGACCGACCTGCCGGCACCACGCCGCGCGACCCGCTGACTCCGAGGTGACCCGATGACCCGCGACACCGACCGACCGACGAGCGGCGCATCCGATGACGAGCCGATCGCCCGGCTCGTCCGTGTCGTCGCCGACGACTGGCGCATGCCGCCGCAGCGGCTTGACCAGCCGACCTGGCGCGACCGGGTAGGGGAGCCGCGCGAGCGCAGGTCACGAGGCTGGCTCCCGCGTCTGGCCGGACCGGCCTTCGCCGCTGTGTTGGCGACGGTGCTTGTCGCGTTCGTGGCCGTTTGGCTGACGGCTCCGCGCCCGACCCCCGGCAGTGTCGTTTCCTCGCCGAGCGCACCCAGGAGCGCCCCGAGCAGGTCGGCGGACCCAAGCGCACCCACCACGGCGCAACCGACCGGCCCGGTCCTGCCGGCCCTCGTTCTCAACGGCGCGCTCCCGGAGCCTGC
>CAWCQK010000012.1:0-113748 GCA_963797685.1 uncultured Chloroflexia bacterium | reverse complement strand
CGACCGTCCTCCCCTTCCTCAATCGGCTGTCCGATGCGCTGTTCGTGATGGCCCGCTACGAGAATTACGAGCGTGGTGTCGCCGAACCGCTGTGGGAGCCCGGAGCCTGATGTCGATCCTGTCGAAGGTGAAGGACTGGTTCGTCGGGTCGCCCGAGCCCGAGGCCGGAAAGACGCAGGCCGAACCGCACGCCTCGCGCCACGACCGCCGGGAAGCCGGCCGGGCACGCCATCACGACACCGGACAGCCCGCGTGGGAAGCCAGCGACAAGGTCGGCGAGGGTGCCGGTCCGACGAAGGACCCGGACGCCGCCCCGGAGATCCTCGGCGGCGGCTGATCCCGTTCCGAACGCCGATCTGGCCGTCGTGAGGTTCACGCCTCCCGGAGGGCGACCGTGACCCGTCGGCTCGCGACAGGCCCGACCAGGGAGGCGTCGCCGTCGTGCAGCCGGAGTGTCAGCGGGATGCCATCGACTTCGGCGGCATAGTCGCCGTCGGGCGGCAGGGCCATCGGCAGCTCGAATGCGAGCCGGCAGCCGCCGTCCTCGGCATCGCCGGCGGTACCGGAGACCGTGACCGCCCGGCCGAGCAGAGCGCCGGCCTTGGCAAGGTCGCCGGCCGCGATCGCGGCCCGGATCGTCGAGCTCCGGACCTCGTCTCCGTCGATCGTGAACGGCGGGACGACCACGACCTCGAACCCGTCGCGGGCGCCCAGCGACGCCAGAGCCGTCGGCGTCCCACGTCGCTCGAAGCCGAACGCCGCGTCGGGTGTCATCAGGAACCCGGCCAGGCCGGTGTGGGCGCGGATGCGCTCGACGAAGACGTCGAATGGGGTCGCCCGCAACGCGGCATCGAAATGCTGCACGACGGTCACCTCGACGCCGGCCGCCTCGAGGCGTTCGAGCCGCTCCACCGGGTCGAGCAGCAACGGTGGCGCCGCACCGACGAGGACCTCATCGGGATGGTGATCGAAGGTGATGACCGCCGGTCGCGCGTCGTGGGCCCGCGCCTCGCCGATCAGGTGCCGGAGCAGGTACGCGTGTCCGAGGTGGAGGCCGTCGAACACGCCGACCACGACGAAGACCGGTCCCAGGTCGGACCGGAGCGCGTCCACGCCTTCGATGACGTCCATCACGATGTCAGGCGACCGGTTCGGCCGCCGGGGTCGCGGTCGGGGCGACGAAGACCTTGTCAGGAGCGAGCCGGCCCCCAGTGGCGGTCGCGATGGCGACCAGCGAGCCGGCCTCATCCCGGAGCCGATAGTGGTCGGCGGGACCGGGCAGTCCCCCCGCCGGACGGACGAACTGGCCGCGGGCGATGGCGGCGACCTCGTCGGACGCCAGGGTCACGACCGGGAAGGCATCGAGCCCGTCGTCGATCGGTCGAAGAAGCGGTATCAGCCCTGATGGGTCCTCGGCGGCGGCCGCGCGGATCGCATCGAGCGGCAGCGCCGCGTCGAGGGTGAACGGTCCCGACGCGGTCCGCGTCAGGGCGCCGAGGTAGGCGGCACTCCCCAGCCGCTCGCCGAGGTCGCGCGCGATCGCCCGCACGTAGGTGCCGGCGGAACAGGCGACGTCCACGACGGCGACGGGCCGTTCCGGGTCGGAGCCGTCCCATGACACGAGGTCGAGGGAGTGGATGGTGACGGATCGCTCGGCCAGCAAGACCGTCTCGCCGGCACGTGCCATCGCGTAGGCGCGGCGACCGGCCACCTTGACCGCGCTGTAGGCAGGTGGTCGCTGCGAGATCGGCGCCGGTCAGTCCGGGGAGTGCCGCCTCGACCGCCTCGCGCGTCGGGGCCGGGCCGGCGGCCGGCGTCAGCTCCCCTTCGAGGTCGTCGGTGGTGGATGAGGCCCCGAAGCAGATGGTCGCGCGGTAGGCCTTCCGGTCGCCCAGGTGGTACTCGACGACCCGCGTGGCGTGCCCGAGGAAGACCGGCAGGACGCCCGATGCGAACGGGTCGAGCGTGCCGCCGTGGCCGACGCGCTTGGTGGCAGCCAGCCGGCGCACCAGGGCGACCACGTCGTGCGAGGTTGGACCGGCGGACTTGGCGACCACCAGGATGCCGTCGAGACCCGGCCCGAGCGACGCGCGAGCCACGCTCAGCGGGCCAGCTGCGCCACGAGCCGATTGGCCTCGGCGAGGACCGGCGGACGCGCCTCCTCGAGCGGGGCGTCGATCGACGCGCCGGCCGCCCGCGCGTGCCCGCCACCACCGAATCGCCCGGTCAGGACGGTGGCGTCCACGCCGCCGGGCCTGGTCCGGACGCTGACCCGGGTCGCCCGGCCCGCCTCCTTGAACAGGATCGCGACCTCGGCCGCCTCGGCCTGCGACAGGAGGTCGATGATCCCCTCGGAGTAGGCGCGCTCGGAGCCGGTGGCGGCCAGGTCCGCTTCGGTGATGCTCGACCAGACGACGCGGCCGTCGTCGGCGCTCTCGAGCCGGTCGAGCACGACCCCGAACAGCCGCAGCTGCGCGTCGGGCTTGGTTCGGTACAGGCGACGCGAGATGTCGGACAGCGGCGCGCCGGCCTCGACCAGCGCCGCGGACACGACCAGCGTCCGCGGCGTCGCGTTCGGGTGGGCGAATGTCGCGGTGTCCATGACGATGCCCGGCCATCAGCCCGGTCGCGAGCGCGCCGCCATCCGCGGTGAGGTCGACGCCCATGCGGACCGCGAGCAACGTCGACATCTCGCAGGTCGCCGCCGCTGCTGGATCGATCCAGTCGGCCTCGCCGCTCGCGTCGTTCGAGGCGTGGTGGTCGACGATGACCCGCGGCAGCCGTTCGAACAGCTCGGCGTGGCGAGCGCCGACCTCGCCCACGCGCTCGACAGTCGCGCAGTCGGACAGCACCAGCAAGTCGTAGTCGGCGTCGGGATCGGGGTCGAGCGCGAACCGGTCGACGCCGTCAAGGAACGCGTAGAGCGGCGGGACGGGATCGCTGCAGACGGGATCGGCGCGGCCGCCCATCGCCTCGACCAGGCGCACGATCGCGAGCGTCGCACCGACCGTGTCCGCGTCGGGGTTCTCGTGGCTGACCGCGAGCACGCGCCGCGCCCCGCGCAGCCGATCGACGACCTTCTGCGGGACCGCATCCAGGTATGGCGACAGGTCGACCGTCATCGGGTCCGCCGGTGGGTGCTCTTGCCCGCGGCGTGCCCCTGTGGTCCGGGAGCGGTTCGTCGGCGCCGGCGCGGCGGGGTCACCGGACGGACGGCCGATGGCGGCTCCTCGGCGAGATCGTCGGCCTTGTGGACGCGCGGGACCGGCGTCGGCAGGGATTCCGCGATCGGGACGTCCGCCTCGGGGAGTGCGCCGTCTCGATGTCGTCGAGCAGGCGCAGGATCCGCGTGCCCCGGTCGGCGGTCTCGTCGAGATGGACGTGCAGGTCCGGGATGCGCTTGATCCGGAGCGTCCTGCCCAGCTCGTGACGGACGAACGGCATCGCGTGCTGCAAGGCGGCGACGGCCGCGTCCCGCTCGGCCGGCTGGCCGATGACGCTGACCCAGACCCGCGCGTGGCGCAGGTCGGGCGTCGTCTCGACCGACGTGATCGTCGCGAATCCGACCCGCGGATCCGCGACGTCGCGGGTCACGATCGCTCCGATCTCCTGCCGCAGCAGCTCATCGACGCGCTCTGTTCGTTGACTCATGCAGGTTGGCCACCGCCGGGGCGCCCGATGCGCGCGTTGCCGGCTGTGCGCGCTCGCTCACGCACCTTGGGGTGCGCTCGCTCTCGTGCTCCCCGGCGCCTTCGCCTCGAACGCCCGGGCGGCGTATCGCAGTACCACGAGGTCAGTTGGCCGAGGCTCGCGATTGCGTCTGCGACGTGAAGCATTCGATGATGTCGCCCTCCACGATGTCGTGGAAGTTCGCCAGACCGATGCCGCACTCGTAGTTCTGCTGGACCTCGCGGACGTCGTCGCGGAAGCGGCGGAGGGACTCGATGCGGTCGGTCGCGATGACCTTCGAGCTGCGCCACACCCGGGCGTTGCCGCCGCGGACGATCCGGCCGTCGGTCACGAACGAGCCGGCGATGACCGTGTTCTTGCCGACGCGGATGACCTGGCGGACCTCCGCCCGACCCTCGACGACCTCGACGATCTCGGGCTCGAGCAGCCCCTTGAGCGCGGCGTCCACGTCGTCGGTCAGCTTGTAGATGATGTCGTACAGCCGGACGTCGACGCCCTCGCTCTCGGCGGCGCGTCGAGCGGTTTCGGTGATCTTGGTGTTGAAGCCGATGACGATGGCGTCCGACGCGGCCGCCAGCATGATGTCGTTGTCGGTGATGTCGCCGGCACCCTCGAGCAGCACGTTGAGCCGGATCTCGTCCTGGTCGAGCTGCTCCAGCGCATGGGTGATCGCGCCGAGCGAGCCCGACACGTCGGCCTTGAGGATGATCCGGAGCTCCTTGGCCTGACCCGCCTGGATCTGGCTGTAGAGGTCCTCGAGGGTGGCGCGGCCACTCCCCTCCCCGCCCTTCGCGGCGGCCGGCGGCCTTGCGGGTCTCGACCAGCGTGCGAGCTTCCTTCTCGTCCTTGACGACGCGCAGGATGTCGCCGGCCTCGGGCACGTCCGACAGGCCGAGGATGACCACGGCGCTGGACGGTCCGGCCTCGTTGACGCGCTTGCCGAGGTCGTTCTCGAGCGCGCGGACGCGCCCGAAGGTCTCGCCGACGACGATGATGTCCCCGACGTTGAGCGTGCCGGTCTGGACCAGCGCGGTCGCGACCGGCCCGCGGCCCTTGTCGAGCTTGGCCTCGACGATGGTGCCGACGGCGGACCGCTTCGGGTTCGCCTTGAGCTCCTGCAGGTCGGCGACGAGCAGGATCATCTCGATCAGCTCGTCGAGCCCGATCCGGGTCTTGGCCGAGACCGGGACCAGCGGCACGTCGCCGCCGTACTCCTCGACGACGATGCCCGCCTCGGTCAGCTCGGTCTTGACCCGCTCGGCGTTGGCGTCGGGCTTGTCGATCTTGTTGAGCGCGATGATGATCGGGACCTTGGCCGCCTTCGCGTGGCTGATCGCCTCGAGCGTCTGGGGCATGACCCCGTCGTCGGCGGCGACCACCACGACCGCGATGTCGGTCACCCGCGCGCCGCGGGCGCGCATCGCGGTGAACGCCTCGTGACCCGGCGTGTCGAGGAACACGACGCGCTTGCCGTCCTTGACGACTTCGCTGGCGCCGATGTGCTGGGTGATGCCGCCGCGCTCGCCGGCCGCCACCTCGGTCGTCCGGATCGCGTCGAGCAGGCTGGTCTTGCCGTGGTCGACGTGGCCCATCACGGTCACGATCGGGGCGCGCGGCTGCAGGAGCGAGGGGTCGTCCTCCTCGTACAGGACTTCCTTGGTCGCCTCGGCGACCTGCCCGTCGGTCTCGTCGAGCACGCCGGAATGGTGCGCGGCCTCGGTCTCGGCGACTTCATAGCCGAGCTCGCCGGCGACGAGCGACGCGGTGTCGCGGTCGACCAGCTGGTTGATGGTGGCGAAGATCCCGCTCTTGATCAGCTCGCGGATGATGTCCGCCGGGTTGACGCCCAGCAGCTCGGCGAGCTCCTTGACGGTGATCGTGCCGGGCAGCTCGATCGCGCCCCGCTCGCGCGGATCCAGCGTCTGCACGCCGGCGCCGGCGAATGCGCCGTCGCGACGCGGTGGCTTGCGGGGCCCGCGCCGGCCGCGCGTGCCGCTCCTACTCCTGGCCACGGGCTCCTCCTTCGATGGTCGTGTTCATGGGTTCGATGCTCCCGTCCAGCGCCTCGCGCAGATCGGTCGGGAGCGGGGTCTTGAGCGCCTTGGTCAGAGCGCCCTTGGAGATGGCTTTGTCGAGGCAGTCGGCCGTCCGACAGACGTACGCGCCCCGGCCGGCTGCTCGCCCGGTCTCGTCGAGGCGGACCTCGCCGGTCGGAGTCCGGACGATGCGCATGAGGTCACGCTTCGGGCGTACCGTCCGACAGGCGACGCAGGTCCGATCCGGGGTGCGCCGCGGGGCGCCGACCCGCGCCTGCCGGTCTACGACGCCACCTCGCCCGATGGGACGGCGGCGGGTTTCTTCGCGGCACGCTTCGGCTTGGCGGCTGGTGTCTCGGACGCATCGGCTGCGACGCCATCGGTCGCGATGACATCGGGCTCGAGCGGTGCCGACTTGGCCGCGGCTGCCTTGGTGGCGCGCTTGGGCTTGGTGGGGGCCTCGATCGCAGGCGCATCGGCGGTCGTGTCCGAGATCGGCACCGTTTCGCCGGCGGCCGCGTCGGTGTCGGCCGTCTCGGCCGTGGCGGCGGCCTTCTTGGTGGTCCGCTTCGGCTTTGGCGCCTCGGCGGCGACCGGGACCTCGGGTGTCTCGTCCGCGGCGACGTCGTCCGTCGACGGGCCGCTGGCGACCGCGTCGGCGGCGGCCTTGGCCTCGGCCACCGACACGTCACTCCGGATGTCGATCCGCCAGCCGGTCAGCCGCGCGGCCAATCGGGCGTTCTGGCCCTCGCGGCCGATGGCCAGCGACAGCATCCGCTCGGGGACGGTGACGCTCGCGATGCGGTGCTCCTCGTCGATGTCGACGGAGATGACCTGGGCCGGACTCAGGGCGTTCGCCACGAACAGGCTCGCGTCGTCGCTCCACGGGATGACGTCGATCTTCTCGCCCGACAGCTCCGCGACGACGGCCTGGACACGCGCCCCGCGCTGGCCGACGGTCGCGCCGACCGGGTCGAGACCCTCCTGGCGCGATGCGACGGCGACCTTCGAGCGGCTGCCCGCCTCGCGCGCGATGGCCTTGATCTCGACCGTTCCGCTGTGGATCTCGGGCACCTCGAGCTCGAACAGGCGCTTGAGGAAGCCCTTGTGGGTCCGGCTGACGAAGATCTGCGGGCCCTTGGTCGAGCGCCGGACCTCGAGCACGAACGCCTTGACGTTCTGGCCGATCCGGTAGTGCTCGAGGGCGCTCTGCTCGGTCGTCGCCAGGATCGCCTCGACGTTCTTGCCGACGTCGAGGATGATCGCCCGCGGCTCGACGCGGTTGACTGTCCCGGTCATCAGCTCGCCCTCGCGGCTCGCGAACTGGTCGAAGACCTGGTCGCGCTCGACCTCGCGGATGCGCTGGAGGACGATCTGCTTGGCGGTCTGGGCGCCGATCCGGCCGAAGACGTCGCCATCGAGCTGCTCGGTCTCGACGAGGTCGCCCACGTCGGCGCCCGGCTCGAAGGCCTTGGCCTGCTCGAGGGTCATCTCGGTGAACTCGTCCTCGACCTCGCCGACGACGCGGCGGGCGCGGAAGACGCGGATCTTGCCCGTCTCGGCGTCGATCCGGACGTGGATGTCCTCATCGCCCGCGACGCGCCGATAGGCGGACTGGATGCCGTCCTCGACGGCTCCGATGAGCTGCTCTCGCGAGATCTGCTTCTCGGCGTTGAGCTGGAGGAGGGCACCGACGAAGTCTCGACTCACGATGTCCTCCGTTCGCTGTGCAGATGTCTAGTGGCGCTCAAAAAGAAACGTGGGGGTCACCCACGTCGCGGAGCGGCCGTTCAGTTGGACGTGAAGTATACACCCGGGAGCGTGGACGGCACGCTCGACGGGCCCGACCGCGAGCCCGAGACGGCTCAGGGCCGAGCCTCGAGTCGTTCCGTCGTGTCGAGCGGCGTCGGGCACCACGGCGTGTCGCCCTCGGTGTTGAAGTCCTTGGCCCCACCGAGGATGAAGATGGACCCGTCCGACAGGCTTAACGCGTGGCCGCCATACCGCGGTTCGAGGAGATCGCCTCCCGGGACCCACCGGTCCGTCGTCGCGTCGTACGACTCGGTCGAGGTGAGGGCCTTGGCTCCCGACGGATCGCCCGAGCTCGCTCCACCCGCGACGAGGATCCGCCCGTCGGGGAGGACGGCGACCTGCGGCTCCGACCGGGGCGTGGACATCGGGGCGACCTCTGTCCAGGTGCCGGTGGCCGGATCGAATCGGTGGACCCGAGCCGACGCGTCGCTGACTGCACCCCCGACCATCCCGCCGATCGCGAGCGCGCTCCCGTCGGACGACGCCACGAGCTCGTAGTCGGACCCCGAGAGGCCTTGGACGGCTGTCCAGGCGTCCTTCGCTGGATCGTATCGGTACGCTGCGGGGACCGCCTCAGAGCCGCTCTCGTCGGAGCCGACCGCCAGGACGGTGCCGCCGCGAAGGCTGACCATGTCGTCGACCCGTGCGTGTGCCGGGAGCGGGGCCGTCGTCCGCCAGGTGCCCGCCGTCGGATCCAGGAGCTCGCTCGTGAAGCCCGCACCTGTCTCGCTGACGACGAGGACCCGGCCATCGGGGAGGGTCACGCCAAGCGGCGTGGCCCGCCCGAGGTTCATCAGCGGACCGTCGACCCACGTCCCGGGTCCGGTCTCGAACCGCTTGGTGCTGGAGAATGGCTGGCCGGCGTCGTTGACTCCGCCGATGACCAGCGCCGTGCCGTCCGGCAGGACGACCGTCGCAGGCTCCTTGCGCGGCTTGTTCAGGCTCTGCACCTCGACCCACGCATCGCCGACCGGATCGTAGCGCTCGGCCCGCTCACTGCCGGGCGAGGCTGGACCCGGGTAGCAGGCGAAGTCGTCGCCGACGGCCAGGACGGTGCCGTCGCCCATGACGACCGCATCGAAACCCGTACGGGGACGGAGCATTCGCGCAGCGGGCCGCCACTCCACTGCACCGACCGGCGAAGGAGCCCCCGTTGCGCTCGGACTCGGAAGCGGCGAGGGCGGCTGCGACACGGGTCCTGTGGGCACCGGGGCGACCGACACCGGCGCGTCCGAGGACGGGGCCGTCCCGCACGCGACTAGCGCGACGGCAGTCATGGCCGTCGCGACGATCCGGATCTTCCAGGTGATCATCGGCGTTGGTGCTCGGGTGAGGACGAGCTTGGTCGGTTCCGATCGTAAGCCCCGTCCATCCAGGTGTGACGCCGAATCTGACACGCCTCGGGTACTGCGATGCAGGCTAGACGATGGGGACGGCCGGGTTCGGGAAGCGATGTGCGACGTAGTCCTCGAGGATCGCGATGAACTCGTCCACCAGGCCGTCGCCACGCAACGTGCGATCGAGACGGCCGTCGATGAACACCGGCGCGACCGGCTCCTCGAACGTGCCGGGCAGGCTGATGCCGATGTCGGCGTGCTTGGATTCGCCCGGGCCGTTGACGACGCAGCCCATGACCGCGACGCGCAGGTCCTCGGCACCCGGATGCGTCTCGCGCCAGACCGGCATCTGGTCCTTGAGGTAGCCCTGGATCTGCTGGGCCATCTCCTGGAAGAAGGTCGAGGTCGTCCGGCCGCAGCCGGGGCAGGCCGACACCTGCGGCAGGAACGAGCGCAGGCCCATCGACTGGAGCACCTGCTGGGCGATCTCGACCTCACGCTCGCGCGGCGCGCCGGGCTCGGGCGTGAGCGAGACCCGGATCGTGTCGCCGATCCCCTCGTTGAGCAGGATGGCCAGCCCCGCGGTCGAGGCGACGATCCCCTTGTCGCCCATCCCGGCCTCGGTCAGCCCGAGATGGAGCGGGTAGTCGCTCCGCGTGGCCAGCAGGCGATAGACGTCGACCAGGTCGCGGACGCCCGACACCTTCGCCGACAGGATGATCCGGTCGTGCGGCATCCCGGTCGCCTCGGCCAGCTCGGCCGAGCGCATGGCCGACTCGATCATCGCGTCGATCATCACGTCGCGGGCGTCGCGCGGCTCGGAGGCGGTCGCGTTGGCGTCCATCAGCTCGGTCAGGATCGCCTGGTCGAGCGAGCCCCAGTTGACCCCGATGCGGACCGGCTTGCCGTTGTCGTTGGCGATCCGGATGATCGTGGCGAAGTGCTCGTCGTGGCGCTTGGCCCCGACGTTCCCGGGGTTGATCCGGTACTTGGCGAGCGCGGCCGCCATGTCAGGGTAGTCGGCGAGGAGCTTGTGTCCGTTGTAGTGGAAGTCGCCGATGATCGGCACGTCGACGCCCAGGCCGCGCACCTTGCGGACCATCTCGGGGACGGCCGCAGCCGCTTCCTCGTTGTTGACCGTCACCCGCACGAGCTGCGAGCCGGCATGCGCCAGGCGCGCGACCTGGATCGCGGTGCCATCGGCGTCGGCCGTGTCGGTGTTGGTCATCGACTGGACCACGACCGGATGCGCCGACCCGACGAGGACGCCGCCGACGTCGACGGAGACCGTGGGGCGACGGCGCGGCCGAAGCGAATCGGGCGAGCTCACGCGGACCCTACGAGCCGCCGAGGCGGACGATGTCGAAGCCGGTGATCCAGATGAGGAACGCGAACAGGAAGACGAAGCCGACCATGTACGTCAGCTGCTCAGCGCGGACGCTGATCCGGTTCCCGAACACGCGCTTGAGCGTGATGATCAGCATCCGGCCGCCATCGAGCGGAGGGAACGGCAGGATGTTGACGACCGCGAGGTTGGCCGACAGGATGCCCGCGACATACAGCGTGAAGAGCGGTCCGAGCTGCCAGAAGATGTCGCCGATCTGGGTGGCGATGCCGACCGGTCCCTGGACGGGCGGTGCCTGCGTCGGGTGGTTCACGATCGAATTCGACCAGCTGGCCGAGGCCGTTGACGATCAATCCGAGTGCATCGACCGTCCGCTGGGCGCCGACCCTGACGGCCTCGAGCGGCGAGTAGGTCACGCGCTGCTCGAGGACGGCGGCCGACGTGATGATCCCGAGTGCGCCCTTGTTGGTCTGGAGCTCTTCGGTGGTCCTGAGCGTCGCGTTCAGGTCGGATGTGGTGCCGTCGGGATGCTTGACCCCGAGCACCACGGTCCTGGCCGGGCATGTCTGGAGGTCGCCGGTGGGGCCGGCCGATGAGAACGCGTTGTAGACCTTGCCGTTGACGCTGACGATGACGTCACCCGGCTGGAGACCGGCCGCCGCCGCGGGTGAACCCGGTTGGACGGTCGTGATGTTGGCGCCGATCGTCGGGTCGCCGTACAGCGCGATGCCGGTGAAGATCACGAACGCCAGCAGGATGTTCATCAGGACCCCGGCGACCAGGATCGCCATCTTGGTCAGGTATCGCTGCGCGGCGAACGAGCGGGGATCGTCGACTTCGGTGCCGTCTTCGCCTTCGAGCTTGACGAACCCGCCGATGGGCAGCCAGTTGAGGGTGTACAGGGTCTCGCCCTTGGACCGCATCACCTTGGCCCGCGGCGGGAAGCCGATCCCGAATTCGAGGACGCGGACGCGGAAGGCGCGCGCGGTCAGGAAGTGACCGAGCTCGTGGATGATCACGAGCGCGCCGAGGATGAAGATGAACAGGACGATCGTGATGATCGACTGGACGAATGCGGTCACGCGGGAGCTCCGAAGGTGGTGGTCGCGAAGGCCGCGCGAACGTCGGTGTCGAGCTGGATCAGATCCTCGACGTCGGGGGCCGGGTCTCCGGTTCCTCCGAACTGGGTGACGGCCGCCTCGAGCAACGCCGGGATGCCGGTGAATCCGAGCGTCCCATCGAGGAAGCGTCGGACGGCGACCTCGTCGGCGGCGATCAGCGCGGCCGAGGCACGAGGACCCAGACGGCCCGCCTCGCGGGCGATCCGCAGCGCCGGGAAGCGGACCGGGTCGGGGGCGCGGAAGTCCAGGCGGGCTGCCGCGATCAGGTCGGGCGGGGTCGCCGGCGAGGGCCGGCGGTCGGGGTAGGTCAAGGCGTACTGGATGGGGAGTCTCATGTCGGGGGTGCCCAGCTGGGCCTTCAGCGAACCGTCCACGAAGCGGACGGCCGAGTGGACGACGCTCTGCGGGTGGATGACGACCTCGATGGCGTCGTAGTCGACATCGTACAGCCAGTGTGCCTCGATGACCTCCAGGCCCTTGTTGGCGAGGGTCGCCGAGTCGATGGTGATCTTGGCGCCCATGGCCCAAGTGGGGTGACGCAGCGCCTGCGCCGGTGTCACGGCCTCGAGCTCCGCTGCGGTCGCGTCGAGGAACGGACCGCCCGATGCGGTCAGGATCAGCGCCGAGACCCCGGCCATCGACTCGCCGACGAGCGACTGCCAGATGGCCGAATGCTCGGAGTCGATCGGTCGCAGCCAGGCCAGCGGGCTCGCGTACGGATCACCGGGGCGAGTCATCGCGATGCCCTCGGCCAGCTCTCGCGCGAGCGGCATCACGAGATGGCCGCCGGCGACCAGGGTCTCCTTGTTGGCCGTGGCGACGACCTTGCCGGCGCGCAGGGCGGCGAGGACCGGCCGGAGGCTGACGACGCCGCCGGTACCGATGACCACGATGTCGACATCGTCACGCGTGGCGAGCTCGACAAGGGCATCCGGTCCCCCGACGCGGTTCGTGCCGGGTGGCAGGTCGAGGCCGGCCAGTCCGGGTTCGGCAGCGAGCGCGACGGCCGCCGGCCGCAGGCGATCGGCCTGCTCTGCGAGAAGCGTGGCGTTGTTGCCGGCAGCGAGGGCCACGACCCGGAAGGCGTCGGGAAGGGCGGCCAGGACGTCGACCGTCTGTCGTCCGATCGAGCCGGTCGAGCCGATCAGGGCGACCCGGCGCGGCAAGCGGTCCACTCCCCCGGCCGGGTCAGCGGAGGACGGCGACGACATACAGCGTCAGGACCGGCGCCGCGAAGACGAACGAATCGACCCGGTCGAGGATCCCGCCATGGCCCGGGATCAGCGTGCCCGAATCCTTGGCGCCGGCGGCGCGCTTGATGACCGACTCGGCGAGGTCCCCGGCCTGCGCGGCGAGTGCGACCAGCGGCCCGAGCGCGAGCGCGTGGAGCGGGTCGGAGCCGAGGCCCCAGAGCATCAACGCGACGACGACGGTCGAGGCCACGACGCCGCCGATGACGCCCTCGACCGTCTTGGCCGGCGAGATGTGGGTGATGAAGTGGGTCCGGCCGATGCTCCGGCCGGTCAGGTACGCCCCGGTGTCGAACGACCAGACCGCGAGGATGAGCAGCAGGATCCAGCCACGCTCCGCGCCGAGTGCGGACAACGGCGCGTTGGCCGGCACGTCCGGCGCGGCGTTACCGACCCGGATGATGAACGACAGCAACGAGACGTAGAAGGCTCCGAAGACCGTCGCCATCCATGCCTGCAGGCCGTCGCGGGGCTCGACCTTGGTGAACCCCGCGACCCCGATCAACACGATCCCGATCGCGGCGAGAAGGATGCCGCTGCCCTCGAGCACCTCCGGGAACGCCGCCTCGAGGACGATCGCCAGCGCCAGCACGCACCCGAGCGCGGCGAATGGCGCATAGCCGGCGCTCTTGAGGAGGCGGAAGACCTCGATCCCGGCGAGGACCGTCAGCAGGGCGACGCCCGCGGCCAGGACCGGGCCGCCGATGGCCAGGACGATGAGCAGGACCGGGACGAGCACGACCGCACTGATCGCTCGCTGTCGCATCTCCGTCTGGACCCCGGCCGGTCAGCGACCGAACCGGCGATGGCGACTCGCGAACTCGAGCAGGGCGGCGTCGAACTGGTCGGGCCCGAAGTCCGGCCACAGCGCGTCGCAGCCATAGAACTCGGCGTAGGCCGACTGCCAGATCAGGAAGTTCGACAGCCGCTGCTCGCCGCCGGTCCGGATGACGAGGTCCGGGTCGGGCAAGCCGGCCGTGTACAGGGCCGCGCTGATGGCCGCCTCGTCGATCTGGTCGGCCGGGACACCGCTGGCGGCGAGTCGGCGGAACGCGTCGACCAGCTCGGTCCGGCCGGCGTAGTTGAACGCGATGTTGAGCAGCAGCCGATGACCGTCGGACGTTGCGTCGAGCGCCTCGCCGATCGAGCGGCGTGTCTCGTCGGGCAGCTCGTCGACGCGACCGAGGAGCCGGATCCGGACACCCTGCGCGCGCAGCTCGTCGGTCTCGCTGCGGATCGCCGCTTCGAGCAGGCCGAACAGGCCGGTGACCTCCTCGTCCGATCGCGCCCAGTTCTCGCGGCTGAAGGCGTACAGGGTCATGACCGGGACGCCGCGCCGGACCGCATGACGGAGAAGCGCCCGGATGGCCTCGACCCCGGCGGCATGTCCGTCGAGCTCGGGCAGGTCCCGGAGCCGTGCCCAGCGACGGTTGCCGTCCATGATGATGGCGACGTGTCGCGGCAGCTCATCTGGTGGGAGCAACGGGGTCTCGCCGGCGGGGACGGCCGGGCCGGGACCACTCTCCGCGTCGGCCGACGGGTCATGCGCCGCGGGCGGCGCGTCGGTCGGCCTGGCGAGATGGACGCTGCGGGCCACTAGACCTCGAGGACCTCCTGTTCCTTCGCCGAGCCGAGACGCTCGACCTCGGCGATGTGTCGATCGGTCGTGCGCTGGAGCGACTCGAGCTGCCGGTGCGCCTCGTCCGTGCCGACCTCGCCCTCGCGCTCTTCCTTCTTGAGCTGATCGGCACCGTCACGGCGCAGGTTGCGGATCTCGACCCGGGCGTCCTCCATGCGCTTGTGGACGACGCGCACGATCTCCTTGCGACGTTCCTCGGTCAACGGAGGGATGTTGAGGCGGACGACCGTGCCGTCGACGTTGGGCATCAACCCGATGTCGCTCTTGGTGATCGCCTTCTCGATGGCGCCGAGGACACCGCGGTCCCACGGCTGGATGACGATCTGATGCGGCTCCGGGACGCTGATGCCGGCCAGCTGGTTGAGCGGCGTGGACGTCCCGTAGTACTCGACGTGGATCCGCTCCACGAGCGCGGTCGACGCGCGACCGGTCCGGATCCCCTGGAAGTCGCGCTCCATGGCCTCCACGGCGCGAGCCATCTTGTGGTCCGCGTCGGCGATGATCTCGCTGCTCATGCTGGCGCACCTCCGGCGGCGCTCGAAGCGCCCGAGATGAGGGTCCCGACCGGCTCGCCGGCGGCGACCCTGGTGATGTTGTCGGGACGGTTGAGGTCGAAGACGACGATGGGCAGGTCGTTCTCCATGCACAGGCTCACGGCCGTCGCGTCGAGGACCTTGAGCTGGTCGCGCAACAGGTCCGCGTAGTCGAGACGAGCGTAGCGCCGCGCGTCGGGGTACGCCATCGGGTCTTTGTCGTAGACGCCATCGACCTTGGTCGCCTTGAGCAGGACCTCGGCATTGATCTCGACGGCGCGCAGCGCGGCCGCGGTGTCGGTCGTGAAGTACGGGTTGCCGGTACCGGCCACGAACAGCGCGACCCGGCCTTTCTCGAGGTGGCGGATGGCACGTCGCCGGATGTACGGCTCGGCGACCTCGTTCATCGCGATGGCGGTCATGACTCGCGTCGGGACGCCGGCCCGCTCGAGGGCATCCTGGAGCGCGAGACCGTTCATCACCGTGGCGAGCATGCCGATGTAGTCGCCGGTCGCGCGATCCATCCCGCGCGCCGATGCCGCCAAGCCGCGGAAGATGTTGCCGCCACCGACGACGATGCCGATCTGGACGCCGAGACCGTGGATCTCCGCGACCTGCCGGGCGATGAACACGCAGACGGCCGGGTCCACGCCGTACTGGCGGTCGCCGAGAAGCGCCTCGCCGGACAGCTTGAGGAGGATCCGGCGGTAGCGCAAAGGCTTCGCCTCAGGTGCCGCGGTCGTCGCGGTCCCGGTCACATCTCCTCCCCGAGCGCGTAGCGAGTGAAGCGCCGGACGCGGATGTTCTCGCCGATCGTCGAGATCCGCTCGGTGATCAGGTCGCGAACGGTCCGTTCCTCGTCGCGAAACGGCTGGTCGTACAAGCAGACCTGCGAGAACCACTTCTTGAGCTGGCCGTCCACGATCTGGGGCCGGATGTTCTCGGGCTTCTTCTGGGTGGACTCGTCGGCGAGCAGCTCGGCCTTCTTGGCGTCGAGGACGTCGGCCGGGATGTGGTCCGCGTCCACGTACAGCGGATCGAGGCCGGCCACCTGGACGGCCAGGTCGCGGACGAGCTTCTGGAACTCGTCGGTGCGGGCTACGAAGTCGGTCTCGCAGTTGACCTCGATGAGGACGCCGACGCGGCCACCGGTATGGATGTAGCTCGAGACGAGCCCCTCGCGGGCGTCGCGGTCGGCCTTCTTGGCAGCCGCCGCCAGGCCCTTCTCGCGAAGGAGGACGGCCGCCTTGTCGAGGTCGCCGTCAGCATCGGTCAGCGCGCGCTTGCAGTCCATGAAGCCCGCGCCGGTCCGTTCGCGAAGCTCCTTGACGAGCTCCGCCGAGATGTCCGCCATGACTGTTCGTTCTCCTGTCTCGCAGCGGCCGCACGGGCTCGCCGGCTGGGGTGTGGTTTGGGTCGATGCCGGTCGTCTCCGGCGTGCTCAGCCCGCTGGAGCGGCGCCGGGCTCGTCTGCGTTCTTCTCGGCCTCTTCGCGAGCAAGCTCCGCGGCGATCTCCTCCGGGGAGGCCTCGGCCGGGGGCTCGGCCACGGCGGCCTCGGCCCGCGCGACGCGGTCACCGGGCAGCAGGTCGTCGTCGTCGGCGTCGGGCTCGAACGAGAGCGCCGCGCCGCCGGCGAGGGCCGCCACGAGCTCGTCGGTCGCGCCGGGGACTTCCTCGTCCTCGGCCTCGGGCATCGCCATCGCCTCGATCTGGTCGGGTTCGGTCGAGCTGCGGGCCGAGCGCTCGCGGGCGCCCTCGATCGCGGCATCGGCGACCAAGGTGCACAGCAGCCGGATGGCGCGGATCGCGTCGTCGTTGGCCGGGATGATGTAGTCGAGCTCGTCCGGGTCGACGTTCGTGTCGCCGGTGCCGACGACCGGGATCTCGAGCTTGTTGGCCTCGGTCACGCCGATCCGCTCGCGGTGCGGGTCGACGATGAAGATGGCCCCGGGCAGGCGCTTCATCTTGCGCATGCCGCCGAGCGTGCCCTGCAGCTTGACCATCTCCTCGGTCAGCTTGGCGGCTTCCTTCTTGGTCATCCGCTCGAAGTCGCCGTTGGCCTGGCGGGCCTCGAGCTGCTCGAGAAGGCCGATCCGCTTCTTGATGGTCACGAAGTTGGTGAGCATGCCGCCGAGCCACCGCTTGTTGACGTACGGCTGGTTGGCGCGCGTCGCCTCCTGGGCGACCGGCTCCTGGGCCTGCTTCTTGGTGCCGACGAACAGCACCTGGTCGCCGCGGGCGACGGTCTCGGTCACGAACGCGAGCGCGACGTCCAGGCGCTGGACGGTCTGCGCCAGGTCGATGATGTGGATCCCGTTGCGCTCCGCGAAGATGAACGGCTTCATCTTGGGGTTCCAGCGCCGGGTCTGGTGGCCGAAATGGACTCCGGCCTCGAGCAGCTGCCGCATCGAAACGGACGGCACGGTGGCGACCTCCTGTCGGTTCATTCCTCCGCGGACCTCGTCGCCGGGGGCCGGTGGGCCGAGGCCCTGCCGGCACCGTCCCGGTCGGAACGGTCCGCGTGTGTGCTCCACGCCTTTGTGACGTGGGCGTCGGATCTGGCTGGTGGCTCGGGGTCAGTGGCCCCGGACCGGGCGGGAGTGTAGCACGGGTCTGCTCCTGAAGCCGGGATCGACCTGGGCGCGACACCTCACATCGCGTGCCGGTGGTGGCGCATCCGGCCGCCCGGCTCCACCACCACGAGGTCGAACCGGAGCGGCAGTCGAGGCAGCGGCTCCCCATCGGGCAGCGTCCCGCGATCGAGAAGGCCGTAGGCGGCCGCCCGGACCCGCGACCGCTTGCGGTGGTCGACCGTCTCCTCGGGCAGCCCGAACGCCCGATCGGCACGCCAGCGAACCTCGACGATCACGAGAGCGGGCGGCGGACCCGGGTCGACCGCCACGAGGTCGAGCTCGTGGCGACCGACATGGACGTTCCGGGCCAGGACGAGCCAGCCAGCCTCCGCGAGACGGTCCGCGACCGTCGTCTCGGCGGCATCACCCGCCTGCTGCGCCGCCGTCCGTCCCGGTCGGCCGGGCTGATCCGCCATGAAGGGGATCGTCGCAGGCGGCGCTTATCGCCCACGTATCGAGGCCGGTCCCTGTCCCCCGCGGCCGCCTCAGACCCCGACGCCCGACTCCAGCGTCGCAAGGTCAAGCGCATCGAGCATCGCGTCGTCGGCCATGACCGGCGTCAGCTCGCGCGCGAGCAGCTCATGGGTCTCGGCCGACGCCGCAGGATCGGCCAGGAGGTCGAGCTCGAGCTGATCCCCGGCGAGTGTCCGCTGGAGCGCCAGGAACGAGCGCCGGTGGAACGGCGTCAGCCCAAGTCGGCGGATCGCCATCCGGTGATCCAGCGTCGCGTATCCCTGGTTGTGCTCCCAGCCATAGCCCGGGTAGCGAGCCGACAGCATCGCCATCATCCGGTCGCGGACGACCTTGGCCACGACCGACGCACAGGCGATCGAATAGACCCGAGCGTCGCCGTCGACGATGTTGGTGTACGGCCCGACGTGCGATTCGAAGCCGGTGATCCGGTTGCCGTCGACGAGGACGTGCTCGTGGCCGCCGACGTGGGCGATCGCCCTGCGCATCGCCAGGTGCGTGGCGTGATAGATGTTCAGCCGGTCGATCTCACGCACCGACGCCGCGCCCACGCCGACCGCCACCGCCCGGGAACGGATGATCGGCGCGAGGTGCTCGCGCTGCGCCGCCGACAGCGTCTTGGAGTCACGCACGCCCGGGATGCGGTGACATCCGGGCCGCATGATGACCGCGGCCGCGACGACCGCGCCACAGGTCGGCGCCACCCCGACCTCGTCCACGCCGACCACCCGGACGAGGCCCTCGTTCCACAGGCGGCGCTCGTGGCGGAGGGTCGGGACGATCGGAGCCATCGACCCGTAGCCTACCGGAATCGAACGACCCCGCCGGTCGGGCGGGGTCGGGTCGGTCAGAGGGTCGTCGGGGCGCTCATCGCGCCCGGCGTCAGCTGTTCGTGCGGCGCTCGCGCAGGGTGGCCGCCTTGCCGACGCGGTCGCGCAGGAAGTAGAGCTGGGCGCGGCGGGCGACGCCATGCCGCATGACCTCGATCTTCTCGATGCGCGGACTGTTGACCTTGAATGTTCGTTCGACGCCGACGCCGGAGGCGATCCGCCGGACGGTGATCGAGCGGGTGATGCCACCGCCGCGCAGCCGCATGATGGTTCCCTCGAACACCTGGATGCGCTCGCGGTTGCCCTCGACGACCTTGGCCGACACCTTCACGGTGTCACCCGTGGCGAGTTCGGGGAGGTCGGTGCGAAGCTGGTCCTGGACGATCTCGTCGAGCACGGTCACGGTCGGGTTCCTGACTGTTGTGGGCAGCCGTGGCTGCGGAAGGCATTTCGCATGGGACGCGGACGGGCGTCGGCGGCGGAGTATAGCACGGCCTCGCGCCGCGTCAGTCGTCGACGCCGAGGTCCGGCCGCCGGGTCCGCGTGCGCTCGATCGCCTGTTCGCGCCGCCAGCGCTCGACCGCGCCGTGGTCGCCCGAGGTCAGGATGGCCGGCACGTCCATGCCGCGGAAGACCGCCGGGCGTGTGTACTGCGGGTACTCGAGCAGGCCGGCCGAGAAGGATTCGTCGGCGACCGACGCCTCCTCGATCGCGCCGGGCAGCAGCCGGATGACAGCATCGATGACGACAAGCGCCGGGATCTCACCCCCGGTCAGGACGTAGTCGCCGATCGACAGCTCGAGGTCGACCAGCGAGCGGATCCGCTCGTCGACGCCCTCGTAGCGCGGACACAGGAAGATGAGATGCGATCGCGTGGCGAGGTCGGCGGCGCGCTCCTGACGGAAGACCTCGCCGACCGGATCGAGCAGGATGGTCGTCGAGTCGGGGCGTCGCAGAGCGTCGATGGCGGCCGCCGCCGGCTCGGGCCGCAGGATCATCCCCGCTCCCCCGCCGTACGGCGCGTCGTCCACCGACCGGTGCCGGCCGAGACCCCAGTCGCGCAGGTCGTGGACCCGCACCGACGCGAGCCCTTGCTCCTGGATCCGACCCGGGATGCTCTCTCGAAGGGGACCGTCGAGCATCGCCGGAAAGAGCGTCACGATGTCGATATCGAGGGTCACGCGGGCGGCTCGGGCGCTTCGGGCGCCTCTCCGGCTGCTTCGGGCGGCTCCGGTTCCTCACCGGGTGCTTCGGGCGCCTCTCGCGCCGCCGACTCGTCCGTGGGCGCAGATGCGCCGCTCTGTCGTCGCGTTCGGCGCCGGGGCGCCTTCGGCCGGTCCGGGTCCGGCGTCCGCGAGCGCGGCGGGCGCAGGTCGAGCGAATCGGCGTCGACCACGATCTCACCGCGGCGCGGGGCGAAGATCCGGATGAAGGCACGGACGGCCGGCAGGTCGAAGCTGCCGAATGGCCCACCCTCGACCGAGAACACCTCGGTCTCGCCGATGCGATAGATGTCGCGGACCGTGCCGAGCTCCGCGCCGTCGACGCCGCGGACCGTGGAGCCGATGACCTCGTGCCAGTAGTAGCTGCCTCGGGCGAGGTCCTCCTCGGGGCGGACGATCGATTCGAGATAGGCGCCGCGGAGCCTGTCGGCTGCGTCGCGGGTGGTGACCTCGTCGAAGCGGATCCGCCAGCCAGGACCGTCGGCGACCGCCTCCGCGGATGCGATGGTCAGCGGCCGGTCATCGCCCTCGCGAAAGAGCACCGCCCCGGCCACGAAGCGATCCTCCGGCCGATCGGTCAGGACCTCGGCACGGACCGCCCCGCGCAGGCCGTGGACGCCCCGGACCAGGGCGACCACGAGCCGTTCGTCGATACTCAGAGGATCTCGAGCTGGACCGGCTCGCCGTCACGCGCCGCGGTCACCTTGAGCAGGGTCCGGAGCGCCTTGGCGACGCTGCCGTTACGCCCGATCACCTTGCCCATGTCGTCCTCCGCCACGTGGAGCTCGATGACGGTCGCGCCATCCTCCTCGACGACCTCGACGGTCACCGCGGACGGGTCGTCGACCAGCGACTTGGCGACGTATTCGACCAGATCCTTGGCTGCCATGGTCGCGACCCCTCTACTTGGCTGCGGGCACGATGCCCGCGTTGCGGAACAGCCGCAGGACCGTGTCGGACGGCTGCGCACCCTTGGCCATCCAGGCCTTGGCCGCCTCGGCGTCGACCACGAACTCGACCGGCTCGGTGCGCGGGTTGTAGTGACCGATGATCTGGATCGCACGCCCGTCGCGGGCACTGCGGCCGTCGGCGACGACGACTCGATAGGTCGGCTGCTTGGTCGCGCCGACGCGCGTCAGCCTGATGCGGACTGCCATGGGTGTAGGTCTTCCTCCTCTGGGCTCGAGCCGCTGGGTGCGGCCCGCTACTTGACGGTGACGTAGATGACCGAGCGGTCCAGGTCGTTGCCGGTCGAGCTCGACGCGTAGAGCGCGTCGAACGGGGTCAGGAACGGCTTGATGTCGGTCTGGTACTTGGCCAGCGCGGCCGGGTCGGCCCCCGATGCGAGCGCTGCCTTCTCGATGAGGCCGCGGACGGCGGTGATGTCGACCCACGTCGCGCCGGTGCCGGCACCCGCCCGGTCGGCGAGGGTCGTGTAGCGATCGTTCGACGCGAGCGAGGTGTCCTTCGTCGTGTCGATGACGCTCTTGACGAAATCGGGTCCCGACCCGATCACGACGACCTGGTCGGTCACTGCGTAGGCGATCTGGACATGGCCGGTCGGCAGGGCAGGCAGGCCCGCGGCTCCCGTCGCGCCGCCGGCTCCGGCCATCCCGGCCAGCTTGGACAGGTCGCCGAGGTCGATGACCGTGATCGTCGTCCCGTTGTACGTCTCGTCGGTGACGGTGATCCCCTGTTGGGCGCCACCGATGGCGATGAACGCGCGCAGCGCCGTGAACAGGTGCCCGGCGGCCGTCTTGTCATTGGGGACGATGATCGCGCCGGCTTCTGGCGTCCCGTTCGGCGCGCTGACGACGACCGCGCTGTCGCCCGCCCACCCGAACGCGGCGTCCGCGCCACCGATCAGGCCGAGCGCCTGGTCGACCTGGTCCATGACGGGCTTGAACGACGCGTCGCCGCGATACAGCGCGAGCGTTTGCTTGATCGTGGTCCCCAGGTCGTTCGACATCGCCGCGACAAGCGCAGTCCCGGGGATATGTTCGGCGATCGTCGAGCGACTGTTCTGGGTCGGCCCGAGCCGCGTCTCCGGGACTGGGTTCGTCGCCTCCATGACGATGGCATCGCTCTGGAAGCGGAGTGAATAGGCAGCCCAGTCGGGGAGGGCCTTGTCGAGCGTGTCGTACAACGACGTCGACGTGGCCCCGCCGGCGGACCCCAGCGACTTGACAGCGTCGTTCGACCAGTCGAGCAACGGGTGGAGAGCGACGTAGGCGAACCCGACATGGTCGTCCGACATCGAATCGAGGGCGGCCTTCGGGCCGGGCTGCTTGGCGAACCCGCCGCTGCCCTGCGTGTCGACTGCCGCCTTGACCGACGCGAGGTCACCCGCGACGGCGACCTTGCCGTCGACGATGGCGAAGGCCGACTGCAGCCCGCCCGTCTTGTCGAACAGGGTCAGCGTCGCGCCCCCGTACGACTGCTTGGTCGTGGTGGCGCCGGTCTTTGCGATGGCCGCATCGAACCAGGCTTGCGCGGCCACGGGATCGGTGACCGACAGCAGCGTCAGGCCCCGGAACGAGCTCATCGCCGCTGCTTGGTCTCCCTTCAACGACGTGGCCGGCGGGAGCGGGCCGAGCGCGAGCGCGAGCTCACCGCCGAACCACGGCTTGATGTCGGTCGTGTAGGTCTGGGCGCCGTCCGTGGCCTTCTTGACCAGGTCGTCGAGGACCTGGTCAAGCTTGCTTTCGAGCGCGGCCTGGTCGGCGAATCCGGGGAACTTCGAGAGGAACTGGCCGACGGCCTGGCGCTGGTCGCCGGGGAGGTCGAGCCGGACCTCGGTGTACGAGACGGTCTGATCGGGGACGTAGCCGAGGACGGTCGCATCCGTCGACCGGCCGGTGATGACCGCCGCGACGGCGGCAGTCGTGGCGATGATCAGGGCGACGACCGCGATGCTGATCGCCCACCGGAATCGGCTGCGCCGAGTACGTGGAGACCTGGTCGGCACGACCGGGGTCAACGGGGCGGTCGGGACAGCCACCGTGACCGGGGTCTCGACTCGCGTCGTCGGGTCGATGGGTGTCGCGGTCGTCGTGTCCTGGTTGGGTTCGAAGTCGTCGGTCATCGTGGTTCCCTCTGCCGGCTCAACGCCGGCCCGTCAACGCACCGAGAGCCGCGCGCTTGCCGCCACCGGAGAGCTGCTTCATCAGTTTCTGCATCTCGAGGAATTGCTTCACCAGCCGGTTGACGTCCGGCAACGTGGTGCCCGAGCCGGCCGCGATGCGCCGCCGGCGGGAGCTGTTGAGCACGGTGGGATCGCGGCGCTCCGCCCGGGTCATGGCCCGGATGATCGCCTCGGTCCGCTTGAGATCGCCGCGGTCGACCGCGGCCTGGGCCTCGCCCGCCAGGTTGCCCATCCCGGGGATCATCGACATCACCTGGCCGAGCGGTCCCATCTTCTGCATCTGCTGCATCGAATCGAGCATGTCGTCGAGGGTGAACGCGCCCTTGCGCATCTTCTCCTCGAGCTGCGCCGCCTGCTTCTGGTCGACGTGCTCCTGGGCGCGTTCGACGAGGGTCAGGATGTCGCCCATCCCGAGGATCCGGCCGGCCAGGCGGTCCGGATGGAACACCTCCAGCGCGTCGGTCTTCTCGCCGGTGCCGAGGAACTTGACAGGGACCCCAGTGACCGCCGAGATCGAGAGCGCGGCGCCGCCACGGGCGTCACCGTCGATCTTGGTCAGGATCAGACCGGTGACCGGGACCGCGGCGACGAACGCCTGGGCGACCGCGACGGCCTCCTGGCCGGTCATGGCGTCGACGACGAGGAGGGTCTCGACCGGGTGGACGGCGGCGTTGACCGCGGCGATCTCGGCCATCAGCGCCTCGTCGACCGACAGGCGGCCGGCCGTGTCGAGGATGACCACGTCGCGGACCTGTCGCTTGGCCGCTTCCACCCCGCCGCGAACGATGTCCACGACCGACGTGCCGACGGGTGCGCGGTAGACCGGGATGTCGAGGCTCTTGCCCAGCGTCTCGAGCTGGTCCGCGGCCGCCGGTCGGTACGGGTCCGCCGCGACGAGGAGCGGCCGGCGACCCAGTTTGACGACGTGGCGCGCGAGCTTGGCGCTCGAGGTGGTCTTGCCCGAGCCCTGCAGACCGACCATCGCGACGACCGCGGGATTGCCCGACAGGTGGAACGTCCGGTCACCGGCCGACAGCAACGCGACCAGCTCGTCGTTGACGATCTTGACCACCTGCTGGCCAGCCGACAGGCTGTCCAGCACCTCGTGGCCGACGGCCTTCTCGCGAACGCGCGCGACGAAGTCCTTGACGACCTTGAAGTTGACGTCCGCCTCGAGCAGCGCCAGGCGCACCTCGCGCATGGCGGCGTCGACGTCGGCTTCGCTGATCCGGCCGCGGCCGGTCAGGGTGCCGAGGGTCTTGCGCAACCGGTCGCTGAGGCTGTCGAACATGGTCCGGGTGGGGACTCCATGGTGGGGGTGGCCGGACCGGCGAACGCCGACCCGGGTGGTGCGCGAGTTCTGACGCACCGGCCAGCGGGAGTGTACCGCAGGCCCTCGACGGACACTATGCTCCGCATCCCGTGCGCAACCCGTTCGCCTCCGCTCTGTGGCGCAACCCGTCCTTCGTGAGGGTCTGGACGGCCGCGTCGATCTCGATCTTCGGCTCGCTCATCACCCGGCTGGCGCTGCCATTCGCCGCCATCCTCGTGCTCGGGTCGGGAGCCATCGAGGTGGCCCTCCTTCGCGGCATGGAGCTGGTCGCGGCGCTCGTCTTCGGGCTCGTGGCGGGCGCCTGGGTCGACCGCCTGCGTCGCCGGCCGGTCCTCATCTGGGCGGACCTCGGACGAGCCGTCCTGCTCGCTTCGATCCCGTTCGCGTTCGCGCTGGGCGTCCTGACCTTCGCGCAACTGTTGGTGGTCTCGGGCCTGACCGCGATCCTGACCACGTTCTTCAATTCGGCCGACACGGCCTACCTGCCGACGATCGTCGAGCGCCATCAGCTGGTCGACGCGAACGCGGCGCTGTCGGCCAGCGGCTCGGTGTCGGAGTTCGCCGCGTTCGGCATCACCGGCTTCCTTGTCCAGCTCCTCACCGCGCCGATCGCCATCGCCATCGACTCGATCAGCTACGTCGTGTCGGCGGTCCTCCTCGCGACGATCCGACAGCCCGAGCCGCCGCCACCGCCGCGCGCGGACCGCGAGCCCGTCCTGGCCGAGATCCGCGAGGGCATCCGGCTGGTCCGCCACGACCCGGTGCTGCGAGCGTTCGCGTTCGCCCAGATGTCGATCGCCGCGATGTTCGGCGTGTTCGGCGCGGTCTGGTTCCTGTTCGTGCTCGACGACCTCCACATCAGTGCGGCGGTCCTCGGCCTCATCGCGGCGGTGGGTGGCGTGTCGGGCTTCGTGGGCGCGGTCGTCGCGTCGCGTGCGGCGCGTCGCTGGGGGATCGGCCCGGTGGCGATCGCCGGTCTCCTCGGGACCTCGCTCGGCAACGCGTTCATCCCGATCGCGCCGGCCGCGTTCCCGCTCGTCGCCATCGGCTGTCTCGTGATGGCCCAGATCGTCGGCGATTCGGCTGCGACCGTGTACGACATCACCGAGGTGTCGGTCCGACAGACGCTCGTCCACGACCGGGCTCTCGGGCGGGTGACGTCGACATTCCACGTCGCGGCGATGATCGCCCAGCTCGCAGCGACGCTGATCGCCGGCGTGCTCGGCGAGATCATCGGCGTGCGTGCGACGGCCTGGCTCGCGCCGATCGGCGGTCTGTTCGGGGCGGTGATCCTGTGGTCGTCGCCGGTGCGCCATCTCCACACACTGCCGTTGCAGGTCGGCGAGATCGAGATCGACCCGATCGAGGCGGCCCGCGTGGCCCACCGGGAACAACCGCCGGGCGTCTGACGCCGCGCCTGGCGCGTCAGGCGAACAGGGCCGCCACGAACGCGTCGGGGTCGAACGGGATGAGGTCGTCGACCTTCTCCCCCACCCCGACGAAGCGGACCGGGATGCGCAGCGCGTCCTCGATGGCGAAGATGATCCCACCCTTGGCCGTCGAATTGAGCTTGGTCAGCACGATCCCGGTCAGCCCGACAGCCTCGTGGAACGCCTTGGCCTGGGCGAGGCCGTTCTGGCCGGTCGTCGCATCGAGCACGAAGATCGTCTCGGGCTCGACTCCCGGCAGCCGCTTGTCGATGATGCGGCGGACCTTGGCCAGCTCGTCCATCAGGTTCGAGCGGGTGTGCAGCCGGCCGGCCGTGTCGGCGATGACCAGGTCGGCGCCGCGCGCCACGGCCGCGTCGAGCGCGTCGTAGACGACCGCACCCGGGTCCGCGCCCGGGGCATGGGCGATCATCGGCACGCCGGCCCGATCGGCCCAGATCCGCAGCTGGTCGATGGCCGCGGCACGGAACGTATCCGCGGCGGCGAGGATGACCGAGCGGCCGCGGTCCTTGAAGCGGTTCGCCAGCTTGCCGATGGTCGTGGTCTTGCCGGTCCCGTTGACGCCCACGACCAGCACGACGGCCGGGCTTCCGGCGACGGAAGAGCGCGGGTCCCAGACCAGGTCGCGCGCGACCAGCAGGGCTGCCAGCTCGGTGCGGATGGCGGCCTCGGGGCCACCGGGCGCGCGACTGCGTCGGGCGCGGTCGACAAGCTCGATGGCCAGGGCTGCCCCGACGTCACCGGCGATGAGCGTCTCCTCGACGTCGTCCCACGACGGTCCCTCGGTGCCGTCGGTCGTGAGGGCACCGCGCAGGCGCGACATGAAGCCGCCGCGCGTGCGCTCCAGTCCGGCATCGAGTGCGGCGGTGGTGTCCGGGGGCGCGACCGGTAGCGCGGGCGTCGGCTCGGGTTCACGCACAGGCTCGGCCCAGACGGGCGTCGGAGGCGCGGCCGCGGGGAGCGGGGTCGGCATGTCGATGGTCACGACCGACGGCGGCGCAGGTTCGAACGGGAAGGCCGGATCCGCGGCGGGCTCGGCGGGCGCCTCAGGGGCGTCGACTGTGTCGGCCGCGTCCTCGAAGTCGGCGGGGTCGGGCTCCCAGGACGGATCGACGAAGTCGGGGTCGACCGGCTCGTCGACCTCACGTTCGGGCGCCTGGGCTTCTCGGTTGCGTCGCCAGAAGGGCATGGGCCCGAAGCCTACCCCGCCAACGCCGTGCGGTCCCGATCGCGCGCGGCGAGGGCCTGCGCCTCGTCGAGCCGGAGACTGATGACGCGGCTGACCGAATCGTCGCCGACGGTCACGCCGTAGAGCGCGTCGGCTGCCTCGATCGTGCCGCGGTTGTGGGTGATGACGATGAACTGGGTCCCGTGGGCGAGGCTGCGCAGCGCGTCCGCGAAACGCCCGATGTTGGCCTCGTCGAGCGCCGCATCCACCTCGTCGAGGACGCAGAACGGGACCGGCCGGACCTCGAGCATCGCGAACAGCAGGGCAACGGCCGTGAGGGCACGTTCGCCCCCGGACAGCATGGCGAGCGCCTGCGCCTTCTTGCCCGGCGGACGAGCCACGATCTCGATGCCGGTCGCGCCGAGGTCCGTCGGGTCGGTCAGCGACAGCTTGGCGAAACCGCCCCCGAAGAGCTGCTCGAAGCGGGTCGAGAAGGCCGCCTCGAGCGCCGCGAACGTCGTCCGGAAGCGCTCGGCGATCATCGTGTCGAGCTCGACGATCAGGTCGCGCGTCTTGACGATGGCCGTCCGCAGGTCCGACGCCTGGGTCTCGAGGTTCTCGAGCCGCTCCTTGAGGGCGGCGTACTCGTCGACGGCATAGGGGTTGACGGCACCGAGCTCGTGGAACCGCCGTCGGAGTTGGCCGAGCCGGGCCGGGCCGGGTGCCTGGCCCTCGGGAGCCGTCGCCGCCCAGATCGGGGTGACGCGGGCCAGGGCCAATTCGAGGGCGGCGACCTCGCCGGAGACGGCCTCCTCGTCGGCAGCCGCGGGGTCCGGCCCGCCGGAGCTCGACATGGCGAGCGGCTCGGGAGCGGCGGTCGTCGGCATCCCCGTCGCGGTGGCGGCGAGGCGTTGGAGCCGGGCGATGCCGAGCTCGCCCAGACCGGCGAGCTCGACGACGATCCCCTCATGAAGGGCATCGAGGCCGAGCCGGGCCTCGAGTTCCGCGTGGTCCGCTACCCGCAGGGCGGTATCGGCCGTCCTGAGGCGCTCCCGCGCAGCGGCGGTGTCGCGTTCGGCGGCGGTCAGCCTGTCGCGGTCCTCGGCGTCGGCAGCCTCGACCTCGCGCAGCGCCTCGCGCGCGGCGGCCTCGGCGGCGGCTGTCGTCGCGATCTCGGCCCGCAGGCCGTCCCGCTCCTCGGCCAGGACGCGCTCGCGCTCGCCGAGGGTGGCGGCGTCCCGGTCGGCACGTGCGATCCGCTCCTCGGCGATGACTGTCGATGCCTCGGCCCGCGCACGCCGGTTCTCGGCATCGCGCCGCGTGGCCTCGCGCGTGCCCAATTCCTCCGCAAGGCGGTCGCGGCGTGCGCGCAGCTCGGCGGCGCGTGCCTCCCACGCGGCCAGCGCCTCGCCGTCGACCGGCGTGGCTGAAGCCTCTCCGTCGCCGGCCGACGGCTCGTCCCCGGTCTCGGCAGCGGCAGCGAGCCGGGCCCGATCGAGATCCGCCGTGAGCCGTTCGACCTGGGCCTCGTGCCAGGCAGCCTCGCGGACGACGGTCTCGTGCTGTCGCGCGGCGAGCCGTTCACCTTCCTCCGCGGCCCGTCGGACCCCGGCCGCCCGGCTCTCATCGGTCCGCGCCGCTTCGAGGGCGTCGGCCGCTTCCTTCGCCGCCGCGGCCAGCCGCACGGCCACGGCCCGCGCCTTGGCCGCCTCCGCCTCGGCCGCCTCGGATCCACCGGACAGCCGCTCGGCTTCGGACCTGCGCTCGAGGACCGACTCGGCGGCGCCGAGTGTCACGGCGAACTCGGTGATGACGGCGCCGCCATCCCGTGTCACGGCGATCCAGCCGGGCGGCAGGGTCGTTTGGATGGCGAGGCAGGCACGCAGGTCCGGGAGCCAGGCAGCCCTGGCGAGGAGGCGCCGTGCCGCACCCGTGACATCGCGGCGGACGGCCGCATCGAGCGTCCCGCCACCGGCCGCGGCGAGGGCGTCGCGGAACCGGCGTTCGCGGGCATCATCGGCGGCGGCCGATCCGGACGCTCGTTCGGCGACGACGAGGGCGCCTCGCTCCGTCGCCAGCCCCGGGACGGCGTCGCCCGGGACGACGTAGGCCCGCGTGGCGCCGGCCAGGGCCGCCTCGGCCGCAGCACGCAGCGGCGGATCGATCGACAGGTCCTCGTCGACACGGCGCCCGCCGGACCGCCGAGCCGCCCGGGCGATGCCACGTGTCTCTTCCTCGGCCAGCCGCGCTTCGAGCCCATCGAGCCGCGCTCGGAGGTCGGCGGCCGCGGCGCTCGCCGTGACCGCTCGCTCATGGGCTCCTGCCCGCTCCGCGTCGGCCGCATCCGCGCGAGCGCGTGCCTTCTCGCGACGTGCCGCCGCGGCCCGCTCGCCCTCGATCGCGTCGGCTAGGGCCGTCCTCGCAGTCGCGAGCTCCGCGGCGAGAGTGGTCCGCCGTTCCGCGGTCGCCGCGGTCTCCCTCGCCTCGACATCGGCCCGGCGCTCGATCTCCGCGAGACGGCGGCGGGCTGTCTCGGCCTCGGCCTGGCGGGCGGCAGCCGCCCGTCGAAGCGCGGCCAGCTCTTCGCCGTGTGCCCGGCTGGCGGATCGCAGTGCGCCGAGCTCGGCCAGTGCGTGCGCCAGCTCACGTTCCGCGTCGCCCAGCGCGGCCTCGAGCTCGAGATCGCGAGCCGGGACCGGCGCCGCGAGCGCGCGCCTTCCGGCCGTCAGCTCGGCCTCGGCCGCTGCCCGCTCGTCGAGCAGGCGGCGTCGGTCGCGTTCGAGCGCCTCGAGATCCGACGTGAGGCGCGCCTCACGCAACTGGGCGGCGGTCGCCGACGCGCGAGCGGCCTCGTGCGCATCCCGGCGCTCGCGTTCGAGCGTGGCGCGCGCGCCCCGCGCGGCGGAGAGCGTGGCCGCGGCGGCCTCTGCGGCAGACAGCTCGGTCATCGCGGCATCGGCCGCCGACCGCGCCCGCTCACGCGCGTCGCCCGCGACGGCAAGCCGGCTCGACGTGTCATGCCAGCGCGCGTGCATCGCGAGCAGCAGCGCGCCGGCCAGCTCCTCAGCGGTCGACTCGCGGGTCGCCTGCTGCTCGGCCTGCGCGGCCAGGCGCCGAGCCTGGGGACGAAGCTCGCCGAGGATGTCCTCGACCCGGGCGAGGTTCGACTCTGATTCGACGAGCTGCTCCTCGGCGCGGCGCCGGCGACGCTCGTGGCGGCGGACGCCGGCGACCTCCTCGAACAGCGGACGCCGCTCTTCCGGCCGCAGGGCGAGGGCCTGGTCGACCATCCCCTGGCCGATGAACAGGAATGCGTTGTCGGCCAGGTGCGCCGAGTCGAGCAGGTCGACGAGGTCGCGCAGCCGGATCCGGCTCTTGTTGAGGAGGTAGTCGTTCTCGCCCGAGCGGTACAGCCGCCGCCCGAGCTCGAGGACCTGGAAGTCGACCGGCAACAGGCCGTCGGCGTTGTCGAGGACCAGCGTCACGTCGGCCATCCCCTGCGCGGCCCGCTTCTCTGAGCCTGCCCAGATCACGTCTTCCGACTTGCGCGACCGGAGCGCCCGGCCCTGCTCGCCGAGCGCCCATCGCAAGGCGTCGGCGAGATTGCTCTTGCCCGATCCGTTCGGTCCGACGACGGCGCTGATCCCCGGGCCGAACTCGACGTTGGTCCGCTCGGCGAACGACTTGAAGCCCTGCAGGCGGAGGGCAAGGAGGCGGGGTTCGCCCGGTGCCGTGCGGTCGGTCATGCGCCGACCCCGTCGGGACCGGGTTGGGGGCCGGGCATGCCGGCGCCACCCGCTCCCCGGAGTCGCTCGAGTGCCTGGGCCGCGGCGGCCGTCTCGGCCGCGCGGCGCGACGGGCCCTCGCCGACCCCGAGCAGGTCACCCGCGACCCAGACCTCGATCCGGAACGACTTCTCGTGATCGGGCCCGCTGGCATCGGCCAGGTGGTAGGTCGGCCGGTCGCCGGTGGTGCGCTGGGTGAACTCCTGGAGGCGGCTCTTGGGGCTCTTGAGCGCGCCGATCGGCGCCTCCGCCACGAGCTCGGGAGCGGCCAGACCAACGAGCCAGGCGCGCGACGGTCTCGAAGCCGAGATCGAGGTAGAGCGCGCCGGCGACCGCCTCGAACGTCGATGCCAGGAGCAGCGGCCGGCGATGGCCGCTCCGCTTGGACTCTCCCTCGCCGAGCATCAGGTAGGCACCGAGGTCGATCCGGCCCGCCAGTCGGGCGAGACCGGTCGACGACACGATGGCGGCCCGCCGGGCGCTCAGGTAGCCCTCGTCGTCGGCGGGATGGCGGGCATACAGCTCGTCGGAGATGGCGAGGCTGACGACCGCGTCGCCGAGGAATTCGAGGCGCTCGTTGTGGCCGCGCGCGACGTCGGGGTGCTCGTGCTGCCAGCTCGAATGGACGAGGGCCTGTTCAAGGAGATCGAGGTCGCGGACCGGGAGTCCGATCCGTGCCGCGAAGGCCTCGGCTGGACGGATCAACCCGGAGGTCCGGCCGGCGCCCGGGTGAGCGGCTAGGACGCGCGCTCGTCGATGTAGTCGACGGCGTCCTGGACCGTGCGGATCTTCTCCGCATCCTCGTCCGAGATCTCCGTCCCGAACTCCTCCTCGAGGCTCATGATGAGCTCGACCAGATCGAGGGAGTCGGCATTCAGGTCGTCGACGAAGGATGCCTCGGGCTTGACCTCATCCTCGTCGGCGCCGAGCTGCTCGACGACGATCTTCTTGAGGCGCTCGTACGTTGTTGCCACTGACTCCCTCCTCGGAGTTGGGTGATGGTGCCGTCGGCCGGGTGCCGCTGGGCTCCGCTGCGATGTTCCCGAGGACGCCGTTCATGAGGCGTCGCATCGGTTCTCCACTGTACGTGCGTGCCAGCTCGACCCACTCGGCGATGGCCACCCGGGCCGGCGTGGCCGAGTGTAGCACCTCGGAAATGGCGCAACGGAGCAACGCGCGGTCCATCCGGGCGAGCCCGGTGACCGGGTACTGGGGCGCCCGGCGGGTGATCTCGGCGTCGATCGAGTCGCGGTTCGCGATCTCGGCGGCGACCAGCTCACGGGCCAGCGTCGCGGCGTTCTCGTCGCGCTCTTCCTCGGCCAGATGGCGCTCGAGGACGGCATCGGCGGTGCGCTGGCCGAAATCGGCCTCGAAGACCGCGGCGAGGGCCAACCGGCGGCCGGTCCGCCGCCCGCGGACGCGGTCAGGCCCCGACGCCATCGACCAGCACGGTCACCGACCCGAGCTCGAGACCGAGCAGGCGCTCCACGGTGGCGGCGACCGTCGTCCGCACCTGGCCCGCGAGCGGAGCAAGCGGCTGGCCCGGCCGCGCCACCAGCCACAGCCGGACGAGGACCCGCTCGTCGCGGATCCGGATCCCGACGCTCGGTCCGGAGAACAGGCCTCGCCAGGGTGGCCCGCCACGACCGACCCGGACGACGCCCGGCACTTCGAGGGCGGCGAGCCGGACGAGCTCGGCGATCACGTCGCGGCCCACGGTCAGCTCCGGCCCGTTCACGAGGCTTCCTCGGCCGCCTCGGCATCGGCCGCGTCCGCCGTACCACCGACCGGGTCGTCGGGAGCGTCCCCGACCATGGCCATCCGCCGCGCTGTGGCCGACGACGCGAGGGACTCCGCGATGAGTGCCGGGACCCCGGTCCGCGCCGTCGTCGCCGCGACCTCACAAGCGAATGTGACCATCCGCCGGCGCGCCCGGCCGTGGGTGATGATGACCGTGCCGCGGACCCCGAGCAGCGGCGAGCCACCGACCTTCTCGTAGTCGAAGATGCCACGGATCCGGCCGATCGAGGGCCGCATCAGCAGGTAGGCAAGCCGGCCTCGGAGGGAGCCGCCGAACTCGTCGCGCCACAGGTCGAAGATGAACGTCGACAGGCCCTCGAAGAACTTGATGACGACGTTGCCAAGGACCGCGTCGCAGACCACCACGTCGGCCGGGTGGTCGGTCAGGTCCTTGCCCTCGATATTGCCGATGAAATGAAGGCCGCTTGCATCGAGCAGCTCGGTCGCCCGCTGGATCCGGGCGTCGCCCTTGCCCTTCTCCTCGCCGATCGACAGCAGCGCGACCCGCGGCTTCGCCACACCGAGTACGCGTTCGGCGAAGATCGCGCCCATCTGCGCGTACTGGACGAGGTTCTCGCCGGTGGAATCGGGGTTGGCGCCGATGTCGAGCAGGACCATCGGTCCGGTGCCGGTGATCATCTGCACGGCGAGCGCCGGGCGGTCGACGCCGGGCAGCCGCCCGAGCCGGAGGACCGCCGCGGCCATCCCGGCCCCGGTGTGTCCGGCGGTCACCACGGCGTCCGCATCGCCACGCTTGACCAGGTCGACCGCGACAAGGATCGACGAGTCCTTCTTCTCGCGCAGGGCCAGCGCGGGATGCTCGTCCATGCCGACCACCTGGCTGGCGGGGACGATCGTGACGTTGGCCGGCAGCGTGCCGGCGAGACCGCGGATGACGGCGTCGTCGCCGACGAGGATGACCCGGTCCTCCGGGTGTGCCCTGGCGTGATCGAGGGCGCCCGGGACGACCTCGGCCGCGCCGTGGTCACCGCCCATGGCGTCGACGGCGAGCCGGACGCCGGTGCCGGTGGGTCCCGCCGGCTCGGTCACGCTCGAGGACCCCGCGTCAGCGCGCGGCGTCGTCGGCGGCAGGCTTCAGCTCGACCGCCTGGCGGCCCTGGTAGTAGCCGCAGTTCGGGCAGACGTGATGCGGCTGCTTCATCTCGTGACAGTGCGAGCACTCTTCGAGCGTCGGCACGCTGATGGCGAGGTGCGCGCGGCGCTCGCCCTGGCGGGCATGCGAGACGCGTCGCTTGGGTACACCCATGGGGTCGGGGGCTCCTTCGGATCATCGCCGTGGCGATGCGCTGGCTGCGTGGGGCGGTGCCGGGACCTCGGGCGGAGGACATCGGACCGACGGCGGAGTGTAGCGCGAATCGGTCCCCTTCGTCACGGGCACCGCGTCCGAAAGCCCGTTATCGAGGAATCTGTCACGCTCCGCGAAGTCGCGCTCGGGCGCGGCCTGCATGAGGATCATGAGTCGATGCCCGAAGAGCCCTGGACGCCGCGCACCCGATCGGACTGGCTGCTCCTCGCCGGGATCGTGCTCGTCGCGTTCCTCGTCCGTGCCGTCCCGGTCCTGCGCGGCGGTGGGTTGGACGGCTTCCTCGGGTACGACGACGGGGTCTATTTCGCGGCCGCCGCAGGGCTCGTCAACGGCGTCCTGCCATATCGCGACTTCCTGCTCCTCCACCCGCCCGGGATCGCCCTCCTGCTCTCGCCCTTCGCCCTGCTCGCCGGCGCGACGGACGGTGCCACCGGGTTCGCCGCGGCCCGAGTTGCGTTCATGGCCATCGGTGCGCTCAACGCCGGGCTGGTGACGCTGGTGGCAGGCCGCTACGGGCGGCGCGCGGCGCTCATCGGCGGCGGCCTCTACGCGGTGTGGTACGCCGCGGCCCGTGCCGAGCGGACGCTCTTCCTCCTCGGGCCGCAGACGACCCTGCTACTGCTCGCCGTCCTGATCCTCCTGTCTGGACGGCCGCTCCGCATGCGGCGCGCGGCTGTCGCGGGCGCCCTCCTTGGCGCCGCGGCCGCGATCCAGGTGTGGGCCGTCGTGCCCATCGCGGTCGTGGCGGTGTCGATCCTCCTCGGCTGGCTGGGTCTCTCTGGCGATCGACGTCGAGCCACCATCGGCCTGCTCGGCGGAGCCGTCGTGGCACTCGCGGCCGTGTGTCTTCCGTTCTTCGCAGCGGCTCCGGCCCGGTTCATCAGCTACGTCCTCACTGACCAGATCGACCGGCCGAGCCTCGACATCGGCCTCGTGACGCGTCTGCGCGTCCTCGAGGGCTTCAGCCTGGCGGGCAACAAGAGCCTGTTTGCGACCGCGGCCTTCATCGGGCTCGCGATCGTCGGCGCGATCGCCGTGGTCGTCGTCGCCCGTCGCATGCCGGCGGCGCGGATGTGGTGTGTGCTCGCCGCGGTCGAGACCGCCTACCTGCTGGTCGCGCCCAACTTCTTCACGCACTACTCGGCATGGCTGGCGCCGGTGGCGGCGATCGTGCTCGGCACGGCTGCGTCCCTGGCCATCGGCGCGGTCGAACGGTCGCCGCGGCTCTTCACGGTTGCGCAGGTCGGCGCCGTGGGGGTGGTGGCCGCGATGGCGGTCTTCGTGCCACGCACCCAGGGAACGGTGATCGAGCGCACCGCACTCGAGGCGGACATCCGCAACGCGGGCTGCGTCTCCGCCGACGACCCAGAGCTGCTCATCGTGACATCCGGCTTGCTCCGTGACCTCCGCAGAGGGTGTCCCCTCGTCGTCGACCCGACCGGCACCTCCTACGACACCGACCGCGGGCGACTCGCCGCCGGCCCGGTCGGGAAGGCGCGGCTCGGCGCGCCCGGCTACCAATACGCGATGGAAGAGTGGTACGACGACAGCAACGCGGCACTGTTCGCCCGCGGGGCGGCTGATGGCCTCGACGCCGCGACGCGCGAGGAGATCGCCGACGAGCTCCCGGTGGTGGTCCCGCAGGGGAACGTGACGGTCATGTTGCCGGGAGCACATCCGCTCCCCTGAACTCAGCCCTCGTCGGGGTGGAAGCCCCGGAGCGCCTCCAGCCGCGGGTCGATGTCGTCGTCGGGATGGTCGTGCTCGCCCTCGTCGAGCCGAAGCCCGCAGACGATGCACAGACCCGGGCAGTCGGGCCGGCACAGCGGGGCGATCGGCTCGGCCAGCAGGATCGCGTCGCGGACCGACGGCTCAAGGTCGAGCTCGTGGTGGTCGGACAGGCGGCCGACGTCGGGCTCGTCGTCGGTCGGCAGCGGGCGCCCGGTCGAGAGATCCAGGCTGGGCAGGTACTCCTCCTGGAACCGGATGTCGACCGGAAGGACCACCTCACGAAGACAGCGGCTGCACTCGAGGTCGAGTGCGGTCCGAAGGTCGGCCGTGGCCAGGATGCCGCGGTTCGTCCGCATCAGGCGGACGCGACCGGAGACGGGCGCGGCCAGCCGGAGCTCGTCGCCGAGGTCGATCCGCGCATCCGCGACGTCGAGGAGCCTCTCCGCGCCGGGTTCGTCGCCGATCAGGCCTGCGACGTTCCAGGCGAGAGGTGCGTCGAGTGGCTCGCTCGAGGTCACCGGGTCGAGTGGGAGGGCTCCCCCGTCTCGTCCATGGCACGCTCGTCGCCGGTGCCGTCGCCAGTGCCGATGCCGAGCGATGCGCGGCGCTCGTCGAGGAGCCCGATCCCGTTCCGGATGCTCTCGAGCGTCTTGGTCACGTCGGCCTCGAGGCTGACCAGCACGCCGACTGCGTATTCGTCGGCGCCGTGGCGGATCCCGTCGGCGTCGCGGTGCGCGTCACCGATGATCTCGCGGCTCTGCGCTTCGGCCGACTGCGTCAGGCCGCGCTCGTCGATGAGGAAGGCGGCCTGCTCCTGTGCGCGGGCGACGATCCGCTCGGCCTCGTCCTGGGCCTTCTCGATGATCCGCTCGCCCTCGGCGTTGATCCGCTTGGCGGCGCGCACTTCTTCCGGCACCGCGACACGGAGCTCGTCGATGAGTCCGAGGGCCGCGTTCTGGTCGACGACGACGTTCGTCGTCAGGGGCAGCTTCTTGCCGTTCGCGATGAGCGATTCGAGCCGCTCGACGAGGAAGATGATGTCGATCGAAGTGCCCTCCAGGCTGACGAGGCTCGGTGGCGCAGGCTGGCCGCAAGTATCGCACGCGGACGCGCCGGTCAGCGTCCCCCGAGCGCGTTTGCGAGGGCTTCGCGAGCGGACACCGGGACCATCCTCGACACGTCGCCGCCGAACCCGGCGATCTCCTTGACCAGGCTCGAGCTGACGTAGCCGTGCTCGACCGCGGTCATGAAGAAGACCGTGTCGACCTCGGGCGCCAGGACGCGATTGTTGTGGGCGAGCTGCATCTCGGTCTCGAAGTCGCTGATGGCGCGCAGGCCGCGGACGATCGCGCCGGCATGGCGTGCGCGGGCGAAGTCGACGGTCAGTCCCTCGAAGGCCTCGACCTCGAGGCGATCCGCCTGCGACGCCAGACCGGGCTCGGCCCCGACCGCTTCGCGGATGATCACGATGCGCTCGTCGACGGTGAACAGAGGGGTCTTGCGCGGATTGGCGAGGACGGCAACGACGACCGAGTCGAACACCGTCAGCGCGCGCGCGACGATGTCGAGATGCCCGTTGGTGATCGGGTCGAACGAGCCGGGATAGACCGCGACGGTGTTCATCGATCCTCCGCTCGTCGGTAGAAGGTCAGCATCGTCTCGCCGAAGCGACGCTCGCGCTCGGATGCTAGCAGCCCGATGCGGGCCGGCGGAGCGTCGCGCCAGAAGTGCTTGGCGACGACCCGGGCGTGGGGTGCAAGGCAAGGCTCGAGCGCCTCGAGTGCGGCCACGAGCAGCGCGGTCTCGGCGTAGGGCGGGTCTGCGATGACGACGTCGAACGGCGCGGCAGCGGCCGCGTCCGGGCCGGCCAGCCACGCGACCGTATCGGCACGGACGATCCTGGCCCGCTCCCCGCCGAGATGGGTCCGGGCGAGGTTGGCGGCGATCACGGCGCCCGCGGCTCGGTCTCTCTCGACGAAGATGGCCCGGGCCGCGCCGCGCGACAGCGCCTCGATGCCGGCCGCCCCCGAGCCCGCGAACAAGTCGACCACGACGGCGCCGCGCAGGTCCGGCTCAAGGATCGCGAACAACGTCTCCTTGACCCGGTCGGACAGCGGCCTCGTCCCGGGTCCGGGGGCCTCGAGCCGGATACCGCGGGCCGTCCCCGCGATCACCCGGCCGGCGTCGCCCGCGGTCACGTCCCGCTCGCCGGTTCGCCCGCCGCGACCCGCCGGAGCCACCCCTCGGCGAGCTCGGCCGTGAGGGCCGGACGGGCGGGCGCCAGGATCCCTGCGCCATCGAGCAGAGCCTCGGCGTGTGCCCGCGCGCGGACCGCGAGATCTCGGTGCTCGGCGACCTGGAGCGACGCGACCCGCAGCCGCGGGAACCCACTCTGGGCCAGACCGAGCACGTCTCCTTCCTTGCGCAATTCGAAGTCCTTCTCGGCGAGCGCGAACCCGTCGTTCGACTCGACCACGGCGCGCAAACGGGCCATCGCGACCTCGTCGGTCGAGTCGGTGACGAGCACGCAGAACGACTCGACGCTGCCGCGGCCGACCCGGCCCCGCAACTGGTGGAGCTGTGCCAGCCCGAAGCGGTCGGCCCCTTCGATGACCATCATCGTCGCCGCCGGGACGTCCACCCCGACCTCGACCACGGTCGTCCCCACCAGGACGTCGAGCTCGCCGTCGCGGAAGCGGGTCATCTCGGCGTCCCGCTCCGCCGGCTTGAGGCGGCCGTGGACCATCCCGACCCGGAGCGGATCGAGCAGGGCGGCCAGCCGGACGGCCTCGCTCTCGGCCGCGACCGCTCCGTCACCATCGTCCGCGCCCTCCTCGATGAGCGGCACGACGACGAACGTCCGGTGGCCGAGAGCGGCCTCGGCGCGAACCTTCTGCCACGTCCCGTCGAGGTCGGCCGGCCGCTTGACACCGGTCCGGATCTTGACCCGGCCCGCCGGCGGGGTCCGCAGGTCCGACACGTCGAGGTCCGCGTACAGCACCTGGCCGAGCGTCCGCGGGATCGGCGTGGCGGTCATCAGCAGGACATGCGGCGATCGACCGCCGGCCTTCGCCTCGAGCGCCCCGCGCTGGTCGACACCGAATCGGTGTTGCTCGTCGATGACGACGAGGCCGAGATCCGCGAACGAGACCGCGTCCTGGATCAATGCGTGCGTCCCCACGACCACGAGCGCCTGACCCGAGGAGATCGCCTCGAGCGACTTGGCCTTGACGTCTGCCTTGAGCGACCCGGTCAGCAGTGTCACGCCGATACCGACGCCTTCGAGCAGGGCGCTGACGGTCTCCAGGTGCTGGCGCGCGAGCAGGTCCGTCGGCGCCAGCAGCGCACCCTGCAACCCGGCGCGCGCGGTCGCCGCCAGCGCGTAGGCCGCGACTGCCGTCTTGCCCGATCCGACGTCGCCCTGGAGGAGGCGGAGCATCGGCGTCGGACGGGCGATGTCGTCGCGGATGGCGTCGATGGCGACGACCTGGTCCGTCGTCAGGTCGATCGGCTCGCCGACCCGCGCCCCGATCGCCGCGACGATGGCGGACCGGATCGCGCCGTCCGTCTCCGACTCGAGCCGGATCTCGGCCGCCGCGTCGCGGACCCGCTGGCGGCGACGCGCGACCATGCCGAGCTGGAGCGCGAGCAGCTCGTCGAACGCGAGGCGCCGCAGGGCCGCGTCCCGCCCCGGGAACGACGCCGGGAAATGCGCCTCCTCGATCGCCCGGGCGATCGGCACGAGGCCCTCGTCGGCGACGATCCCAGCCGGCAGGTATTCCGGATAGGCGTACCCGGCCTTGTCGAGCGCCTCGCGGATGGCCGTCCGCAGACGGATCGCGGTCAGGCCCGCGGTCAACGGATAGACCGGCACGATCCGGCCGGCGTGGAGCAGCTCCGTCTCGCCCGGCTCCCCGGCGAGGACCTGGAACTCGGGGTTGTCGAGGGTCAGCCGCCGTCCGAAGTGCTTGATCTTGCCGGACACGACGATCTCGGCGCCGACGTGCAGCCGGCGTTCGATGAACCGCCGGCCGAACCAGGTGGCGTCGATCGACCCGGTGTCGTCCTCGAGCCGGGCGATCGTCCGCTGCGTCCGTCCGCGGAACCCCGGCTCGACGCGCACGTCGCCGACTCGTGCCCGCGTGGACACGACGTCGCCATCGGCCGCAAAGACCAGATCGCCGAGCGAGCGCATCTCGCGCAGGTCGTCGTAGCGCCGCGGCAGGTGGAAGAGCAGGTCCCGGACGGTGTAGAAGTCGAGCTTGATGCCCGACCGTCGCAGGAGCGCGCCGGCGGCCAGGCCGGACCCGGCCAGGGGGGTCGACAGCAGCGCGACCGGATCGGTCGGTACCGTCGTCGGGCTCGTCGCCTTGGCCACGCCTACTCGGCGGAGATGAGATACCGGTAGAACGGCTGCCCGCCGTGGCGAACCTCGACCTCGACGCCGGGAACGGTGGCGCCGATCCGGCGAGCCATCCCTTCGGCTTCGTCGAGGTCGGCGCCGTCGCCGTAGAACAGGGTCAGCAGCTCGAAGCCGGGCGTCAGGGCCTTGATCGCGGCGAGGACCGCCTTCTCGCGGTCGCTGCCCGTGGCGACGAGGCCGTCGTCGGGACCGAGAGCGATGGTGTGACCGTGCTTGACCTTCCGTCCGCCGATCGTCGCGTCCCGGACGGCCTCGGTCACCAGCAGCGTCTGGATCGACCGGCCCGCCTCTGTCATCGGCTCCGCGTTCTCGGCGGCGTCGAGCTTCGGATCGAGAGCCAGCAGCGCCGCGAAGCCCTCGGCTGCGTTGCGAGTCGGGACGACGACGACCGGCCGGTCGGCCATGGCCGCGACCTGTCGTGCGGCGAGGACGACGTTCGGGTTGTTGGGCAGGACGATGATCTCGCGGCCCTCGACCTGCGTGATCGCCGCGAGCAGCTCGCCCGTGCTCGGATTGTTCGACTGGCCGCCGCGCACGACGGCCGCGACGCCGAAGTCCTCGAAGATGGCGGCCAGGCCATCGCCTGCCACCACGCTGACGACCGCGAGCGATGGGGTCTCGGCCGCAGACGCTGGCACCGCGGGGGTTGTCACGGGCGCCGTCACCGTCGCGACACCGCCGACCGGCTCGGCCGCTGCCCCGACATCGGCGGTGAAGGCCGCTGCCCGCGTCTCGCGCACGTCGCGTGCCTGGTTGTCGAGGTTCTCGATGCTGATGCGGCTGATCGTGCCGAGGCTCAGGCCGTAGCCCACGACGACGTCCGGACGTTCGTTGTGGACGTGGACCTTGAGCGCCCGCGCATCACCAGCCACGAGCACGGACTCGCCGATCGATTCGAGGTGATCCCTGATCGCGTCGGGGTCGAGACTCCCGGAGCCGTTCGGCTGGAGGAGGAACATCGTCTCGTAGCCGAAGCCCTCGTCGGCGTGCGCGATCAGCGCCGAGGCCTTCGGTCCGACCGCAGGGCGAGCGCGGTCGCGCGAGACGGACGCCGGTGCCCGCCCGACGAGATGCACCAGTGCGCCCTGGAACAGCCGGTAGAGGCCTTGTCCGCCCGAGTCGACGACGCCCGCTTCGCGCAGGATCGCCAGCAGGGCCGGTGTCCGAGCGACCGACTTCTCGGCGGCGTCGACGGTCGCAGCGAGGATGGTCTCGACGTCGTCGTTCCGCTCGGCGGCGGCCACCGCGGCGTCGGCCGATTCGCGGATGACCGTGAGGATCGTGCCCTCGACCGGCTTGGCGACCGCGCCGTAGGCGGTCCGCGCACCCTGGTTCAGGGCATGGGCGAGGTCCAGACCGTTGAACCGGCTCTTGCCACCGAGTGCGTCGGCCATGCCGCGGAAGATCTGGCTGGTGATCACGCCCGAGTTCCCGCGGGCTCCCATCAGCGCTCCGAAGCTGATGGCCGCGGCGATCCGCCCGGCTGGCTGGCCGGCGGCGGCCTCCGCCTCGACCAGCGCGGCACGCACGGTCGCCAGCATGTTCGAGCCGGTGTCGCCGTCGGGGACCGGGTAGACGTTGAGCGCGTTGATCTCGTCGACGTGTGCCTCGAGGTTCATGACTGCCGCCCGGAAGGCCCCGAGCAGACCGTCGCCGTCGCACGAGCGACGGACCATCAGGCGACGTCCGTCCCGCTGTCCGCGAGGTCGCGCGGCCCGATCGCGTCGGCCGCTGGGTGGACCACGGTCGGTGGGCCGCCGCCCGGTCCGAATCGCAGGCCGGCGACGTGGATCGTCAGTCGGCGGACCTCGCGATCGAGTGCCCGCCGGAGCGAGTAGCGGACTGCCGAATCGACCTGGCGCGCGACCTCGGCGACGGGGACCCCGAATGCGACCAGCAGGTCGAGCTCGATGTCGAGCTCGTCGTCGAGATGGACGGCGATCCCGGGCTGTGTCAGGCCGAGGCGACCGAGAAAACGGTCGAGGGGGCTGCCGGCGAACCCGGTGACGCCGTACGAGCCGACCGTCGCGGTTCGGACGAGGTCGACGACGGCGCGACGCGTGACGAGCGATCGGCCGGGGGTAGGCTGGGTCGGCACGCGGGCGAAGTCCTCGTTGGTGTGGTGGTCGGGCATCGTCCGGACGAGGCCGTCGGGAGGCCGTGTGCTATTCTACCGCTCCGTCCGCGCCCTTCCGGACTCGGACACCTCCATCCCGACCAACCTGAGGACCACGCATGGCCCGCTCCTGCGCGATCTGCGGCAAGGTGTCGATGGGCGGTTTCAACCCCCAGTCTTCGGGGATGAACCGCGTTCGAGCCCACCGTCGCATGAAGCCGAATCTGCAGCCGCTGGTGATCGACCAGAAGGGCATCCCGACCAGGTCGCTGGTCTGCACCCGCTGCCGTCGCACCCTGCTCAAGTCGTCCAAGTAGCCGTTCGCGGTCCGCTGCGCCCGGCGCAGGACTAGGATGCCGGTATGAAGGGCGACCGCGTCGAGGCCATGGTCGACACCGGCCAGGGCGTCCAGACATTCGAGATCGTGGCGACCAAGGCCGGCCGCCGGATCGAGGTCGTCACGTCGCGTGGGGTGGTCGAGGTCCGCGAGGTCACCCGCACCGGGATCCCCGTCCGGACCGGCCGGTTCATGGCCAATCGCCTGATCGCCCTCGTCGAGCATCCCGCCGCCGACGAGCGCGGCCGTGTGGAGATCAGCACCAGCCACCGGTTGCAGCCGCGCGACTAGGCCCCGACGCCCGAGAGGATCGCGCCGGCGCTAGCGTTGGTCGGTGTCGAGCCAGATCGTGAACGGACCGTCGTTGACGAGCTCGACCGCCATCTCGGCACCGAACTGACCGGTCGCCACGGTCACTCCCAACGCCCGCAGCGCATCGGAGAACCGCACGTAGAGCCGCTCCGCCAGCTCCGGCGCCGCACCGGCGGTGAACCCGGGTCGGCGACCGCGCCGCGTGTCGGCGAACAACGTGAACTGCGACACGACGAGCGCCTCGCCGCCGATGTCGAGCAATGACCGGTTGGTCCGGCCCTCGTCGTCGCGGAAGATGCGGAGCTCGGCAGCTTTCCGTGCGAGGTCCTCGGCGGTCGCTTCGGTGTCGTCGGGTCCAACGCCGAGCAGGATGACGAGGCCCTCGCCGATCGCCCCCACTGTCTCATCACCGACCCGCACCTCGGCCCCCGTCGTCCGCTGAAGGAGTGCCCTCACGGGTGGCTGGGCGGCGGGATGACCCCGTGCTCGGCGATGAACGCCTCGCGCCATGCGTCCGCGTCTCGGGCGAAGGCGGTCCGCGCGTCGGCGTGCCGTTCGACGACGAGACCCTCGACGGACGCAGGGACGAGAAGGTCGTAGTCGCGGACGCCGTCGGGGTTCATCTGGCCGTCGCCCCGGAGCATGACGACCGGAACCCCGCCCGCCTCGATGTCCTCCATGAATCGCTTCGCGAGGTGCAGCGGGAGCGAGGTGAAGGTGACCATCTTGTCGCGCGGGATGGGCGGCACGCCGTCGTTGAGAGCGTACTGGTAGCCCTCGTCGGCAAGGGCCCGGATGAGGCGGATCTCGCGACCCATGTCGTGGTTCTTCCTCCACAGCACCGAGCCGACGACAAGGACGTCGACGCCCAGCCCGCCGGCGAATTCGGCGGTCTCGCGATTGACGCCGCCGTCGACGTGGACCTCGCCGCCGAACGCCTTGTGGCGGAGCAGGTCGCGCGCGGCGAGCAGCTTCGCCGTGGCGACGTCCTTCATGAATGTCTGGCCACCGAAGCCCGGCTCGACGGTCATCACCAGCACGATGTCGAGCAGCTCCCGGTACGGCTCGAGCGCGGACAGCGGCGTCGCCGGCTTCACGGCCAGCCCGGCCGCCCGACCAGCAGCGCGGATCTTGCGCAAGGTCGGGGCGATCTCCTCCTCGACCTCGACGTGGAACGTGATCGAGTCACAGCCCGGCGTCGAGATACTCGTCGATGAACCGGCCCGGCTCGGAGACCATCAGGTGGGCGTCGAACGGCAGCTCCGTCCGCGGCCGGAGGTTCTTGATGGTCCGCGGCCCGAACGTCAGGTTCGGGACGAAGTGGGCGTCCATGACGTCGAGGTGGATCCGATCGGCGCCGGCCGCCTCCACCCGGCGGATGGCGTAGGCGAGGTTCGACAGGTCCGCGTCGAGGATGCTCGCTGCGACCCGGGCCCGACCGCCGGCCATCGCTACTCCCCCACCCCGGCCGGGACCGGCTCGTGGCTCCGTTCGCCGAGGAGTGCCGCCGCGCTCTCGGCCTCGAGCCTGCGCACGGCGGCGCGCGACCGCGGGCGCCGGCGGCTCACCGGCGCGCTCGGCGGCGAGCTGGCCGCATGCCGCGCCGACCTCCTGGCCACGGTTGCGCCGGATCGTGGTCTGGATCCCGGCCGCGCGCAACGTGGTCGCGAAGCGCTCGATGACCGGCATCGGGCTCGCCTGCCACGGCGTGTGCGCGACCGGGTTCATCGGGATCAGGTTGACGTGGGCGTGATCGCCGCGCAACAAGTCGACCATGGCCGTCGCGTCCGCCTCCGTGTCATTGACGCCGCCGATCATCGTGACCTCGTAGCTGATCCGCCGGCCCGTCGTGGCGCTGTGGTCGCGCGCGGCGGCGACGACCTCGCCGACCGGCCAGCGCCGGTTGAGCGGTACGAGCACGTCGCGCAACGGATCCCGGGCCGCGTGGAGCGAGACCGCCAGCGTGAACTGCGGGCCGAGGGCGGTCAGCCGGCGGATGCCCGGCACCACCCCCGACGTCGAGACCGTGATGTGCCGGGCGCCCAGCCCGAACCGGCGGCGATCGTTGAGCGCCTCGATGGCGGCCAGTACGCGGTCGAGGTTGAGCAGCGGCTCGCCCATCCCCATGAACACGATGTTCGTCAGGCGTCGGCCCTCGGCGACCAGCCGGCGCGATGCGAAACGCACCTGGTCGACGATCTCGGCGACCTCGAGGTCCCGCCCGAACCCGAGCTCGCCCGTGGCGCAGAACGGACAGCCCACCGCGCAGCCTGCCTGGCTCGAGATGCACAGGGTGTGCCGCTCGCGCGACCCGGGTCGCGCCGGGTAGTGCATCAGCACCGACTCGATCAGCGCGCCGTCGGCGAGGCGGTGGAGCGCCTTCTCCGTCAGGCCGCCGTCGGCCTCGCGCAGCTCCGTGTCGGCGACGGTGTCGAACCGGAACGCCGCGTCGAGCTCCGCGCGGAGGGACGCCGGGAGCGTGGTCATCTCGTCGATCGTGCCGATGCTCCCGCCCCATACGGCGTCACCGACCTGGCGCGACCGATAGGCCGGCACACCGCGCTCGGCCAGCCACGCCGCAAGCTGCTCCGGGGCCAGCCCCGACAGGCCCGGCCGCATGTCCGCCGGCGCGTCAGGCTTCATGGATCGGCTCGTGGGCGAACGACCCGACGATGGCACTCCGGCCGCGCAGGTACTCGACCCACGGCATCCGTCGGCCGCCCGCGGGCTGGACCTCGTGGAGGACGAGCATCCCGTCGGCGGTGGACACGCCGCGCGGCCCGAACCGGCCGGCAGGCTCGTGCTCGGTCGGGCCGGCGGCCGCGTGCCAGACCGTCAGCCGTCCGCGGGCAGTGTCGAGGAAGGACCCGGGCCACGGCTGGTACGCGCGGACGTGCCGTTCGAGCTCGACGGCGGACCGCGCCGGGTCGAGACGGCCGTCCTCGCGCCGGAGCGGCTTCGTCAGCGTCGCGAACGCCTCTGCCTGCGGTTCGACCGGCAGGTCGCCGGCGAGCCAGGGACCGAGCGAGGTCATGAGCAGCGCCGCGGCGACGTCCGCGAGGCGCGCTTCGAGCTCGGGGGCGGTCTCGTCGGGGCGGACGTCGGTCCGCGCCTGGGCCACCAGCGGACCCGTGTCCACGCCTTCGTCCATCCGGATGAGGCTGACCCCGGTCATCTCATCGCCCGCGAGGATGGTGGCCGGGACCGGCGTCGCCCCGCGATGGCGCGGCAGCAACGACGGATGGAGGTTGAGGGCGCCGTGCGGCAGCTCGAGCAGCGCCGCCGGCACGATCCGGCCGTAGTCGGCGAGGACGACCAGCGCCGGATCGAGCCCAAGCACCTCGTCGATCGCGTCGCGCTCGCGCAGGCGCATCGGCGTCAGGACCGGGGTCACGCCAAGCGCGGTCGCCGCGTAGCTGATCGGCGTCCGAGCCGGTTCGAGCCCGCGACCCGACGGCCGCGGGGGCGCGCTGACCGCGCCGACGAGGTCGATCGCCGGGTGCGTCGCCAAGGCGCGGAAGGCCGGGAGGCCGAAGTCGCCACTGCCGATGAACACGGTCCGCGCGTGCGGGCCGCGGGCCCGCCGCCGGGTCACGCCAGGGCGCTCGTTGCCTCGCGGACGTCGGCGTCGTCCTCGTTCCCCTCGCCGACCGCCAGCAGCTCGTCCATCGAGTCCAGGTAGTCGATGTACAGCTTGCCGTCGAGGTGGTCGAGCTCATGCTGGAGCGCGCGCCCGAGGAGTCCGGACCCGGCGACCTTGAACTTCTTGCCATGGCGGTCCTGGGCGACGACCCAGACCCGCTCGTGGCGGGTGACGTAGGCGACGTAGCCCGGGATCGACAGGCAGCCCTCGAGGTCGCGGTCGTCTCCGGCCGAACGCACGATCTTCGGGTTCACGAGCTCGTACAGCTGGCTCTCGACCTCGACGACGCACGCCTGCATCGCCTCGCCGAGCTGGGGCGCCGCGAGACCGACGCCAGGCGCGTCACGCATCGTGTGGGCGAGGTCGTCGAGCAGCTCGTGCAGGTACTTCCCGAAGCTGTCGACGGGCTTGCCCTTGAGTCGCAGGCGCGGATCGCCGAGCAGAACGATGGGGCGGACGCTCATGGGCGGAGTATAGGAGCGGCTGGGTCAGCCCGGAGTCGCGCTGTCCGAGGTCCCGGTGCCGGCGTCGGGTGCCGGCGGCGGCGGGACGTCGTGCGCGGCCGGTGACCCGGCGTCCGGTGCGGCCGATCCCGCGTCCGTGGCGATCGAGGCGCGAACGTCCGATGCCCATGAGCGCGAACGTGAGGCCAGCTTGCCGCTGGCGTCCGACGTGACCTCGCCCGCGCGCTTGGCAAACGGCGCAGCCTTGTCCGCCGTGTCGGCGGCGAATTCGGCCGCGCGGGCGGAGAACTCGCGAACGGTCGGCGTGGCGCGCCCGGCCAGGTCGTCGATCGCCTCGCGGATCGAATCGAGGATCGCTGTGGCGGTGTTCGCGCCGGACGAGGATCCGCTCGAACCGGTCGAGCTTCCGGAGGTCGAGGAACCCGAGTCGCCGGCGGAGCCCGACCCGGAGGCCTGATCGCCGGTCCAGGTGAAGCTCTCGTCGGGTGTCGGCTCGTGGGTGTTGGGATCGAGCGGTTCGGTCATCGTCGTCATGCTCCTCGCAGGGACTGGTGGCATACATCGTCGCACGAACCGGCCTGCCGGGCATGTGGCGACCGTCCCGTGGCGCGACAACGATGCCTTACAGCAGCGATTCCGGATCGACGTCCACCGACCACGGGGAGTCGACCCCGCCGTCGAGCAGGACAGCCGGGTCGGCGCCACGCAACACGACGTTCCAGCGCCAGCGATCGGCCCGCCGCGCGATGTAGGCGGGTGCCGGGCCGACCACGGTGACCGCGGCTCCCCGTTCCGTGGCTCGCTCGCGCAATCGATCGGCCATGGCGTGCGCCTCGCGCTCCGCGGCGACCGGATCGGCGAGCCCGACGGTGAGCTTGACCAGTCGCCCGAACGGTGGCGACCCGAACCGCTCTCGCAGCGCGAGCTCGGCATCGTAGAAGGCCGTCCGGTCGCCGCTCGCCGCGGCCGTGATGGCCGGATGGTCGGGCTGGTAGGTCTGGACGATCGCGTGGCCGGGCCGGTCACCGCGGCCCGCACGCCCGATCGCCTGGACGAGCAGCTGGTACGTCCGTTCCGCGGCGCGTTCGTCGGGCAGATTGAGCGCGATGTCCGACGAGACGACGCCCACCAGGGTCACCGACGGGATGTCCAGACCCTTGGCGACGAGGCTCGTCCCGACGAGGACATCGGTCCGGCCGTCCGCGAACGCGTCGACGACCCGCTCGGCGGCACCACGGTGTTCGACGACGTCGCGATCGAGCCGGGCCACCCGAAGGGCCGGGAACGCGTCGCGGACCTCGCGTTCGACGCGCTCGGTCCCGCCCCCGAGATAGCGGATCCGCGGAGACGCGCACGACGGGCAGCGCGATGCGAGCGGCGTCGCCCGGCCGCAGTGATGGCAGCGCAGCGTCGTCCCGGCCTGGTGGTAGACGAGCGGCCGCTCGCAGTCGGGGCAGGCCTGGACATGTCCGCAGTCACGGCACAGCACGACCGACGCGGTGCCGCGCCGATTGAGGACGAGGATCGCCTGGTCGCCACCCGTCGTGTCAAGCGCAGCGAGGGCGGCGGTCAGCGGCCGCGACAGCAGGCCGCGCTGGCCGGCAGCGAGCTCCTCGCGCAGGTCGACGACATCGACCGTGGGAGCGGCACCGACCGGCCGGGCGGGCAGGGCCACACGATCGAACTCGCCGGTGCGCGCGCGTCCGACGCTCTCCACCGCCGGCGTCGCCGACCCGAGGACGATGGCGGCGCCGGCCAGGCCGGCAAGGGCGACGGCCGCGTCCCGCGCCTGGAGCCGCGGGGTCCGGTCGCTCTTGTACGCGGCGTCGTGTTCTTCGTCGACGATGATGAGACCGACGTCCTCGAGAGGCGCTCCGATCGCCAGACGCGTCCCGACCACGATGTCGACGTCGCCGGCGCGGATCCGGCGCCATTCGTCCGCGCGCTCACCCTCTCCCAAACCCGAATGCAGCAGCGCGATCCGCGCGTCCAGATCGGCGCGCAGGCGATCGACCAGCGGCAGCGCGAGGGCGATCTCGGGGACGAGGACGAGGGCGGGCCTTCCCGCATCCAGGGAGGCTGCGATCGCCTCGACGTAGATCGCGGTCTTGCCGCCGCCGGTGACGCCGTCGAGAAGCAACGGTCGCGGGTCGCCCGCCGCGATCGCCGCAGTGACCCGCCGGACGGCCTCTGCCTGTGCCGGGAGGAGGTCGCTGCTCGATGGTCGCCCGCCGCGACGGCCGGCCGGTCGCATCGCCAGCGGCCGGCGCGGGCGCTCGCGCACCTCGGCCGCGGCGAGACCGCGGCGGACGAGGCCGGCCACGGCCGCGGTCCCATGGTGGGCGCCAAGCTCGGCCGCGGGGCGCTCTTCGGCGGGCGTGCCGGCCAGCTCGGTGAGTGCCTCGACCTGGCGCGGACCGAGCGGCCGTCCCCCGGGCTTTTCGCCGGCCGCGAGCCGGGCGACGGCCGCCTGTCCGTCGTCGGTCAGGCGGATCCAGCGCTCGTATCGAGGTCCCGCCCCGGCACCCAGGAGCACCCACTCGAGGCTGACCCGGCCGTCGGCCTCGAGGGCACGGAGGCGACGGAGCAGCCCCGCCCGGCCGTCGGGTCCGGCGAGGTCACGGACGGGTCGCGGCCCGGATCCGAGCTGCGCGAGAAGGTCCGCGATGGTCGCGTCCGGCGCGTCGCCCCGTGCCTCACCGGGTGCCAGCTCGGCCACCAGCTCGAGCCGTTCGAGAAGCCCGGGCGGCAGCATCGACCGAAGGACGAGCGCCGGCGGCGCGAGATACCGGTCGGCGATCCAGCGTGCCAGCCGAAGGCCGAGCTGCGGCAGCAGTGGCCCATCGGCTCGGACGCGATCGACGATGAGCTTGGCCGTCGCCGGCGGCCCCCCGGTCGCCTCCGCGAGGACGATGCCCAACGCCTGGCGCCGGCCGAACTCGACCAGCACGGCCTCCCCGAGATCGAGATCGCGCAGCCGGTCCGGGACGAGGTACGTGTAGGTCCGGTCGCCGCCCGCCGCGTCCACCGCGACCTCGACGGCTCGACCCGTCTCGCCTGCGCCGCCCTCCTCGGCCGGCCGCCTCCCCCGCTGTCGGTTCGAGCCAGAGCGCCTCCGGCAGGGTCACGGCGATCGCGGGTAGACATCGACCCGGCGGTCCGGGTGACGTCGATGCTCCTCGGCGATGATCTCGTCGATCCGCTCGGCCGTCCGCTCGACCTGGCCGGTCTCGTTGGTGACCACGTAGTCGTAGTCCTCCTGGCGAGCGAGCTCGATGGCGGCGTTGCGCTGGCGGAGCTCGAGCTCGTCGGCGGTCTCGGTCGCCCGGCTGCGGAGGCGCACGAACAGGTCCTCGAGCGACGGCGGGATGAGGAAGACGAGGAGGGCGCCGGGGATCTTCTCCTTGACGACCTGGGCGCCCTGGACGTCGATCTTGAGGATGACGTCGCGCCCGCCTGCGAGCGCCTCGCGCACCTGGCTTCGCGGCGTGCCGTACCAATTGCCGTGGACGTTGTTCGCCTCGAGGAACTCGCCGGCGGCACGCTGCGCGGCGAACGTCGCCTTGTCGAGGAACAGGTAATCCCGGCCGTCCACCTCGCCGGGACGTCTCGCCCGCGTCGTGCACGTGACGACATAGTGGTAGTCCGGCTGGTGCGACCGAAGCTTGAGCGCGTCGATGATGGTGTCCTTGCCGACGCCGCTCGGTCCCGAGATGATCACCAGCATCGCGCCGGTCGCGGCGCCCATCCCGTTCCCGTCGCGTCCGTCGTCGGTCAACGCACGACCTCCCGCAACCTGTCGAGCACCGAGCTCAGCTCCGGTGGCAGCGGGGCCGTCGCGCGGATGAGGTGACCGTCCGTTGGCGAGGTCAGCTCGAGCCGCCAGGCATGCAGGAACAGCCGCTCGAGCCCTGCCGGACCGCGACGCGACGTGCCCGTGCCATAGACGGGATCGCCCGCGATCGGATGGCCGATGGCATCGAGATGGACCCGGATCTGGTGCGTCCGCCCGGTCACGAGGTCCAGGTCGAGCAGCGTCCAGTCGGGAAACCGCTCGCGGACGCGGTAGCCGGTGACCGACGGCCGCCCGTCGGGGACGACCGCCATCTTCGTGCGGTGCTTCGGGTCGCGCCCGATCGGCGCCTCGATCCGACCGACCGCCGCGGCCACGCTCCCGAGCACCAGCGCCTGGTACGTCTTCTTGACCCGTCGCGCCTTGAGCTGGGCCATGATCGAGGCCTGCGCTGCGTCGTGGCGGGCGACCATGAGCAGGCCGCTCGTGTCGCGGTCGAGGCGATGGACGATGCCGGGTCGCTGGACGCCGGCGATCCCGCCCCACGTCGAGCCGTCGCCGTGCGCCAGCAGCGCGTTGACCAGCGTGCCGCTGCTGTGCCCGGGCGACGGGTGGACGACCAGGCCGGCCGGCTTGTCGAGGATCAGCAGGTCGTCGTCCTCGTACACGATCTGCAGCGGGATCTCGGGGGCGGGGGCGAGGTCGAGCGCGACGGTCTCCGGGACGTCGAGCCGCAGCTCCGTGCCGGCGCCGACGATCGTGTTCGCCTTGAGCGCCTCGCCGCCGGTCGTCAGCCGCCCGTCGGAGATCAGCTTCTGGACGAAGCTGCGCGACAAGCCTGTCGCGTCGGCGACGTAGCGATCCACCCGACCACCGGGTCCGTCGGGCACGCGCAGGACGCGGACGCCCGGCGCGTACGCCGGGTCAACCATCCGACCGCTTCTCGCGCCAGCCGATCAGCGCCGGGAAGATCGCCGCGCCGATGAGCATGACGATGGCGGTGCTGATGGCGGCGTCGGCCATGTTGAACGTGTAGAAGCGGATCCCGCCGATGCCGATGTCGACGAAGTCGACCACGTAGCCGAGCCGCAGCCGGTCGAGCAGGTTGCCGAGCGCCCCGCCAAGCAGCAGCCCGAGCGCGATCGACAGGTACAGGCTCCGCCCGGCTCTGGCGTGGTACCCGACGATCAGCGCGACGACGACCAACGAGGCGATGCCGAAGACCACCGCGTTCTGGGAGAACATCCCGAACAGCGCGCCCGAGTTCTGGCTGAGGATCAACCGGACGTAGTCGCCGATGACGCTGACGACCTGGCCGGTCGAGACATTGGCCACCAGCCAGGCCTTGGTGAGCTGGTCGACGACCAACACGGCCACGGCGACGCTGCCGAACACGAGCCAGTGGGCCGGCGATCGCGTCGCCGTCGTCATGCCGGCCGTGCCGCCCGCCTCGCCCACCGGCGCCCCGCTCACGCTGGGACCGCTCGACGGCGGAGCGCGATCCGGACCCGGGTGCCGTCGAGGTCGAGCTCGGCGGTGGATGCGTCCGACGGTGGGTCGCCGGCTCCGATGTCCGCCAGCGTGTCGGCGGCGATGGCCGGGAGATGCTCGGCGACGCCGTCGGGCAGCGGGCGCGCCCACAGCTCGATCCTGTCGTCGAGCTCGAGGCTTGCCTCGCGACGGAGGTCCTGGATCGCCCGGGCCAGCTCCCGAGCGTCGCCCTCGGCCACCAGCTCCGGGGTCAGCTGGGTGTCGAGGACGACGACCAGCCCGTCGTGGTGTGCGACCGCGGTCCCCGGTCGAGGTGTCGCCTGGACCTCGACCTCGTCGGGAGCGAGCGTCACGCCGGCCAGCGTCACCGAGCCGTCCGGCTCGAAGCGGACCTCGCCGTTGCGCGCCGCAGCCATCACGGCGGGGATCGCGGCCCCCAGCCGCTTGCCGATCTTGGGGAGCAGCGGCTTGACGCGCCGCTCGACCATCGCGGAATCGTCGGCGATGACCTCGACCCGCTTGACGTTGATCTCATCGGCGATGAGTTGGACGAGGTCCGACCCGATCCTCAGCCCGCGGTCCGGAAGGGCGATCCACGCGGTCGCCAGCGGCTGCCGCGTCTTGAGGTGCGCGCTGCTCCGGAGCGTGCGCGCCAGATCGACGACCCCCTGCGCGACAGCCATCGACGCCTCGAGTGGCTCGTCGAGGTGGACGGCCAGGTCGGCCGTTGGCCAGCGGGTCAGGTGAACGCTGTCGGGGGCGTCAGACGCGACGGCCGTGACGAGATTGCCATACAGCGATTCGGCGAGGAACGGCAGGATCGGGGCGAGCATCCGCGCGGTCGCCACGAGCGCTCCGTGGAGCGACGCGAACGCCGCCGAGCGGTCCGCCCCCGCGTCCGATCGCGAGAAGCGCCGTCGCGACAGGCGCAGGTACCAGGTCGAGAGCCCATCGAGGTACGTGGACAGGGCGCGCGTCGCACCCACTGCGTCATAGTCGGCAAGTCGGGCCTCGACGGTGGCGGCCGTCCCGGCCGCGCGCGACAGGATCCAGCGGTCGAGGATCGCTCGCTCGGCCGGTGGCGGCGCGCCGTCGCCCGGTGTCCAGCCGGCGAGGCGCGCGTAGGTGACGAAGAACGCGTAGACGTTCCACAGGATCAGCAGCTCGCGCCGCGCCTCATCCGCGGCGTGCATGCCGAACAGGATGTTCTCCTCGGGCCGGGCCTTGGCGAACATCCAGCGCATCACGTCGACGCCCATCCGGTCGGCGGCGTCGTCGAACTCGATGGCGTTGCCCCAGCTCTTGTGCATCTGGCGGCCGTCCTCGGCGAAGACCAGCGCGTAGCCGAAGATCGTCTCGAACGGCGGCTCGCGTCGGAGGACGGTCGACATCGCGAGCATCGAGTAGAACCAGTTGCGGAACTGGCCCGGGAAGCTCTCGGTGATGAAGTCGGCCGGGAACCACTCCCGCCAGTAGTCGGGGTCCTCGCGGAAATGGAGCGTCGAGAACGGCACGATGCCGGCGTCGAGCCACGGGTTGCCGACGTCGCGGATCCGCTCGACGGGCGCTCCGCAGCCGGGACACGCGATGCGGACCGCGTCCACGTACGGCCGGTGCGGCGTGTGGCCCTCGAACTCGTCCCAACCGGACACCGCGCGCTCGTGCAGCTCCTCGCGGCCGCCGATCACCTCGACCGTGCCGCACGCCGCGCAGTCGTAGATCGGCAGTGCCAGTCCCCAATAGCGCTTCTTGCTGATCATCCAGTCGTGCATGTTGCGCAGCCAGTCGAGCTCCCGCTCGTAGCCGAAATCGGGGATCCATCGGATCCGGTCGACCACATCCATGATCTGGTAGCGCAGGCTGGCGTCGACCTGCTCTTGCGTCAGTGACTCGCGTGGCTGGTCGTAGAGCGGGCCCATATTTATGAACCACTCGTCGACGAGACGGAACACGAGCGGGGTGCCGCACCGCCAGCAATGCGGGTAGCGGTGGTTGATCGTCTCGAGCCGGTAGAAACGGCCCTCGCGCTTGAGATGCTCGACGATCGGCTCGGCGACATCGCGGACGTCACGGCCCGACAGCGACCCGAACCCGCCGACGAAGATGCCCGCCTCGTCCAGCGGTGCCACGACCGGCAACCCGAGCGACTTGCCGAGCTGGAAGTCCTCGGCGCCACAGCCCGGTGCGATGTGGACGATCCCGGTCCCCTCGTCCTCGCCGACGTCGGTCCACGGCACGACCCGGTGCTCGTAGGGCGTATCGGGTGCGTCGGTCGTGCCCGCCGCGAACGCGTGCCGGACCGCCGCCAGGTCGTCGAACGGACCGTCGTACCGCCAGCCGACCATGTCCCGGCCAGCCACCTCGTCGAGCACCTCGAACGGCCCGGTCAGCGCGGTCTTGAGCGTTCCCTTCCCCAGCCAATAGACCTTGTCGCCCTGGCGGATCTGCACATAGCGGATGTCCGGGCCGACGGCGGCGGCCACGTTCGACGTCAACGTCCACGGTGTCGTGGTCCACACCAGGAGCGACTCACCCGGCCGGTCGCGGAGCGGGAAGGCGACGGTGAGGCCCGGATCGTCCCGATCCTGATAGCCCTCGTTCATCTCGGTCTGTGAGATGCCGGTTCCGCACCGCGCGCACCACGGCATCGTGTCGTGGCCCTTGTAGATCCAGCCGCGCCGGTGGCACTCGGCCAGGAAGCCCCAGATCAGGTCGTTGTTCTCGTTGCTGAAGGTGAAGTAGCTGCCGCCGACGTCCTTGGTGCCGAGCCGCCCGACGAGCATCTCGACGGTGTCCGTGACCGGGCCGTCGACGCCGTCGATGGTGGCGATCGCCGATGGCTCCGCGCCGAGCAGCTCGCCGAGCCGGCGCAGCTCATCCGGGTCGTTCCAGTCCATCCACATCCCGAGCCGGACCGACTGCTCGGTCTGGCGGGCCGCGTAGGTCAGGACGCGCTGCTTGCAGAGGGTCACGAAGCGGGCGATCCCGAACGCCTCGATATCGCGCTTCGAGGTGAACCCGAGCTCGCGCTCGACGTTGACCTCGACCCACAGACCCTGACAGTCGAACCCGTTCTGGTACCGCTCGTCCTCGCCGAGCATGGCGTGGAAGCGCTGGTACAGGTCCTTGTAGGCACGGCCCCAGGCGTGGTGGACGCCCATCGGGTTGTTGGCCGTGATCGGCCCGTCGAGGAAGCTCCACTTCGGCCCGCCCGCGTTCTGGGCACGCAGTCGCGCGAACGTCCGACGCTCGTGCCACAGATCCAGGATCTGGTACTCCTGGGCGACAAGATCGGGCTTCGAGTTGACGGGTCGGAACATTCGGCCTCAGGGCTGGGTGGGTCGCACACCCGGCTCGGGCGCCGTCCGGGTGCATTTCGGCGGGTCCGAGTATCCTACCCGCGATGCACGAACCTGAGGGCGCGCGACCGCGCGCGCGGTCACCTTTCGCGGCCGCTTTCCTCTCCCTGATCTTCCCCGGCCTTGGCCAGCTGTACGCGGGTGCGCCGGTGCGCGCGCTGGCGTTCGCGGCCGGCCCGATCCTCATGCTGGCCCTCGCTGCGGGCACGGTCCTCCGGGTCGATCGGATCGCCCTGCTCGGCTTCCTCATCGACCCGACCGTCCTCGACGCGGTGTTCGTCGTCAACCTCGCCATCCTCGTCTATCGGCTCGTCGCGATCATCGATGCCTACCGCGTGGCCGAGTTCCTCAACGCCGCCGACGCCTCGGGCGACGGACGAGCAGGCCGGGCGCGTATCGGCCGCAACCCTCTGTCGATCGCCGGTCTCCTGGCCGTCGTGCTGGTCATGGCCGGCAGCCACGTGGTGGTCGCGCGGTACGACATGCTCGCCCAGGGCTTCCTCGACAACGGCTGCATCTTCATCAGCGACCCGAACAGTGAATGCGCCCTGGACGCGACGCCGTCGCCCGGTAGCGCGACACCGACTCCCAGCGTCGACGATGGCACTGCCGCCGGGCCGACCGACTCGCCGGTCCCCGAGGGGACGCCGGTCGGCAGCGCCGTGCCGCAGGTGTCGATCCCGCCATGGAACGGCAAGGATCGCCTCAACATCCTGCTCATCGGAGCAGACCAGCGGCCAGGCCAGGGGACGTTCAACACCGACACCCTCATCGTCGTGTCGATCGACCCGGTCTCGAAGCAGGTGGCCATGTTCAGCCTGCCGCGCGACACCGAGGGCGTGCCCATCCCGCCCGGCCCGGCGCGCAACGTGTTCGGCTCGGTGTACGGCGGGAAGATCAACTCCTGGTGGACGAACATCCATCGGCGCACCGACCTCTTCCCGGGCTCGGTCAAGAACGGGACGGTCGGCTATAACGGGCTCAAGGCGATCATGGGCAACCTCTACGGGCTGGACATCAAGTACTTCGTCGAGGTCAACTTCGACGGCTTCCAGAAGGTCGTCGACACGATGGGCGGGGTCACGGTCAACGTCCAGGTACCGGTCTCGGACGACCGCTTCCCGTCCATCAACGGCGGTCTCCGGCGGGTCTACATCCCGACCGGCATCCAGCACATGGACGGCGCCGACGCGCTGCGCTACGCCCGATCCCGGCACGGGTCGAACGACTTCGATCGCGGCGCCCGGCAGCAGCGGGTCCTGCTGTCCATGCGCGAGCAGGCCGATCCGCAGGCGTTGATCCCGAAGCTGCCCCAGCTCATCGACGCCATCGGCTCGGCCGTCTCGACCGATATCCCGCCCAGCCAGATCGCGCCACTGCTCGGGCTCGCGTCGCAGATCGACACCAAGGACATCCGGTCGTACGTCTTCGCGCCGCCGTTGTACGGGACGGAGAGCCCGCCGAGCGCGGCTGTCTATTCGATCCAGGCCAAGGTGTCCAAGATCCGTGCGGCGGTTCGCAGTGCGTTCACGACCGACCCGGCCGATGAGGCGCAGCGCCAGGACCTCGCGTCCGAGGGTGCCACCGTGTGGGTGTTGAACGGGACGAGCGACTCGGGTCGCGGCACCGCGATCGCGAACTATCTCGACTTCCACGGCCTGGCCGCGTCCGCGCCACGCCAGAGACCGGCCGGCGCGGTCCCGCCCGACACGACGATCGTCGTCTACAACGGCGCCGAGGCGAACCTGCCCGACACGATCGACTACTTGCAGAAGACGTTCGGAGTGACGGTCACGACCAAGGCCGACCCGGCGATGGCCGCCGACATCGTCGTCACGGTCGGCCGCGGAACGCCAGTCCTCGAGGCGCCCTCCGGGCCATGAGCTTCTGGGCCGGACGCCGGAGCGTCCCGCCCGCCCCTATTCGATCGGGGTCAGCCAGTGGGCGTACTCGGGCAGACGGCCACGGACCGCGTCGAAGTAGCGGTCCCGGATCAGCCGCGCGATCGGGCCGATCTGGCCCGAGCCGACCGGCCGATGGTCGATCTCGATGACCGGGGAGATCTGGACGCCCGTTCCGCACAGGAACATCTCGTCAGCGACATACAGCTCTGACCGGTCGATCGAGCGGATTTCGAGCGGGATGCCTTCGTTGCCCAGCATCTCGATGATCGCCTTGCGCGTGACGCCCTCGAGGATGTCGTCGGTGACCGGCGGCGTCAGCGCGACACCGTCGCGGACGACGAACAGGTTGGCCGCCGACGCCTCGTTGACGTGCCCGTCGGCGGTGAGGACGACCGCTTCGTCGAAGCCGTTGAGCTCGGCCTCCGACTTCTGGAAGGCCATGTTGACGTAGCCGCCGACGATCTTGCCGCGGGCCGGCAGCGCCTCGTCGGCGTTCCGCCGCCACGAGGACGTCATCACCCGGCAGCCCGAGTCGGTATCGATGTAATTGCCGAACGGGACGGCCACGATGTACAGCTCGTTCTCGAGGTGGTGCAGCCGGACGCCGATCGCCCGAGTCGACTTGTAGAACGACGGCCGGATGTAGGCGTCCTCGGTGAAGCTGTTGCGGCGGACCGTCTCGATGATGAGTCCGCTCAGCTCGTCGACCGACGGGACGTTCTCCATCATCAGGATCCGGCACGACTGACGCAGGCGGGCCGCATGCTCGGCGATCTTGAGCCCGTACAGCCGCTTTTGGTCTGGGTTCCAGTAGGCGCGGATGCCCTCGAACGTGGCGGTCCCGTACATGAAGGCGTGAGTCATGATGCTGACCTTGGCGTCGCGCATCGGGACCCAGTCACCCTCGAAGTAGGCGATCAGGTCGTCGAGCGAGGCCTGGGTCGGGGCGTGATGGACGGACGGCGCGGCGTCGGACTTCTCGGTCAGCATGCTTCGGACACCCTCGTAGCGGTCGCCGGAGTATATCAGTGGCCTCCGGAACCTCCACCGATGGCGCCGCTGACGACCCCCACGACAAGCACGAGATAGGCGACGTAGAACGCGCCGCCCGCCAGCAGCAGCCGGCCGTGGAGCACGCCCCGGCGGGCCATCGGGATGAAGATGACCGCCGACGACAGGAAGGCGATGCCGGCCGACGCGAAGACGACGTACGAGCCCTCGGCGGCGACCCACGTGTCGGACGCGAACACCAGCGCGACCACGGTCGGGATCGTCGACTGGAAGACCATCGCGCCGGTGATGTTGCCCATCGCCAGCGTGTCCTTGTCGTGGTGGACCCAGATGATCGAGTTGAACTTCTCGGGCAGCTCCGTCGCGATCGGGGCGATGACGAGCGCCAGCAACGCCGGATCGACGCCGAGCTGTGTCGACAGGTCCGACACGGCCCCGACGAAGAACGCCGCCCCGGCGACGATCAACCCGAGCGCCGTGATGACCTGGATGTTGACGATCCGCAGCCGCGGCGTATGGGGATCCTCGCGGTGCCCTCCCCGGTCGAGCCGGTGGAAGCGAAGCGGCGCAAGCTCCTCGCCGGTGTTCGTCGCCTCCTCGCGCAGGTGGCCGCGCACGTACCACGCGTAGATGCCGACCAGGACGACCGCCACGATCCACTTGAGCCAGATCGGGTCGACCGGCAGGAACGCGGCGCCGATGGCGATCGCGTAGGCGATCGCGAAATAGCGCATGTCGTGGGCGAGGACGCCCGTGTCGACCAGCATCCGGTCGCCGCCCGGCCGCCGGCGACCGGCCCACAGGACGGCGATCCCGGTCACGAACATGGCCAGCGTCGAGAGCATGAACGGGGCGCCCAGGATCGCCCCGACGCCGACCTCGTGCGACGACGCCCCGGACGCGAACAGGATCGCGATGATCGGGATCATCGTTTCGGGGAGCGCTGTGCCGACCGCCGCCAGGACAGATCCGACCGCGCCTTCCGCCAGGTCCAGCTTGCGGCCCACCCATTCGATGCCGTTGGTGAACAGCTCGGCGCCCGACAGGATCACCACGAACGCCAGGGCGAGGATAAGGATGTCCATCGATCAGGCCGTGAGCGTCAGCGAGCTGATCACGCCGATCGCGATGACGACGAGGATCGCGATCGAGACGCCAAGCATGAGCCAGTCGGACTCGCGCGCGTAGGCGACCGCGGCCACGATGACCCGCCCGATCGGCGCGGCGACGACCGCCAGCATCCCGAGCCACAGGAAGGCAGCCGGCTCGAGGGCGACGAGCTGGGCGCCAAGGGTTGCCAGGTCGAGCGGTGGGCCGCCCGAGGTCGGCGAGATCGAATCGGCGACCATCAGCACGACCCCGATCACCAGGAGCCCGACCGACACGTAGGTCACGCCGATCAGCAGCCGGCCGATGAACCGCTCGGTGGTGAGCGCGCGGGCCGCCGATGCCTCGCGTGCCGTCGGCGCGTCCGTGTTCGCGCTCACGCGACGACTCGCAGCAGCATCTCGATCGCGGTGTAGACCATCACCACCACGAACAACAGGCGCAGGTAGCGCAGCTCGACCCGATGCCCGAGCCGCGAGCCGGCGGTCGCTCCGATGAACACGCCGATGGCCGTCGGTCCGGCCACGTACACGTCGAGACCCCCGTGGATGGCATAGATCAGGGCACTGGCCGCGGCGGTGATTCCGATCATCATGTTGCTCGTCGCGGTCGCCACCCGGAGCGGCACGCCCATGGCGATGTTCATCAGCGGCACCTTGATGATCCCGCCGCCGATCCCCAGCAGGGCCGACACGACCCCGGCGCCCGTCGCGACGACGACGCCGCGGCCGAGGTTGCGCACACGGTAGCCCGGGCCGGACAGGCCTTCGAGCAGCGTCGGCGGATCGGATGGCGGTGCGACCGCAGCCGGCACCAGCGCGTCGGGCCGCGGGTCGACCGATTCGTCGGCGTCGTCCTCGTCCTGATCGAGGACGGGCTCCGGCGTGCCGGCCCTGGCCATCGTCACCGCCACGTACAGCAGCAGCACCGCGAACAGGAATGCCAGCAGCCGCTCGTCGAGCAGGAAGGCGATCGAGCCGCCGATGAGCGCCCCGGTCGCGGTGAACAGCTCGAGAGTCATCCCGAGCCGCAGGTTCGCCACGTGCCGTTCGAGGTAGACCCCGGCAGCGGCGCTGCTGGTCATGATCACGCAGATCAGCGAGACCCCGACCGCTTCCCGAAGCGGGAGGCCGAAGCCCAGGGTCAGCAGCGGCACGATGAGGACGCCGCCGCCCAGCCCGAGGAGCGACCCGAAGGCGCCCGCGGCCACACCGCTGCCGAGCATCAGCAGCCCGACGACCACGTCAGGCGGCGGGCGACGCGAGCGAGATGCCGGATCGTCCGCCCACCGCTACGGGACTCAGGGGCGAAGGTGCTGCGGCGCGTACGGGAGCAGCGCGACGTGACGGGCGCGCTTGAGGGCGACGGCCAGCTCGCGCTGGTGCCCGGCGCATGTGCCGGTCTTGCGGCGCGGCTCGATCTTGGCGCGTTCGGACAGGTAGCGGCGGAGGCGGTTGACCTCCTTGTAGTCGATCTGGACCGTCTTGTCCGCGCAGAACGCGCAGACCTTGCGGCGACGACGATCGCGGTAGAAGTCGTCGCGCTTCTTGGATCGGATGGCGGGGGGCATCGGTGATGGGTCTCCTGATCAGAAGGGAAGGTCGTCGAGGTCGGCGTCGTCGGCAGGTGGGCGCGAACCGCCGCCGGAGAACCCGCCGGAGGCCGCGCCGGCACCGACGGGGGCACCGCTGAAGGTCCCGCCATCGTCGTTCTGACCGCGAGCCTGGAGGCTGATGACGTTATCCGAGATCACGTCCAGTGACGTTCGCTTCTCGCCATCCTTGCCCTCGAACTCGCGTGTCTTGAAGCGACCTTCGACGAACACCTTGTTGCCCTTGCGCAGCTGCTCGGCGGCGCGCTCGGCGCGGTCACCGAAAACGCTCACACGGAACCAGTCCGTGCCTTCGTCGACCCAGCCACCCTGGCCGTCAGGCTTGCTGTGGCTGACGGCCACGCTGAATTGCGTGACCGGCTTGCCGTTGGGCGTGTAGCGCATCTCCGGGTCTCGCCCGAGATTGCCGATGAACATGATCTTGGAGAACGCCATGATGCTGCCCTCCCGTCAGTCGATGGCGGCCGGAGCCGCCTCGCTCTCGGACTCGTCGATGAACGCGCCCGGTCGATCGTCTTCGTCCCCCTCGTCCAGGTCGGGCGAGAGGTCCGCGGCATCGAGCCCGTCGAAGTCCTCCTCGTCGCCCGGCGTCGCCTTTGCCGGTCGGTCGACGCGGGTGACGAGGTGGCGAAGCACCTCTTCGGTGATGAGCAGCGTGTGCTCGAGCTCGGTGATGGCGTCGGGCGGTGCCTCGAACAGGATGATCTGGTACGAGCCCTCGCGGTGGCGGTCGATCGGGTAGGCCAGGCGTCGGCGGCCCCACGGGGCGACCTTCACGATCTGGCCGCCTGAGGCGACGATGCCGCGGGTCGTGCGATCGACGATCGCCTGGCTCTTGTCATCCGCGACGTCCGGGCGGAGGACGAGCATGAGTTCATAGCGGCGCATATGCGCGACTCCTTCCAATGGGTATGCCCCGTTGCCGGTGGACCGGCGCGGAGCGGAAAGGACGAGGACGGCAGTCTAGCACGAGTCCCCTTCGCGCCCGGCTGGGTCCCCCGGATGAAGCGCCTCGCTCGTGGCAGGTCGCGTTGTATCCTCTTGGCCGACCCACGCGGGACCCATCACCCAGCCATCGACCACGGGGGAGATCCCTTGCCGGCGAGCACCATCCTGCTCCTCGATTCGGATGCCGACGCCGGCGAGGCGATCGCCGCGATCCTGACACGCGCCGGGTATACCGTCACGACGACGACGGATCCCGGCGAAGCCTTTGCCAAAGCCGCCGACCAGCAGCTGGTCATCATCGACATCGCGGCCGGTCCGCGGTCCGCGGTCGACATCTGCCGGGAGATCCGGGCGACCCCCGCGCTGTCGGCGATCCCCGTCATGTGCGTCAGCGCCACCCAGGACGTCGAGGAGCGGATCCACTTCCTCGAGGCCGGCGCCGACGACGTGATGGCCCGCCCGTTCGATGCGCGCGAGATGGAGGCGCGGGTCGAGGCGCTGCTGCTCCGCTTCCAGCGATCCAAGGACCTCGCACCGGTCGTCTCCGCCGACGGCCTGACCCTCAGTCGCGCCCGTCGGACCGTGGCGGTGTACAGCCCGAAGGGTGGCGTCGGCACGACCACGGTCGCAACGAACATCGCCATCGCCGCCGCCGCGCATCGCCCCGACAAGGTGGTGCTCGTCGACTTCGCCCTCCAGTTCGGCGGCGTGGCCGTGCTGCTCAACCTCGATCCGAAGCAGACCATCGCCGACGTCGTGCGGGACGACGTGGCTCGCGAGCCGGACCTCCTGCGAACGTACGCGATGCGCCACGACAGCGGACTGCACGTGCTGGCCGCGCCGGCCGCGCCCGAGGCGGCAGAGACGATCACCCCGGCCCATGTCACCCAGATCCTCACCACGCTGCTCGAGAGCTACGAGCTCATCGTCATCGACGCCGGCTCGACGCTCGACGAACGGGTGCTGACGATCTTCGAGAAGGCCGAGAGCGTCCTGCTCCCGATCACGCCGGAGATCGGCGCGCTCAAGTCGATGCACGCGCTGCTGGAGTACATGGGCGAAGCGGGAACGATCGCCACCAAGTCGACGTTCGTGCTCAACACCCTGTTCGCCCGGGAGATCCTCAAGCTTCGCGACGTGGAGACCTTCCTCGACGCGAAGATGGCGATCGAGCTGCCATACGACCCGTTCCTCTACCTCAAGGCCGTGAACGAGGGTGTCCCGATCGTGCTCGGCGCCGCCCATTCGATCGCGGCAGAGCGGCTGGTCAGGCTCAGCACGATCGCGTTCGGGGACGGTCAGTTCCAGGTCCCGGCCGGCGTCGAGACGAAGAAGTCCGGCGGCCTGTTCCGGCGTCGCCGCTGAGTCTCGCGCGGTCGATCCGTCGTCCGTCTGGCTGGTGCCGGAGCCGAGATTCGAACTCGGACGCCCTTTCGGGCAGCGGATTTTAAGTTCGCCGCGTCTGCCAATTCCACCACTCCGGCGCCGCGGACAGGGTACCCGAGGCTCGGACGCCGATCCCGGATCCGGTCGCTCGCCTAGGATGGACGGGTCGCCACCCGCATCAGGACGACGCGCAAGGAGACGTGACCATGTCGACGGATGCCCAGCCCATCTGCGAGGTGTGCGGCAACCCCATCGAGCCGGGGGAGCCGATCGTGCTCGGCCAGGAAAGCGACGGCACGACGCTGCTGGGTCTCCAGGACGCCGGCGCGGACGGTCGCCTCGCCATGTTCCACGCCGACCATTGGGAGATGCGGGTCGGTGACTGGGTGGAACGTGACCGCGGCCACGCGACGACTGGCTAGGCTGCCGGCTCGGCGCCCGCCGGACGCAAAGGACCCGCCGCTTCGCAGCGACGGGTCCTGAGTCGAGGACGCGGCCTTCGCCCGGAGGCGACGACCGCGGACCTGGGCTACTTCTTCGAGTCGATGTAGCGGCGGAGTGCCGACCAGTCGCCGGCGGCGGCGAACTTGGCCTGGCGGGGCCAGGTGTCGGCGTTGTGGCCGGCGATGAGCGGCGCGTTCGCCTTCGCGAGCGTGTCGGCGATGCTTTCCGGGGTCTGCTCGCTGAGCTGGGCGAAGGTCTTGACCCCCGCACCCTGGAGCGCAGCCGCATACGATGGCCCGATCCCGTCGACGATGGTCAGGTCGTCGCCGACCTGGGCCTCGGCGGCCTCGACCTCGGGAGCGGCGGCAGCAGCCTCGGCTTCGACATCCTCGTCGACCGGATGCTCTTCGGCGGTCCCGCCGAGCTCCGTGAGTCGGGTCGCGACGGCAGCAGCCTGGTCTTCCTTCACGAGGATGCCGACCGCGGCCCGGCCACCGGCCAGGTGTGCGGCGATACGCTCGCGATCCGCGCCCTTGAGGCCGAGCCCCTTGGTATGGAGAGCACCAAGCACGCCACCACCGATGACGCCGGCGAGCAGGGTCGGCGGGGCGATGATCGCCAGGAGGAGGCCGATGCCCGCACCCTTGCCGACGCTGCGCTTCCCGAGCTTGTGCGTCTTGATCTTGCCCTTGTCATCGAGGGCGAGAACGCCGATCGCGTTCAGCTTGACGTCGTCGTCCCACTTGTCCCATTCCTTCATCTGCTCGACCGCATCGTCTGCTTCGGCCTCGCTCTGAAAGAATCCAAGGACGACTGTGTTCTTCGCCATGGACGATCCTCCCGGTTGGCTGGCCGCGAAAAGGGCGGCCATGCGAAACGAGAGTGTACGCCGCTCACGCCGTGCGGACCGGCTGTCAGAGCGCGACTGTCGACCGGCGATCGTCGAGCCCGGGCACCCACCTGGGCGTTAGGACCCTATGTCATCCTTGCAAGCCACCACTCATCCGCGCCGACGAAGTGCGAGGGCACCATGTCCGATGACGAAGCCACTCCGATCACCGTCCCACAGGCGCTGCGAGAATGGCGCGACGCCGAGCAGGCGGCCGCCGTGGCACGCCGTGGCAGGTTGGCCGCAGAGACGGCAGCATCGGCGGCATTCGAGGCGGCCGCTGCAGCAAAGCAGACCGCCGAGGCCGCCACGCGCGCACTCGAATCGATGAAGCTGGCGGAAGCCTCGGCGGCCAAGACGGCCGAGGCAGCCAAGCTCTTCGTGATGGCGTCGCAAAGCGATCTCGCCGACACCATCTCGACGGCGGCGATGGCTGACGTCGACGAGGCTCAAGCCCACCAGGCCTATCGAGAGGCGACCTCGCGGGTCGAGTAGGCCCGGAAACGGGGACGTGTATCCGACGTGAGCGATCCCAGGCGCGCGGTCCAGTATCTCGCGAAGACCATCTTCCGGCGCCAGGTCGTCGACCTGGGAGCCGGGTCATTCGCGTTGGCCAGGATGGCCAACCTCGATGACGCGTGGTATTCGCAGCGCATCCAGATGGAGCGCCTCATCCGCAGCCTCGGAGTCGACCTTGTCATCGATGTCGGCGCCAATCGTGGGCAATTCGCAGCGTCCATCCGACGCTTCTACGACGGCCCGATCCTCTCATTCGAGCCCGTGTCGACGGCGTTCGACACGCTTTCCCGAGCTTCCGCGACCGACCCGGATTGGCACGTCCGGAAGGTGGCGCTGGGCGACCGCACGGCCGAGATGACCATCCACGTGTCGGAGCGGACCGAGTTCAGCTCGATGCTGTCCGCGAACGAGTACCTGGCTGCCCGGTTCGGAAGCGGATCGGAACCGACCAGGGAGGAGGTGGTCCCGGTCAGGCGTCTCGATGACGTCCTGGCGGACCTGGAAGACACGGTGCGAGGACGGCGAGTCTTCCTGAAACTCGACACGCAGGGGTTCGACTTGAACGTCTTTCGCGGCCTTGGTTCCAGAGTCGACGACGTCGTGGCCCTGCTGTCCGAGGTATCCCTGATCCCCATCTACGACGGCATGCCTCATTGGACGGAGAGCATCGCGGAGTACGAGGCATCCGGGTTCGGGGTGGTCGGTCTCTATCCGATCACGAAGGACCACGGCCGTGTCATCGAGTACGACTGCCTCCTGCAGCGTTCCTGACATCGGGCGCATCGAAGAGGTCATAACGAAACCGGCCCACATGGACCGGTCTGGTGCTCAGGAAGTGGAGGCGACGACCGGATTCGAACCGGTGAATAGAGGTTTTGCAGACCTCCGTGTTGAGCCACTTCACCACGTCGCCACGTGTGTCTCGCTGGCGGGCTCCCGCCGGTTGCTGGCTGCCCCTCGAGGATTCGAACCTCGGTTCACGGATCCAAAGTCCGCTGTCCTACCACTAGACGAAGGGGCAGCGGTCCGAGAAGGAGGGAATGGAGCGGAAGACGGGACTCGAACCCGCGACCCTCACCTTGGCAAGGTGATGCTCTACCAACTGAGCCACTTCCGCCCGAAGATCCACCCACCGCGTGGGTGGTGCCGAGAGCCAGAATTCGAACTGGCGACACCGCGATTTTCAGTCGCGTGCTCTACCAACTGAGCTATCTCGGCCCGATGGTCAACCAGCCGTCGGCTGCCCGTCGGCGGGTCGGAGGATACCACGGGCCTCGTCGGACCATCAACGCGGAGGCCCTCGTGCCGACGAGGCGAGCCTCCCCCCCGCCTAGTCGAGCCCCGCCAGCGAGGCCGCGTCGGCGGCCGGCAGCGGTGGATCGCCGGTCAGCTGGCGCAGGCGGTTGATCCGGTCGAGGATCGGTGGATGGGTGTCCATGAGCCCCGATGATCGCGCCTCGAACTTCTTGATCGGGTTGGTGAAGTACATGTGCTGGGTCCCGCGATTGGCGACCTCGAGGACCTCCTGGTCCGTCGCGATCTTGGCCAGCGCCCGCTCGAGGCCATACGGATCGCGCGTCAGTTCCACGGACGACGCATCGGCGAGGTATTCGCGCTGGCGCGAGACGGCGAGCTGGATGAACCGGCTGATGATCGGGGCCAGGATGGCCAGCACGATGGCCACGACCATGATCAGCGCCGCGATGCCATTGCCGCCGCTGTCCCGGTTCGAAGCGGCGGCCGGACATGCCGCCCCAGAACGTGAACCGAAGGAAGAAGTCGGCAAGCAGCGCGATGGTCCCGACCATCACGCCGACGATCAGGGAGAACCTGATGTCGAAGTTGCGGACGTGCGACAGCTCGTGGCCGATGACACCCTGGAGCTCCTCGCGGTCGAGCTTCTCGAGCAGGCCGGTCGTGATCGCGAGAGACGCGTGCGCGGGGTCCCGGCCGGTCGCGAACGCGTTCGGCGCCGTGTCGTCGATGGTGTACACGGCGGGCATCGGCAAATTCGCCGCGAGCGCCAGCTCCTGGACGACGTTCATGAGCTGAGGCTGAGTTGGTCGCGTCGACCGGACGCGCCTGGCTGACAGCGAGGACCAGCTTGTCGCCGCTGAAATAGCTGCCCACGCCGGTGAGCGCTCCGAGCACGAGCGCGAAGGCAGTCACCGAGGCGGCGCCCGCGGCGCTGCCGGTGATCGCGTAGCCGATCGAGAAACCGAGCGCCGCGAAGACCAGGATGACGAACGCAGCCAGCAGGAACGACTGCCGCTTGTTCGCCGCTTCCTGGCTATAGAACGACTCTCTGGCCACGGTCAGGTCCCGCGGCGACTCGTCAGCTCAGACTGAGGTCGACGTTTGGCACCGTCTCGGCCTCAGGCTCGGCGTCGAAGAAGTCTCGCTTGACGAAGCCCAGCATCCCGGCGATCAAGACCGATGGGAACGTCTGGATGTTGGTGTTGTAGTCGAGCACGGTGGCGTTGTAGTGCTGGCGCGAGAACGAGATCTGGTTCTCCGTGGTGGTCAGCTGCTCCTGGAGGGCCAGGACGTTCTCGTTCGCCTTCAGTTCGGGGTAGTTCTCGACGACGGCGAACAGTGAGCGCAGGGTGCCGGTCAGGGCATTCTCGGCGGCGGCCTGCTGGGCGGGTCCCTGGGCGCCGGCGGCGACGGCCGCGGCACGGGCGTTGGTGACGTCGGTCAGGACCTTCTGCTCGAACCCCATGTAGCCCTTGACCGCGTTCACGAGGTTCGGGATGAGGTCGTGGCGGCGCTTCAGCTGGACTTCGATCTGGGCGAAGGCCTCATCGATGCGCAATCGCTTCTGGACAAGGCCGTTGTAGAGCGCAACGAACAGGACCACGAGGGCGATGACGATCACGATGACGATGATCAGCGCTGGATCCATTCAGTCCTCCGAGGGGGCCGACGTCTCCGGCCCGTACCGCATGAGTCTAGCAGCGCCGTCGGCGAGCACCGTGGATCGGTCCGCCACGGGATCGCGCGAGGCAGGCTGTCATGAGTTCGATCCAGAGTGAGGGCTATAGTCAGCCCATGGATGGCAGGCCGCCGACACTGCAGGTTCATGGATCGCTCCACGGTCAGCTGCACGCCCTGGCCGCCGGCCGCACTCTCGAGATCGGATATTTCCGGTCGCACCGGTGTGGTGCCGTGGTCGGCGATATCACCCTGTCCTGGATCGATGGGCCACCCGGCTCGAGCCACGTCGCCCTGCCAGCCGTGGAAGGCGTCCCGGTCGTGGCGGATCGGCGACTCCTGGGCGTCCTCCGTCGGGCGGGCCCGGAACTCCGACCCGGCGGTTGGCTCAGCCGTGGAACGCCGTCGATCCAGCTGGCCGTTTCCGGAGCTCTGGATCGACTTCCTGGAAGGTCGACTGGCTGCGGGACGAACCCCCGCTGACCCGGTCAGCGCGACTATCTCGTCGACTGCCCGACTTCGATGAGGTGACCGTCCGGGTCGCGGACATAGGCGCGGATCTCACGTCCGTGATCCTTCGGCTCGGTCAGGAACTGCACGCCCTTGGCCGACCAGTCCTCGTAGACCTTCCCGATGTCGGCCACACGCACATTGAGGAATCCGCTTGACCGATCTGGGTCTGGCGGCGTCGTCAACGTGACCGTGGGCTTGTCGTCGGTCGGGCCGCCGCCTTCGTTGAGGATCAGCCATGTGTTCGCGACCTTGAGGATGACCGGATCGCGTTCGAGGACGACCGTCCCGTCGAACAGCGTCTGATAGAAGTCCCTCGATCGGTCCTGGTCGGAGACGACCAGGAATTGCGTGATGACAAGGCCCTCCGTCGGAGCCGGAAAGTCGTCGGGATTCACAGTGGCCTCCTTGGCTGCGGGCGGCCGGCGACGCGCCGTTCGACTGCGGTCGTGACCGTGCCGATGAACACTACGCCGCCGGCCTCCGACGCTCGCTAATAGCCACCCGTACCGCTGTTGCCGCAGGCGGCGAGGACGATCGGCAGGGCGATCAGGAGCAGCCACCCGAGGCGACGAACCCCGGCTGGCGTTCCGAAGGCGATCGCACGATCGATCATGGCTTGACCGCCAGCCAGCCGGTGTAGACGCCGTTCGAATCGCCCGCGGCTTGATCCCCGGAGAAGAAGTAGAGCGGCAGTCCGTTGTATGTCACTTGCAGCTTGCCGTCGTCCGCTCGGGTGATCGTCCCGAGCTTGCCGGCCGCGCCGGTCCCGGCGGATGGCTTCGAGCCAGCCGGAACGGTCACCGCCGGCCAAGTCGCGAGGCACGCGCCGGTGCACGCACTCGTGCCGTTGTTCGGGATGTCCTTCGTATACGTGTAGACGGTCATGCCATTGCCCGCGACGATGAGGGTGCCCTTGGAGCCGACACTCGCGGTCATGATGGTGGTGGCTCCCCCCGCAGCCGCGGCGCTCGCCGATGGGGCCGTGGTCGCTGCTGCCGCCGAGGCGACCGGGGTCGCAGCCGGCACGCTGGCGGGCGGGGCAGCAGTCGGAACGGCGGTCGGAACGGTCGTCGGGACGATCGCGGGAGGCGAGACCGTCGCGGCGCTGGAACAGCCGGCCGCCAGGCCCGCCACGACAACGATGGCTGCGGCCATCACATTCCTTGGCTTCATCATCCACCTCGTTTCGGAGCCGTCGCACCGATCGAGGTTCGAGCGGTCTGGTTCCTGGGAGGGACTACGCGGACGACGCTCACCCGGTTTCGATGCGGACGACCGGACCGGACCTCTCATCGGGTAGGCTCGCGGGCATGCCCATCATCGGAGAGCAGCTCGCCGGTAGATACCAGATCGATGGCCAGCTCGGGGCGGGAGGGATGGCGACCGTGCACCGCGGTCACGACCTGCGCCTTGGCCGGGATGTCGCCATCAAGATGCTCCTGCCGAACCTGGCAGGCGATCCGGCCATCGCCGAGCGGTTCGATCGCGAGGCGCGCGCTCTCGCAGCGCTCAACCACCCGAACGTCGTCGCAGTATTCGACGTCGAGCCCGGCGATCCGGCCGCCGGAGTCGAGCCCTTCTTCGTCATGGAGCTGTGCGAGGGGGGCTCCCTCGCCGACCTGATGGCCGACGGCCGGATGGAGCCGGACACACTGGTTCCGATGGTGGCGGACATCGCCGAGGGTCTCGCCGCCATCCATGACGCGGGCCTCGTGCACCGGGACGTGAAGCCCGCGAACGTCCTGATCGCGGGTGGCCGGGCGAAGGTCGGTGACCTCGGATTGGCTCGTCCGGAGCAGATGGTCGCGCAGACATCGCTCACAGCGGCCGGGACCGCTCTCGGGACGCTTGCCTATCTAGCTCCAGAGCGCCTGGCCGGCGTTCCCGCAACGGCCGCCGCCGATGTCTGGTCGCTCGGTGCTGTGGTCTTCCAAGCTCTGACGGGGACCTTGCCACGGCCGTCGACGTCGATCGCCGAGCTCGTCGATCGTCGGCTCGACCTCCCCCCACGCGTGTCGGAGATATCGCCCGACCTTGGACCTGCTTTCGACGAACCTGTCGCCGATGCCCTGGACCCCGAGCCGAGCGCTCGCCCGTCGCCGCTCGCGTTCTCGTCCGGCCTTGTCGCCGCCCTCGGGCGCTGGTCACGCGACGGCGGCCCGGCCCGGTGGACGAGCGTCCCGGCATTCGTCGTTGCCATGGACCCCGCGGCGCCGATCGGCTCGCCGGACCCGGGCATGACGACAGCGGCCGCCATCCCGGTGGGTTTGCCTGGAGGAGCGTCAGGTGAGAGGTCGCCAAGTGACGATCGGATGGCACCGCCTCGGACACGAACGCTTGGTTGGGTCGCCGGCGTCGTCGTCCTCGCCATTGCGCTGGGGGCGCTCATCGCACTTGGCGGGATCGGCCAGTCCCGTGGATCGCCGTCGACGTCCGCAGGCGCCAAGGCGACGAAGTCGGCCCCACCGCCGTCAACGTCACCGGCACTGTCCGCCCGGCCTTCCCCGAAGCCGACGGCGGACCCGTTCGCCGCGGCCGACGCCCGATTGTCTGATCTCCGCAACGCGATCGCGAACGCCTCAGGGGGCCACGGAATCAAGGGCCGAGAGGCAAACGACCTGCAGGGGCTCCTTGCCGATGAGCAGAGCGCGCTCGGATCCCACGATGGCGGTGCCGCACGTGCGACCGCCGACCAGATCCTCCAGACGATCAGGAACGACACCGAAGACGATGGGATCGACAAGGGTCAAGCCAAGACGCTCGTCGATGCCGCGCAGGCGCTACGGAGGGCCGTCGCCGGCCTCTGACAGACGGCGGGGTTCCGGGTGGTGGGCGGTACAGGGTTCGAACCTGTGACTTCCTCGGTGTAAGCGAGGCGCTCTGACCAGCTGAGCTAACCGCCCGAAAGACAGCATAACGGCCGTCGCTCGAGCGACGGCCGTCAGTCATCTCAGAGTGGTGCCCAGGCCGGGACTTGAACCCGGATGAGTTGCCTCATACGCCCCTCAAACGTACGCGTATACCAATTCCGCCACCTGGGCTAGAGGTGTCGCCGACTCGCTGGATCCACGGAGAGGGGTGGTACCGAGGAAGGGATTTGAACCCATACGCCCTTGCGGACACTAGCTCCTGAAGCTAGCGCGTCTACCAGTTCCGCCACCTCGGCGTGGACCGTGCACGACCGCCTACCGGTCGCGGCGAGGCGCCATGTTAGCACGGCCCGTCCAGATGCAGCGGTGCCAAGGGCTCCTGTCACTGGGCGAGACGCCACGACAGCACGTCCCAGAATTGGTCAGCCGGGTCCCCGACTTCCCGGACGGACGGTCCCTGGACGATGTCTCGGACGACGACGGACTCGTCGGCGAAGGCAAGGGGGAGCATGTAGACGCCTTTGACGAGCTGCCTCTGGAGAGCTGCGTAGGCGGCCGTGCGTTCGGCCATCGTGCCCGGCTGCCGGGCCGCGACGAGCAACGCGTCAAGGGTCGGATCCTGCAGCCCGATGATGTTCGAGGCGCCCTGCACGGTCTGGCTCGAGGCCAGCAACGGATACAGGTCGGGGTCGAGGCCGATGGTCATGTCGCCGACCGCGGCGGAGAACGTGCCGGTGGCCAGCCGATCGTTGGCGAACTCCCCGGGCGACAGCGCCACATGATGGACGCCGATGCCGATGGCCTTCCAGTCGTGGGCGACCGCTTCCGCCGTGTCGTAGGCAGTCATGTTCGACGCACGATCCGGGCTGAGCAGCTCGATATCGATCGGCGTCTTGACCTTGGGCAGGTGCCAGCCGTCGTTCGCCAGCGTCCAGCCGGCCGCCTTGAGCGCCCCTGCGGCGGCGATCGGGTCGTAAGGCACGGGCGCGCCCGCAGCAGCGTCGAACAGCGGCGACGACGGTGGGATCGGCGTGGTCGCGAGGCCGGCCGCCATCGAGAAGGCGCCGCGGACCATCGTCGGGCGGTCGATGGCAGCCAGCAGGGCCGCCCGGACGGCCGGGTTGGCGAATTCGGGGTGACCCGGTCGGAGGTTGAGCAGAACGGCGGTCAGCGTCGAACCCGGATAGTGAAGGGCGTGGCTATCGGGACGGGAGGCGAGCTGGCTGGTCATCGCCGGCGACAGCCCCGAGGCAGCGTCGACGGTACCGGCGCTGTATGCCTGGGCGAGTGCCCCGGCGTCGTCGAAGAAGCTGAGCTCGATGCCGGGCAGGTACGGGATCGGGGAGCCCGGGCGATCGGTGGCGGCGGGCTGGGCGAGTGAGTCGTTCGAGGGGGCCGGCGACGCCGATGCGTCGGGTGTATCAGGGATCGTGGCTGCCGGGATGAGCTCGGCGCTGTCCTGGTCGAGACTCGCCACCGCGAACGGACCGGATCCGACGGGCTGACGACCGAATGGCGCGGTGGCGAGCTCCGGGACCGGGACGTCGGCCAGGAGATGCGCCGGGGCGATGGGCTGGGTTGCTGCCTGGAGGAAACCGCCGAGCGGCGTGGCCAGCGTGAAGACGACGGTCCGCGCGTCGACGGTGTGGACGGTGACCTCGTTCCACGAGCCTGCACCCGGTCCGGTATAGCTCGGATCCTGGAGGACCCGGATGGTGAACGCGACGTCCTCCGAGGTGACCGGATCGCCGTCCTGCCAGCGGGCATCCCGACGAAGGACGAACGTCCAGATCGATCCCGTTGGATCGACCGACCATCGCTCGGCCAGATCCGGGACGATGGTCCCGGCGGGACCGTTCCGCACGAGCCCCGAGAACACCAGGGCCACGAGGTCGCGATCCGCCTGGCTCCGCGCCGAGAACGGACTGACCGAGACGGGCCGGCCGAGGACGCCTTCGCGGTACGGTCGCTCCAGCGGTGTCCCCGTGCCCGGGGTCGCGAGCGCTGCCGTGACGGCGCCTGGCAGGACGGACGGGATCCCGACCAGGCCCGCGATGAGGGCGAGCAGGACGACAAGGGTCCCGACGACGAACGAATCAGTGCGGGTCATCGAGCTCCGTGTGGACGATCGATCGCGGCGAGTCGCTGCGACCCGGTGTTCAGGCTGTGGTGACGGGGGCGAGGATGAACGCCGCCAGCGAGAACACGATGAACAGGACGAGGAGGATGATCGTGAACTGCCACAGCCGGCGCTCGACGCCCCGGCGGCTGCGGTAGACGGCCGAATCGCCGCCGAAGGTCCCTGACAGGCCGACACCCCGGGCCTGCAGCAGGATCGCGATGATGAGCGCGATGCTCACCAGGATCTGGCCGATGGCCAGGAGCGGGTTCACGACGTAGGACTCCTCTTGAACGCTAGCCGAGGGATGCTATCACAAGATCCGGGACCGCCCGGTCATCCCCTCCCAGGGAGGAAGTCCGGCGAACGCCAGGAGCGTCGGGGCGACGTCGGAGAGGACGCCATCCGCGAGCGACAGGCCGCGGGCGGCTCGACCCGCAAGGACCAGCGGAACCGCGTTGAGCGAGTGGGCGGTGACCGCGTGGCCGTCCCGGTCGCGCAGCTCGTCGGCGTTGCCGTGGTCAGCGGTGATCGCAAGGAGTGCGCCCGGTGCAGCCTGATCGTCGGCGTCGACGGCCTCGATCGCGGCCACGACCCTGGCGAGGCATCCGTCGAGGACCTCGAGGGCGGCGACCGTCGCGTCCCACACGCCTGTGTGCCCGACCATGTCGGGATTGGCGTAGTTCGCGACGATGAAGTCGTACCGCCCCGAGCCGATCGCTTCGACCAGCGCGTCGGTGACGCCTACCGCGCTCATGGCCGGCTCGAGGTCGTAGGTCGCGACCTTCGGGCTCGGGATGAGGCGGCGTTCCTCGCCCGGGTAGGGTGCCTCGACGCCGCCGTTGAAGAAGTACGTGACGTGGGCGTATTTCTCGGTCTCCGCGACGTGGAACTGCCTCCAGCCGGCCTCCGAGAAGGTCTGTGCCAGCGAGCGGGCCTCCTCCGGCGGGAACGCCACCTCGACAGGCAGGCCTGCCTCGTACTCGGTCATCGTCACGACAAGCAGGTCGGTCGGGGCAGGGCGGCCGCCCGGTGCCGCGCGGTCGAAGCCCGCGAAGTCTCGGTCGGCCAGCGCGTGGGTCAGCTGCCGGGCACGGTCGGCACGGAAGTTGGCGTGGATGATGGGGTCGCCCGAGCGGACGGTGCCGTCGACGCCGTCGATCACCGTCGGCGCCACGAACTCATCGTTCTCGCCCCGGGCATAGCCAGCCTCGATGGCGGATGTCGCGCTCGGGGCGTGCTCCCCCACCCCGTGGACGATGGCGTCGTAGCCCCGTTCGACCCGGTCCCAGCGGCTGTCACGGTCCATCGCCCAGTAGCGTCCACCGACCGACGCGATCCGCGCGTCGGGGTGTGCCATGGCCAGCCGCTCCTCGAGGTCCGCGATGAAGCCGAGTGCCGAGCGCGGCGGCGTGTCGCGCCCGTCGAGCAACGCGTGGATGCGGACCGCCGGGACGCCTTGGCGCGCAGCCAGCTCGACCAGCGCGACCAGGTGCCGGTCGTTGGCATGGACGCCGCCCGGGCCGACAAGGCTGATCAGGTGAAGTCGTCCATCTGGCCGGGCCGCGCGGGCGCACGCCTCGAGCAGGGCTGGGCGCTCGACGAACGTGCCGTCGGCGATGGCCGCGTCGATGCGGGGGAGGTCCTGGAGCACCGGACGCCCGGCACCGAGGTTGAGGTGGCCGACCTCCGAGTTCCCCATCTGGCCGGCGGGCAGGCCGACGGCGTCCTCGGAGGCGCGAAGAGTCGCGTGCGGCCAGTCGCGCCAGAGTGCCCGCCAGGTCGGCATCCGGGCCGCGGCGACCGCGTCGGCCGCAGGATCTCGTCCGATGCCGAACCCATCGAGCACGACCAGGACGATGGGCCGCGGACGCGGGTGCGGGGCGGGCGCGCTGCCGTCGCTGGCGGAGGATTCGGTCCGGTCGTCTGTGCCGGTCGGGACCCCGGTCACGCGGCGGCGCGGGCGGCGGCGGTCAACCCGGCGCGTGCCACGATCCCGGCCATCTCGTCGGGCTTGAGTGACGCGCCACCGACCAGCGCGCCGTCGATCGACGGCTCAGCGAGGAACTCGGCGATGTTCGAGGACGTGACACTGCCGCCATACAGGACCGGGACGTCATCCGCGGTGGCCGACCAACCCAGGCCGGCCAGCACGTCGCGGATGGCGCCCGACATCGCCGCCGCATCCCGGCCGCTGGCGTTCCGGCCCGTGCCGATCGCCCAGACCGGCTCGTAGGCGATCACCATCCCACCGGCCAGAAGCGCGGCCGGGTCGTGGCCGGCGAGCGCACCCGCCAGTTGGTGGTGGACGACGGCGTCCTGGCTGTCGGCCTCGCGCTGCTCGAGCCGCTCCCCGACGCAGAGGATCGGGCGGAGGCCTGCGTCGACCGCCCGGCCGAGCTTGCGTCCGATGAGCTCGTCGGTCTCGGCGGCGTCGCGTCGGCGCTCCGAGTGGCCGACGATGACCCAGGTCGCGAGCCCGGCCAGCATCGGCGCCGCGATCTCGCCGGTGTATGCACCCTGCAGCTCGTGGTGCACGTTCTGGGCGCCGACACCGACGTCCGGGTCCGATGCGGCGAGCGCGTCGCGGACGACCGCCAAGCTCACGAACGGTGGGCAGATGACCCGGGTGACACCGGCGACGCGGGTTCGGGCCGCGATGGTGGACGCGAGGCCGCCGGCATCGGACGGCGTCGTGTGCATCTTCCAATTGCCCGCCACGATGACGTCTCGCATCGACCCATCATGCCAGAGCGGTCCGGTCCGGGACGGCGGTCTGGACGGCGGTCTGGATCGGTCCCTGGGGCCGCCCGGGTTCCGCCTCGGCCAGGCGCTCGAGGCGCTCGAGCGCGCGCTGGACGGCCGAACGATGGAGCTCGAGCCGCTCGGCGAGCTCGCTCAGGCTTGCCTCGGGCGTCTCTCGTCGCGCGTCGGCGACCAGGCGAACGGTGTACGGCTGCTGTTGCAGACGACCGTCGGCATCGAGGGTGTCGATCGCGTCGAGCTGCCGGCCGGCCGCACTGACCGCTCTCTGGAGGTTGGCCGATTCGGCGTTGAGCACGCGATTGAGTTCGCCACGGAGCGCTCGGGACACCTGCCGTGCCTCGATCTCGAGCAACGTCCCGGACACCCCGATGCGGCGCAGGAACGTGCCGACAGCCTCCCCATTCTTGGAGGTCACGACCCCTCGGCCTCGGCGGATCCGCCACGACACCGGGAGGCCGAAGGCAGCCAGCCGAGCGGCCAGATCCGGCGCGTCGTCCGGCCCGACGACGAACTCGAGGTGCGTGCGTCCGCCGGCCAGGCTGAGCGAGCCGCGTGACAGGAACCGGCCGCGCAGCCACGCGGCCCGGCAGTGGTCGGCGGCGCTCGCCCAGTCGAACCCGGGACCGCTCGCCGATCCTTCCTCCGACCGGTGCAGACGGTGTGTCAGCCGAGCCACCGACGTCTCACGGCCGGTCGGCTCCGGTCCGAGCCCGTCGACCTCGGCCGCGACGTCGCACGGTCGCGACGGGTCGATGGCGGCCAGCTCGTCGCGCAGCGCCGTCACGAGATCCCGCTCGGAGCGGCTCACCTCAGGCGGTCCGGCTGGTCGACCGACCGGCGTGCCGCCGCCGAAGAGCGACCTCGCCCTCGAGCGCGGCGATGACCGCGCTCGCCAGTCGAGCGGGATCGTGGTGGTGGGTGTCGCCGGTGTCGATGACTTCGTCGAGGATGAGGCGCGGCACCGGGACGACCGACGGCGGCCACCTCAGCACGACCGGTCGCGGTGCCGTGGACGGCTCGTCGACGCCGTGCGCGTCGTCCTCCCCGGCAGCCCCGTCGATGAGGCGGTTGTTCGCCACGACAAGGTCGATCAGGTTCGGACTGGTGTGCGCGACGAGCGCCTCGACGTGATCGGCCAGGTCGAAGTTCGTCGTCTCGCCTTCCTGCGTCGCGACGTTGCAGACGAAGATCCGCGGAGCCGTGGCGGCGAGGATCGCATCGCGGATGGCCGGGATCATGAGGCTCGGCAGCAGGCTCGTGTACAGGCTGCCTGGACCGAGCACGATCAGCTCGGCATCGGCGATCGCGGCGAGTGCGTCCTCGGATGCTCGGACGTCGCCCGGCGTGATCCACACCCGCTCGATGCCGGTCGTCCGCATGACGTGCGACTGCCCGTCGACGATGTGGCCGTCGGTCGTCAGCGCATGGAGGGTGATCGGCGTCGGTGACACTGGCAGGACCTGGCCGCGGACCGCCAGGATCCGGTTCATCAGCCGGATGCCGTCCTCGAAGTCACCGCCCTCGACGGCGGTCATGGCCGCGATCAGCAGGTTGCCGAGGGCGTGCCCGGCGAGACCATGCGCAGCGCCATCCGTGTCCGGGAAGCGGTATTGCAGGACGTCGCTCATCATCGGCTCGGCGTCGGCCAGGGCCACGATGCAGTTCCGGATGTCCCCGACCGGCGGGATGCCGAGCTCCTCGCGGAGGACGCCCGACGATCCCCCGTCGTCGGCGACGGTCACGATCGCGGTCAGGTTGCTGGTGTGCTCCTTGAGGCCGCGCAGCAGCGTGGACAGGCCGGTGCCGCCGCCGATCGCCACGATCCGCGGTCCGCGGGCGAGGAACCGCTTCTGGTAGATCAGCTCGACCAGCGGCTGATCCGGGTCGGTCGCCCGGAGTGGGTCGGTCAGGACGTGGACCAGGCGGTAGGCGCCGAACGCGAAGAGCGCGATCCCGACAGACGCCGCCGTGAAGCCGCGCAAGGCGAACGGCAGGAACTGCAGCGTGAGGGTATCGATCACCGCCCCGGCGACGCCGGTCGGCTCGACGTCACGGGTGACCTGGCGCAGGAAATGGGCGAACGCCACGGCCAGCAGGACCATGCCGGCGAAGACCACGAGAAGCCAACGCTTGATCCCGATGCCGGGTGTCAGCCAGCGCCGGAGGTTCACGTCCGGTCGAGCTCCCGATGGAACACCGCGACAGGGCCGTAGTCCTGCTTGCGCAGCCATGCGGCGACCTCCTCGGCGATCACGATCGAGCGGTGGAAGCCGCCCGTGCAGCCGATGCCGATCGTCAGGCGCGTCTTGCCCTCGCTGATGTAGGCCGGGATGGTGAACGACAGGAAATCCTGGAGGTATTCGAGGAAGCGGGTCGCGACCGGCTGCCCCAGGACGAAGGCGCGGACCGGGTCGGTCAGCCCGGATTGCGGTCGCAGCTCGGCGTCGTAGTACGGGTTCTGCATGAACCGGACGTCGAACACGAGGTCGGACTCGAGCGGGATCCCGAACTTGAACCCGAAGCTGATGAGCTGGAACGCGAGCTGATCGGCCCGGACGTCGGTCGCCAGGGCCGCGAACAGGCGCTCGCGCAGCTGGCGGAGCGACAGCTCCGAGGTGTCGAGGACGACGTCCGAGTCGGCGCGCACCGAGTCGAGCCGGCGGCGTTCCTCCGCGATCGAATTCGCGATCCCACGCTCCTCCCCGAGCGGGTGACGGTGCCGGGTCTCGCTGTAGCGGCGGATCAGGACCTCGTCGCTCGCCTCGAGGAAGACGACCCGCGGTCGGATCCCACGGCCCTCGAGCGCGCCGCGCATCGCCGCCAGGGCGAGCGTCGGATCACCGGCGCGGACGTCGAGCACGATCGCGACCCGGGCGAACCGTGCCCGATCAGCGGACACCAGCTCGGCCAGGTCCGGCAGCAGCTCGCCGGGCAGGTTGTCGACGACCGTGTAGCCGAGGTCCTCGAACAGCTTCGCGGCGGCTGTCTTGCCGCCGCCGGACATGCCGCTGACGATGACGACCGCGGGCTCGGTCACCCCGTCGGAGGGTGGTCGTACCTCGGCCGCGTCGGTCACCTGCCGCTGCGCTTGATGAACAGGGCGGTCAGCTCGAACAGGACGTACATCGTGGTGCCGAGGACGATCGGGCTGACGATGTCGCCGCCTGGGGTCACGACCGCGGCGAAGATCGCGATGCCGAGGATGATCATCCGCCGCTGTCCGCTGAGCCGTTCAGACGTGACGATGCCGACCTTCGACAGGCCGACGAGCAGGATCGGGAACTCCATGATCAGCCCGAACACGAGGAAGAGGGTCGTCACGAAGTCGAAGTAGGGACCGGCGGCCGGCTGGGCGACCAGCTTGTCGTCGTTGTAGCTGAACAGGAAGGCGATCGCGAACGGCAGGATGAAGTAGGCGATGGCCACGCCGATGACGAAGAACAGGAGCGCGAGCGGGATCCACGGCCGGATCATCCGCCGCTCCGGCGGCGTGAGCCCAGGAGCCACGAACGCCCAGACCTGGTAGAGCAGGACGGGCATCGCGAGGATGATCCCGATGACGATCGAGATCTTGATCTGGATGACGAACGCGTCGCCCATCCCGAGCGTCTGTAGGTGCATGTTCGGCCCGAGGGGAAGGATCAGGAAATTCCGGACGGGCACGGCGACGAGATAGCCGATGACCGACCCGATCCCGATCGCGATGATCGCCTTGAAGAGCCGGGACCGGAGCTCGCCGAGGTGGTCGACGAGCGACATGACCGTCTCATCGGCGGGCGGAGCGGCAGGTGGGATCGCCGGTGCGGGATCGGGCGTCGCGGGAACGCCGCTGACACCCGGCTCGAGCAGGGCGTCGGCGTCGGCCATGGTCTGGTCGCGGACGACCGGCTAGCTCGCGACCGTGGTCGAGTCGGTGGCGGACGCCGCAGGGGCCGGGGCTGACCAGAGACACCGGCCAGAGTCGACCGGCGCGGGCGCCACTGACGCCACGGTGGCGGGCGCCACTGGCGCGGGCGCGACAGCCGCCGGTGCGACCGGCGGGTGCGACAGCGGCCGCTGCGACCGGGGCCGCTGCGGGAAGCGGCGACGTGTCGACGTCGACCTTGACCAATTCCTGGAGGTCGGTCGAGGCCTTGCGGAACTCCTTGATGCTCTTGCCGAGCGATGCCCCGACCTCGGGCAGCTTGCCCGGACCGAGGACCAGCAGGGCGATCACGAGGATGATGATGAGCTCTGGGGCTCCGATGTTCGGCATGACGGTGCTCCTGTCGATGACCGTTGCGCGTTCGGGTCGATCCTCGCTGGGATCGAGGCTCGAGGAGCGGCTTTGCGGCGGCTAGGGTAGCACAGGAAGGCGTCGAGCCCAGTCACGGGCGGCTTCTGCGAGGCGCTCTCCGGGGTCGCCGGGGTCGCCACCCGTTGGGCCGCCGAGTGCGGCCGAGCTGATCGCACGCGAGACGTTGACGAGAAGCCCTCGGCCGGTCCCGCAGCCGGCCGGCGCCGCGGTCGCAGGCCCGTCGCGGAGCACCGGTTCGATCTCGCCGCCCTGCGCCCCGATGCCCGGGACCAGGAAGCCGAGCCCGGGCGCCACCCCCCGGATCGCGTGCAGCTCATCGGGTGCCGTCGCACCGACCACCAGCCCGACCGTGCCGCCCGGCCCCCAGCGTCGTGACATGGCGCGCGACTCGCAGGTGGAGCGGCTCGGCGGGCGCATCGATCGCCGGATCAGCGACCACGGGCAGGTTCTGGAACTCGGCCGCAGCGGGGTTCGACGTCCGGCACAGGACATAGGCGTAGCGGTCCAGCCGCTCGAACAGGGCTGAGAGTGCCTTGCCGCCCGGGTACGGGTTCACGGTCACGGCGTCGGCGCCCAGCCGGTCGAACAGCGCGACCGCGTGATGCGCCGCGGTGCTGCCGATGTCGGCCCGCTTCGCGTCGATGACGACCGGGATCCCGGACGGGATCCGGCCACGGATCCGCTCCAGAGCGGCCAGCCCGGCCGAGCCGAGCGATTCATAGAATGCGAGGTTCGGCTTGATCGCGGCCGCGTACGGTCCTGCCGCCTCGACCATCAGGTCGACGAACCGCTCGACGCCGGCCACGTCAGGCGTGAAACCGCGCGGCAGCGCTGCTGGGTCCGGATCGAGGCCCAGGCACAGGACGGTGCCGACAGCCGCCGTCCGGTCGGCCAGACGCTCGAGGTAGGTCGCGGTCACTGGGCGGGCGTGCCGGAGGAGCTCGGGACGGCGCTGCCGGCGGAGCTCGGGGCGGCGCTGCCGGCGGGGGTCGCCGTCGGGGCCGGAAGCTGGTCCGCGGGGACGAACCATCCGGGCCGCGACTCGCCATCGAGACCCGACACCTCGGTCAGGGGGATGACGTCCTTGACGGTCCAGTTCGGGGCGTCGCCGCTGAGCCGCACCAGGTCGAGGTCGACGATCTGGCCCTGGATGTGGAGGAACGCGATCGAGTCGCCGAGCGGCGACCAGACCGGCGCCCACGACGCCCCGTCGTTGGTCAGGCGAAGCAGCTCCCGGCCATTCGATGCGTCGAGGATGACGAGGTCATTGCCGAAGCTGCTGGTCTTCGTCGCCGCGACGTAGCGTCCGTCCGGCGAGAAGGCCGGCTCGAGATAGCCGGGACCGGTCAGCGCGGTCGCCTTGCCCTTGACCGCGTCCCAGCGATAGATCGACGGTGCGCCGCGCGCACCGTCACGCCCGTTGTGGACATAGAGCAGGACCTTGCCGTCGGGACGCCAGGCGGGATCCTGGTGACCGAGCGGCGCCTCCTCGGTGAGCTTCGGCACGGTCGACTTCTTGGTGGTCGTGTCGTAGAACTGCAGGACGACATCACTGCGCGACGGATCGGGGCGATCGGAGACCATCGCCAGGGTCTCGCCGTCCGGCGAGAGGACCGGCTCGCGGATCCACGACTGCCACGACCAGCCGTTCTTGCTGACCTTGCCGCTGACGACCTGGACCGGGGCGCTGCTGCCATCGGTCGGGACCTTCATCACGTTCGGGATCGTCATCTGGTAGTCCCGGACGATGCCGCCCGACGGCCAGTGCCCGATGCCGTTGACGGTGCGCACGAAGTAGACGGTCTTGCCGTCGGGCGAGAACGACGGCATCGAGTCGTTGCCGCTCGTCGTCAGCTGATGCGTCTGCTTGCCGGTCTGGAGCCAGATGTTGCCATCCTTGGCGTAGACGAACGTGCCCGGTATCGAGACGACGTCCGGTGGCACGACGACCACGTTCGACGGCGCCGCGGTCTCGGTCGGGCCGACACCGCCGATCCCACTGCTACCGCCGGAATTGCTCTTCGTGCCGACGAACGGCACACCGCCTTGCAGAAGGTCGAGGGTGAGCAGGGCGATGACGAGGAGCCCGGCGATCGCCAGCGCGGGCGCCAGCCAGCGACCCGGTGGCGGGAGCCGGACGGGGATGGCCGGGCGCGGACCGGGCGTCATGAGATGTTCCCGGCGAGCACAGGGCTGCCGCCGACGATGCCTGCGGCGTCGAGGAGCGCGGCGGATCGCGGGTGGCTCCCCGAGGTCGCGACGTCACGGATGTCCAACTGGAGCGACTCGAAGCCGCCGAACCGCCGGCTCGTCAGCCGTGCGACGACGTCGAGCCGGTCACCCTCGTGGACGGCCTCGGCGATGTCCGACCGGCCGAAGGCGATGCCGTCGAGCACGTCTCGCTCGCGTCGGAGCGTCAGCTGGCTGTGGCCGCCGGTCGCCGCACGCACTCGCGTCACGGTCAGGCCGAGGACCGCCACGAGCGGGTCCGGGTTGCCGGGACCGGTCGGCGCGAGGCCGGCCAGCTCGCGATAGAGGCCGTAGTCGACGTCGCTCGCGGGCAGCGCCAGGTCGATGGCGATCGAGACGCGTGGATCCGGCGGTGCGGTCTCGGCCGCGAGCAGGAGGAAGCGCTCGCGGAACACGTCCCAATTCTCGACGGGCAGCTCGAAGCCGGCTGCGCCCGCGTGGCCGCCGAATCGGATGAACAGGTCGGCGCAGCTCTCGAGGGCGGCGCCCAGGTCGAGCGAGCCGTCACTGCGGCACGAGGCACGCACGACGTCACCGAGATCGGCCCCGACCACCGCCGGCCGGCCGCGATCCTCGACGAGACGCGCGGCCACCAAGCCGACGATGCCGACGCTCCATGGGCCGCGCACGACCGTGGCCGGCCCCCCGCCATCGTCGGCGACAGCGGCCCGGGCCTCGGCGACCGCGGTCTTCATCAGGTCGCGCCGGGTCAGGTTCGCCGCCTCGAGCGCATCCGCATGCGTCGCAGCCGTCGCCGGGTCGTCCGCCAGCAGCAGTTCCGCGGCCTCGAGCGCCTCCCCGACCCGGCCGGCTGCGTTGAGCCGAGGGGCGATGGCGAAGGCGATGGTCTCGAGATCGACGGCGTCAGGGGCGACCCGTGCTCGATCGAGCAAGGCCGCGATCCCCGGCCGCGTCGCCGTTCGGAGACGGGCCAGACCAAGCCGGGCGATCGCCCGATTCTCACCGACCATCGGGGCGACGTCGGCTACGGACCCGATGGTCGCGAGGTCGGCCAGATCGAGCGCCGCGGCCGGCCCTCCCGGCTCGTCGGCCAGGAGCAGCTGGGCGACCTTGAACGCGACGCCGCTGCCCGTCAGCCGGCGATCCGGGTACGTCGCGTCCGGTCGATGTGGGTTCACCACTGCGACCGCGTCAGGCAGGACGGCGGGCACACGGTGGTGGTCGGTGACGATGACATCGAGGCCGCGCGCGTTGGCGATCGCGATCTCGGCGACGCTCGTCGTGCCGCAGTCGACCGTGATGATGACCGTCGCACCGCTCGCGACGGCGGCGTCGATCGCCATCAGCGACAGCCCGTGGCCTTCGTCGAGACGGCTCGGGACGTATGGCTCGACGGCCACGCCGAAGCGACGCAGCGCCAGGGTCATGATCGCCAGTCCGGTCAGCCCGTCGGCGTCGAAGTCACCGAAGACCATCACCCGCTCGTGACGGTCGCGCGCAACCCGGAGTCGGGCCAGCAGCCGGTCAGCATCGGGGAGGCGTGCCGCGTCGTGCAGTCCCGCCAGCGGATCGGCGAACCAGGCGACCTGGTCGGCGCGGTCGACGACGCCGCGGGCCGCCAGCAGCCCGGCCAGGCGTGCCGAGATGCCGAGGTCCGAGACCGCGACCGGTGCGGCATCGGACGGCCCGACGACGGGTGGGAAAGTCCAGCGGAAACGGGGTTCGACCACGGCTCAGGATGCCATGGGAGGCTGCACCGCGGATCTACTGGCCGGGTGCGTGGCGCGCCTCAGGACGCCGTGCGCCGGACGCGCGGGCTGCGGGTCGTGGTGATCCGGCCGTGGCGCCGGTCGTCCCACAGGTGCCAGTCGACGAGCAGCGGCGAGGCGACGAAGATCGACGAGTAGGTCCCCGAGATGATCCCGATCAGCAGGGCCAGCACGAAGTCGCTGATCGCTGCGCCACCGAACAGCAGCAGCGCGAGCAGCGTCAGGACCACGGTCAGGCTCGTCATGATCGAGCGGCCGAAGGTCTGCAGGATCGAGTGATTGACGATGTCGGCGAACGGCTCGCCCGCGTGGCGGGCCTTGTTCTCGCGGATCCGGTCGAACACGACGATCGTGTCGTGCACGGAGAAGCCGATCACGGTCAGCATCGCGGTCACGAACAGCGCATCGATCTGGACGTTGAAGAAGGTCCCGAGGATGGCGAAGATCCCGATGACCACGATCACGTCGTGGAGGAGGGCGACCAGCGCCGTGACGCCGAACTTGACGTCGCGGAACCGGTAGGTGATCCAGATCATGATCCCGATCGAGCCGACGATGATCAGCTGGACGGCGACGAAGATGAGGTCCGAGCTCACGACCGCACCGATGGTCGTCAGGCTCCGTTGCTCGGCGATCGGGCCGAGCTCGCTCTCGAGTGCAGCCGCGACCTCACCGAGCTTGCCCTGGGTCGGGATCTTGGTGTTGCCGGTCGCAACGGGAGGTGACGCCGAGGCGCCGGCCGATGCGCCAGGCGATCCGGACGGGACGGCCGACCCCGACGCAGACGGCGACGGGCTCGCAGACGGGCTCGGGCTCGGGCTCGGGCTCGGGCTGGCGGACGCGCTGGCAGGGGGGCTAGCGCTGGCTCCGGCACTCGCGCTTGCGCCCGGGGAGCCGCTGGCGGTGGGAGCCGATGCGGACGGCGACGGCGAGGCTGCCGGGACACCCGCATCGACGCCGGCGATCTGTTCGGTCTTGATGGCGATGAAGCCGTCACCGGTCGTGACGGCGCTTGCCTCGAGGCCCTGGGACTTGAACACGGCCTCGACCTGGTCGGGCGTCACGTTCGGATCCTGGAAGCGGATCTCCCACGTCGTGCCGCCGGTGTAGTCGATGGTGAACTGGAGGCCCGCCTTGGTGAACGGGGTCAGGAGGATGAAGAACAGGCCCGGGATGGTGATCGCCAGCGAGATGAGATAGAACCAGCGTCTCTTCCCGATGACGTCAAACACGCCCGCGCGCCTCGCGCCTGGCAGACGGCCGGACCGCACCGAGGGCGACGAATTCGTCATCGCGCAGGCCGTACAGCGACGGCTTGCGAGCCCACTCCTGGCGGACCACCCAGCGCAGGATCGTGCGGGTCACGACGATGGCGCTGAACATCGAGACGAGGACGCCGAGGATCAGCACCAGGGCGAAGCCGCGGATGACCGACGAGCCGAGGGCGTACAGGATCGTCGCGGTGATGAGGCTCGACACGTTCGAGTCGAGGATCGAGTTCCATGCCCGGTTGAACCCGGCCTCGACGGCGGCGGGCAGCGACTTGCCGACCCGCAGCTCCTCCTTCATCCGCTCGAAGATCAGGATGTTGGCGTCGACCGCCATGCCCACCGAGAGCACGAAGCCCGCGATGCCGGCCAGTGTCAGGGTCACCGGGATGAGCCGGAAGATCGCGACCATGACCAGCGTGTAATAGATGAGCGCAAAGCTCGCGACCGCGCCGGGCAGCCGGTAGTAGATGAGCATGAACGCGAGGACCAGGCCGATGCCGATGAGGCCGGCCAGGACCGTCTGGGTGAGGAACTGGCTGCCGAGCGTGGCGCTGATGGTCTGGCTCGACAAGGCCGTGATCGGGAACGGCAGCGAACCGTACTTGAGGATCGTCACGAGGTTGGTGGCGTCAGCCGCATTGAACCCGGCCAGTCCGCCGCCCGTGATCTGGACGTTCCCGTTCGGGATGGCGTTCTGGATGACCGGCGCAGACACGACCGAGCCGTCGAGGGTGATCGCAAAGTAGCTGCCGACGTGACCCGCGGTGTAATCGCTGAACTTCTGGGCGCCGTCGCCCTTGAGGACGAAGTCGACCGCCGGGCGGCCGTTCTGGTCGGTGCCGACCGTGGCCGACGCGACCTGGTCGCCTCCGAACAGCGGCGGGTACTGCGTGAGGTCGAGGATCTGGCCCTCGGTCACCTGGGTGGATCCAAGCGGCACGAAGTCGAGCTGGCCGGTCTGGCCGACGAGCTTGCGGACCGCCTCAGGGTCGGTGACGCCCGGCAGCTCGACGACGACTCGGTCGGAGCCCTGGGTCGTGACGAGGGGCTCAGACACGCCGGTCGTGTTGACGCGCCGCTCGACGATGTCCTTGATGACGCCCATGTCGCCGGCTGTCGGCGTCTTGCCGTTGACCGGCTGCGCCTGGTATTCGACGCGGAGGCCACCCGACAGGTCGAGCCCGAGCTTCGTCGTGATCGTTCGCCACGACCCGTCCGCGCTCGCGGTGTCGGGCACCATGAGGCCCGGGAAGAAGTTGATCACCAGGGCGAGCACCCCGATGACCAGGATCAGGATCGGTCCGGCTCTACGCATCGAGGCGGGATGTTACACGGAACGAGGCGGCACCGCGTCGGGGGCGGCGGCTCACGTCGGGAGTCATACCGGAGATCGGTGACGGCCGGTCAACTGGGCGATCGGGGGGCATCGGACGGTATCCCTTCGGGCGGCGCGACCCATCAGCGGGCCGTTCACAACGACCTTACGGCCCGTCGGTAGCGGTGCGGTGCACGGAATGATGAAGAAGTCGCTATCCGTCACGACGACGCGCGCGGATCACGCGTCGAGCGTCGCCTTGATCCGTGTCGCGAGCGCCGGGCCGATGCCCGGCACGGCGGCGATCTGCTCGACCGGCGCGTCGCGCACCCGCTTGATCGAACCGAACACCTTGAGCAGCTCGCGCTTGCGCTTCGGTCCGACGCCGGGCAGGTCATCGAAGGCGGAGCGGACGGCCCTGCGCGCGCGAAGGTCGCGGTGGTAGGTGATCGCGAACCGATGCGCTTCATCGCGGAGCCGCTGGACCAGGTACAGCGCCGGTGATGTCACGGGCAGGACGATCGGGTCGGTCCGGTGCGGGAGGAACAGCTCCTCGCGCTCCTTGGCCAGACCGGCCAGTGGCAGGTCGTGCAGGCCGAGCTCGTCGAGCACCTCCTTGGCGGCGCTCACCTGGCCCTTCCCGCCATCGACGATGACGAGATCGGGCATCGCCCAGCGGCGCGCCTCCTCGACGCCTTCTTCCCCCGCCCGCGCAGAACGGAATCGCCGGCGGAGGACCTCCTGGTGGCTGGCGAAGTCGTTGGGGCCCTGGACCGTCTTGATCCGGAACCGGCGGTACTCCCCCGAGCGCGGCTTGCCGTCCTCGAACACGACCATGCTCCCGACCGATTCGCTGCCCTGGAAGTTGCTGATGTCGTAGCACTCGATCCGTTGCGGAGGGCCGGGCAGCTCGAGCGCCTCAGCGAGCTCCTCCAGCGCGGCCAGCGTCTTGCCATGGTCCGCCAGCCAGCGGGCCTGCTCGCGGGCCAGGGTCTCGGTCGCGTTGCGGGTCGCGAGGGCAAGCAGCTCTCGCTTCTCCCCACGTTGCGGGACGCGCAGGTGGACGGGGCCGCCACGGCGTTCCGCCAGGAACGTCTCGACCACGGCGGCGTCGGCGATCCGGGCGGGCACGTAGACCTCGCGCGGGATCGAGCCCGCGCGGGCGTAGTACTGCTCGATGAAGCTGGTCAGCACCTCATCGTCGGTCGCCTCGCGCGCGGCTTCGAGCAGGAAGACGTCGCGACCGATCATCTTGCCGTCGCGGATCACGAACAGCTGCATCGCGGCCTGGTTGTCCTGACGGGCCAGCCCGAGCAGGTCGAGCTCGGTCTTCGCGAAGGCGGCCATCTTCTGGCTCTCCATCGTCCGCTCGATGGCTCGGATCTTGTCGCGCAGGACCGCGGCTCGCTCGTACTCGGTCCGCTCGGCGGCCGACGACATGTCCCGCTCGAGCGCCTTGACCAGCGTCTCCTGACGGCCTTCGAGGAACAGCTCGACCTGTTCGATGTCCTGCCGATACGCGGCCGCTGAGATGGCCGTGATGCACGGGCCCTGGCAGCGCTTGATGTGATACAGGAGACACGGGCGCTGAAGGGCGCGGACGCCGTCCTTGATGTCGATGGTGCAGGTGCGGAACGGGAACAGGCGACGGACGAGGTTCATCGATTCGTCGACGCTCGATGCCGACGCATACGGCCCGAAGTAGCGGCTGCCGTCGTTGACCAGCTTGCGTGTCCGCTCGACCCTCGGGAACTCGTCGCCCAGCGTCACCTTGATGTACGGATAGCTCTTGTCGTCCTTGAGCCGGACGTTGAATCGCGGCCGATAGCGCTTGATCAGGTTGGCTTCGAGGAGCAGCGCCTCGGAGACCGAATCGGTCTGGGTCACCTCGACGTCGACGACGCGATCGATGACGCTCCGGATGCGGTGGACCTCGCCACCCGGCGCCTGCTTCTGCCAGTACGACCGGACCCGGTTGCGCAGGCTCTGGGCCTTGCCGACGTAGACGACGTCGCCACGCGCGTCCTTCATCAGGTAGACGCCGGGCTTGTCGGGCAGCTTGGCCAGCGCTGAGGCGAGTTCGGGGGTCACGACCCCGATGCTAGCGCGACCCGGTCCGGGACGCCGAACGGCCCCCCGCGTCGCGAGGGGCCGTTCCGGTTCAAGCGCCGTGTGGTCGTCGGACCTCGATCAGGGCTTGGCCTTCTTGGCGTTGAAGACGGTGGACAGGTCGTTGACCGCTGCGTCACGCGTCCCGAGCGGGGCGAGGCCGTAGCGATGCTCGATGGTGGCGATGATGGACGTGGTGTCGTGCTCGGTGCTGTCGACCACGAACTGGCTCTTCAGGTCCGGTGCCAGGACGAGAGCCGGGATCCGGGTCCCCGGCCCCCAGACGTCGTGCGGTCCGGCGTCGTTGCCCTGGCCGGGCGGCGAGACGTGGTCCCACTGCCCGCCGAACTCGTCGTACGTGACGATCACCATGGTGTCGTTGGCGCACGCGGTGCCCTCGATCATCGACAGCAGGTCGACGAGGTGGTCGCTCCCGGTGTGCAGGCTCGAGTAGCCGGGATGTTCGTTCTCCTCGCCGATCGGCTTGATGAAGCTGACGTCCTTGAGGTTGCAGGTGGTCGACGTCGACGACTGCGCGAGCTGATCGAAGTCCAGCTCGTCCTGGAGGTGCGCCCGCCCTGGCGTATTCGGTGCGTAGTTCGCGTAGTAGGCGAACGGCTGATGGTGGAACTGGAAGAGGCCGTCCGGGCAGAACGGGAACGTGTGGTTCGTGTTCGCGCTCGGCAGGACGTTCGGGTCGCTGCAGGTCTTGTTGTTGGCATCAGGCCCGCCATCGCCGTTCGTCCAGCCGAGACCGGTCTGGTTGCCCGCGGCGTTGTCCCAGCCGCCCGAGTACCACGCCCAATCCACGTTGGCGGCGCTGAGCTCGTCGCCGATGGTGACATTGGTCGCATCGAGAGGAGGCAGGCGTCGTGTCACGGCCGTTCCGGGCGAGTACGGCTCGTTGAACGGCTGTGTCGTGTTGACCGTGTTGTTGCCGCACACGAACGCAGGCTGCACCGGCGGCCGGGTCCCACCCGGGCTGCACGACTGGGTCAGCTGCTGGTCCTTGACCGCCGTGCTCAGCGGGGAGGCGTAGAGCGGGTAGTTGTTCGGCATCCCGTTGGCATCGAGCGCGGAGTGCAGGTCGTCGGCGCTGCCGTCGTTGAGAGCCCCGGCCCAGGGTGGCGCCGCGGCCGCGATGAGCCACTGGTGGTTCAGGTACGAGCCGCCGAACGCGCCCTGGAAGAAGTCGTCGGCGATCGCGTAGTCGGGATGGCCCGCGGCGTGCAGGTACTGGTAGATCGGCAGGGACTGGGTGTCGTAATAGCCCATCGTCAGGCCGATCGCGTCGCTGCCGGTGACGTACCGGTCCTGCGCGCCGCCGTCGAGTTGATACGGCTCCTGGTAGAAGCGGTGGACGAGGTCACGGGTACAGCCGCCCGGGAGCGCGTTCGGATCGCCCTTCGGCAAGCCGTTCGCCGGCCCGAAGACGGTCGGCTTCGGGCAGGTGACGTCGGTCGGCGCGATGTACGAGTCGATCTGGAACGGGTCGTTGGGGAAGTGGCTCGTGAACGAGCCTCCTGTGTTGCCCGCCGTCGAGTCGGTGCAGGCCACCGCCAAGGGCGGCGCCGTGAGGTTCACGTCGTCCTGCTTCAGGCAGGCATAGGCGTTGCCGGCCTGGTTGACCTGGGTCGTATGAGCCGCATCCGCGTTGGCCCGGCCGTTGACGCCCTCCCAGCCGCCGAACAGGTTGTCGAAGCTGTGGTTCTCCTCGTAGACCACGACGATGTGGTCGACCTTGTCGAGCGCCTTGGCGTTCGCCGGCGAGGACGAGAACTTCCCGCACAGTGCCGCCGCCTGGTCCAGATAGCCCTGGCCCTGGCTGATCCAGGCCTTCGCCTTGGTCGGGTCGATCTTCTTGTTCGCGAACTCGGCATTCCAGAACGCGAGCCGGATCTGGTCGGCGAGCGCGTCACGCTGGGATCCCAGGGACGCGAGTGCATCCTCGGTGGTCGTGTAGGTCGAGTCGCCCTGGGTGTTGCTCGCCAGCGCTCCGGTCGACGCGCACAGCGTGTCCAGCGAGAACTGGCCGAACGAGGCGTTGATCTGCTTCCACATGGCGCCGAGGTTCTCGACATCGGGCCTGCCGTTGAGGGCTGACGGGGTCGCAGCAGGGTTCAGGAAGGGAGTCACGACGCGGCCGTCGGACACGTAGTCGTCGTGCAGCCCGAGCAGCGCGAGCATCGTCGGGCGGATGTCCGTGTGGTCGGTCCAGACCTTGTCGGTCTGGCCCAGGTTCGCGACACCCGGTCCGACCCAGCCGATCCAGGTCGAGCGGACCTCGGGCTGGATGCCCCCGTGGTTCCACGCGAACGTCTGGTTCCCCGGCGGCGTGATGGTGGGCAGGAAGACGCAGTGGTTCGTCACGACGGGACTCGCGTCATCGCACGGCACCGCCGGCGTGGTGAGCGACCCGGCGCTGAGGAAGTAATCCCCTTGCGCGAAGGGCGTGAATGTCGGCGTCCGAAGCGGATCTGCCGTGGTCATGTGGAGGATCTTCTCCTCCACCGGATCCGCCGCAGCTACCAGGAGTTTCTGTGGCGTCCCCGACAGCGGGTTCGTCACGTTGACGTCGAGCATCGCCTTTTCGAGGTCGCGTGCCGTCGCCGATGTCCGATCCGGATTCCCCTTGATGTAGACGTTCGGCGCCATGTCGCTATGGACGCTGAAGTCGGTCGTCGCGGTCGTGCCGTTGTCGGCGTTGTACTTCGCGATGATCCGGCGAAGGTCGCCGTTCGCCTCGGTGACGTGACCGTTGGCATATGTGCATGCCGTCGTGACGCCGTCACACGACGCGTCGGGCGGGGTGCCGGCGAAGTGATCGCTCTCCTCGACGGTCACCACGAACAGGGTGTTGGCCTTGGTGATCCCATCGTGGTCCAGGCGCGTGAAGAAATCCGCAAAGGCCTTGTCATAGTCCTTCAGCTGCTGGACGTAGCCGGCCTCCCCGGGGCCGTAGGCGTGATGGATCTCGCCGGCGACGCCGTGCGCGTCGTGGGCGTCGGAGATGTAGCCAAAGGTGACCGGGATGCCGGCCTCCTGCATCGACGCCATCTCGCCCAGCGTGTTCGTCGCGAACATCCCGTCGAAGCCCGGGAAGCCGCACTGCTGGAACTGGTCCTTGATCGGCTGCCCTTCGACGCCGTTGACGCACGCATTGCCGTTGTTGATGGCCGGGTTCACGTACTTCGCGCCGAAGAGCGCCTGATAACCCGAGTAGCCGCCTGCCTCGTTCGGGAGCGGGTCAGGCCGCGCGTTGGCGGCGTTCTGGTTGCAGATCCCGCCGCCGGCAGCGCAGTGGACCGCGATGCCGACGAAATCGGTCTGGGCGACGTTGCGCGCCGCCGTATTGCTCGGCGCGATCTGCGATGCACGCCCTTCGACCCACTCGTTCGAGCCAGCGCCGAAGACCTTGGTCATGTCGCCGGTCGGGTCGGTCGCGACCACGTTGACCTGCGCGTTCAGCACGTGCGCCTTCGCCAGCGGTGCGGTGAGGTCGACGCCCGATCCGCCGGCGCCCGCTCCGCCGACGCTGGCGATGGTCGCGAGCTCGTTGCTCGTGTTGCCGTTGTCGAGGACGAGCGTCTGGCCGCTGGCGAGCCCCGTGACGCTGTTGACCTTGATGTTCGTGGCGCCGGCCGCCGCGGGCGCCGCAAGGTTCGTGGGCGATGGCGTGTTGCGGAAGGCGATCGCGGTGTTGTTCTCGAGCACCGTATTGGCCACGCTGACGTTGCCGACGTCGCAGCCGGCGCGGGTGTACGGGACCCACGGCGCGGGCGCGTTGCGTGCGTCGCCCGTGCCGCCGAGCGACGCCGGGTCGGCGTTGACCATGTTGAAGTTCTCGTCGGCAGACGGCGTCGCCGGGCTGTTCGCCGGGTTGCCCCCGTCGGTGTTGTCCGTCCAGTACTTGAACGAGGATGAGAAGCCGACGCCGGAGGGCTGCGCGGCCGGGTTGAAGTAGCCGTACGCGTTCGCGACCCCCTGCCCGTGCCGGTCGGGATACAGGCCGGTCAGCGAGCTCAGGATCCCGCCGCCGGTGTGCGAGATCAGGATCGTGTGGTCGTTCGTGTCGAACGTCCCGTTGCCCTTGAGGAAGTCGTACAGGTGCGGCATCTGCTCGATGTCCGACGGGACGTTCGGGTTGTCCCGCTCGAAGTGCACGTTGTCGAACTGGAGGTAGATCACGTGCTGGATCTTGTCGCCCTTCGACTGCAGGTCGCACGAGCCCGTCGGCGGACCTGCGGGCCCGGGGGGCGCGGCAGACGCGACCGGGGCGATCGCGAGAGATGCGGCGACAAGGACCGCGGTCGCGAACGTGACCAGCATGCGGTGGGGGGCTTGCCTGGACGAAGTCGAACGTGTGGGCACCATCACGCCTCATCCTCCTGCGCACTCGTCCGCCTCGCGCGGACGTCAAACCGTGGATCGCGGCGGGCGTGTCAAGCATTGGGATCTCGAGCCCGCGGGGACCACCTTGGGGCGACGACGATAGCAGCACGTGAACGTCATGTGAATGCTATTTCCGGGTCGCGCATTACAGTTCGCCCGACCTTGCTGGAGAGGGGCCGGAAACGGCTCCGATCGTGGTGCGCGCGTGGACCGATAAGGCCGTCGCTGGTAAGCCGCAGGTGATCCGGACATCGCAGGATCGGGGCGATGTCCCACCCGTCCATCGTCGAGCGCTTGGCTCGCCTCGCGCCCGACCAGCGCGCCGCGGCGACCGCACCCGAGGGACCGTTGCTCGTGGTCGCGCCCGCGGGGAGTGGCAAGACGACGACCCTGGTCGCGCGCGTCGCGTGGCTCGTGGACGGCGGCGTCGACCCGGGCATCATCACGGTGGTCGCCTTCAACAAGCGGGCGGCCGAGGAGCTCACCGAGCGGCTCGACGCCGCGCTGGCGCCGCTCGGAGCCGCGGACGGGGCCGTGCGCGTGCGGACATTCCATGCGTTGGGGCGCGAGATCCTGGTCGACGCGGGCGTCCCGGTCGACCCGCTGGTCGATCGCGACGAGCTGCTCCGCTCGCTGTTCCCGGCGACGTCCGCCGGGGAGCGTGGGCGACTCGACCTCGCCTTCTCGCGCCTCAAGCTGGACCTCCAGGTCAGCGTGGACGACGTGGCCACCGATCCGGAACCCGGGCCTGTCGCCCGCGCGTTCGTCGCCTATGAGCTCGCGATCCGCTCGACGGGTGGCGTCGACTTCGACGACCTCGTCGTCCGGGCGGTCGCGTGCCTGAGGGCGGACCCATCCCTCCTGACACGCTGGCGCGCACACACCTCGACCCTCCTGGTCGACGAGGCGCAGGACGTCGATCGGCTCCAGCTGGACCTCGCCCTGCTGCTGGCGGCGCCGGGCAACAACGTCTGTCTCGTCGGTGACGACGACCAGTCGATCTACGGCTGGAGGCTCGCCGATGTGCGACGGATCCTGTCGCTCGAGGATCGCCTGTCCGGGCTCCGGCGCGTCGATCTCGAGGTCAACTATCGCTGCCCGAACCCGGTGGTCGAGCGAGCGGTGCGGCTGATCGAGCACAACGGAGAGCGCTTTGCGAAGGAGATACGCGCGCGACCCGAGGCGGCCGGTCGCCTGATCCTGGCCGCGGACGCCGCCGACGAGACGGTCCGGCTCGAGCGTGCAGTGCGGTCGTGGCCCGACGATGACACGACCCGAGCGGTCCTCGCCCGGACGAATCGCGAGCTGCTGCCGGCGGTGGTCGTCGCGCTCCGCCTTGGCCTGCCATTCCGGGCGCCACGGATCGAGCTCTTGCTCGAATTCACCCCTGCTCGATGTGGCGCTCGACCGCGCGGCGACACTGGCCGTCGACGCCGCGCCGCTCCTCATCGTCCTTGGCCGCCTCCGCGACGAGTCGACCGGCGACCCCGACCTGATCGAGGTCGCGACAGCGCTGCTGGGGTGGGCCGCCAGTCTCGCCGAGGTGGACGACGTCGCGGGACTGTGCAGAGCGATCGCGGCGAGCCGTGGTTCGCTCGCCGACCTGAGGCGCGACGACGCCGCGCTGACGCTCGCCACCGCCCACTCCACCAAGGGTCTCGAGTTCGACCACGTCGTCGTGACCGGCATGGAGGCCGGCCGTTTCCCGAGCGCACGAGCCGTCAGCGACGCCGAGGACCACGCCCGGGCCTACGAGGAGGAGCGGCGACTCGCCTACGTCGCCTGGACGCGGGCTCGTCGTTCCTTGACGCTGCTGTACGACCCCGCCGTGCCGTCACCGTTCCTGCTCGAGGCGTTCAGCTCGGATGAGCTGGGGCTGGTCAACCCCTCGATCGATCGAACTCCGCCCGGTTGAGCTCGCGGTTGAGCCGGTCGATCGCGTCGAGGAACGGCTCGGTCAGCTCAGGCGGCAAGACGTCGCGGATCGAATCCTTGACTCCATATGCGGCTCGGCAGCGCGTGGCGGTGGCGCGCAACGCCCAGGGATCGTCGTCGCGGAGCCGGTCCGGGAGCGGTTCGAGGTAGGCGACCCAGCGCGCCAGGCCGCGGTCCCGTGCCTCGGCCAGAAGGCGGTCAGCGTGGCGAGCGGCGACCAGTCCGGCCTCGTCGATCGCCGGGCGTTCGTGGCGCGCAGGCCGCCGGGACGAGCCGCTCGTCCGAGGCTCGGTCATCCCGCTCAGTCGTCGCCCGGCTTGGTCCCCATGACCTCGCCTGCGTCGGAGGCGGGGTCCGGTGGCGCGAGGAGGAGCAGCGGCAGTCGCTTGCGTTCGGAGCCGTTGACCAGGATCCGGAACGAGTAGTCGCCGGGAGCCGGGAAGGTCAGGTTCCACAGATCGATCGAGAACGTCAGGACGGCATCGCGGCCGTCACGCTGACTGCGGGCAACGAGGCTGCCGGTGGCGCCGGCGACCTCACCGCCATCGGGATCGAGCAGGACGAACCGGATCTCATGCTCGCGGTCCGTCTCGGGCGCCGTCACCTGGAGGCCGATGACGAGCGCGAGATGCGGATGACGGAGCGGGAAGCGTCGGCCGCCGATGCGCGCGACCCCGCCACCAAGGACATGGAACTTCTGCCCCGGGATGGTCTCGGCGGCGTCGGCCAGGAAGGCGAAGTCGATGTCCGGCACGCGCCTACTCTAGCCGCTGGGCGTCTCCCGAACGAGCGCCGATCAGCGGGACTTCGCGGCGGCCGCGGCGCGTTTGCGGGACGGCGCGATGCGCAGTGCCGGTGGCAGGTCGTGGCCGTTGCCGCCGTTCCGCACCCCCCGGCCGGCCTCGTCGGCGAAGGTGACGTCCGACAACGGCACCAGCGGCTCGCCGCGCAGGACTCGCGCCAGGTACTCCCCGGTGGCCGATCCCCTGGCCCGGGCCACCTTCTCCGGCGTCCCTTCGGCGATGATCCGTCCGCCGCGGTCGCCGCCCTCCGGGCCGAGGTCGACGATCCAGTCGGCGGTCTTGATCACGTCGAGGTTGTGCTCGATGACGAGGACCGTGTTGCCGCCGTCGACCAGGCGATGAAGGACCTCGAGCAGCTTTTCGACGTCGGCGAAGTGGAGCCCGGTCGTCGGCTCGTCGAGGACGTACAGGGTCCGACCGGTCGCCCGGCGCGACAGCTCCGTCGACAGCTTGACCCGCTGTGCCTCGCCACCGGACAGGGTCGTGGCCGGCTGGCCGAGGTGGACGTAGCCGAGGCCCACGTCATTGAGCGTCTGGAGCTTGGCCCGGACGTTGGGCACGGCCGCGAAGAAGTCCAGAGCCTCGGCGATGGTCATCTCGAGCACGTCCGCGATCGACTTGCCCTTGAAGTGGATCTCGAGCGCCTCCCGGTTGTAGCGCTTGCCCTTGCACACCTCGCATGGCACGTAGACGTCCGGGAGGAACTGCATCTCGATCTTGAGGATCCCGTCGCCCTTGCAGTTCTCGCAGCGGCCGCCCTTGACGTTGAAGCTGAATCGCCCCGGCGTGTAGCCGCGGACGCGCGCCTCGGGGACGCCGGCGAACAGCTCGCGGATCGGCGTGAACAGACCGACGTAGGTCGCGGGGTTCGAGCGCGGCGTCCGCCCGATGGGGCTCTGGTCGATCTCGATGATCTTGTCGACATGCTCGGCACCGTCGAGCGCATCGTGTGCACCGACCGGCTCGCGTGATCCGTTGAGCTCACGGGCGAGAGCCCGGTACAGCACCTCGGTGACGAGCGTGCTCTTGCCACTCCCCGACACGCCCGTGACCGCGACGAAGGTCCCGAGCGGGACGCGCAGGTCGATGCCGCGCAGGTTGTGCTCGCGCGCGCCGCGCACGACGAGGTCCTTGCCGTTGCCGGCCCGCCGCGTCGCGGGGATCGGCACCGCGCGCTCGCCACGGAGGAACGCCCCTGTGATCGAGCGTGGCTCGGCGAGGAGCTGCTCGAGCGGACCGTTGGCGATGATCTCGCCGCCGTGCTCACCCGCCCCGGGGCCGATGTCGACGACCCAGTCGGCGGTCCGGATGGTCTCCTCGTCGTGCTCGACGACGAGGACCGTGTTGCCCAGGTCGCGAAGGCGCGTCAGCGTCGCGATGAGCTTGGCGTTGTCCCGCTGGTGGAGCCCGATCGACGGCTCGTCGAGGATGTACAGGACGCCCATCAGGGTCGTGCCGATCTGGGTGGCGAGGCGGATCCGCTGGGCTTCGCCACCCGACAGCGTGACGCTCGTCCGGTCGAGGGTCAGGTAGTCGAGCCCGACGTCGACCAGGAAGCCGAGCCGCGCCACGATCTCCTTGAGGAGCTGGAAGGCGATCGTCCGCTCCCGCTCGCTGAGGGTCGCCGACAGGCCGGTCGCCCAAGCCAGCGCATCGGTGATCGACAGCGTCGAGACGTCCCACACGTTCCGGTCGCCGATGGTGACCGCCAGGATCTCCGGCCGTAGCCGCTTGCCGCCGCACACCGGACACGGCCGGGTGACCATGAACTTCTCGAGCTCGGCCTTGATGTAGTCCGAGTCGGTCTCGCGGTACCGACGCTCGAGGTTGGTGACGACGCCCTCGAACGTGGCCTTGTACGTGTTCTCGCCACGGTCGGTCCGGTAGCGGACGATGACCTTCTCGTCCTTCTTGGCGTACAGGACGTAGTCGATCGCCTCGGGCGGCAGGTCGCGGATCGGGGCGTGGTAGTCCCAGCCGTGGGAGGCGCAGATGGCCTCGAGGATCTTGAGTCGCCACGACGCGTCATTCGGCATCCGTGCCCACGGCACCAGCGCCCCGGTGGCCAGGCTCTTGGACCGGTCCGGGATGACCAGAGCCGGGTCGATCTCGAGCCTGGTCCCCAGCCCGGTGCACGCCGGGCAGGCGCCGTGTGGTGAGTTGAACGAGAAGCTGCGCGGCTCGAGCTCGTCGACGGTGAAGCCGTCGTACGGGCAGCTGTACTTCTCGCTGTAGCGCCGTTCCTCGAACGAGGGCGGCTCGCCGTCGCGCGGCGCCGGCGCGATCAGCACGATCCCCTCGCCGAGCCGGAGCGCGGTCTCGATCGAAATCGGCCAGCCGGCCGGCGTCAGGATCCGGGATCGACAGGCCGGTCTCCGGGTCGATCGGTCGACCGTCGGGTGCGCGGTCGGCGCCGTCGGGCGCATCCGCATGGCGGACGATGTAGCGGTCGACCACGACCTCGATCGAGTGCCGCTTGTACTTGTCGAGCGTCGGGGCGTCGCCGATGTCGTGGATCTCGCCGTCGACCCGGACGCGGACGAAGCCCTGGCGCCGGGCGCCGTCGATGACCCGGTCGCCCTCGGTCTTGCGGTCCTTGATCAGCGGCCCGAGCACGAGGAGGCGCGTCCCCTCGGGCAGCGCCAGCACCTGGTCGACGATCTGCTGGACGGTCTGGCGCTCGATGGCATGGCCGTTCGGGCAGTGCGGGATGCCGATCCGGGCGAACAGCAGCCGGACGTGGTCGTAGATCTCGGTGACGGTCCCGACCGTCGAGCGGGGGTTCCGCGACGCGCCCTTCTGGTCGATCGAGATGGCCGGCGACAGGCCGTCGATCTGGTCGACGTCGGGCTTCTCCATCTGGCCGAGGAACTGCCGGGCGTACGCGCTCAGGCTCTCGACGTAGCGGCGCTGGCCTTCCGCGTAGATCGTGTCGAACGCGAGACTCGACTTGCCGCTCCCCGACAGCCCGGTGATCACGACCAGGCGGTCGCGCGGGAACGCGACATCGACGTTCTTGAGGTTGTGTTCGCGCGCTCCGCGCACGACGAGGCGATCCTGGGGCACGTCCCAAGTTTACCCGATGCGGGCCGTGTCGAACAGGTGTTCCGTTTGGGTGTGAGTCGTCATCACAGAAACCGAGCACCGAGTGCGCCGCTCCGAGGCTATCGGCGGCGACCGGGTCGCTGGCCGGTCCGCTTCCGGATGTTGGGCGTGACGGTGCGGTCCCAGGTCGGCCGGTCGAGCCAGCGCGCCTGCGGACCGGTCTCGTCATCGTGCTCGTCGCGGATGCCCGGCAGCCAGTCCGCGACCGTGCCCTGGTCGATGTCCGGTTCGCCCGGCACACCGTCGAGGTTGTCGGCCGGCTCTTCGTCTGCGGGCAGGACCTCGATGCTCGTGACTTCCATGAGCGGTCCCGCCGCGACCGCTGCCGCGGCGCCCCGTCGACCACGGGCCCGATCGGCCGCACCGGCCAGCCCGCGCTCGCCGTCACCGACCCTGCCGGCACGCTCGGCGGCCCGCCCGACCGTGATCGAGGCGTCCTCCTGCAGCACCCTCAGTCGGATCTGCTGGATCTCGTCACGCAGGGCCGCGGCGCGCTCGAATTCGAGCTGCTTCGCGGCGGCCTTCATCTCGGCCTCCATCCGCACCACGACGGCCTCGACCTTGCGGCGGTCGGCCTCTGTGAACGCGCCGCCCTTCTCCGAGGCGTAGACCACGGTCGACTCGGCCACCGCGCGGAGCCGCTCGTTGAGGTCGCGGATCCCCTTGATGATGGTCGTCGGCTCGATGCCGTGCTCCTCGTTGTAGGCCACCTGGTAGGCGCGCCGGCGATCGGTCTCGTCCATCGCCACGCGCATCGATTCGGTGATCCGGTCGGCGTACATGATCACCTCGCCGCCGGTGTTGCGAGCCGCCCGGCCGATCATCTGGATGAGCGACCAGGCGGACCGCAGGAAGCCCTCCTTGTCGGCGTCGAGGATGGCGACCAGGGTGACCTCGGGCAGGTCGATCCCCTCGCGCAGCAGGTTGATCCCGACCAGCACGTCGAACACGCCGAGGCGCAGGTCGCGCAGGATCGCGACCCGCTCGAGGGTGTCGACCTCGCTATGGAGATATTGGACCTTCACCCCGAGCTCCTTGAGGTAGTCGGCCAGGTCCTCGGCCATCTTCTTGGTCAGCGTCGTGACCAGGGCCCGCTCGCCGCGTTCGACCCGGCGGCGGATCTCCTCGAGGAGGTCGTCGATCTGGCTCTCGGTCGGGCGGACGGTGATGACCGGGTCGACGATGCCGGTCGGCCGGATCAGCTGCTGGACGACCCGCTTGCTTCGCTCGAGCTCGTACGGCCCGGGCGTCGCGCTCATGTAGACCGCCTGGTGGACGGTCGCCTCGAACTCCTCGAACGTCAGCGGCCGGTTGTCGAGCGCCGACGGCAGCCGGAAGCCGAAGTCGACCAGGATCTCCTTGCGGGTCCGGTCGTTCTTGTACATCCCGACGACCTGCGGGATCGTCATGTGCGACTCGTCGACGACCAGCAGCCAGTCCGGCGGGAAGTAGTCGAGCAGGGTCCACGGGCGGGAGCCCGGCTCGCGTCGGGACAGGTGGCGCGAGTAGTTCTCGATGCCCGTGCAGTAGCCGAGCTCGCGCATCATCTCGAGGTCGAACGTCGTGCGCTGGCGGAGCCGGGCGGCCTCGAGCGCTCGGCCTTCGGCTTCGAGCCCGCCGACGCGCTCCTCCATCTCAGCTTCGATGTCGACGATCGCTTCGCGCAGCTTGTCCTGCGGGCGTGACGTAGTGGGTGGCCGGATAGACGTTGGTCTCCTTGCGCTCGGCCAGCAGCTCGCCGGTCAGCGGATCGAGCTCGGTGATGCGCTCGACGACGTCGCCGAAGAACTCGACCCGGACGAGCGTCTCCTCCGACGCCGGCTGGAGCTCGAGCGTGTCACCGCGGACGCGGAAGCGGGCGCGGCTCATCGCCTGGTCGTTGCGCTGGTACTGGAGGTCGACGAGGGTGCGCAGGACCGCGTCCCGGCGGTACTGGCCGCCGACACGGAGCTTGAGGACGGTCGCCCCGTAGTCGACGGGCGCGCCCAGGCCGTAGATGCACGACACGGACGCCACGATGATCACGTCCCGTCGCTCGAACAGGGCGTGCGTCGCCGCGTGGCGGAGGCGGTCGATCTCGTCGTTGCGCGACGAGTCCTTCTCGATGTAGGTGTCGCTCCGCGGCAGGTACGCCTCGGGCTGGTAGTAGTCGAAGTAGCTGACGAAGTACTCGACCTTGTTCTCCGGGAAGAACTCGCGGAACTCGGCGTAGAGCTGCGCGGCGAGTGTCTTGTTGTGGGCGAGGACGAGGGTCGGCTTGTTGTGGTTGGCGATCGTCCAGGCGATGGTCGCGGTCTTGCCCGTCCCCGTCGCGCCGAGCAGGACCTGGTCGCGGAGACCCTTGGCGAGCCCATCCGACAGGCGCTCGATGGCCGCGGGCTGGTCTCCGGTCGGCTCGAACGGGGCGACGAACTTGAAGTCGGGCATCACCGCAAGTCTAGCAGTCCGCGCACGAACAGAACAGGTGTTCTGTACTCACGGGCCTCCCACAGGCAGGCCGCAAGGGCGACCCGGCTCAGTCTCCGTGACGCAGCGCCGCGGTCAGGGCCGCATCGACCAGTGTGCGGGTCGCCGTTCGATCGGCTGACGTGTCGATCGTCCGCGTCGCGGCGCCGGCAACGCGTTCGGCGAGGCCGGCTTGGGCGGTCACCCGCCGTGCGGCGTCGGCGGCAGACGCGCCTCGTTCGGCAAGCCGGGCGGCCTGGGTGCCCGGGTCGCAGACGACCAGCCATACCTCGTCGCACAGCTCGGCCAGCCCGCCCTCGACCAGCTTGATCGCCTCGATGACGACCGCGTCGGTCTCTGTCTCATCAGCGGCCGCGATCGCCGCCAGGATCCGCGGCCGGACCGCGGGATGGACGATCGCCTCGAGGTCGCGGAGCGCGGCCGGATCCGCGAAGACGACACGCCCGAGGGCTGCGCGGTCAAGGGAACCGTCGTCCCGCACCAGCCCCGAGCCGAATCGCTCGATGACCGCGGCAAGCGCTGGCTCGCCGGGACCAAGGACGTCCCGGGCCACCTGATCGGCGTCGATGACCACGACACCCGTGTGTCTCCCCAGCCAGCCGGCGACCGTGGACTTGCCGCAACCGATCGGCCCCGTGATACCGATCCGGATGGGATGGTTCGGGCGGGTCGGGCGGTCCGGGGTCACCGTCCAAGTGTATGACCGGGCCAGCGCTCCGAGGGACCCCGTGGCGGCTCCGAGCTAGTTCCAGGCCGCTGTCGACCAGCTATCGCCAGACCAGGAGCTGCCGCTCCAGCTGTTGCCGGACCAGGAGCTGCCCGACCACGAGCTACCGGACCAGGAGTTCCCGGACCAGCTTGATCCCGACCATGAGTTGCCGGACCACGAATTGCCGGACCACGAGTTCCCGGACCAGCTGGATCCGGACCAGCTGCTGCCCGACCACGAATCGCCGTTCCACATGCCACCCGACCAGCTGTGCCCCGCTGCCTCGAGGGCGGCCATGGCGTCCGAGTCGAACGGGTGTCCGAAGATGTCCTGCTCGCCGGTCAGCGTCACGCCGTCACGGGTCACGAGATCCGTGCCACGAGACTGGTCGAGGCTCCCCGTCCCGGTCGCGGAGGCCCACGTCTGCGTCGAGTCGAGGACCGGGGCGACCAGGGCCGTCCCCAGTTGCAACTCGCCTCCGCCGATCGCCTGGGCCTTCCCGCTGATCGAGCCGGCAGAGTTCATCAGGAATTGCTTGACATCGTCCGGACTCGCATCCGGGTGCTTCTGGAGGATCAAGGCGGCGGCACCCGACACCATGGCCGCCGACTCGGATGTGCCGCTGCCGCGGAAGTAGCGCGATCCGACCTGACCCTCGGGGTGGTTGTCGTCGATGTACGAGTTCGGGACGCGGAGGCTGACGATGTGCGTTCCCGGCGCGACCATGTCGACGCCGCGCGTGGCGCCTCGCTTCGGCCAGGGTGAGAACGCTGGGATCCTGTCGTCGAGCGGATTTGCGGTCCCCACCGAGTCCGAGGCGCCGACCGCGAGAACGTACCGATCGATCGCCGGATCGGCCAGAGCCGGGGCATTGTTCATGTGGCTCTGGAAGCCGTAGTTGCCGCCCGCGACCACGACCACGATCCCCGCCTTCCAGGCCCTCTCCGCGGCATAGGCCAGCGGGTCGACCCTCGAATCCTGGGCCGAGTTCGTCCCGTACGAGAGATTGATGACGCGGATGTTGAGGTCGCCGTCGTTCTTGTGCTGGACGACCCAGTCGATGGCGGCGATCACCTGGCTGACGTCCGTGCCGCCGTCGGCGACGCCGACCTTGACGCTGACGATCCGGGCGTCGGGAGCCATCCCACGGAAAGCGGAGGCGGGAGCGTCGGCGTACGGCTCGGTCAGAGCGCTGTCGTTGCCGGCGATGATGCCCGCCATGAACGTGCCGTGGCCGTTCGTGTCCAGGTCGGTCAGATCGGGCGATTGGGACTCGAATGAGAGGTCCGGCCCGTAGACGACCTTGTCATCCCCGGAAAGGCCCGCCACCGGCGACACGCCGGTGTCGATCAGGGCGACGTCGACGCCCTTGCCCGTGTAGCCCGCGTTCCACCACGCCGTGGCACCGGTGTATTGCGTCGTGCTGTACATCGAGTTGACGTCCCCCGCCGGGTCATAACCCGACGCGAGCGAGGCGACCGGCGCGATCGCCGAGATCAGGACGAGGGCGGTCAGCGTCGCACCGATGCGAGTCGATGCGGAAAGGTCGAGGCTCCAGCCGCGTTCGGGCCCAGTGCGCGTCGGACGGGCAGTGCCGCCATCCGGACGATCCACCTGCAGCATCGATACCACCTTTGGTCGGGCCGATGTGCGGTGCCTGGCAGCCGGGCGGTCTTTGGGAGCGATCCCGGAAGATCCCTGGCTTTGCGTCCCCGCCTTTCGACGGGTTTGCCGAGTTTGCAGACCGTACGTTGCGACAGCCCGGGTGGCTGCCGTCGTCTGATGGGCACCATGTCGGGCGCAGTGTCGGGAGCCAATAGGACGATGGTCCCGGTCGTTGCCAATGGGAACCGGTTTGCGATGAAGCGCCCGGATCGGACGGTCAGCCGGCCTCGCCGACGCGCGCCGGCAGCACCGACACCGATGGGTCGAGGCCCGCGTCGCCGTTCAGGACACCACCGTGGACGAGCAGGGATTCGATCGCGGCCGGGTCGAGCGGCCGCGCGAAATAGAAGCCCTGGGCGAACTCACAGCCCAGCGTTCGCAGCCGGCCGAGCTGCGACCACTGCTCCACGCCCTCCGCGATGACGGCCAGCCGCAGGGTCCGCCCGAGGGCCACGATCGCGCTGGCGAGCTCCCATGCATCCGAGTCGTGCGAATCGACGTCGACGAAGTCGCGGGCGATCTTGAGCGTCGTCACCGGGAACTGCTGGAGGTAGCTCAGTGACGAGTAGCCGGTGCCGAAGTCGTCGATGGAGACGCCGATCCCGGCATCGCGCAGCTCCTGCAGCTTCGAGCGGGTCGCGGCGATGTCCTGGAGCATCGACGTTTCGGTCATCTCGAGGACGATCTCGGTCGGGTCCACCCCGGCCGCCCCGATGATGGTCAGGACCTCGTCGACGAAGTCGGCCTGGGCCAGCTGTCGTGCCGAGATGTTCACGCTCATGGTGAATGACCCGTCGGCGATAAGGCGGTGCCACGCGCGGACCTGACGGCATGCCTCGTTGAGCACCCAGCGCCCGATCTCGAGGATCGCATCGGACTCCTCGGCGACCCGGATGAAGTCGTCGGGGCTGATCCGGCCGCGCTCGGGATGCTCCCAGCGCACGAGAGCCTCCACGCCGACCATCCTGCCGCTCGAGATCTCGACGATCGGCTGGTACTGGAGGAGGAACTCGCGGGCCCCGATCGCATGCTCCAGGTCGACCGACAGCTGGGCGCGGGCCACGACCGCCTCCTGCATCGACGACTCGAAGACCACGACGCGGCCCTTGCCCCGGGCCTTCGCGGAATACATCGCGACATCGGCGTTGCGCAGGAGGTCGCCGGCGGTCTCGACGCCCGGCCTGCCCGCCGCCACGCCGACGCTCGCGCGGACATTGATGTCGCGCCCTTCGATCTCGAAGAATGGACCCATCGCGGCTGTCAACCGGTTCGCCACGCGCATCGACGCCTTCATGTCGGGCGAATTGAGCAGGAGCACCGCGAACTCGTCGCCACCGAGCCGGGCTGCCATGTCCGTCGCCCGCATCACCGAATGGAGTCGATCGCCGACCGCGACCAGGAGGGCATCGCCCGCCGCGTGACCGAGGCTGTCGTTGACCAGCTTGAAATCGTCCAGGTCGACGAACAGGACGACCGGCACCAGCCCTGCCGGGTCGCGGGCTTCGAGTCGCGAGGCGACGACCTGGGTGAAGAGCGACCGGTTGGCGAGTCCGGTCAGCGGGTCGTGCGACGCCTGGTGATGGAGCTCCTCCTTCAGCCGGCCGAGCTGCTCGAGCGATTGCTCCAGCCGGCCGTTCTCCAGGGCGATCGCGGTGTGATTGGCGAGGGTCTCGAACAGCTTGAGATCCTCCGCCTCGAAGGCGCTGATGTCGCTCAGGGGGTCGGACACCAGCATCGTCCCGATCAGGGTCGACTCGCCCAGCAGCGGTGCGACGAGCGCCTTGCGGGCCCGGGACCGCCCGCCGTCCTCCGTCGGCTCGCCGGCGGGCACGTCGACGAGGCGGCTTTGTCGCTCGGCAACAGCCCGGATCAGGATCGGGTCGTCGAGGACCGGTCCGACCGGCTCCATGACGGTCAGCGCAGTCCCGGGTCCGACCTGGCAGCGAAGGATGTCGTCGCCCTCTCGGCGCGGCAACAGTCGGATCTCGGCGACGTCTGCCCGGAACATCTTCCGAGCGTGGTCGAGCAGCGAGATGAGGGCGGTGTCGAGCTCCGGGCTGCGCTGCAGGATGCGCGTCGATTCGTACAGGAGCTCGATGCTCTCGTGCTGCTGTCGCTCGGAGATATAGGCGCGGTAGGCCAGGGCGGCGGTCAGGATGGGCAGGGCGAACAGCCAGATCGAAGCCGGATCGGCCCACAGCACCGTGAGTGCCAGGAGGGCGAGGCTCGCGTTCGTCAGCGATACGACGATCCCGATCTTGAGCATCTCGGGGATCCGCCGGTACTGGGCGGTCCCCTCCGCCAGGGAGATCGCCGTGCTGACGCTCAGGACGCCGATGACGTTCTCGACGAGCGCGACCAGGAGGACCGCGACCCAGATCCCGGGCCCGAACCCACGGCCGGGAGCCACCGTGACATGGACGAGGGCGACCGAGATCACCGACGCAAGGCTGAACTGGGCGAGGTTGAACGCGAGCTTGACGCCGCGTTGGCGACGGTTGAAGACGAGGGCGACCCCGGAGCCGACGACGCGCGCGACGATGAACGCCGGCGGTGACACGAGGAAGAGCCCGGCCACCAGCGGGATCTCGCTCATGGAGAAGGAGTGCGCGCTCCGCCCGATGTGGAGATGGATGACCTTCGCCTCGGCAAGGTAGAAACCGACGCCGAGCAGCCAGATCGGGATCGTCACGGGCGGAGTGACGGGCGCCGCGGGCGGCACGATCAGGAGCGCAAGCACGACGGTCGCCGCGGTGAGGAGCAGCGTGAACAGCCAGACCCTCATCGCGCCGGACGTTCCGGCCATGAATCCCTGGATGCGGGACCTAACCGACCGGGCGATCCCGCCCCGTCGAGCCGTATCCACCAGCTTCTCCAGTGCCCCGTTCGTCGGGACCGGCCGGGCACGGCGCGCCCGGGTGGGTCACCCCGGACCGTAGGACTATGCCGGGGACCGGGGACATCCCCCGAACGGCAATGGCCTACCAGTACCGATGGTGCATCCGCGCACAGCCCGACCGGATCAGGGGGCTCGCTCCTCGAGATCGAGCCACGCGTCCTCGGCGGCGGCCAGGGCGACGTCGATGTCGGCCAGCTCGCTCGTCACCCGCCGCATCTCGACGAAGTTCGCCTGCACGGCCGGGTCCCCCATCGCCAGCTCGAGGTGGTTCTTCCGCAACCCCAGCCGAGTCAGCTCCCCCTCGGCCGCCGCCTTCCCCCGTCGATACGCCTCCTTCGAGAGCTTCTCCTTCTTCCCCCCACCCTTCTTGCTGGCGGGTGGTGGTGCGGTGCCGCCGGCCGCCGCCGACGGGCGGGCGGGCGGGCGCGCACGGGTCCCGTTCGGCGCAGCGCCGTAGGGATCCGGGAGCGTGTGACCGACCGTCCGGCGGCCGCCACGCAACCTGGCTGCCTCGGCCTCCAGGGCGGTCGCCACGGTCCATCCTCCGGCCACCGCCGCACGCCATGCGCGATACCCGCCATCGAACGCGACCGCCGATCCATCGCCGACCACCCACAGCTTGTCGCAGACCGTCTCGAGGAGCCGCCGGTCGTGCGACACGACCAGGAGCGTGGCCGGCGAGCCGGTCATGAACGCCTCGATCGCCTCGCGCGCGGGGATGTCGAGATGGTTCGTCGGTTCGTCGAGCAGGAGCAGGTTCGACGGCTGGATGCCGAGCAGCGCGAGCTCGAGGCGCGAGCGCTCGCCACCCGACAGCATCCGCACTTCCTTGAACGCGTCGTCGCCCCGGAACAGGAACCGGGCGAGGTATGCGCGCGCCTCCCCGGCGGTCACCGGCACGGCCTCGGTCAGCGCATCGAGGACGGTCGTGCCCGCGATCGCCGCGCTGCGCAGCTGGGCGAGGTAGCCGATCTGCACGGCGTTCCCGAACGAGATGGCGCCGTCGAGCGGTGGCAGGTCACCGGCGATCGTCCGGAGCAGCGTGGTCTTGCCGGCCCCGTTCGGGCCGACGATGCCGATCCGCTCACCGCGCTGCGCCGCGAGGAACGGCGCCCGGGCCACGAGCTTGGGCTCGGCGGCGACCGAGCCATCAAGATCCAGCGCGCCACGACCCGGCAGGTAGCCGACCGCGAGATCCTGGACGCGGACGACGATCTCGCCGCTCCGCGACGGCCCGGCACCGACGAGACCGTCGGTCGGGATGGCCAGCTTGCGGCCCTGCTTCGGTGCATCGCGTCGTTCGCTCTCGAGGCGCTCGAGCCGGGCTTCGTGCTCGTGCATCTTGCTGAACTTGCGGTGGCTCCGGTAGCGCTGGACGAGCTCCTTCTCGCGGGCGATGGACTCCGCCTGCGTCTCGACGTCCTTGACGGTCCGCGCGTCGCGCTCGACGCGCTGGCGGTGGTACGCGCTGTAGTCGCCGCGGAACGCGGTCAGCCGCCGGTCGCGGAGCTCCCAGACCCGGGTCACGGTGGCGTCGAGGAACGCGCGGTCGTGAGACGCGACCAGCAGCGAACCGCTGCGGCGCCGGAGGTGCTCCTCCAGCCACTCGAGGGCGTCGAGGTCAAGGTGGTTGGTGGGCTCGTCGAGCAGCAGCAGGTCCGGATCGGCGATCACCAGGCGCGCCAGCGATGCCCGCGTCTGCTCGCCGCCAGACAGCGCGGTCGGTGGCTTCGACCACTCATCGCGCGCGAAGCCGAGCCCGGTCAGCGCGGTCTCGACGCGCAGGTCGAGGGTGTACCCGCCAAGCACCTCGAATTCGTGGAGGAGCTGGGCGTACGCGGGCTCGGCAACCCGGCCGTCGCGCTCGAGGCCGGCCAGCGTCTCGGCCATCCGATCGAGGTGGGCGGCACCGGTCCGGACTGCGGTCCGGAGGTCGGGCGAGGCCATGAACGCCTCGTCGAAATGCGCCTCCTGGGCCAGCAGCCCGAGTGTGAGTCCCCGCTTGCGATGGACCTCGCCGCGATCGGGCTCGTCGCGTCCGGCCGCCAGGCGGAGGAGTGTCGTCTTGCCGGCGCCGTTCGGCCCGACGAGGCCGATCCGGTCGCCGAGCGCGATCGAGGCATCGATCGAGTCAAGGATCACGAACGTGCCGACCTCGCGGGTGACGCCCGACAGTCGGAGGATGCTCACGCGTGCGGTCTCGCGGCAGCCGACGCGCGAGCCGCGGCCCGGCGTGTGGCTGCCGCTCGCTTCGTTCGCTCGGTCCGGGCACGGGTCGCGGCCGCAGCGGCAGCGGCCGCCTCGCCCGGTGTCAGGCCGACGGTCCCCTCGCCCGGCAGCTCCGTCCATCGTCCGCCGCGACGGCGAGGCCCGCCCGTCATCGTCCGCAGGATGGTCGTCGCGCCCTTGCGGTCGGCCGCTCCCAGTCGCTGGCACCACGAGCAGAAATGAGTGGAGCGGGCGCCGATGACGATGCGCTTGATCGGCCGCCCGCAGCGCGGACACGGCTCGCCGGTCCGCTGGTAGACCTGCAACCGCTCCTGCATCGAGCCGTCACCATCTGGCGCGGTGTAGTCGTCGATGGAGCTGCCGCGGCGCTCGATGGCCTCGGCCAGGATCGTGCGAAGCGCCTCGTACAGCCGGCGCTCGTCGGCGGGGTGCAGCGTGCCGGCCGTCCGGAGTGGGTGCAGGCGGGCAGTCCACAGTGCCTCGTCGGCATAGATGTTGCCGACCCCGGCCACGAACGACTGGTCCAGCAGGAGCGGCTTCAGTCGTCCTGAGCGCCGTCGCAGGCGGCGTCGGAAGTCGCGGAGCGTGAATGCCGGGTCGAGCGGTTCAGGACCGAACCCGGCGAAGACCGCGGCGCCGCCGACCTCGGCGACCAGCTCGCCTGTGACCGGGTCGCGCCCATACAACCCGACCTTCCCGAACTTGCGGATATCACGGAACCGGATGTCACGTCCGTCCGCCAGCTCGAGGACGAGCCGCACGTACGGGTCCATCGGCGAATCCGCCGGCACGACGAACAGCTGGCCGGTCATCTTGAGATGGATGGTCAGGGCGGCATCCCCCGACAGCTCGACGACCACCAGCTTCGCGCGCCGACCGACGCCCTCGATCCGCCGGCCGGCGATCGCCTCCGCGAACGCCTCGGGCGTCTGCGTGCGCAGCGTCCGCGCCCAGGAGCAGCGGGCGCCGACGATCGTGGCGCCCACGATCAACGGGCGGAGGTCGCGCACGACGGTCTCGACTTCGGGCAGCTCGGGCATGTCCAAGACGATAGGGCAACGGCCGCGTCACGGGGCGGATGCGGCCGAGGACGGTCAGCCGGCGATGAGCTCGACCCCCGGATCGTCGGCCTCCGCGGCGATCGCGTCGGCGCGGGTCAGCGGCGTCATCGACTCCCAGTCGTCGCCGATCTTGACGTCGACGGTCAGCGGGACGTCGAGCGGCAAGGCGCTCTCCATCGTCTCGCGCAAGAGCGGCACCAGCCGGTCCACCTCGTCACGCGGCACCTCGAGCAGGAGCTCGTCGTGGACCTGGAGCAGGGGCCGGGCACGGAAGCCACCCGCAAGCAGGCGCTCGTCGAGCCGGATCATCGCGATCTTGACGATGTCGGCTGCCGTGCCCTGGATGGGCATGTTGATGGCCATCCGCTCGCCGGCGGCCCGGAGCGTCGGGTTGCGCGCAGCAAGTTCGGGGATCTGCCGCTTCCGCCCGAGCAGGGTCGTGACGTAGCCCTGGGTCCGCGCCTGCTCCTTGATCGCGAGCATGTAATAGCTGATCCCGGAGTAGGTCGCGAAGTAGGTGTTGATGAACGCCTGCGCCTCGGCCCGCGGGATGTTCGCCCGCTCGGAGAGCCCGAAGTCGGACAGCCCGTAGGCGATCCCGAAGTTGACCATCTTGGCCATCGACCGCTCGCCGAGGGTGACCTCCTCGGGGACCTTGTGGAGGACGAGCGCGGCGGTCTCGCGATGGAGGTCGGCACCACGCGCGAACGCGTCGCGCAGGTGCTCGTCGCCCGACACGTGGGCCAGGATGCGCAGCTCGATCTGGCTGTAGTCGGCGGCGACGAGGGTGAGGTCCTCCCCACCGGCCACGAACGCGCGCCGGATCCGACGTCCGAGCGGCGTCCGGATGGGGATGTTCTGCAGGTTCGGGTCCGACGACGACAGGCGGCCGGTGGCCGCGACGGCCTGGTGGAACGTGGTGTGGAGGCGGCCGTCGGCTGCCATCAGCGTGGGCAGCGCGTCCACGTAGGTCGAGCGGAGCTTGGTGTAGACCCGCCACTCCAGCAGCTTGTCGATCATCGGGTGCGCCGGGCGGAGGTCCTCGAGCACCGACGCGTCGGTGGAGTAGCCGGTCTTCGTCCGCTTGCCCTTGGGCAGGTTCAGCTCGAAGAACAGGATCTGCTCGAGCTGCTTGGGACTGCCGAGGTTGAACTCGTGCCCGACGTCGAGATAGATCTCGGCCTCGAGCCGCGAGATCTCGGTCCCGAACTCGGTCGCGAGGACCTGCAGCGCGTCGAGGTCGAGCGCGACGCCGGTCGCCTCCATCCGCGCCAGGACGGCGATGAGCGGCAGCTCGATCTCCGCGTACAGCCGGTCCAGGCCGTCCTCGACGAGGCGCCGCTCGAGCGGCTCTCGGACGGCGAGCGCGGACAGGGCCTCGAGACCGGCTCGCGCGGCACTGTCGAGCTCTGCCACGGGCGGCAGGATGAGGTCGAGCTGCTCGGCGACGACATCGGCGATGGTCTGGCTGCGGAGCGCGGCGTTGAGCACGTACGCGGCGATCTGGGTATCGAAAGCGACCGGCGTCGGGGGCGCATCCGGGTCGTCCGCGATCCGCGCGACGAGCAGCGGCTTGACCTCGTGCCCGACGACCGGGATGGCGAGGCGGTCAAGGAGCCGGCGCAGGCTGGCGGCGTCGTCCGGACCCTCGACCGCGATGGTCCGGCCGTCGGTGCCGGCCAGCGCGAGTGCGAGCGGCGTGCCCTTGAGCGGCCGCGGGTCATCGAGAAGCAGACCGACTCCGACCGCGGCCTGAGCCGCCAGCCACGGTTCGAGCGCGGCGATCCTGTCGCCCGAGTGGACCTCGATTTGTGACGGGTCCGCGATCGCGGCGGCCAGGGCGGTCGGGAGGTCGCCCGGCTCGAGCGCCGCGGCGCCAAGCACCCGCCCGTCGGTCATCTCGCCCGCCGCGCTGTTCGCGCCGTCGTGGGACGAAGGAGCCTCGGACCGCGAGACCGCGTCGAAGTCGAGCGACAGCTGGAGGCCACCTCCCTCGGACACCGGTCGCGCCGCTCTCGGCGTCCCCCAGCCAGATGGTCGCGCCGAACCCGCGACACGTGCCGCCGGGACGGATCCGTCGGTGGCCACGCCTCGAAGGGCTTCCGCCGCGTCGCCCGCGGTCTCGCCGGTCATCGCCGGAAGACGTTCGATGAGCGAGCGAACTCGTACTCGCGGAACAGCCGGATGACCGTCTCGCGGTCATAGTCGCCGAGCCGCGCCGCCTCGAGGTCGAACTCGACCGGCAGGTCGCGGACGATCGTCGACAGGTCCTTGCCCTGAACACCGAGTCACGATGCTCGACCAGCTTGTCGCGCAGCTTGTCGGGCTTGACCTCCGATCCGCTCGTACAGCGCCTCGAGCGTCCCGAACTCGCGGATGAGCTTGGCGGCCGTCTTCTCCCCGACCCCGGGCACGCCGGGGATGTTGTCGGTCGGGTCGCCCTTGAGCGCCTTGTAATCGATCATCTGGCCGGGCACGAGGTCGAACCGCTCGGTGATCCTGGCCGGGTCGTACAGGATCGTGTTCTCGACGCCGGAGCGCGTGGTCATCAGGCGCGTGTGGTCGGTGACGAGCTGGAGCATGTCGAGGTCGCCGGTCACGATCGTGGTATCGAGGCCTCGGCGCTCCGCGTCCACGGTGATCGTGCCGATGACGTCGTCCGCCTCGAAGCCGGCCAGTTCGTAGACGGGGATGCGCATGGCCTTGACCACCTCGCGGACCTTCGGGAACTGGTCGCGCAGGTCGTCGGGCATGCGCTGGCGGGTGGCCTTGTACTCGGCGTACTGCTCGTGCCGGAAGGTCGGGCCCTAGATCGAACGCCACCGCGACGTAATCCGGCCGGATGTCGGCGATCCCCCGCAGGACGATGCTGCAGAAGCCGAACACCGCGTTG
>CAWCQK010000011.1:0-139770 GCA_963797685.1 uncultured Chloroflexia bacterium | reverse complement strand
CCCAGCTCGGAGGCCAGCCGAAGGGTCCCCTGGATGAGCCTGGCGTGCGCCTCACCGACGACCGGGTGCATCGGCCACGCGGAACAGTTAAGGGCGGCGATCCGCAGCCCCCGGCTGGCGAAGGCGCCGAGGAAGCGGGCCCGGGCCGGTGCGCTTTCGAGCAGCGCCTCGAGGTCGAGGTGCGGAGCGCTCGACTGGCCGCCTGTGGCGATCTCGATGGAGCCGATCCCGCATTCGACGGCGATGTCGAGGGCACGCTCGAACGGGAGCTCGCTCAGCGAGTCCGTGTACAGGCCGATATCCACGGTGCCCTCCCGGTATGGATGGCTCAGAACGCGACGGGCAGGTGCTCCAGCGCACGGTCCGTCGGCGTATTGGTACGCACCACCGGACCCGAGACGGCGTAGTCCGGGATCCGTCGGAGGAGCTCTCCCAGGGCGATCCGCCCTTCGAGCCGGGCGAGCGGCGCTCCGAGGCAGTGATGGATGCCCTCCCCGAAGGCGACGTGACGCTGTGGGTCCCGACTGATGTCGAGCCGATCCGGCTCGGACCATCGACGCTCGTCGCGGTTGGCCGACGCCCAGATCAGGTTGACCTTGGCGCCGGCCGGGATGGTCGAGCCGCCGGCCTCTGTCTCGCGCGTCGTCGTCCGCACCAGGGTCTGGATCGGCGAGTCGAAACGGAGGAGCTCCTCGATCGCGACCGGAAAACGCTCGGGCTCACGGATCAGGAGCCGGCGCTGCTCCGGGAATCGCTCGAGGTGGAGCAACGAGTTCGAGATGAGCCCGTTGGTCGTGATGATCCCGGCGATGAACAGGAGCATGCAGCTCCCGATCACCTCGTCCGCGGTCAGCTGACCCTCTGCCTGGGCCGCCACGAGGTGGCCCAGCAGGTCGTCCCGTGGCGTGCGGCGCCGGTCGGCCGCTGCCGACTCGAGGTAGGCGCGCATGTTGTCGCGGGCCGCGAGGGTGCTCGCCGGAAGTGCCCGCTGCCCGGTCTCCCGGTCGAGCATCCCGGCGAACCATCCCGAGAGCTGGTCGTGGTCGGACGCGGGAAAGCCGAGCCAGATGAAGATCATGTGCGCCGGCAACGGCCGGGCGAAGTCCCGGGCCAAGTCGGCGCTGCCGGCGTCGACGAACGCATCGATCAGGTCGTTCGCATGCTCCCGTACCGGGTCCTCGAAGCGCGTCTTGATCTGCGATGGGCTGAACGCCATCCGGAGGGCGCCACGCAGACGGCTATGGAGCGGCGGATCGGTCGCGGCCAGGTCGCCGGCCGGCTCGAACAGCTGGTAGGTGTCGTCCGCATCGTTGCCGGTCCCACCGGCCGAGCTCGAGAACGTTTCCCAGTCCTTCGCCGCGGCGTACACATCGTCGAAGCGGGACAGTGCCCACATCTCCCGCTCGGCATTCCAATAGGCCGGGGCCTCGTCGCGCAGGCGGCGGTAGAGCGGATATGGATCGTTCGGCTGGACCAATGGGTCCCAGGAGACGGGGGTCAGTGCGTCCGGCACGGTGGCCGATGCCGTCATGAGGCGCCCTCCTCGGTGACCTGTGCAATCGTTCGCACGCGATGCTACACGGCGGCGCCCAGTGAGGACAAGGGGTGTGATCCAGCCGGCCTCATGGTCGGCGGCCCTCGGTCGGCGACTCAGGTCCCGATGCAGGCGTACAGGTAGCGGTGGCCAGCGATGCCCGGCGCCGTGATGTCGAATCGGTACGTCGCGGTCGGCAGCACGACCGGCGGCTTCATGGCGAACAGGACGGCTCCCCCGGAGCCCGAGCTCGGTACCAGGTACTGGTCGGCTGCGATCAGCCCGCGGATCCGGATGGTCAGAGACGCCTGGCGCGAGAGTGCAAGCCCGCCTCGACCGAGGACGGACGCGGTCACCTGCGCCCTGGGATCCATGCCGGGGAACGTGACGCCCAGGTAGGCGACCCGCCCGGCCGGCAGGTGGACGGCGGGCCGGTCGCGCGACCCAGCCGGAGCGGCGCACACCGCGGAGGGCGCCTTGGCGGTCTCGACGGGTCGCGAGGCCACATCGAGGCCCTGTTGGAGCACGAGGAGGGGGTCGCCCGGCGACCACGCCCCGCGGCCGTGCTGGATCGAGGGTTCCTCGGTCGAGACCGGCCCATCCGCGGACAGCAGCGCCACGACCGTCCACTCGTTGTCGATCAGCGAGACATAGGGCTGCGTCACGGCGATGCCGAGGTCGAAGGGAGCCGGGGTCGCCGCCGAGCCCTCGGTCTGCGGCGAAGGCGACGGGATGGATGACGGCTGACCGACCGCGACGGCCGACGCCTCTGACGCCGGGGGCCTCGACGAGGCCCGTCCCCACGGCTGCCAGACCAGTGTGACCAGGCCCGCCGCCACGACGCAGACGAGGAGGAGAAGCTTGCCGCTGCCACCCGTGCGCAACCGCTCGACCGGTAGCTCGATCCCGGACCGGTCGGCTCGCGACGGCGCGATGTCCACGGCCTGGATGGGGCCAGCCTCGTCATCGGCTCGTGGTTCGATCGGCGCCGACATCATGACCAATCTTACGGTGGCTGCCCGGACTGGGATCTCGACGGGCTGAGCGCGGGGTCAGGCGGCGATCGACCGCCAGCGCCAGGTCATCTCGGCCACCAGCGGCCGGCCGGGCTCGACGACCGTCGGGCCGTGATTGAGCGCATCCGGCGGCGCCGTCTGTGGCTCGACGCAGATCGCGTCCAACGGTTCGGTGTAGACCACCCAGTCCTCGCATCCGGACTCGATCGTCATCTCGAGGAAGCCCGGCCAGCGCAGGAGCGGCGGTCGTCGAAGGTCGGTGAAGCACTCGTCCCACGGACCTGGCGGTGGTGGCGTCATCAGGTTGCGGGTGGCGATCTCGGCGGCGTCGCGCATGTAGATCGAGCCCGCATCGAGCTCGAGCTCGAGCTCGCTGTCGAGACCCGCGGGTCGACGCACGAACCACGGATGCCAGCCGATCGAGGCCGGCATCGGCACCTCGGCGCGCAGCTCGATCTGGCAGGTCAGGTGGTCCGTCGCGAGCTCGAAACGCTGGACGACGGAGCCCGCGAAGGGCCAGTCGGGCCCGAGATCGATCTCGATCGTGTGTTCGTCCAGCTGCCGCCAGCGTCGGTCGAACACCGTCCCATGGATCGCGTGGGGTGGCATCCGGACCGGCAGGTGGATCTGCCGACCCTCGAACGTGAACGTGGCGTCGCGGATACGGCCGGCGTATGGCGCCATCGGATACGACCCCCACCGCAGCACGTCGTCGCGAGGTCCCCTGAGCAACTCGATCCCGCCGATCGACAATGAGGCCAGGCGCCCACCGACGGCCAGGTCGACGACGACCTCGACGCCCGGTGCCGACAGACGGAGGGTGTCGGGCTCGTCCATGGTGGTGCCACCGTCCTCCTGTGTGACGTCGTCTGTGACATCGTCGCCGGGGAGCGCGACCCGCATCGTCCCACCGCCGGATGCCGCGACCGGGGCGAGCCGGTCACCTTTGGCGACCAGCTCGTTGGTCGGCGGGGTCGTCCGGAAGATCTGCTGGTCGAACCCGACGATGATCCCGCCGATCGATTGGCCGACCGATTGTCCCTTCTTCTTGGCCACCTGCGGAGTCTAGACGCGACCGTGATGCCCGGGCGGACGGCGCGGGGGCCTCGCACGGTCGACCGTCGCCGCGGGCCGGGCGGGATCGGCGGCCGCAGCCGGATCGCCGAGAAGGTCGAGGATGCGAAGGGCCAGCGTGAGGTCGAACACCACAGACGGATCGGCGAGGTCGACGCCGAGCAGCTCCTCGATCCGCCGCACCCGATAGACGACCGTGTTGACGTGGATGAAGCACCGGCTGGCGACCCGGCGCTGGATGCGATCCTCCTCGATGTAGGCGCGGAGCGTGGCCAACAGCTCCCCGCCATGCGCTCGGTCGTGCTCCAGCAGCGGACGAACGGATCGGGTCGCGAACGCCTCGAGCTCGTCCCGGTCGCTGGCCCGCAGGAGGAGGCCATAGGGCCCGAGCTCGTCGGTGGAGACGACCGCGCCGCGACGTCCGAGCTTGACCAGGAGTTCGACAGCCTCACGCGCGAGGCGGTAGGCCGGCGCGTAATCGTCGGGTCGGCTGCACCGGTCACCGATCGCCACCGTCACTGACGCGACTTCCGGCGTCGCCTCGACGCTCGCCCGGAGCTCCTCGGCCAGCGCCCGGAGGTCCTGCCGCGGGGTCCGGCCGGCGCCGGCCAGGATGACGATCACGCCGCCGTGCAGGACGGCGAGGCTGCGCGGGGCACGGGCGGTCAGACGCTCTCGCGCAGCCTGGACGAGCCGCCGGAGGCGATCGGGATCCGCGCCGCCGTCGCCGGAATCCGCCGCGCCCCCGAGCTGCACGTCCAGGACCATCAGGTCGCGCGGCTCGGCGAGGTCGTAACCGAGTCTGGCCGCTCGCAAGGCGATCGCGGCTTCGTTCGGGTAGGTGCCGGTCAGCAGATCGGTGGCGGCCTCGCCACGGAGCCGCTCCTCGACCTCCGAGGCGGCGCGTTCCTTGGCGAACTCGAGCGCGACACCGGTGGTGGCGACGTCCACCAGCGCCCTGTCGATCGGACCGAGGTCGTCGTCCGACGACAGCAGCAGGTGGCCGACGACCTCCGTCCCGACGCGGACGGCGATATGGAACGGATCGCGAGCGCTCGACCGGCCGTCCGGCGATCCGAGCGGACTCCCGAGTAGGTGCCAGTCATCGCTGCCGTCCGGCGACGCTCCGGCCATCGAACGGTGGAGCTGGTCCTGGATGACGACCCGCCGGCCGAGGTGCTCGGCCAGGACCGTGGCGATACCGGCGGGCCCGGCGTCGAGCAGGACCTGCTCCGCGAGCAGCTGCTGGACGGTCAGCGACCGGGTCAGCTCGCGGTTCGTCTCGCCCAGGACGCGCCCGAGCCGGACCTCGTTCTCGTAGCGGCGGGCGTGATCGATGGCGATCGCGGCCTGCCCGGCGAATGCCGCGAGGAGGTCCGGTCCGCCGGTCGGGAAACCGGTCCGTCCAGCGCGCGTGTGGACGTTGATGGCGCCGATGGCGGCGCCGCGGAAGATCAACGGTGCGCACAGAACGGCCCCGAAGTCATAGCGGTCAAGTGCCGGAACGCGGTTCTGGTAGGTGCCGTAATCGTCGACCGTGATCGTGCGCTGAGCGAGGATCGCCTGCGACGAGAGGCCCTCGCCGAATGCGAGCTCGAGTCCGAGCATCTCGGGCGGGAAGTTCGAGACCGCGACGACGCGCAGGATGTCGCGCTCGCGGTCCCACAGCAGCATGTCGCCGCTGTCCGCGCCGAGCAATGTCGTGGCGTCCCGGACGATCGACGACAGGACGGTATCGAGCTCGAGCGATTCGGCCACCTGGCGGGCGGTCGCCAGGAGGTGGTTGAGCTGATCGCTGCGACGGCGCTCCTCCCCGAGCAGAGCGACTCGGGCGATGTCGAGCGCAAGCGCGTCGAGCCTGATCTCGGTGGCCTCGTCGAGATCCGCAGCGGCGACGATCACGCACACGCACCGTCCGGCTCCGATGCCGTAGCGCCGACCCGTCCAACCGGGCGCAGTCGTCGTGCCCGGGAGACGGATCGGGCCATCGACGGCTGTAGCGATCCGGGCCCACAGGTCTGAGGCGTTCGCAGCCGGGACTGGGGGATCGGCGCGGAGCTGCCGAGGTCGACCGTCCTCGAGCGTCGCGACGATGGTCGGCAGGCCCGTCGCGCGCCTTATCACCCCGAGCGTGTCGTCCAGGAGCGTGCCGATCACGGGCAGCTCCTCTTCGGCGGATCCGTCCACCGTGATCGACATCGGGCTCGCGTGGACGCTCATCGGTCGCGCATTCGTTGGTCCGTCCGTGCGCGGTGGGCCCCGGGCTGGCCTCGAATCATAGCTGTGCGAGTCCGTCACGGTCTGTCGTCTACCCACCACGACGTGGCGTATCTTTCGTGGGTAGTCACCATACGGTCGCGCTTCGGCGGCTGGTAGCGTCTCGTTTGGACCACCGAACCCAAGGAGAGCGTGTGACATCGTCGACGGACGTGTTGGTCATCGGCGGCGGGATCGTCGGCGCGGCCTCGGCGTATCACCTCGCCCGCCGCGGCGCGTCCGTGACGCTTCTCGAGCAGGACCGGCTGGCGTCGGGCGCCACGGGCCGGAACCTCGGCTTCATCTGGCTCCACACACGCCGGGCCGGTCCGGAGCTCGAGCTCGTGATGGCGACCCGGAACGAGCTGGAGGGCCTGCCCGAGGAGCTCGGCGTCGATTTCGGGCTGCGGACCAACGGCGGCCTCTTCTACTTCAACACCGAAGCCCAGGGCGCCGTGATGCGTGAGTTCGTCGAGCACCGCACTGCTGACGGCGTCCCGATGCGGCTGCTCGATGGCGACGAGGCCCGGGCCATGGCGCCGATCCTCCCCGAGACGGTGCTTGGGGCCTCGTACTGCCCGCTCGACGCCCAGGTCGATCCGACTCGCTACGTGAGGGCGTTCGCGGCAGCCGCCCAGCGGGCGGGCGCCCGGGTCGTCGAGGGGACGAGCGCGAGAACGTTCGAGACCGACGGCGGCCGGATCACGCGCGTCCAGACCGACATCGGCCCGATCTCCGCCGGCCACGTGGTCCTTGCCGGGGGCGCCTGGAGCCCGTACCTCGCGGCGCAGCTCGGGATCGACCTGCCGATCCACCCGATGCGCCTCCAGATCGTGCAGACCGAGCCGCAGCCGCCCAGCCTCGATGTCGTCATGTACGGGCCCGCGGCGGCCAAGCAGTACGCGCTCTTCCGCGACCTCCCCTCGTACCGCCAGGAGGCGTTCGCCACGGCCCTCGAAGACCGGCTCGGGCTGGCGCTGCTCGAATTCGGCGTGCCAGACCGCGGACGGTTCGTACCTTCTCGGTATCGCGATGGACTTCCCCGGCTTCGATTGGAAGCCGGACCTGGCCGGGGTCTCGCTGGTCGCCGAGGGGATGGGGACCGCGCTCCCCGCGCTGAAGGACGCCAAGTTCGCCCGGACATGGGCCGGCATCCTGCCGATGACCTCGGACAGCCTGCCGGTCATCGATCACGCGCCCGGGTTCGACGACCTGATCATCGCTGCCGGACACGTGTTCGGGAACGGCGCTGGCCCGACGACCGGCCGCCTCGTGGCCGACCTCGTGTGCGGCACGGAGCCCGCCATCGACATGGCGCCGTTCCGCGCCGTCCGGCCGACGCTCGTGCCGGTCGAACCGGGGAGCGCCTGGTAGAGCGATGGAGCCCGACATGCCAGCCATCGACCGCCGGATCGCCTTCATCAACCCGTTCGGGACGGCCGCCTTCGACGCGATCATCGAGGAGACCCTGGTCCCCTACGCCGCCCGTGGCACGTCGGTGGACGTCATCCACCTCGAGGGCGTCCCGGTCAACATCGACTACTACTACCCGAAGCACCTGATGGAGCTGGCGATCTTCGATGAGGTCCGCCGGCTCGAGGAGCACGGCTACGACGCGGTGGTCGTCGGCTGCTGCTACGACCCGGGTGTCCGCGTGGCACGGGAGCTGGTCGACATCCCGGTCGTCGGGCCGCTCGAGGCGGCGATGAACCATGCGTCGTACTTCGGGCACTCGTTCACGGTCGTGACGGACCACGCCAAGGCGCGGCCGTGGCTCGAGGATATCGTCCGCCTCGCGGGCCAGGGCAACTGCCGTGGGGTGCGCTTCATCGACTGGTACGTCACCGACATGATCGAGGACACGACCGCCGTCGCCGACGACGCCGCGGCCGCCTGCCTCACGGCACTCGCCGAGGACCAGGCCGAGGTCGTCATCCTCGGCTGCACGATCATCGGTGGCTGCCTCGAGCGCGAGATCATGACCACCGGCCGTCATCGCGACCTGCCGATCCTCAACCCGAACCTGCTCGCGCTCAAGGCGGCCGAGACGCTGGCCGACCTCCACCGGATGGGCAAGTACACGATCTCCCGTATCGGGTTCTACCAGCGCCACGAGCAGCACGATCCGGCCGAGGCCGAAGAGGTTCGGCGGCGCTACCACCTGGTCGACCGGGGCGCCGTCGAGGCCGACCGATGACGGTCGAGGTGGACCGGACCGTCGAGGTCGACCGGTGATGGTCGACGCGGCAGCGACGTTCGCGGTCTCGGACATCGCGGAGCGGGTGGCGCGCGACTACCTCGGGCTGCGACCGGGCGAGCGCTTCGCGATCATCGTCGACGACAGGACCGACGCCGAGATCCCCCGGGAGCTCGCGCGGGCTGCGCATGCGTTGGGTGCCGACCCGGTCGTCGTGTCATTCCCGCCGCGGGCACGGAGCGGCGCCGAACCGCCGGCCTCGGCTGCCGCGGCGATGGCGGCTGCCGATGTCGTCCTGTGCGCCGCCAGCACGTCCCTGTATCACACCGCGGCCAAGGCGGCGGCGCAGCGGGCCGGCGCGCGCGGCGACTTCAACGCCCCGTACCGTGCCGACGCCTGGCGCGACAGGCGCGATGACCGCGGACTTCACGGCCATCCGGGCACGCGCCGAGCGGCTGGCCGCGCTGTGGCGGCGCACCCGCGAGGTCCGCATCACCTCGCCGGCAGGCACGGACCTGCGGGCGACGGTGGAGGGCCGCGAGCCGATGGCATGGCTCACGGGGATCTGCCGCAACCCGGGCGAGGTGTCGGCGCTGCCCGGTGGCGAGGTCTCGCTGCCCCCGTTGGAGGGCACCTCGGAGGGGACCGTCGTGTGGGAACGGGTCGCCTCGGACCTGGGCGCGCTCGAGAGCCCGGTGATCATCACGGTCCGGGCGGGTCGCGCGACCGCGATCGTGGGTGACGCCTCGGCCGACCGCCTCCGGGCCATCGTCGCCTCGGTGGTCGACGCCGACAACATCGGCGAGATCGGCATCGGGCTCAACCCGGCCGCCAGGATCGGAGACGAGATCACCGAGGCCAAGAAGGCGTTCGGGACGGTGCACATCGCGCTCGGTGACTCGGCCAACGAGTACGGCGGCCTGGTCGAATGCGACGTCCATCTCGACGGGCTGGTGATGGCGCCGACCATCGAGTTCGACGGGATACCCGTGGTCGTCGCGGGCCGCCACGTCTACGACCTCGAGCCATGACCGTCGAGGCGGCCGCCGGGCCGCTCATCGTCACCGCCTACCCCGGCCCACGCGCCCGGGCGGTCATCGAGAGGATGCGCGCCGTCGAGGGCGCCGGACCGCGGACCGGGGGCGAGACACCGCCGCTGGTCGTCGACTCGGCGTCGGGCTCGACACTGGTCGACCCGGACGGCAACCGGTTCGTCGACCTCGCCGGCAGCTTTGCGGCAGCCAACGTCGGCCACAACCATCCGGCGGTCGTGGCCGCGATCCGCGAGCAGGCCGGAGGCGCGAGTCACGTCTCGTCGGCGTCGGTCAGTGAGGCCCGGGTCGCGTTCGAGGAGGCGCTCCTCGAGATCGCACCGGCCGGACTCGATCGGGTGCTGCTCGGGCTCAGCGGCTCCGATGCCAACGACACCGCGCTCAAGCTCGCCCGGACGCTGACCGGTCGGCGCGGGGTGCTCGCCTTCTCCGGCGGCTACTTCGGGCGGTCGAGCGGGGTCATCGGGATCAACGGCAAGTCGGCCATGCGCGCGGCAGCCGGCGTGGACGCGGGCGCCCAGTTCCTGCCCTATCCACATCCGGACCGGTGGCCGCTGGGAAACGGTGACGAGGCCGGTGTGCAGGCTCTCGCCCTGGTGCGTCATGCGCTCGAGGATCCCGCCTCGGGCGTCGGCCAGGTCGCGGCCGTCGTCGTGGAACCGGTCCAGGGCAATGCCGGCGTCGTCATCCCGCCCGAGGGGTTCCTGTCCGGGCTGCGCGAGCTGTGCGACCGCCACGGCGCGGTGCTCATCTTCGACGAGATCCAGTCCGGCTTCGGACGGACCGGGCGGGCGTGGGCCGCCGATCACTGGTCGGTCGTCCCGGACCTGATGACGGTCGGCAAGGGGATCGGTGGCGGGATGGCCGTCTCCGCGGTGGTCGGACGGGAGGCGTTCATGCGCCACTGGCGGCCCGGGACCCACACCTCGACGTTCATGGGCAACGCCGTCAACCTCGCGGCGGGCCGGGCAGCGATCGGCGTCTTCCGCGACGAGCGGCTGGCGGAACGGTCCGCGGTCGTCGGCGCCCGGCTGGTGGATCGTCTGCGCTCGGACCTTGCAGACCAGCCGCATGTCGGCGAGATCCGCGGGCTCGGGCTGTTCGTCGGGATCGACATCGTGGCCGACCGCGACTCGCGCGAGCCGGATCCGCAACGGACCGCGGCCATCCGTGCGGGGGCCTTCGAGCGCGGCGTCGTGGTCGGAGTCGGGGGCAACGCCGACCACGTCCTGAAGATCTGTCCACCACTGACCATCGACGAACGGATCCTCGACGTCGCGGTCGAGGTGACGGTGGAAGCCATCAAGGGGAACCGATGACCGTGACCAGGACCGACACCACGACCGCCGTCCGTGGCGTGGCCAACTACATCGACGGCGCCTGGTCGCCTGCCGAGTCCGGCGACACGATCGAGAGCCGCGACCCGGCGACCGGTGAGCTGGTCGCGGTCGCGCCACGCTCGGGTCTCGCCGACGTGGGCCGGGCGATCGCCGCCGCCCGCGCGACGTTCGACGACGGTGCCTGGCCGGCGACCGCCGGCCGCCAGCGTGCGGCGATCCTGCTCGACCTGGCCCGGCTGCTGCGCGAGGAGGCCGAGCCGTTGTCGCGCCTCGTCGCGATCGAGATGGGGAAGCCCATCCGCTATGTCCGCGAGCGCGAGATCGAGCCTGCCATCGATCGGATCCTGTTCTACGCCAGCGCGGCCCGGATGATCCGCGGCGAGGTGACGTCGTCCGCGCCGGAGCACCTGCTCAACTTCATCCTCAAGGAGCCGGTCGGCGTCTGCGGGCTGATCACGCCGTGGAACGACCCGGTCGACCTGCCGCTGCGCAAGATCGGCGCGGCGATCGCCACCGGCTGCACGTTCGTGCTGAAACCCGCGAGCGACGCCCCGGCGTCATCGATGGCGATCTTCGAGCTGCTCGACCGGATCGAGGCGCTGCCGCATGGCGTCGCCAACGGCGTCGTCGGCGAGGGTGCGGTCATCGGCGAAGCGCTCGCGAGCGACCCGCGCGTCGACAAGATCAGCTTCACCGGCAGCAGTGACGTCGGGCGGCGGCTGCTCGAGCTGGGCGCCCGGACGTTCAAGCGCGTCTCGATCGAGGCCGGCGGCAAGGCGCCGGTCATCGTGTTCCCTGACGCGAACCTCGACAAGGCGATGGACGCGGTGGCGGTCGGGATCTTCCTGTACGCGGGGCAATCGTGTACCGCCGGCTCGCGCCTCCTCCTCGAGCGCTCGATCCACGACCGGTTCCTCGACGGACTCATCGAGCGGGCCGAAGCGCTGCGCGTCGGCTCGCCCCTCGATGAGGACACGCAGCTCGGACCGATGGTCTCGCCGCGGCAGCTCGAACGCGTGCTCGGATACGTCGACCGCGGCCGGGCCGAGGGCGCCCGCCTCGTGCTGGGCGGCGATCGTCTCGGCGGCGATTGGGCGAACGGCCAGTACATGGCGCCGACGATCTTCGACGATGTGTCGCCCTCGATGGCGATCGCGCGCGAGGAGATCTTCGGGCCGGTCCTGTCGGTGATGACGTTCGACTCCGAGGACGAGGCGCTGACGATCGCCAACGACAACGATTTCGGGCTGGGCAGCGCGGTCTGGACGGCCGACCTCGACCGCGCGATCCGGGTGGCTCGCCGGCTACGGGTCGGCGACGTCTGGGTCAACACCCACTACGTCCGGCTGGCCGAGAGCCCGTTCGGCGGCGTCAAGCAGAGCGGGATCGGGCGTGAGCTCGGGATGGAAGGCCTTGACGCCTATCTCGAATCGAAGCGGGTCTGCATCGACAGCTCGCCGACCTTCCACATCCGCTGAGGTGACGGCGCGTCGCGTCGCCGCCGGGCCCCCGGGCCGGCAGGTCCGCTTCACCTTCGACGGTCGCGGGTACGACGGCATCGAGGGCGAGCCGCTCGCGGTCGCGTTGCTCGCCGCAGACCGCGTCGTGCTGTCGCGCAGCTTCCGGTTCCATCGGCCGCGCGGGCTGATGTGCTCGACCGGCCAGTGCGGCTGGTGCGAGTGCGAGGTCGACGGCGTGCCGAGCGTCCGGTCGTGCCGGGTCCCTCTTCGTGACGGGCTCATCGCGCGCGGGGAGCACGCCTGGCCGTCGGTGGAGCGCGACATGCTGTCGACGGTCGGCCTGTTCTCGCGCTGGATCCCACCGACGTTCTATCACCACCGGTTCCTGCGGCCACGCCGGCTGCGCAAGCGGTACCTCGACGTGCTCCGCTGGTTCGGGGGACGGGGGCGGTTGGCGCTGGACGGGAGGCGGGCGACCGGACACCCGCCTCGTCCGAGCCGGCTGCTCGAGGCTGACGTGCTGGTCGTGGGGGCGGGGTCGTCCGGGGTCGCCGCCGCGACGAAGGCCGCTGACTCCGGCGCGACGGTCATCCTGCTCGACCCGGATCGGTCGGGGCCGATCCTGTCCGGCGTCCAGGTGCTGACCGGTGTCGCGGCCGTCGGCTGGTACGACGGCACGGTCGCGGCACTGGGCGACGATGCCGCCTACGAGATCACGGCACGTTCGGTCGTCGCGGCGACGGGATCGTACGAGCGGGTGCCGCTCGTCCCGGGTGCCGACCGGCCGGGCGTCATGGGCGCCCGGCTCGTGGCCGAGCTCGTCGATCGCGACGGTGTCCTTCCCGGCCGCCGGGTCCTGCTCGTCGGAAACGACGGAGATGTGGCGACCGCTGCCGATCGACTCCGTCAAGCGGGCGTCGCGACCCTGCACGGGCCCGTCCCGACGACCTCACTCATCAAGGTCCACGGTGGACGCCGGGTCACCGGCGCGGAGGTGACGGTCGGTGGCCGGCGGCAACGGCTGTCGGTCGACCTTGTCGTGTTCGGCGACCGCAGCCCCAACCTCGACCTGGTCCTGGCCGCGGGCGCCGCGGTCGAACGGCAAGGCGACACCCTCGTCCCCGTCCTCGACGACGACGGTCGGACGACGGTCCCGAGGCTGTCGGTCGTGGGCTCCGCGACGGGCCGACCGCACGCCGCGCGCCCAAGCACCGCGCATGCTCACCCCGAGGCGATGGTCTGCTTCTGCGAGGACGTCCGGGTCCGCGAGATCCGGGACGAGCTGGCCGCCGGCTACCGTGACCCCGAGCTCGTCAAGCGCCGGACCGGTGCGCTGACCGGCCCGTGCCAGGGCACGTCCTGTCTCCAGGCATTCGCCTGCATGGCCGGCTCGGACGACGTACCCACCGCCCGGCCGCCGCTCCGGCCCGTCCGCCTCGGCGACCTCGTTCCGCCCCCATGAGCCACGACGGTCTCGGCGGGCTCCTGACCGCCGATCTCCCGTCCAGCGCGGACGTCGTCATCGTCGGTGCCGGGATCGCCGGACTCGGGTTCGCGCGCGAGCTCACGGCGCGCGGTGTGCGCGACATCGTCATCGTCGACCGCGGCTACCCGGGTGGTGGCGCCACCGGCCGGAACGTCGCCCGCATCCGTGCGATGCAGCTGACCGAGGAGCTCACCCATGTCGCCATCGCCTGCCAGGCGAAGTACGACCGGATGGGCGAGGAGCTCGGGTTCAACGTCCTGTTCTACCGGCTCGGCTACGCCTGGGTGCTGTACGAGTCGGCCGAGGTCGAGCGGATGCGGGCCATCGTCGAGATGCACCACCGGATCGGCGTCGGGAGCGCGTTCCTCGGCCCTGACGAGACCCTTCGCCGGTTGCCGATCCTGCGCGGCGGCGAGCCGGTCGCCGGGTCGGTCCTCAACGACGACGCGATCGTCCACCACGACGCCGTCGTGTGGGCCCATCTCGAGCACCTGGCCCGCACCAGCGTCCGGATCGTGCCCGGCATCTCCGTGACCGGGATCGCGCGAGGCGACCACGGCGTCGAGGCCGTCGTCACCGACCGCGGCCGGATCGACACCCGGAGCGTGCTCAATGCGGCCGGCGGCTGGTCGAGCGGGCTGAACGATCTGGCCGGGGTCAACGCGCCGAACCGACCTCTCCGACGCGAGGTCCTCGTCACGGCTCCCCTGCGACGGACGATCGAGGCGGCCGTCACCTTCTACCGGCCGACCGAGGGCTGGTTCAACCAGACGCTTCGCGGCGAGATCGTCATGGGGGTCGTGGACCCCGACGAGCCGGCCGGCGTCAGCCAGCGCTCGTCGTGGGCGTTCCTCCGCCGGACCGCGGCGATGATGGTCCGCAAGGCGCCGGCCCTCGCCGACGTCACGGTCATCCGCCAGTGGGCCGGCATGTACGACATCTCGCCCGACCACGTGCCGCTCGTCGGGCCGACCGCGCAGCTCGACGGCTGGTGGCAGGCGAACGGCTGGAGCGGGCGCGGGATGCTGCTCGGCCCGTACCTGACCGAGCTGCTTGCCGAGCAGTTCACGACCGGCCACCGGCCCCCACATCTCGATGCGTTCGACCCGGACCGATATGGGGCCGCAGCGGTCGCCGAGGACGAGTCGGCCGACTACTACGCCCGCTACGCGCGTCGCTGACGGTCGAGCCTAGAGCAGCTCCCCGTGGGCCGACGCGGTCGGTTCGCCCTCGCGCGGGCGCGGCTCCTCGCCGGGGCCGTAGACCTCGCCCGACTCGAGCACGGGCAGGACGTTGGACGACGACCCCTCGATCGCGCCGACCCCGAACGGCACCCACTTCGACGGGTCCTGGAGCCGGTGCGCCTCGGTGTTGCCGCGAGTGTGGATCTCGGAGAAGCCCTTCGGCTCGATCCACATCCGCTCGCCCTCGAGCAGGCCGAGGACGCCCGACTGGCCGGGCTCTGGCGCGCTCGTGCTGGCAGTAGGCGCAGGCGAGCTGGTCGTGCTGCTTGTACGTCTCGGGCTCCTCGTAGGTCGTGATGTAGCCCTCGTAGTTGCGCAGCACGACCTTGTGATCGCAGTAGCTGATCAGGTAGTTGGGCATGACCGGGATCTTGCCGCCGCCACCGGGCGCGTCGATGACGTAGGTCGGGACGGCGTAGCCCGAGGTGTGGCCGCGCAGGCCCTCCATGATCTCGAGGCCCTTGCCGACCGGCGTCCGGAAATGGCCCGACCCCTCGACCAGGTCGCACTGGTAGAGGTAGTACGGCCGGATCCGGTTGGCGACCAGCTTGTGGACGAGCGCCCGCTGGATGTGGACGCAGTCGTTGACACCGGCGAGCAGCACGCTCTGGTTGCCGACCGGCAGGCCGGCCCGGGTCAGCTTGTCGACCGCGCGCGAGACCTCGGGCGTGATCTCGTTCGGGTGGTTGAAGTGGAGGTTGATCCACAGCGGGTGGTACTTCTCGAGCATCTCGCACAGCTCGTCGTCGATCCGCTGCGGGAGGAAGACCGGGACGCGGCAGCCGATCCGGATGATCTCGATGTGGGGGATCTCGCGGAGGCCCCGGAGGATCGACTCGAACAGCTTCGGCGCGAGCGTCAGGCCGTCGCCGCCGGAGATCAGGACGTCGCGGACCTGCGGCGTCCGGCGCAGGTACTCGAGCTGGGCCTCGTGGTCGCGGCGGTTGAAGTTCTGGGTCGGGTCGCCGACGATGCGCGACCGCGTGCAGTAGCGGCAGTAGCTCGCGCACTGGGTCGTGACCAGCATCAGGACGCGGTCGGGATAGCGGTGGACGAGGCCCGGGACCGGCGAGTGGCGGTCCTCGGCGAGCGAGTCCTCCATCATCCCGGTGAACGCGCCGTGCTCGCGGGCGGTCGGGATGACCTGCAGGCGGATCGGGTCGTTCGGGTCGTTCGGGTCGATCAGGCTGATGAAGTACGGCGTGATGTCGACCCGGAACTTCTCGGGCGCGGACAGGCCCTCGCGCTCGTCGTCGGTCAGCTTGAGGATCTGCTCGATCTCCTCGAGGTCGTTGACCCGGTTGCTGAGCTGCCAGCGCCAGTCGTTCCACTGGGCGTCGGGAACGTCCTCCCAGCGCGGGGCGCGGCGGCTGACGGCCGGACGCCCATCCGCGCCGAGCGCCCGCGCCGGGTCCGCGAGGTTGACGAACGGCACCTCGGCGGCGGCCCGCGCGGCGTCCTGGTGCGCGACGGCGGTCCTGATCTCCTGGGCGTCCACGCGGCGAGCCTCCGAGGTGACGACGCATAAAGTCTATGCAGTCTGCAAGTCCACGGATGATAGCGCGATGGTCCTGGGCGGGTCCACCGTCCGGTTCAGCTGGCCGACGGCACCACCAGGACGAGCTTGCCGACGTGCCGCTTCGCGATGAAATCGGCCTGCGCGTCCGCGATCCGCTCGAGCGGATACGTGCGCGCGACGAGCGGGACGACCTCGCCGCGCTCGAGGTAGCCGACGAGGTTGCCGAAGACCTCGGCGTCCTGCGACGTGCAGCCCACGAGGGTCAGGTCCTTGAGATAGAGCGTCCGCAGGTCGAGCTCGACGATCGGGCCGCCGATCGCGCCCGAGACCGCATAGCGGCCGCCCGGCGCATGACGTCGAGGAGCGACGGCCAGGCCGGGCCGCCGACGAGGTCGATGACGACATCGACAGACTCCCGCCCGAGCGACTGCACCAGGTCCGCGTCGCGCCCGACGACGCGCTCGGCGCCGAGCGCGCGGACGGCATCTGCCTTGTCGGCGCCGGCGACGGCGACGACCTCAGCGCCACGTCGCCGCGCCAGCATGACCGCCGCCGAGCCGACGCCGCCCGAGGCACCCGTGACCAGCACGCGCTCGCCGGCCGCGACCCCCGATCGATGGAGCAGGTTCTCAGCGGTCCCGTACGAGCACGGCGCGGCGGCCAGCTGCGCGTCCGACAGGTCGCTGTCGATCCGGTATGTGTCTGCCGACGGGACGCGAACGAACTGCGCGAAGCCACCGTCGATCTCCGATCCGAGCCACGGATCGCGGCCGTCACGGCGGAGCGAGCGAAGGCAGCCCTGGACGATCACCCGCTCGCCGATCCGCGTCGTCGGCACGTCGTCGCCGACAGCCACGATCTCGCCGCACACGTCGGCGCCCTGGATCCGCGGGAACGTCACCGCGGCGCCGGCCCAGCTGCCGCCCGAGTACCAGCCGATGCGGGTGTTGATGTCGGTGTTGTTGATGCCCGCGGCGCGGACGGCGATCAGGACCTCGCCGCCTCCGGGCTCGGGGATCGGGACGTCGTGGCGGTACTCGAGCATCTCGGGGCCGCCGTGGCCGAGGAGGAGCACCGCATCCATGGTTCCGCCGGCTTGCGGCATGTCCGGACGGCTACTCGCCGATCACCGCCCAGAGGAAGCCCATCATGATGAAGAAGCCGCTGAACAGCGCGATCAGGCCGATGCCGCCGTACGGCGAGTTGGCGCCCTCGTGCGGGACGAGCTGCAGCCCGATCCCGAAGAACAGCGCCCACGCGATGAACAGGAACAGGAACAGGAACTTCGCGTTCGGGTTCGTGATCTTGCGGACCCAGCGCGAGCCGCCCTCGGCCGACATCGCCGCCTTGAGCATGATCCCGATCATCGTGATCACGATGATCGCGGAGATCCCGAACGGGATCGGCTGCTGGAAGGCGACAAGGAACAGCTGCACGGGGCGATGCTAGCAGACCGCCCGGACGCCCGGAACGTCAGTCGCGGGTACGATTGGACCGCCCGCCAACCACCCTCGTGAACGAGGCGAACCAGCCACGTGACCCCATTCGATCGACTCGGGCGCTTCGTCGTGCGCCGCGCCTGGTGGGTCGTCGCGGCGTGGCTCGCGCTGCTCGTCGTGGCCATCCCGTTCGCGCCCCAGGTGCCGGGCAAGCTGAGCGCCGGCGGGTTCATCCTCGACGACCTCGAATCCGCGCGGGCCAAGGCGCTCCTCGAGACCACGCTCGGGGCGCCGCCGTCGGCGCTCGTCGTGGTCTTCTCCAGCCCGACCCTCGAGGCCGGCACGCCGGCGTTCGAGACCGCAGCCGCCGACGCGATCCGCGACGTCCCGAGCGCGCCGCATGTCGCCCGCGTCGTGTCGCACCTGCTCGCGCCGAGCCAGGTCTCGGCCGACCGCCACACCGCCTACGACATCGTGTTCCTCGACCTGTCGCCCGACGATTCGCCGAAGGCGCTGCCGATCCTGCGCGAGCGGATCCATGACGCGCCCGGGCTGACGGTCGAGCTGGCGGGCGGCCCGGCCTTCTACGGCGACGTCCAGACCGTCTCGGAATCCGACCTGCGCCGCAGCGAGCTCGTGTCGCTGCCGCTGGCGGCGCTCGCGCTTGTTTTCGTGTTCGGCTCGCTGGTGGCGGCCGGGGTGCCGCTCGTCGTCGGTGGGGCGGCGGTCATCGTCGCGCTGGCGGGGATCTTCGTGGTCGCCTCGCTGACGCCGATGAGCATCTTCGTGCTCAACCTCGCGACCCTCCTCGGCCTCGGACTCGGAGTCGACTACTCGCTGCTGATGACAAGCCGCTTCCGCGAGGAGCTCGCCCTCCGCCCGGACGACCCGGACCGTGTCGCCGAAGCCGTCCGGATCACGGTCGCGACCGCGGGCCGTGCCGTCTTCTTCAGCGGCCTGACGGTCCTGCTCGGCCTGCTCGGCCTCGTCCTGTTCGAGTTCATGATCCTGCGCTCGGTCGGCATCGCCGGCGCCATCGTCGTCGCGCTGGCGGTGGCGTCCGCGCTGACGCTGCTGCCCGCGATCCTGACCATCCTCGGAGCACGGGTGGACCGGTTCGCGGTCCGGTCGGTCGCCCGGACGCCCGGGACGGAAGGGCGGTGGTCGCGCCTTGCGCGTGGCGTGATGCGCCATCCGGTCGCGGTCATCATCCCGACACTGGCCTTCCTGCTCCTGCTCGGGTCGCCGTTCCTGCACGTCCGGTTCAACGCGCCGGATGCCACGATCCTGCCGCCGGAGGTGCCGTCGCGGGCCGCCTTCGACCGCCTCCAGGCCGACTTCGGGGCTGGCGAGTTCGCGCCGCTCGTGATCGCCATCCGGACCGACGGTCCGGCAACGTCGCCGACCAACCTTGCCGCCCTGTACGACTACTCGCGGCGACTCGAGGCAGATCCGCGGGTCACCCGGGTCGACAGCCTCGTCGACGTGGACCCGCGGATGACCCTGGCCCAGTACCCGCTGCTGTACAGCGACCCCAACGGGCCGCGCGACCGGTACATCCAGACGGCCCTGGCTGCCACGACCAAGGGCGACGTGACCGGGTTCACCGTCTACACCCCGTTCAATGGCAACAGCGACGAGGGCAAGGCGTTGGTGACCGATCTCCGGACACCGGGCAGCCCCCTCGCGCCACCGGCCGGGATGACGGTCCTCGTCGGTGGTGGCGCGGCGGATGTCGCCGACGTGGTGGCCCGCGTCCGCGCCGACTTCCCGCGGACCCTGCTGTTCATCATCGTGACGACCTACCTCGTGCTGTTCGTGCTGCTGCGCTCGGTCGTGCTGCCGGCCAAGGCCCTGGTCATGAACACGCTGTCGATCGTGGCCAGCTTCGGAGCGCTGGTCTGGATCTTCCAGGACGGCAACCTCTCGGCGCTTCTCGGGTTCGCGCCGCTCGGCTTCGTCGAAACCACCCAACCGGTGATCCTGTTCTGCGTCCTGTTCGGCCTGTCGATGGACTACGAGGTCTTCCTGCTGACCCGGATGAAGGAGGTCTGGGACAGGACCGGCGACAACGTCGAGGCGGTCGCCGGCGGGATGGAGCGCAGCGGCCGGATCGTGACCTCGGCGGCGCTGATCGTCGTGGTCGTGGCCGGGTCGTTCGCCTTCGCCGACATCGTCCTGATCAAGGCGCTCGGCGTCGGGATGGCGATCGCGGTGGCGCTCGACGCGACCGTCATCCGCGCGCTGCTCGTGCCGGCCACCATGCGCCTGCTCGGTCGATGGAACTGGTGGATGCCGGCGACGCTGGAGCGACTGCTGGCCGGCCGGCTCCCCGCGTCGGAGGCCGAGGTGGAGGCCGCGATCCGATGACGAGGAAGCGCCGCTCCCGCCCGACCATCCTCGTCCTCTTCCTTGCGCTGGTCCTCGTGGGCTGCACCGGCTCGGCTGCCGGCGCGCCGATCCTCGCCAACCCGACCCCGTTCCTGCCGACGCCAGTAGCCCCGACCGCTCGTCCGGTCGTCGGCGCGGATCCGCTCCCCGTGGTCCTGCCACGCGACGACGGCCCGCACGACCGGCTGACCGAGTGGTGGTACTACACCGGCCATCTCCGCGACGCGACCGGCGCCCGGTTCGGCTTCGAGTTCGTGGTCTTCCGCGCCGAGCGCGGCAACTTCCCGACCTCGTGGGTCTCGCACCTGGCGCTCACCGACGAGTCGGGCCAGCGGTTCGCCTACAGCCAGCGGCTCGAGGTCGGCCCGCAGGTCGACCGGTCGCCGCGCGGGCCGGATGGCCAGCCGACCGGGTTCGACCTGTCGCTGACCGGGGCCGACCCGTCCCAGCCCGCCACGCAGGGACGACCAGCGTGGGCGATGGCCGGGGCCGATGGCCACGATCACCTGACTGCCACCCTCGCGCCTGATGAGGCGGCCGTGGCCGGCATGCCAGGCGGCCTCGGACTGGACCTCACGCTCGCCGCGACGAAGCCGCCGGCCCTCCACGGAGCCGATGGCTGGATCGACTTCGGGCCCGCCGGCAGCTCGTACTACTACTCGCGGACCGCCATGGACGCGACCGGGACGCTGACGCGTCGACGGCCGGACGCTGACCGTCGACGGCTCGGCCTGGTTCGATCACCAGTGGGGTGACTTCATCTCGGTCGGCGGCGGCGGCTGGGACTGGTTCGCGGTCAACCTGGCCGACGGAACGGACCTGACCCTGTCGCTCGTGCGAGATGCCGACGGCAGCTACCCGTTGATCTACGGCACGGTCGTCGCCGCGGACGGGAGCGTCCGCCACCTCGAGCGGGACGCGTTCAGCGTCGATGTCACGGGGCACTGGACCAGCCCCGCCACGGGCGCGGTCTATCCCGCCGGCTGGACGATCACGATCCCGGGCGACGACCTCGTCATCGATCTCCGGCCGACGGTCGCCGACCAGGAGCTCGACACCCGGGCGACGACCGGCGTCGTCTACTGGGAGGGCTCGCAGGTCGTCCACGCGACGCGCGCCGGGACACCGCTTGGCGGCGAGGGCTACGTCGAGCTGACCGGGTACGCGCCGTCGACCGCGACTCCCTGACCGGAGACTCGAGGGATCGGACGCGCGGGCTCAGTGCGAGGCGGGCAGAGTGACCGGCGGAAGCTCGATACCGATGGTGGCGGCGAGCGTGCGCGACCCGGCATCGACCGTCGACAGGCCACGCAGCACGCCCAGCATCTCGTTCGCCCATCGGCGATAACCGGGCGCGTCGTCGAGCGATGTGCCGAAGGCCAGGTTCGCGGTCTTCGACATCGACTGATAGAAATCGTCGAGCTCGCCGCGCACCGAGTCGGCTTCGTGCCAGGTGGCAAGCCGCGCGGCCTGGTCGACGCCGAGCGCCGCATCAGCCGATAACGCCCGAAGGGAGCTGACGACGTCCATCGTCGCGGCCTTCGGGTTCGCCAGGGTCGCGGCCATCGTCGCCGTATCGGCCGAGATCCGGCCGTTGACGAGGGCCGTCCCGCTCAGGGCCGTGACGGCTGCCTGGGGCGCGGCGATGGCGACGGCCGCAGCAGTCGGGATCGAGGTCACGGCGGACGTGGCGGGCGTCGCGGGCGCCACGGTCGCCACGACAGCCGCCTCCGCGGGCTTGTCGCGCAGCGGCGCGCTGATCACCGATGCCGTGACGACGCCACCCGACAGGATCCCGACGACGATCCCCACCGCGAGGATGGCCGAGCCGCGCTTGACGGCCACACCGAGGATGAGCGTGGCGCCGCAGCCCGGGCAACGCCAGGTCCCGGCGGACACCGGGCTCCCGCACGACGGGCAGTAGGAGACACGGGCTCCCGTCTCGCCGATGGCGATCTGCGTCTTCGTCGGCGTCGGATCCGGAGTCGCGCTCCCCCGCTTCTTGCGTTGGAGCAGGTTCACGGTCATGTTTCGGGTGTCCCCTCAGACGGCCCAGGACGGGCCACGCTCGGACATGCCACGCCGGCACGGTCCGCTCGCGGCGCGAGTGTGCGGGGATGGAGCGTCACCGCTCCCCCGCTCGATGGTCCTGCGCCGCCCGTACTGTCGACGGCCGGCGTCCGGGGGAACGGCCATGCCGGATGGCATCTCCGGCCACCATCTAATGAGACTCCGTCTCAACTGTGCTACGATCGCACGCATGGGCGACCCGACACCGATCGTGACCGCGCTGGACCGCGCCGGATACCGGCTGACGGAGCCGCGCCGCGTCGTTGGCGGCTCTCATCGCGGACCAGGTCGGCCACTTCACGGCCGCCGAGCTGGTCGATGCCGCGCGCCGCAGCAACCTCGGCATCGGGCGGGCGACGGTCTTCCGGACCCTCGAGGTCCTCGAAGGACTTGGCGCCGTCGAGCGCCTCGACCTCCCGTCGGGCGAGCACGCATACGTCGGCTGCGAACCGGCGCACCATCACCACGTCGTCTGCTCGAACTGCGGTCGTGCGAGCGAGATCGCGGATGTCGGCCTCCGGCCCATCCTGCGCGAGGTCGCGCGGCAGACGGGCTACCGGGTGGACGACCACCGCCTCGAGCTGTTCGGGCTGTGCCCGGGCTGCCTGGCCGCCCGGCCCCGCCCGACCTCGATCACGGCCTGACGGCAGCCCCGATGACGCGCACCGAGCCGAGCCGACCGCACAGGCGAACGAGACTCGGTCTCATCCTGACGGCCATCATCGCGATCGCGACGATGGTCGCAGCGTGCGGCGGTGGCGCCGATCCGAACCCGTCCGGCGCGGGCGCCATGCGAGTCGTGGCCACGACCACCGTCTTCGCCGACATCGTCCGCAATGTCGGCGGGGACCGCGTGTCGGTCAGCTCGATCATCCCGCCAGGTGTCGGCCCCGAGGACTACGAGCCCAAGCCCGACGACGCGCGGCAGCTCGCGGGCGCCGACCTCATCGTCTCGAACGGCGTCGGGCTCGACGACTTCCTGGACAAGCTGCTCCAGGCGTCGGGCGAGGAGCAGGCGACACGGCTCGTGCTCGGCGACGGGATCCCGACGATCACCGTCGACGGTGAAGCGAACCCGCATTTCTGGCTCGACCCGAGCCTTGTCGCGAGCCACTACGTCCCGGCCATCGCCGCCGCGCTCACCAAGCTGGACCCGGCCGGGTCGGCCACGTACGCCGCGAACGCCGCCGCCTATACGACCCAGCTCCAGGCGCTCGACGAGGCGAACAAGGCCGCGCTCGCGCAGATCCCGCCGGCGAACCGCAAGCTCGTGACGTTCCACGACGCCTTCCCGTACTTCGCCGCCCACTACGGCTTCGAGCTGATCGGGGTCATCCTGCCGAACGTCGGCCAGGAGCCGAGCGCGTCCCAGCTGGCGGGCCTGGTCGAGAAGGTCAGGGCGTCCGGCGTGAAGGCGGTCTTCGCCGAGGCCCAGTTCAGCCCCGAGCTCGCGCAGACGCTCGCCCAGGAAGCGGGTGTCTCCAACGTCGTGACGACGCTCTACAACGACACCGTCGGGCCGCCGCCGTACGACACATACCTCAAGATGATGGCGTGGAACGTGGACCAGATCGTGCGCTCGCTCCGGTGAGCGTCGGCGCGGCCGCGGCGGTCAGCCTCCGCCATGTGACGGCGGGCTACGGCAACCGAGTGGCCCTCACCGACGTCGACCTGGAGATCCCCACCGGCTCGCTCCTGGCCGTCATCGGGCCGAACGGCTCGGGCAAGAGCACCCTGCTCAAGACGATCGCCGGGCTGCTGCCGCCGTTCGAGGGCTCGGTCGAGGTGTTCGGCGGTCCCGCCCGGGCATCGGCCAAGCGGATCGCCTACGTGCCCCAGGCCGAGCTCGTCGACTGGGGGTTCCCGGTGACGGTCGGCGACGTGGCGATGATGGGTCGCGTGCCGCTGATCGGCTTCGGTCGCTCCCCGAGCCGCGAGGATCGCGAGGCGGTCGCGGCGGCCCTCGAGACGGTCCGGATGGCCGACGACCGCGACCGGCAGATCGGAGCGCTGTCGGGCGGGCAGCGCCGGCGGGTCTTCCTCGCCAAGGCGCTCGCGGCCCGGCCCGACCTGTACCTCCTCGACGAGCCTGTCACGGGGGTCGACGTCACGACCCAGGAGGACCTGATGCGGATCCTGGAGGCCGAATCGGATGCAGGCCGGACGGTCGTGGCGACGACGCACGACCTGGCGAGCGCGGCCCATCACTTCCATCAGGCCGCGTTCATCAACGGGCGGATCGTCGCCTTCGGTGCAGCGGACCTCGTGCTCGACCCGGCGCTGTTGTCGGCGACGTATGGCGGCCACGTGATCGTGCTGCCGGCCGGCGACCGGACGATCATCGACGACGCCCATCACCACGACGACGCGGCACCCGGCGAGCATCACTTCCACGAGGGAGGTCGCTGACGTGCTCGACTTCCTGCTCGACCCGATGGCCTTCGGCTTCATGCAGCGCGGGCTCGTCGCTGCCATCCTCGTCGGCATCGTCTGCGCGGTGATGGGCGCCTTCGTCGTCCTGCGCGGCCTCGCGTTCATCGGCGACGCCGTCAGTCACGCGGCATTCCCGGGACTGGTCATCGCGTTCCTGCTGGGCATCCCGCTGTACGTCGGCGGCGCGATCGCGGCCGTCGGAACGGCCCTAGCGATCGGCGCGGTCGCCCGCCGTGGCGCGCTTCGCTTCGACACCGCGGTCGGCGTGCTGTTCGCCGGGATGTTCGCGTTCGGCATCGTGCTGTTCAGCACGATCCAGGGCTACGTCGCCGACCTGTTCAGCTACCTCCTCGGCAACGTGCTCGGGATCACGACCGCGGACATCATCCAGATCGCCGTGCTCGGCGGGATCGTGTTGCTGGTCGTGGCCGTGCTGCGCAAGGAGCTGCTGTACGCCTCGTTCGACCCGGCCGGCGCGGCGGCGTCGGGTCTGCCGGTCGTGATGCTCGACTACCTCCTGCTCGGGCTCATCGGGGTGACCATCGTCGTCAGCATCCAGGCGGTCGGCATCATCATGGTCGTGGCGATGCTGGTGACTCCGGCCGCGACTGGGCAGCTCCTGGTCGACAAGTTCTGGGACCTGGTCCGGGTCGCGATCGGGGTCGCGGTCGTGTCTGCGGTCGTCGGGCTGTACGTGAGCTACTACCTGAACGTGGCATCGGGCGCTTCGATCGTGCTGGTCGAGACCCTGTTCTTCGCACTCGCCCTGCTCTTCTCGCCGAAGTCGGGCTGGATCTCGCAGCGACGACGGCGTGGCCGGTCGGCGCCGGCCATCGCCACGACCGAGGGCACCTGACCGAGCCTCCACTCGCGCGGTTGCCCGCGCGCGCAGGCTCCTGGACGCTATCGTCGGGCCGACCTCGCCTACGTTCGCGCACCCTTCGTGAGGGCGTACTCGAGCGCAGCCGCCGTCGGCATCCCCTCGCGCGCGCCTGTTCGGGTTGTCGCCAGCGAGGCAGCGACCACGGCCCGCTGGGCAGCAACCGTGAGATCGAGTCCGGCAGCCAAACCCGCCGCGAGCGCTCCGTTGAGCGTGTCGCCCGCACCGACCGTGTCGATCACCTCGACGCGTGGCGGAGCGATCGCCCGAGCCTGACGGCCGGCCAGCAGCAGAGCGCCGCGTGCCCCGAGACTCACCAGCGCCGCGCGACCGGCGGGCTCCGACCCGAGCAGGCGCTTCGCCCGCGCGGACGCGCTGCCCTCCGGCCCGACGAGGCCCACCAGCTCGCCCTCGTTCGGGGTCAGGATGGTCGCCAGGTCGAGTGTCGGCCGGCCGAGGCCCGCGACCGGTGCCGGGTTGAGGATCGCGGTCGCGCCGGCCAGCCGGGCAAGCCGGATCGCCTCGTGCGTGGCCCCGGTCCGTATCTCGTGGCCGACCAACACGACGTCTTCGATGGCGAGGTCGAGCCGCTTCAATGCGGCCCGCACCTGGACCGAGGTGAGCGCCGCGTTCGCGCCGCCGGCGACCGCGATGCTGTTCTCGCCGGCCTCGTCGACCAGGATCAGGGCAACGCCGGTCGGCTCGTTCGGCAGCGTCAGCAGTCCGCCGACGTCGACCCCTTCGGCTTCGAGCACCGCCCGCGCCTCGTCCCCGAACGTGTCGCCGCCGACCGCCCCGACCAGCGACACCGCGGCGCCGAGCCGCGCCGCCGCGACCGCCTGGTTGCCGCCCTTCCCGCCATGATGCCGCGTGAACCGCCCGCCGACGACCGTCTCACCGGGCGCCGGCAGTCGTTCGGTCGTGACGACCAGGTCGACGTTGACCGACCCGACGACGATGACCCGGCCGCTCATCCCGTGGGCCGGCCTAGGAACCCGTGACGAACTCGCCGCCGTCGACGCTGATGATGTCGCCGTTGATGAACTCGGTGCCGTCGCCGGACAGGGCGAGGATCGCGTTGGCGACGTCCTGCGGGGTCGTCATCCGGCCCGTCGGGTTCCGCTTCATGGTGATGTCGATCATGGTCTGGGCCTCGGGGATCTTGAGCAGCGCCGGGGTGATCGTGACGCCCGCCCGGATGCAGTTCGCGGTCGCCCCGGTCCCCTGCCGAGCGAGCTCCATCGCGAGCTGGCGAACGTGCAATTCGAGCGCCGCCTTGGCCGACGACACGACGCCGTACGACGGCACCACTCGGGTCGAGCCCTCCGAGGTCATCGCGTAGATCTTCGAGCCCTGGCCGAGGAACCCGCCGCGCCACAGGTCCTGGACCCAGTAGACGAGGCTGTTGGCCATCACGTCCTGGGTCATCTCCATCTTCTTGCGATCGACGCCGGCCTTCGGGTCCTCGGTGAGGAATGGCACCAGCGAGCCGAACGCGAGCGAGTGCATCACGACCCGGACGTAGGGCTCGCGACCGGCCGACCGCGCGGCATCGAACCGCCCGCGGAGGGTCTCGAGCGCGGCCGCCCGCTTCTCGTCGTCGGCGGCATTCATGTTGATGTACAGGGCTTCGACGCCTTCGGCCTTGATGGCTGCCTTGACCTCGTCGACGTGGGCGAGGGCGGCGCGAAAGTCGAGATGGATCCCGCAGATGTTGTAGCCGGCCCTCGCGAGCGTGATCGCGGTCGCCTCGCCCATCCCCGATGAGCCGCCGAGGATCAGCGCCCAGCGCTCGCGGTCGTCGGTCATGCGGAGTGCCTCCAGATGGTGTGGACGGGTCGGCCTCCGAGTCTAGCAGCGGCCTGAGTGCCCTCCGGGCGCCGTGCGTGCAGGGCTGCACCCGACCGGCCTCGATGCGGAGACCAGATGAGACGATCCGGATCGGGTCTGAAAACGGGACCGCGGGGATCGTGATCGTGCCGCGGTCCCGCCGTCGCTTCGGTCCCGCCGGCGCCACCGTCTCCGGCACCGCCGTCAGACGACCCCGCGCGCGCGAAGGTCCGCGGTCTCCGCCGGAGCGTAGCCGAGCTCGGCCAGGATCGATTCGGTGTCCTCGCCGAGAGCCGGCGGCGGCGTCCGGATGGTGGCCGGCGTCGCAGCCAACGTGAACGGGATGCCGACCTGGCGGATCGCGCCCCACGCGGGATGCTCCTGCTCGACCGTCATCCCGAGCTCGACCGCCTCGGGCGAGGCGAATGCGGCGACGATGTCGTTGATCGGCCCGCACGGGATCTCGGCCGCATCGAGGGCGGCCAGCCAATCGGCGGTCGAGCGCTCCGCGAAGCGCTCGGCGAGGATCGGGCGGAGCTCGGCCCGCCGCTCCACCCGGTCGCCGTTCGTGGCAAAGCGAGCATCCGTCGCCAGCCCGTCCAGCCCGAGCGCGGCGCACAGCCGCGGCCACTGGCGCGCCGAGCCGACCGCGATCGCAACCGCACCATCGGCCGTGGCAAAGGTCTCGTACGGCACGATGTTCGGGTGGGCGTTGCCGAGCCGGCCGGGCGCCACGCCACTCACGAACGCGTTCTGTGCCTGGTTGACGAGGCTGGCCAGCGTCGCGCCGAGGAGCGAGATGTCGATCCGCTGGCCGCGCCCCGGGGTCGGGCCGTCGTCCCGCTCGCGTCCGACGAGCGCGGCGAGGACGCTGACCGCCCCGAGCATCCCCGACACGACATCGCTGATCGCGACGCCGACCTTGGTCGGGCCGCCGCCCTCGGCGTCGGGCTCGCCGGTGATCGACATCAGGCCGCTCGCCGCCTGGATGACGAAGTCGTAGCCGGGCCGGTTCGCGGCCGCGCCGGTCGTCCCGTAACCGGAGATGGCCAGGTGGACCAGCCGCGGGTTGAGAGCCTCGAGCGTCGCGTCATCGAAGCCGAGCCGCGCGAAGCCGCCGACCCGCGCGTTCTCGACCAGGACGTCGGCGTCGGTGAGGAGCCGCCGCAGGATCGCCGCGCCTTCGGGTGACTTGAGGTCGAGCCGCATCCCGCGCTTGTTGCGGTTGACGGCCAGGTAGTAGGCGGCGGTCCGCCGACCCTCGGTGTCGGCCGGGCCGACCCACGGCGGGCCCCAGCCGCGCGTCGCGTCACCCTCGGGCGGCTCGATCTTGACGACCTCGGCGCCGAGGTCGCCCAGAAGCATCGTGCAGTACGGCCCGGCCAGGACCGTCGAGCAGTCGATCACCCTCAGGCCGGCAAGCGGCCCGGACGCAGGGGCTGGAACGGCGGGATCAGTGCGGGCGGCCATGGTCGCCCGATGGTAGCCGCGGGCGCCCTGGGAGATGCGCTAGGAGCCCTGCGCCTCGACCCGCCCGGGACGCGCCGGGAATTCGAACCTGTCGGGTTCGACCTCCGCGATCCGTTCGACCTGGTCGCGGTTGACGATGACCGCGTCGACCTCGACCTCACGCTCCTGGCCGGCGATCGTGTACTCGATCCGTGCCCCGGTCAGGGGCACCATCGGCTTGCGTCGCCTGATGGCCGTCGCGGGATCGGTGCCAGGCAGTGCGTGGTAGAAACCGCGCACCTCGTAGGGGCCCATCGTCATCGCGATGTGCTGCTGCGCCGTCCGATGACGCCGCTCACTGTTGCCGCGCGGTTCGGTGGCATGGACCAGCCACAGATCGTCGCGCCTGACGACGACCTCGGGGACGGAGATCGGCGGGCCACCATCGAACCGCTCGACCATGACGTCGACGAGCGCGTACTCGTCGTGCTCATTGAGCATGTCGGTCAGGCGGTCGCCGTCGAGGACGGTCCGGCCGGACAGGACGCAGTCCAAACCGTAGGCGACGAAGTCGACCTCGTGTGCCGAGGTCGTCGAGACGTCGGGGGAGCCGTCGGCGGCCGCCGTCGAGCCGGTGAACGCGAGGCGAAGACGGCGCGGGATGCGATCGATCATGGCGTCATCGTCGCCGCCATTCGGCCGGTCAGGAATGCCCAGGAAGTCCGGGGTGCGATAGCATCCGGAACATGACGAACCCCACTGGACCGCATCGCCCGACGCTGATGACCGTGCACGCCCACCCGGACGACGAGACGATCGGAACGGGCGGCGCGATGGCGAAGGCCGTCGAGGCCGGTCGTCGCGTCGTCCTCGTGACCGGGACCCGGGGAGAGCTCGGCGAGATCGTCGTGCCGGACATGGACACCGCGGACAACCATCGCCGCCTCGGTGAGATCCGGGCCGGCGAGCTCGAGCGGGCGATGGGGCTCCTCGGCGTGACCGAGTGGGAGAACCTCGGTTACCGGGACTCCGGGATGATGGGCACCGATGGCAACCGCGACCCGCGCAGCTACTGGATGGCCGACCTGGACGAGGCGGCGCGGCGGCTGACCTGGCTGGTCAGGCTCTACCAGCCGGATGTCATGACCACCTACAACGAGTTCGGCGGGTACGGTCATCCCGATCACATCCGCACACATGACGTCGCGGTCAGGGCATTCGCCCGCGCCGGCGACAGGGAGTGGTACCCGGAACAGTTCGAGGAGCCCGGGCTGGAACCGTGGTCGCCCTCGAAGCTCTACATCCAGGCCATCCCCGCCTCCGTCCGCGAGAAGATCAATGCGCGGATGAAGGAAGCCGGCCAGAAGCCGTGGTGGGCCCCGGCCGACGACGCCACGCCCGAGCAGATCGCCGAGATGGAGGAGTTCGCGGCCAAGATGCTCGTGCCCGACGACCAGATCACGACCTGGATCGACGTGTCGGGGGCTCCCCTCAAGGCCAAGTGGGACGCCATCCACGAGCACGTCACGCAGATCAGCGATCAGAGCGGGTTCATGCTGATGGGCTTCGACGGCTGGCGCGACGGCTGGGCGAACGAGGCGTACATCCTGCAGGAATCGCGCGTCGAGACCGCTCTGCCCGAAACGGACCTGTTCGCCGGGATCGCCTGACCGGGCGATGCCGATCCCGCGCCGGATCGCGCGGTTCAATCGACGGGTCACGAATCCCATCCTCGGGCCGATCGTCGTCCGGCTGCCGGGCTTCGGCATCCTCGTCCATCGTGGCCGCCGGTCGGGCCGCGAGTACCGGACGCCCGTCCTGTCCTTCCGACGCGGCGACCGACTGGTCTTCGCGCTGACCTACGGGACGGAGACGGACTGGGTGCGGAACGTGCTCGCCGCGGGATCGTGCGACCTCGTCACGCGCGGGCGGTCGACCCACCTCGTCGAGCCTCGGCTGTTCCGCGATCCGGCTCATCGCGCCGTCCCGTGGATCGTGCGTCTGGGCCTCGCCATGCTCCGGGCTGACGACTTCCTGGAGCTTCGCCTCGCCTGACGCGCGCCGTCACCAGGGCAACAGGCCCTTCGACGCCGAGAACACCTGGCCCATGACCACGCGTCCATCGCCGGCAGGGTCGAGGAAGTTGGGCTGCGCCTTGTCCAGGATGATGTGCGGGTGGATGTGGACCTGGACGAGCTTCGTCCCCCGGAACGTCAGCTCGAGGGTGATCCCCTCCATCGTCGGCTCGGACCAGGTCTGGTCGAACACGAAGTTGCCGAGCGCGTACCAGATCGGCTTGCCCTTGTAGATCTCCATGGCGGCCGCCCAGTGAGCGTGGTTGCCGATGACCATGTCGGCGCCGTTGTCGATGATCATCCGGGCCAGCAGCTTCTGCTGCGGGAAGGGCGTGTCGTCGTATTCGGTGCCCCAGTGTGGGTAGACGATGACGAGGTCGGCGCCGGCGGCGCGCGCTGCGGCGACGTCCGCCTTGACGTTCTTGGCCGACAGCGGCGCGCTGCCGATCTTGCTCGCGGTCGCGTGGTACGAGCTGGCGATCGCGTCGTAACCAAGGATCGCGACCTTGATGCCGCCGGCCTCGAGGATGGCCGGCTTGCGCGCCGCGGCAAGGTCCTTGCCCGCGCCCGAGACCGCGATCCCGTATTTCTTCACGTTCTTGATGGTCTGCAAGAGGCCCGCCCCGCCCGCGTCCCGGATGTGATTGTTGGCCAGCGAGACGTAATCGATGCCGGCGTCGGCCAGCCCGGCGATGAACCTCGGGTCGGCGGAGAAGACGGTCCCCGAGGTGTGGTACTTGGGCTTGTCCGGGGCCGGGTTCTCGAAGTTCGCGACGGCGATGTCGGCGCCCTTGATGAGCGCCCGGACCGCGCCGGCGTCCCCGGTCCGCTGCGTCCGCGGCACCTCCCAGCCGAACGATGAGCAGCACACGCGACCGGTGATGTCGGCCGTGCCGCCGTCGAATGGGAAGTCGGCGCCCTTGCCCTTCAGCGCGAGGGTCTGGTAGACGCCGCGGTCGAGCATGATGTCGCCGCCGGCGAACAGGGTCCAGGTGGCGGCGGGGTCGTAGGCGGTCGCCGCGCTCGCGGCCGGGAGTCGCGCGGTCAGCGGCCAGTCCTTGATCGCCTTGACCCGGTCGACGCCGAACAGGGCATTGTCGCCCCAGGCCAGAGCGCGAACCTCCGGGCCCACCTCATCTGCCCGCAGGAAGGCCAGGGTCTTGCCGTTCTTGGTGAGGTCCGCGGCGAGAGTCGCCTCGTCGGGAGCGAGGATGAGGAGCGCCGGATCGCTCGGCCGGTCGACCTTGAGCGCGGCGAGGATCGCATCGGCCTCGCCGGCGACGAGCTCGAGCGCCGTGTAGCGCGTGCTCTTGCCGGCCACCACGTCCTCGAGCTCGGCGTGGGTCGTGGCGGTGGGGGCCGCCCGGAAGTTCGTGACCGGGACGATGGGGACATCCGTGATGGGGCCGGTCTGGGCCGCGACCGGGCTGGCGGATGGCGCCGCGGCTGTGCCGCCCTCGCTTGCCGAAGGCGCCGGAGATGCACCGGTCGCGGAGGCTGGTTCGGACGCGGGTGGAGCTGTCGGGGTACCGGCACTGGGGCCCAGGCTGGGAGCCGTGCCGGAGGCTCCGCCGACGATCCCGAGCTGGCCGACGGCCAGCACGGTCACGAGGGCGACGAGCAGCAGGCCGAGCAGGACCGGGAACGGGCGCCCTTTCACCGGCCGGAGTGTGACAGAGGTCGGCCGGATGGGCCGACGACGGCTGACGGCGCCTCGCACGCGCCCGAACGGGCAGAGGAACGCCCCGTCCGGGCGGGCGGACGGGGCGTAGGGAAATGCGGAGTGATGGCGGACCCGACCGGATTCGAACCGGCGATCTCCAGCGTGACAGGCTGGCATGTTGGGCCGCTACACCACGGGTCCAGTTGCGGCGAGGGCGGAGCATAGCAGAGGGCGTCGGGGTTGTCGCCATCGACCTCGGTCATCCGACCCGACCTATACTCGGCCCCCATGCCACGGATCGACCTTCGCAGCGACACCGTCACGCACCCCACCCCGGCCATGCGACGGGCGATGGCCGACGCCGAGGTCGGCGACGACGTGTTCGGCGACGACCCGACGGTCAACGCCCTCGAGGCACGTGCCGCGGAGCTGCTCGGGAAGGAAGCCGGCCTGTTCGTGGCCAGCGGCACGATGGGCAACCTCGTCGCCCAGATGGCCCACCTCGCACGCGGGGAGGAGACCATCGCGGGTCGTGAGCATCACCTCGTCATCGACGAGGCAGCCGGCCACGCCGTGATCGTCGGCGCGAGCGTGCGCGCGCTCGAGGACAAGCCCGACGGCACGATGGACCTCGCCGAGATCGACGCCGCCTTCCGCGACCCGAGCGACCCGCACGAGCCGATCAGCGGCCTGATCACCATCGAGAACACCCACGCCCATTCGATGGGCCAGCCGCTGACCCCCGAGTACACCCGCGCCGTCGCCGACATCGCGAAGGCGCATGGCGTCCCGCTCCACATCGATGGCGCCCGGTTCTGGAACGCGGTGGTCGCCCAGGGCGTCCGACCCACCGATCTGGCGGGCCCGGCCGACACCGTCACGTTCTGCCTGTCGAAAGGGCTCGCCTGTCCGGTCGGCTCGGTCGTCGTCGGTCCGCGTGACGTCATCTGGCGCGCTCGACGCGCCCGCAAGATGGTCGGCGGCGGGATGCGCCAGGCGGGGATCCTGGCCGCGGCCGGCCTGGTCGCCCTGTCGAGCGGACCGGACGGCACGATCGAGCGCATCGCCGACGACCACGCCAACGCCCGCCGACTGGCAGAAGCGCTCGCCGGGATGGAGGGGATCGTTGCAGCCGGCGGGACGGCCCAGCCGACACCCGGGCCGCTGGACCCAGCCCGCGTGCGCACGAACTTCGTCCTGTTCAAGGTCGAGCGCGACCGGGCCGCGTTCCTCGCGGCGCTCCGAGCGCGGGACGTCGAGATGGTGGAATATCCCCACGGGCAGGTGCGCGCCGTGACCCACTACGGGGTGACTCGAGCTGACATCGACTTCGTGATCGACGCGACCCGGGCGGCGCTGGCCGAGACCAGACCGGTCGCCGAGCCCGCCACCGCCTGACCTGCCGGCCACCGGCCGGAACGCGAGCCACGACCGGACCCGCGCGACGAGGGTCCGCCGCCAGACCATCCATCCGTCCATCGCGACCCACCCGGGCGCGCCGGAGGTAGCCCAGACTTGACCGACCATCGCCCTGCTCCGCCGCTGCCGCGCCCCGTGCCCGCGGCGGAGCCCGGCCCCCTCGACGAGCAGCTGTACGACCTGGTCGAATCTCGCTTCGTCCGGCTCGTCCGCGACAACCCCGTGCTGGCCACCGCGATCGGCCTGCACCAGGACGACGACCTGCTCGGCGACGGCAGTCGCGAGGCCGTCATGGCGGAGCTCGCCGCCGACCAGGCTCATCTCGCCAGGATCGAGGCCATCGACCCGGCCGGCCTGTCGCCGGCGGCCACCTTCGAGCGCGACCTCGAGCGCCACAACGTCCGCCGCGCCATCTTCGACGCCGACATCCTGCGCATCTGGGAGCGCCGGTCGCTCGCCCTCGACACCCTCGGTGACGGCTTGTTCCTGCTGTTCGCCCGCGACCACGCACCGCTGCCCGAGCGCCTCGATGCCATCGCCGGCCGGCTCGAGGCGACGGCCACCTATCTCGAGGAGGCCAAGACACGGGCCACCGTCCCGCAGGTCCGTCGCTGGCAGCAGATCGAGATCGACACTGCCGCCGAGCTGCCCGCCTTCTTCGACGAGCTCGTCGCGGCGGGAGAGGACAGCCTGCCCGCGGCCGAGCAGCGCCGCCTGGTCCGGGCGGGCGAATCAGCCAAGCTGGCGATCGAGCTGTACACGGCCTGGCTCGAGGACACGCTGCCCGGCGGGACCGACGAATGGGCGATCGGGCGCGAGCGCCACGACGCGCTGGTCGGGCTGCGCGCCTTCGACGGGCTCGACGCAGATGCCATCCTCGAGCTCGGCTGGGCACGCCTGCGCGAGGAGCATGCCGCTCGCGCCGCGGCAGCGCGCGAGGTCGACCCCGACGGCGACGAGACGAGCGCCATCGAACGCATCAAGAGCGACCAGCCGGCGTCGTTCGCGGCCGCGCTCGACGCTTATCGCGATGCGATGGTCCGGGCGCGCACCCATCTCATCGAGCACGACCTTGCGACCGTGCCCGCCGACGAACGGATCGACGTCATCGAGACCCCGTCGTATCTGCGCAACGTCGTGCCGTTCGCGGCCTACTTCGATCCGGCCGCGTTCGACGCGAACCCGAAGGGCATCTACATCGTCACGCCGTCGGTCGACCACGATCCGAACGCGATGCGCGAGCACAACTACGCGTCGATCAGCAACACCAGCATCCATGAGGCCTACCCGGGCCACCATCTCCAGCTCGACACCGCGCGGCGGAACCGGTCGCTGACCCGGCTGCTGACCGACGCGCCCGAGTTCGTCGAGGGCTGGGGGATGTACTCGGAGCTGATGATGCGCGAGCACGGCTTCGACGACGATCCGCGCTTCCGGCTCGTCATGCACACCGACGCCATCTGGCGCGCGTGCCGGATCATCCTCGACGTCCGGATGCATCGCGGCGAGGTGACCGTCGATGAAGCGACCGACTTCATGGTCGAGCACACGCGCTTCGAGCGGCCGAACGCCCACGCCGAGGTCCAGTGGTACACCTATCGCCCGACGTATCCGCTGTCCTACCTGCTCGGGCGGACGCTCCTGCTCGGGCTCCGCGACGACGAGCAGCGCCGCCTGGGCGACCGGTTCAGCCTGAAGGCCTTCCACGACGCGCTGCTGCGCAACGGGTCGCTGCCGATCAGCTTCCACCGCCGGCTGCTCGCGGCCGAAGCCTGACCCACGTGCAGGTCATCCCGGCGATCGACCTGGAGCGCGGCCGCTCGCGGATCGTCTACTGGCCCGGCGCGAGTGCCGGGATCGGCGCGCCGACCGACCGGCCCGACAGGATCGCGGAGCGGTTCGTGGCCCAGGGTGCCCGGCTCCTCCATCTCGTCGACTTCGATGGCGCGCGGGCCGGGGCGCCGGGCAACCTCGAGGCCGTCGGCGCGGTCGCGGCGCGCGTGGCGGTCCCGCTCCAGCTGGCGGGCGGCGTCGAATCCGAGGACGCGATCCGGCTCGCCTTCGCGGCCGGCGCGACACGGGTCGTGCTGACGACGGCCATCGCCGACCGGCCCGACGACCTGCGGGCCTGCCTCGCCATCGCCGGCGACTGGCTCGCGGTCGGGCTCGACCCGCGGCCGGAGCGGCTGGCCGCCTTCCCGTGGCGCCGGGCGGCCGCACCGACCGTCGACGGCCTCGTCGGCGAGCTGGTCTCGGCTGGTGTCGGCCGCTTCGTGCTGAGCCACGGCGGCAACGAGCCGGACCTGTCGCGCACCCGCGATCTCGTTCGGTCGTACGATGCCGAGATCCTCGTGGCAGGCGGGGTCCGCGACCTCGATGGACTCCGCAGGCTGCGCGACACCGGCGTCGCCGGTGTCATCCTCGGTGAGGTGCTCCTCACCGGGGCGATCGACTATCCCGCAGCCCTGGAGGCCGCCGCGTGACCCTGACATCGCCGCCGACCGCGGCCGAGACACTGACCCCAGCACAGGTACCCGCCCGTGCCTGAGCCGAGCCGGGGCAAGCGTCGCCGCGGGACCCAGATGCAGCGCCGCGCCGATCGGGTCGGAGCACCGTCCAAGCCGAGACCGAAGACGGCGCCCGTCGGTGGCGCCACGGTCTCGAGCCGGATGCCCGGAGGCTGGTACCTGGCCGCCGGCGCTGTCGTGGTCGTGGCCGTCATCGCGCTGCTCGTGCTCCTGCGGACGGGGCCGAGCACCGGTGGCGTCGCGGCGGGCGCGAGTTCGTCGCCGAGTGTGTCGCCCGGTTCCCCGGTTGCCTCGGCCGGCTCGTCTGCTGCGGCGGGCGGCTCGGCTGCCGCGGGCGCGTGTCCGACCAGCCAGCCCGACGCGCTGCCGGCAGGCCAGACGCGCACGGTGACTCTCAACACCCCGAAGGGCACCATGGCGATCAAGGTCGAAGCCGACCTGTCCCCGATCGCGGCCGGCAACTTCGTCGCCCTCGCGTCGTGCGGCTTCTACGACGGGACGCCCTTCCATCGGACGCCGACGCTGCCGGACGGCACCCCGTTCGTCATCCAGGGCGGCGACCCGACCGGGACCGGGACGGGCGGTCCGGGCTACACCATCAAGGACGAGCCTGTGACCACGCCGTACAAGCGCGGGACCGTCGCGATGGCCCGCTCGTCGGCGCCCGACAGTGTCGGCTCGCAGTTCTTCATCGTCCTCGACGACAAGGACGGGCCCGTCCTCGGTTCGCCTCAAGGAGCGAACACCTACCAGATCATCGGCAATGTCACCCAGGGGATGGAGACAGCGGACGCCATCTTCGCGGCATCCGGGGGCGTCGAGCTCCCTTCGAATCCGATCAAGATCACGACCGCGACGGTCGCCAACCCGTGAGCCCAGGCATCGAACGAGGAGCACGCCCATGACCCGCGCCACGATCGCCACCGACCTCGGCGACATCGAGGTCGAGCTGTATGACGAAAGCGCCCCCAAGGCGGCCGCGAATTTCATCAAGCTCGCCAAGCAGGGCTTTTACGACGACGTCATCTTCCACCGGGTCATCCCGGGCTTCGTCGCCCAGGCCGGTGACGGCGAGTTCGGCAAGAAGTCGTCGCTCCAGAAGGGCCGGGTCGGGACCGGCGGTCCGGGCTACAAGTTCGAGGACGAGCCGGTCAAGGGCGACTACGTCCGCGGCGCGCTGGCGATGGCGAATGCTGGCCCGAACACCAACGGCTCGCAGTTCTTCATCTGCCATCAGGACCTGACCGGGAAGCTGCCGAAGAACTACACCCTGTTCGGTCAGGTCACTCGCGGGATGGACGTCGTCGACAAGATCGTCGGTGCGCCGCGCGACGGCAAGGACCTGCCGAACGAGCCGGTCGCCATGACCTCGGTGACCGTCGAGGCAGACGAAGGTTAAGGAATTTACATCCGGACCTGTGTCAAAACCCTTGGAAAACGACCCGCGACCGGGTAGTCTATGGGTGCTGCTCAGTCAGCGCTGCCCCAGCGGCAAGGTCATGGGTAGGTAGGGTCAGGGTAGTCGGTGCAGCCGACGTGATAGATGCCCTTGACGCGTGGCAGAAGCGTTCGCCTTGGCGAACTCCTTCACCGGGACAGCTTCGAAGCGGCTCCTTCGGGAGCCGCTTCGGCGTATCTGCGAGTCGTCGGCGGTCGCCGGCCGTCGCCAAGCTGCGATGCGGCTGGGATGGTGCGCGAGCCGCGGCCGGCGGGGGCGCAACCGGTGGCAGGGCACGATCACTCGGCCGTGCAGACCCAGACAGCGCCGCCAGCGATCCCTGCGCCAGCCACGACCAGCCCGCGTGCCGGGTCGGTCGAGGAGACGCCGTCCCCGAACGCGCCGGTGCGCGCCGCCGCGGTGACGGTGGATGGCGTCAGCATGCGGTTCCCCGACCAGCTCGCCGTCGACGACATCTCGCTGGTCGTCCCGGCCGGGTCCATCCTCGGGCTGATCGGACCGTCGGGCGCCGGCAAGACGACGACCATCCGGCTGCTGACCGGTGCCCTGGTGCCGACATCGGGGACGGTCACCGTCCTCGGCGAGGAACCCCGCGCGTTCCGCCGTCGGACGCGCGAGCGGATCGGCTACATGCCCCAGTCGTTCACCCTGTTTCCGGATCTGACCGTCCGCGAGAACGTCGACTTCGTCGGCTCGCTGTTCGGGATGCTGTTCCGCTCGCGCGGCCGGCGGACGCGACAGGTCCTCGAGCTGCTCGACCTGTGGCCGGTCCGCGGCCGGCGCGCAGGCAAGCTGTCGGGCGGGATGCAGCGACGGCTGGAGCTCGCCTGCGCGCTCGTCCACGACCCCGCACTGCTGTTCCTCGACGAGCCGACCGCGGGCATCGACCCGCTGTTGCGAGGTCGCGTCTGGGATGAGCTGCACCGGCTGCGCGACAGCGGGCGGACGCTCATCGTCACCACCCAGCACATCGACGAGGCCGAGGCCTGCGACCAGGTCGCCCTGATCGCGGCCGGCCGTCTCGTCGCCCTCGCGACGCCCGACGAGCTCCGCCGCGAGGCGATGGGCGGCGACGTGGTCGCGATCGAGACCGCGACGCCATTCGATGGCGACGCCCTCCGCTCGCTGCCGTTCGTGCGCCGCGTCCGCCAGGACGGCCCCCAGACCCTGACGGTCATCGTCGATGACGCGGGCACCGCGACGCCAGACGTCGTCGAGGCCATCCGTTCTCAGAGCGAGGTGGTCAGCGCACGCGAGGAGCGGCCGACATTCGACGAGGTGTTTGCGATCCTTGTCCAGCGCGCGAGCGAAGGGCCCGTCGCGTGAGGGGCATCGCGACGATGATCGTTCGGCTGCTTGCCCTCGTCGGCAAGGAGCTCGTCGAGGTCCTGCGCCGGCCGGGCGCGCTCGCCAGCCTCGTGCTCGGGCCGTTCCTGATCCTGGCGCTGTTCGGCATCGGTTACAACGGCCAGTTCAAGCCGCTCCAGACGGTCGTGGTCGTGCCGCCCGGCTCCGGCCTGCCGACCGACGTGAAGACATACCAGGATCTCGCCGGGGAAGGCCTCCACATCTCGGCAGTCATGTCCGATGCGACCCAGGCACAAGCGGGCTTCGCCGACGGGAGCACCGACGTCGTCGTGGTCGCGCCGGCCGACTCGACCGAGCAGTTCAAGGCCGGCCAGCAGTCCACGATCCAGGTCATCGTCAACACCGTCGACCCGGTCCGCGCCGATTACGCCGGCTTCCTGGCGGCGAACATGTCGAACGCGGTCAACCAGGCGATCATCGGCAAGGCAGTCGCGTCCAGCGAGGGCTACGTCCTGGCCAACGCCCAGGACGCCAAGCCCGTGCCACCCGAGGTCATCGCCGCGCCGACCCACGCGGAGATCAAGAACGTGGCCCCGTCGCAGCCGGCCGTCCTGGCCTTCTACGGCCCGGCCGTGCTCGCACTCATCCTCCAACACCTCGCGGTGACTCTCGTCGCACTGTCGCTTGTCCGAGAACGGACCAGCGGCGTCATCGAGCTGTTCCGAGTGGCGCCGGTCAACGCGTGGGAAGTCATCGCCGGCAAGGTCTTCTCGTATCTCCTGATCGGCGGTGGCATCGCGGTGGTGACGGTCGCCCTGCTCGTCGGCGTGTTCCACGTCCCGATGCTCGGCGACCCGGCGGCGCTGGCCGTGACGATCGGGCTGCTCCTGCTGGCCTCGCTCGGGCTGGGCCTGCTGATCGCCGTCGTCTCGGACTCCGAGCGGCAGGCCGTCCAGCTATCGCTGCTGCTGCTGCTCGCAGGCGTCTTCTTCAGTGGCTTCGTGATCGCCATCTCGCAGTTCAGCGACCCGGTACGGCTGCTCGCCTACCTGTTGCCGGTCACCCATGGGATCCAGCTCTCCCAGGACATCATGCTGCGCGGCGGCGTGACCCAGCCATGGGAGTTCGTGGCCCTCGGGGCGATCGCGGCTGTCTCGCTGTTCCTCGCCTGGCTCGGTCTCCGGCGGGGGATGACCCGAGCCTGACCTCGTATGATGGGCGCTCGCGCGCCTGTAGCTCAGTGGATAGAGCGTTGGGTTCCGGACCCAAAGGTCGCAGGTTCGAGTCCTGTCGGGCGCGCCACCACAGCCTCCGGCGGAGCTAGCGCCATCTCGTTCCGATGGGCGCGATCGTCAGACGGTGGGCGCGACTCAGTCGATGGGGATCCAGCGAACCACGCCGACGACCGACTTCAGCGCTGTCCGAAGATCTTGTTCCCAGGGGCCTCCGTGTCGTCGGTCGCGTAGTACTCGAGCATGAGGTTGACGAATTCATCTCGCGCGAGGTGACCGTCATGATTCGTGTCGAGGGTCGGCCAATTGTCTTCGGCGCCCTTGGGGTTCCCGTGGACCTCCACGAAGGCCATGTATTCGCTTTCGCTGATCTTGCCGTCGGCATCCAGATCGAACGCATCGAACGCCGCGCCGATGAGCTTGCCGGCCGAAGCCTGAAGCTGCTCACGCGGCATCTGGTCGAGCCATTCGTGAGTCATCTGATACTCGGCTGCCGCGACCTTGCCATCGTGATCCCGATCAGCAGGTGCGAACCACTCCGTCCACATCTCGCGATAGGCATCTCGCACCCGGCTCGCCTGGGCACCGCCCGGGGGCATGTCCCTGAGCTTGGCCATCTTCTCGGCAGCTAGATCGAAGTCCGCTGCTTCGATGACACCGTCGTTGTCGGAATCCCAGCTGGCAAAATCGGCTGCGAACTTGTCCTTGCGAAACGCAGACAACGGCACAGTGGTACCCCTTTCGCGGTTGGCCGATGATGTCCGTGGCGACCTATGGTGAGATCCGTCGACGGTGTCCGCCCGATGCGGTTCGGTATCAGCCCGGTGCTCGTTGGTATGAGCGCGGAGCAGGCGAAAGTCAAGGCCTTCGCTGCGTCCCGTCGGGCCGCCGCGCCTCAGGCCGTCGCCCCGACCACGCCGTCCGCGGCGACGACGCCGTCGGGACTCCTTGTAGCGCTCGCCGAGAACGCACGTCCGCGAACCAGGATCGTCGCCGCCAACAGGACACCGGCCGCGAGCAGGTACGGAGCGAAGGGCGTGACGCGCAGGTAGAGCAGCCCCGCCAGAAGCGGTCCCACCATCTGCACCGCTGAGCCGATGGCCGACATGCTGCCGGCCAGCCACCCCTGCTCCTCGTCTCCGACGGCCTGGGAGAGCAACCCCTGCAGGACGGCACCGGTCGCGCCCTGCGCCATCGCGAACGACAGCGTGCCCACGACCAATAGCGACGATGAGGGGACGAAGGCCGCCATCACGACGATCAGGCCACAGCCGACCGCCTGACCGAGCAGGCCACCGATCACGACGCCCCGCTCGCCCATGGTCCGCAGCAGCAACGCCAGCAGCCCGCCCTGGACGACGATGTCCACGATCCCGACTCCCGACATCAGCAGTCCGACTTGTGTGGTGTTCCAGGACAGCACGTCCATCGCGAGCACGGGCACGTTGCTGGCGATCACTGCGAGCGGCAGCGCCGCGAGCGCGAACACCATGATCAACGAGCCCAGCTCGGGCCGGCGCACCGCGTCACGGAGGGCGCGGAATGGATCGACGTCGACCAACGAGAGTCGCGTCGAGCGTCGCCCGGCGCGCAGGCTCTCGGGCAAGGCGATGGCGGCCAGGATCGCGGTCAGCATCGTCACGGCTGCAGCCGCGAACAGCGGCGCCGTGAGGCTCACTGACGCCAGCAATCCGCCGATCGCCGGGCCCACCAGGAACCCGACTCCGCCCACGGCACCGGCCAAACCGAACCGTCGCGCCCGATCCCCTGGGTCCGTGATGTCGGCGAGATAGGCGAACGCAACGGACATGTCGCCGGCCGTCAGGCCGTCGATGACCCGCGCGAGGAGCAGGATCCAGAGCGCTCCCCCGAGGCCGAACAAGGCCCAGCCGACCGCCGATCCGATCAGGCTCACGACGAGGACAGGGCGGCGACCGATGCGGTCGGACAGTGCGCCGAGGAATGGTGCGGCGACGAACGCGCAGGCCGCGTAGACGGCTTCAAGGATGCCGACCCAGAACGCCGTCGCGCCCGGGTCCGTGACGTGCGAGCCGACGACGAACGGCAGGACTGGGAAGACAAGCCCCATGCCGACGGTGCTCAGGAAGCTGATGGTGAGGATGATCAGCAGCGGGAGCCGCTGTGATCTGAGGTTGATCATCGATGGGTCCTTCAAAGGTGTAGGCGCGGGGTCCGCGCGGAAGGCACGCTTATTCGGCCAGGAGGAGGTACAGCGCCTTGCGGGTCTGATCGATCAGGGCCACAGCCTTCTCGACCTGGTCGGCGGTTCCGGTGCGCTCGATCTGTGCGCTGGCGGCAAAGAGGGCGCCGATCGACTGGCGCAGGTCGATGCGCGGGCCGGATGCCTCGGCGATCTGCTCCCAGGGCATCGGCGAGCGATCCTTTTCGTGCGACCCCGCGGCCGCTCGGCCGGCGTCGGTCAGCGTGAACACGCGGCGGCTGCCGTCCTGCTCGCCGGCGACCAGGCCCTGCTCCTCCATCGCCTGGAGCGTCGGGTAGACCGAACCTGGGCCTGGCGTCCACACGCCTCCGCTCCGGGTGGCGAGCTCCTGGATGACCTGGTAGCCGTGCATCGGCTGCTCGGCGAGAAGCCCGAGGATGGCCGCCTGCATATCGCCGCGTCGTGCCCGTCCGCCCGGCATCTGGCCGAAGCCGGGTCGGCCGAAGCCGAAGCCCGGTCCGCCACGGTGGGCGTCGCCTCGCGATCGGTGGGCCCACGCTCCATCTGGATCCGCCGGCCGGCGGCGGCCGCCCGGCATCGAGTCTCGTTTCATATCGTGTTGCTCCTTTCATGAGCTGTATCACTGTGCAACACGATATATCGTTATCTATTGAGCTGTCAAGCGGACACTCTCAGCCCGGAGGTTTCACGCCGAGCGCGCTGAACTGGCGATCCTCTGCCGCCGCAGGCGTCAGCTCGAATTCCCGGTAGAGCTGGATGTCGACGAAACCGACGTCTTCGTACAGCTTCATCACTTCCTGCTGGCTGTACCAGCGGCCCTCCGGCGAGCGCTTCTCCTCCTCGCGCTCGACGATCTGGCAGCCGATATCGAGCGCCGGCTGACCGTATCGTCGGATCACATCCAGGTAGAAGTGGCGATCACTCCAGCCAGCGGTGTCGTCCCGCCAGAGATCCCACGTCGAAGCGATCAGCCCGTGATAGTCGTAGTCGGGGATCGTCATCTCGTCTGATCCTCGTCCATTCGATGGCTTTTCGCCGACTCTTTCGGTGACAATCGGGTCGGAGGTTGGCCCTGAGTGACAGTCAGTGCGACGACAGCAGGCGTCCGCGCGTCCGGCACGTGGGAACCGTTGCGGAACCCGGTGTTTCGCGCGCTCTGGATCGCGGTGCTCTTCAGCAATATCGGAAACTGGATGGAGACGGTCGGTGCGCAGTGGCTGCTTGTCTCGCAGCCGAACAGCTCCATCTTGGTGGCCCTTGTCCAGACCGCCGATACGCTGCCGGTGGTGCTGCTCGCCTTGCCGGCCGGAGTCCTCGCCGACGTCTTCGACCGACGGCTGCTCCTGATCGCAACCCAGCTGTTCATGGCCGTCGTGAGCGTCACCCTCGCCGTGTTGGCTGCCATCGGGGAGTTGACGCCCGGTGTCCTGCTCGCACTGACCTTCCTCGGGGGCGCGGGCAGCGGTGTCACCGCCCCGACCTGGCAGGCGATGATCCCCGATCTCGTCCCCCGAACGGAGATCCGGGCCGCTTCCATCCTCGGCTCTGTGAGCGTGAACATGGGGCGGGTGGTCGGCCCCGCGCTCGCGGGACTCCTCATCGCCGCGGTCGGGGTGGCGCCGGTCTTCGCCCTGAACGCCACATCGTTCGTCGTGTTCGCGGGGGTGCTGCTCTGGGCGCACGTCCGCCGCACGGACGCTCCGTCCCGGCGCGAGCAATTCCTGCCCGCCCTGCGCGCTGGAGGCGGTTACGTTCGTTGGTCACCGTTCGTGCGCCACGTGCTGATCCGGGCGGCGCTCTTCCTCCTGCCGGCGACTGCCATCTGGGCGCTGCTGCCCCTGGTGGCGACCGAGACGCTGCACCTCGATGCGGCCGGTTACGGATTGCTGCTCGGTGCGCTGGGGATGGGTGCGATCGGCGGCGTGCTCGTGCTGGGCAGGCTCCATGCGCGCTTCTCCGAGGACGGCCTGCTCGTCCTGGCAGGGATCGCGTATGCCGCCACGATGGCCGTCCTCGTTCTCGTGCCGCTCGTCCCGGTCGCTTTCGCCGTCCTGATCGTTGCCGGGATGGCGTGGCTGACCGTCCTCTCCACGGTCAACGCGACACTCCAGACCTTCCTGCCCGGCTGGGTCCGCGCCCGCGGTCTGGCGTTCTACGTGATCGTCCTGTTCGGGTCGCAGGCCCTCGGGGCGGTGATCTGGGGTGTCGTCGCCGGACAGGTCGGCCTGACCACCACGTTCGTGGGGGCGGCCGCCGTGATGGTCGGAACCACGCTCGCCGGCCGCCGGTGGGGGCTTCCGGATGTCTCCGGTCTGGATCGCGATCCGGCGGTCTACTGGCCCGAGGCCACACTCGCCTTCGAACCGGACGCGGAGGCCGGCCCGGTCCTGGTCACCACGGCGTACACGGTGCCCGCCGAGAGCTCCGCTGCCTTCATCAAGGCCATGTCGGACGTCGAGCGATCCCGGCGGCGCACCGGGGCATCCGATTGGCAACTCTATCGGGATGGCGCTGACCCCCAGCGGTTCCTGGAGGTGTTCGAGGTTCCGTCATGGGACACGCACCTGCGCCAGCATGATGGCCGCCTGACCGGCGCCGACGCCGCCATCGAGGGACGGGCGGACGCGCTTGCGACGGGCCCGTCGAGCGTCCACCACTATTTCCCGGCGGAGGACGTCCCCATCGAAGACGGCGGCCAGGACGAAGCCATTCGGCCGACGTGAGGCCGGCTGGGCCCGATCCCGGCATCGGGCAGGTCAGCGCCCCGAGTCTCAACGAGCAGGACTTCCGCGCCCGCGCCGCGGGCTCGAACGCTCACTTCGACCTCTCCGACCACTTCCGCCGCGCCACCTTCGCCGAGTTCGCGAGCGTCCTCATCGGTTGCCAGGTGGACAGTTCCATGGACGACGAACAAGTAGCCCGCAAACCCTGACCGAAATCGGTGCGTCACCGCTTGGTCCGCCCCGAGCAGCGCCGCGAACACCGCGACGTCCTGATGGATGGAAACGGCGTCTGCGTTGGCTGGAGCGTCAGAGCCACCGAAGCCCGGAGCGGGCACGACCACCGCCAGCCACCGACCCCGGCGTTCTCCTTCGGTAAACGTGTGCTGCTGGGTTGCTGCCGCCGGCACGGGAGGAGCCGGAACGACGGATATCTGGATGAAGCGAGCGGATCCAGCCCCGGGATGGCTCCGTGTCTGGTGTTCCGATCCGGACCGTAGGCTTGAACGCCCCACTGACCCCGGCGCCAGGACCTCGCTTTTGGCGTGCCGATCCTGGCGCTCCAACAACCCGCCGACGACATATGTGATGTCCTCGAAGTCGCCGTCCTGAGCGGTCGGCCAAGTCGCCCCCGCGACCAGCGTGATGTCGTTGAACGCGCGCAGGGCGCCGAATGACGTACCGGCCGGGTCGTGATGGCCATCGAGCATGAGGTGCCAGTAGGCACTGAACCACCCAGCTTCCGTGTGGTGGACGGCGCTGCGCGGCCGGAGATTGATCACCACGCCAGGTGACGGCCTCCGCGCTGGACTGCGCCGTTGGTGACGTGCGTCATGCAGACCTCGGATACGTCCCGATACATCAAGATCGGCTCGTTTTTCCGCGGGAGCCTCGACCGATCGGGACGCCTCAACGGTGCGTTCGCGGCGGTCCCCTGTCTTGAGTCAGATGACTGAACGCCCTTGGAGGTCGGGGTCGGATCCCAGGGCGACGTGGAGCTGTGCCCGTGATGTCACGCCCAGCTTCGGAAAGATCCGGTAGAGATGTGAGCCGATCGTCCTCGGCGACAGGAAGAGCCGGGCGCCGATCTCCCGGTTGGAGTGGCCTTCGGCGGCCAGCCTCGCGATCTGGATTTCCTGCGGCGTGAGCTGATCGACCACTTTCGGTCGACGCTGACTACTCTTCTCGCCCGTGGCTCGCAGCTGCGAACGCGCGCGATCGCCCCAGGGAACGGCCCCGACTGAATCGAATACGTCACGGGCGGTCCGTAGATGAACACGCGACTCGGCGATCCGACGCCGCCGTCTGAGCCAGCTCCCGTACTCGAGCTCTAGCCTCGCCCTCGGCAGCGGCCAATGCCAGAGGTCTTCGGTCAGCGCGACTTCGAAATGAGACTCTGCCGAGGCATCGTCGGCAAGCAGGGCACCCGCCAATGACATCGCCATCTGGATCCGAGGCGGCACGTCGCCAGTGGGTCCGATCTCCGTCAGCAGCCTTCGGACATCATCGACGTGTCCCGTGTGCGTTGCCGCTTCCGCCAGATCCGCGACTGCCCAGAGCTTCTTGGTCGGGTGATGAGAGTCATCCCGGGGATCGAACATCCGGGCGAGTGCGGCATAAGCGTCCTCGAAGTGACCCGCGGTGAGTGCCGTCAGGCCGTGGGCGAATTGAACGTCGGCGGCGACAGCCCTGAGGTTGGCAAGCCCGACGACACCATCGGCCTGCCGGCTCAGCTGCTCGGTCGTCGGTGATTCGCCGCGGAGCCCTGCCAGGGCGACATCGGCAGCCTGCGCTCGCGCAGCCCAGTACCGCTGGCTCGTCTCCTGGGCCAGGCGGCCGCCTTCGTCCGCATCCGCCAGCGCGGTCGCGAGGCTTCCCAGGTGGATGGCCCCCCAGGCACGCATGATCAAGGCCTGGGACAGAAGCGCGAGTCGTCCCTCGGCGCGAAACGTGCTGACGGACCTTCCAAAGTAGTCCGCAGCCAGCTCCTGATGGCCCACGGCGGTGGCTGCAAAACCGTAGACGAGTGTCGCGGCGGGATCAGGGACGGAGCTTGGCGGCAGTCGACCGAGGATCTGCGCGACATGACCTGCCCAGCGACCGGGCTCTGCCCAGGCGAGCGCCACGAGGCGCCTGGGCTCCGTCTCGCCAGCCTCGATCCGATCGACGACCGCGACGACCCGCGCGGCGATCTCGCCGCTGTGGCCTCCCCACCACACTCGATTCGCTGCCGCCGCAACGAACTTCAGGGCCAGCTCCGTGTCGCCCTCGAGTCGACTTCGATCTGCGAGGTCGGTCATGGCAAGAATGGCCTCTGGCGACGCGGCGATGCCGTCATCACCGGTGGCACGGATCAACGTCATCCGCGTTTGCTCGACTTGATCCGGGCCAAGCGTCTCGACCACATCAAGCAGCGATGACACGACCTCACGACGACCCAGCTCGAACGCAAGGTCAGCGGCCAGAAGAAGACGCCCTCGGCGCTGCTCGACTTCCGGCGTGACGTCGGCGGCCCGGCGTAGCGCCGCAACCGCTGATTTCAAGGGCTCCGCGTCGCTGGGCACGCCTCGCAGCAGACTCAAGATCGGCGGCGACGGCCTCATCCGGCCCGAGCAGTGACGCCGCTCGATGCCATGCGGCGCGGTCGGGCTGATCGGCCTGGGTATGAGCGAGAGCCGCATGAACCATCTCCCGCTCGCGCCAGCCGGCATTGCTGAGGGTGGCCGACCGAACCAGCGGATGTGCGAAGCGCACGCGTCCATCCGAGACGGTGACGAGGCGGGCCGCCAGGGCGGGAGCGATGGCCTCTGTGCCGGCCGGGTTCGTTGCTATCTCCGAAGCGGCCGCCAGCACCTCGGTCAGCTGACCTTCGTCGTCAGAGGCCGCCACGAGTAGCACTAGCCGAGTGATCGGAGGGAGGACCGCGATGCGCGACAGGAATGACCGCTCGAGCCGGGCGGTCATCGGGACGGACCCGTGCAGGGATGAGGTAACGCTCATCGGATCCGCCTGCAAGGCAATGGGCAGCTCGACCAGGGCAAGTGGGTTGCCCTGCGCCTCCGCCAACAGGCGACTCCGACTGGCGCTGTCGAGTTCGACAGGCTGAGCGTCCAGCAGCTCGGCTGCCGTGATCGCCCCGAGTGGTTCGAGGACGGCGAAGCCCGCACCCGATGCCAGCAGCGCCGACGTCAGGGCGTCATCCTCCGCATCGATCCGGGAGGCCACGATCAGGCAGATCGGATCGGATCCAAGCCGCCGGGCGATGAAGGCTAGAACGTCAGCACTGGATCCGTCCATCCATTGCGCGTCATCGACCACCAGCAATACCGGGGCGTCAGCGGCCCGATCTGCGACCAGATTCAGGGTCGCGAGGGCGACGAAGAACAAGCCCGGCGCCTCGTCGTCCGACATGCCAAAGGCAGCCGACAGAGCCCTGCGCTGGGGTCCCGGCAGCTCGTCGACACCCCCCAGGATCGGCTGGAGGAGCTGATGGATCGCCGCGAACGGCAGGTCGGTCTCTGACTCGATGCCGCTCGTTTCGAGCACCCGCATCCCGGCCGCGCGGGCTCGCTCGGCGGCAACGCCAAGCAGTGCCGACTTGCCGATACCGGGTTCGCCCCGCACCAGCAATGCCCCGCCTCGATCGCGCGCGTCCCCAAGGAGCACGTCGATCGTCTCGAGCTCTTTCTCCCGACCCACGAGTTTCAAGCAGCAACCACACGTAGAGGCTTACTGGGGTGGGCGCACGCCACCGATCTGATCGGCCTGACGTACCCACCACGGGCGATGGACCAGAAGAGCGGGCCTCGCCTCGGGCCGGTGGCGAAGACCAGTCATTCGACCAGTCGTCTCACTCATGACTCGCGCCGTCTGTCGGACGGAGTCTAGCGCTGGTCGCCGCGACCGAGCCGACAGCTGGTCTGGTTCAGAACCCGCGGGACGACGGAGGTCCTCACATATGGACACCTCAATCACCACGGCGCGCAGGAAAGTCCTGGGACCGATCGTGATTGCCAGCCTGGGTGGCGTGCTCGCCCTGGGTGGGCTGGTCTCGGCGGTCGGGGCCCAGTCAGGGCCGGCGGTTGCGCACACGACAACCGCGAAGCCGACGATCGTGCTGGTCCACGGCGCCTTTGCGGATGCGTCCGGCTGGGGCGCCGTCATCGTCCGGCTGGAGGCGGACGGCTATCCCGTGATCGCGCCGCCCGATCCACTCCGCGGCCTCAGCAGTGACTCCGCCTACATCGCCAGTGTCCTCGCCCAGACGCCGGGACCGCTGGTGGTCGTCGGCCACTCCTACGGAGGAGCCGTCATCACGAACGCGGCCGCGGGGAATGCAAACGTCAAGGCGCTGGTCTACATCGACGCCTTCATCCCCGATGTCGGCGAGGACACCCTGAGCCTGGCTGGCGCCGACAGCGGCCTGGTTCCGTCGGCCCTGGACTTCAAGGGTTTCCCGCCGTTCGGCCCCAACGACGTCGATATCTCGATCAACAAGGCCAGCTTCCATCAGGTCTTCTGCGCCGACCTCTCCACCCAGCAGGCCGCGATCATGTGGGCCACCCAGCGTCCGGCTGCCGCGGCCACGACGGCCGAGAAGACCACACAGGCAGCGTGGAAGACGATCCCGTCGTGGGCCCTGATCGGTCGCCAGGATCATGCGATCACGCCGACTGCCCTTCGCTTCATGGCGACGCGCGCCGGCTCGCACATCAAGGAGATCAACTCCTCGCACGTGTCGATGATCTCGCATCCCGCGGCTGTGTCTGACCTCATCGAGGCTGCGGCCAAGGCCACCAGCTAGGTCGACCCTCTCGCGGGAAGCCGGCCATCTTCATCGGGCGCCACCCGACCTTGAATTGAAAGGAACACCGCCATGACTGAGACCATGATCAACCCTGAGCTCGATCCCGCGACATGGGACATCCGACACGACGCCGAGCAGGTCCAGAACGCCAACGCGACGGGACTCCAGCCGATCGTGTTCGTCCACGGACTGTGGCTGCTGCCGAGCAGCTGGGACCGTTGGGCCGCCGTGTTCGAGGAGGCCGGATTTACGACCGTCACGCCAGGTTGGCCCGACGATCCGGAGACGGTCGCCCTAGCCAACGCCGATCCCGAGGTGTTCGCCCGCAAGAGCGTCGGGCAGATCGCCGACCATGTCGACGCCGTGATCCGGGGTCTCGACAAGAAGCCCGCGATCATCGGCCATTCGTTCGGCGGCCTCCTGGCGCAGATGCTCGCCGGGCGCGGCCTGTCTGCGGCGACCGTGGCGATCGATCCCGCACCCTTCCGTGGCGTCCTCCCATTGCCGATCTCGGCTCTCAAGTCGGCCGCGCCCTTCCTCAGCAATCCCCTCAACCACCACCGCGCGGTCCCACTGAGCTTCGAACAGTTCACGTTCGGCTTCGCGAACGCAGTTTCAGAGGAAGAGGCGCACCGGCTCTACGCGGCGTATGCCGTGCCCGGATCCGGGACACCGCTGTTCCAGGCGGCGACGGCCAACATCAACCCCTTCACCGAGGTCAAGGTCGACACGAAGGCGGCGGACCGCGGGCCGCTTCTGCTGATCGCAGGGGAGAAGGACAACACGGCGCCACCGGCGATCACCGACGCCTCCTACAAGAAGCAGTCTCGCAACGTCGGCGTCACCGAGCTCGTCCAGATCCCGGGTCGCGGTCACTCCCTCGTGATCGACGACGGGTGGCGCGAGGTCGCCGACATCGCTCTCGCGTTCATCAAGCGTTTCGTCTGAGACGGCCCCACCGCGCCACTCTCACGTCATCGGCGATCGGCGTCGACGCCGATCGCCGTCTCACCCCAAGGAGAAAGTCATGTCTCATCATCTCGACACGCCTCTGGCCAAGGAAAAGGGTCAGCTCTACATCGATGACCTGTACGTCTTCCAGGGCGAGGACAGCACGGTCCTCGTCATGGATGTGAACTCCTCGATCACCGGTGCCGACATCCAGCCCGGCTTCCACCCGGACGGGCGCTACGAATTCAGGGTGCACTTCGACGGGGCCGACGACGAGGGCCTCGCCTACCGGGTCACCTTCGGCGTCATGGATGCGGGTGGCCGTCAGACGCTCCAGCTGCACGAGTCGGTGGGCTCCGAGGCCGGCCTCGATTCGGCCGACGGCCGCCTTATCCTCACCGGTCGGACTGGCGAGACGACCGAGAGCGGCGACGTGCGTATCTGGGCGGGACGCAGTCGCGACCCGTTCTACATCGATCTGTCACTGCTGGGGATCGTCAGCCCCGCCCTGAGGGACGGCACACGCCCCGCCTTGACCGAGTGGCGGCCGGACGCGGCGCGGAACACCTTCGCCGACCAGACCGTGGATTTCGATCGTCTTGGAGGTGTCGCACGCGCACCCGCTCCTGAAGCCAGGCGCGCACATCGGTGTGTGGTGCGCCACGATCCTTGCCACTGATGCGGGCGGCTGGCGGCAGATCAATCGCGCGGGACACCCGATGATGTGGCCGATCTTCAGGCCGGACGATACCCGCTTTGCGGACCCCGCCGACAGCCGGCACCCGCAGGCGGACTTCGCCGCAGAGGGCGAGGCGATCGCCAGCCGCATCGCAGCCGTCGTCGAGGCAAGCGGGTCGTCGGACGACCCGGGTGGCTATGGCGTGACCGTCGCTCGGACTCTGTTCCCCGACGTCCTGCCATACGTCGTCGGAACCCCTGCCGCCTATGGGTTCGCGTCGCTCAACGGCCGCACCCTGGGTGACAACGTGGCGGAGGTGATGCTCTCGCTCGTCCTGAACGAGGCGATCCCGTCCGGTCTTCGACCGTCCGTCTCGGAGGCCCAGCGGACGAAGGGATTCCCGTACCTGGTCGCAGCGCCGGTTCCGCAGCTGGTCGGCTGAAGGGCCGCGTCGGCGGAGACGCCGGCGCTTCCCGGCAGGCCGTTGACACCGACGCGTGCCTCGACGTCGAGTCGCCGTCCGGCGGCTCGACGTCGTTGCTCTGCCCGGCGCTAGAAGCCGAGGACCTCGTCGACGAGGACGACGGTGATGCGCCCCGGCACGATCTCGCGATTGACGATCAGGATCTTGTTCACCGCGCTGTGGATGCCGTACGCCTCCATCGCGCGGGCGTCCTCGAGCGGGAGGGCGTACTCGTCGATCCGACGCAGACCCTCCTCGAGATCGGCCACGACCTTCTGGGTGCCGACGACGAGGATCACCCGGCCGGCGCCGGCGGCGTAGGCAGCCAGCTGGCTGCCGCTCATCGACGCGGCGAGCAGGGAACCGGTCTCGGTGACGGCGTGGACGCTGCCGAGCATCACGTCAGCTGCGGCGGTCTCCCTCCGGATCTGATCGCCCTGCGTCGCGCGGTCCATGGTCCGGATGCGCGGGCCGACCGGATCCCACCGGCCGGACGTCTCGAGCTCCGCGGTGATCCCGGTCACATCGAGGGACTTCGACGCCCCGTGGTGGACCGTCGCCCCCTCCGGGATGAGGTCGAGGACGATCCGCTTTGCCTCTGCGGCGTTCGTGGCGCGGAGGACGCGGAAGCCGTTGTCTTCGAGCGCGGCGGCCGCCCGCCGTACCTGGGCCTCGTCTGCCTGGATGCCGAATCGATCGACGGCTGGGCTGTCGGTCGGGCGGGTTGCGGTGATCATCTGGTCATTCCTTTGCGGGCTCCGTCGCCTATACTTGCGACTGCAAACACAATACCCGACAGTAGGTGCATATGCAAGTACCTGTTCCCGCCGATCCCGCCGCGGTCCTGGATTCCCTCATCAAGGACGCACTTCCCGACCAGCGCGGGCTGGGCAGCCTGGCGCTCCCTGCTGAAGGCGCACGCATCGCTCATGCGGGAGCTGTCGACGGATCTGGCGATGAAGGCGCGCCTCCCGTTGGGCGACTTCGACGTGCTCGCTCAGCTCGCGATGGCCGGCGGCGAGCTGCGCATGACCGAGCTGGCGACCAAGGCGTTCAGCTCCCGATCGGCCATGACGCGCCGCGTCGACCGTCTCGTCGAGGAAGGGCACGTCCGGCGGACGAGCTCGGACGCGGATGGCCGGGGTGTCGTCGTCGCGCTGACGGATGCGGGCCTGGCGCGGCTCGGGGCGGCCGTACCCATCCATCTCGACGGAGTGTCAAAGCTGTTCATCGAGCGGCTCGACGACGAGGAGCTTGAGGTCCTGGAGCGAGCGCTCGACAAGGTCAGCCTGCACTGCTCGTTCGGTTGAGGATCGCGTGCGGTCCCGCGAACTTCGATTGACTCAGTGAGAATTGAGTCAGTATCATCTGACTCATGCAGATCGAAGATCGCGTCCGCGTCCACGCGGCGCTCGGCGACACTCACCGGCTTCGGATCGTCGACGAGCTCATACTCGGCGACCGGACCTTTCGGGAGCTGGCCGATGCCGCTGCCCTGCCGACCAACGCCGCCGCCCATCACATCGCAGTGCTCGAGTCGGCAGGTCTGATCGAGCGGCGAGTGTCAGAGGGCGACCATCGGCGCCGCTACCTGACGTTACTGCGCGACCGGCTCGACGGCATCGCGATCACACCGACGATCGATCCCGGGTTGGTGCTCTTCGTGTGCACCCACAATTCGGCCCGGTCCCAGTTCGCCGCTGCGTTGTGGCATGAGCGGACGGGCCTGACCGCCGACAGCGCGGGGAGCGAGCCCGCCGAGCGGATCGACCCCCTCGCGGTGCGGGCCGCCGCGGAGTTCGGGCTCGACCTGTCCGGCGCGAGTCCGAAGGGCTACCACGCCGTGGCCCGGCGACCGGATCTTGTCGTGTCGGTCTGCGATCGGGCGCGCGAAAAGACGCCGCCGTTCGCGGCGCGACTCCTTCACTGGTCGGTGCCCGATCCGGTGCTGGTGGGTACCTCCGAGGCGTTCCGCTCGGCCTTCGGCATCCTCGCGGATCGAGTCGACCGGCTCGTCGTCGCATCGAGCGGCCAGGCGTGACCGTCACGCGATGGACGCGGACCATCTCGTCGCAGGCAAGGAGGCAGGCACCGTGAGCACACCCACCACCCGGACATGGGAGCCACCGGCCGACCTGACGCCCGCTGAATGGATCACCATCCGACACTCGGCCACGGCCCTCGAGCGCCGCTGGAAGGGCCAGATGAACGTCGAGACGATCGAGCGGTTCATGGCCGAGTCGCTCGACATGATCCTGCCCAACGCCAAGTTCCGGACGTTCGTGCCGGTGCTCGTCGAGCGGTTGACGAACGACCGGCTTCGCGCCCTCGTGCGGCTCGAGTCGGATCGGACGGACCTCAACCCGAGCGTTCTCTTCCTATGTGTCCACAACGCCGGCCGGTCACAGATGGCCGCCGGCTGGATGCGCCACCTCGCGGGCGACAAGGTCGACGTCTTCTCGGGTGGTTCCGAGCCGGCCGCGGAGCTCAACAAGGCCGCCGTGGCGGCGATGGCCGAGAAGGGCATCGACATCAGCAAGGAGCTGCCGCAGCCGTGGGCCGACGAGATCGTTCGCGCCGCCAACGTCGTCGTGACGATGGGCTGCGGGGATGCCTGTCCCGTCTTCCCGGGCAATCGGTACATCGACTGGGAGCTCGACGATCCCGCCGGCAAATCGATCGAGGAGGTCCGCCCCATCCGGGATGACATCGAAGGGCGCGTCCGCGCGTTGCTCGCGGAGCTGGTCGGCCAGCCAGCCTGATGGCGATGACGGTGGTCATCGTCGGCGGGAGCCATGCCGGGGTCGAGGCAACGTCCGGGGCGGATACATGGGTTCGATCCAGCCGCGCCCGCGCCGGCGTGGTCTGACGAAGGTGCCGCTGGGCAACGGCCGGTCGGTCGTCGCCGAGTTCGTCGGTACGTTCGCGTTGGTGTTCTTTGGCTGCGGGGCCATCGCCAACGGGCTTCCGCCGACCTCGGTCGCCCTGGCATTCGGATTGGTCATCGCCGTGATGGTCTACGCCCTGGGCCACATATCGGGCGCCCACTTCAATCCGGCGGTCTCGATCGCATTCGCGGCCACACGGCACCTGGCCTGGCCGGTCGTCGCCCTCTATGTCGGAGCCCAGATCGTCGGCGCGATGGCAGGTGCCCTGGCCCTCCGACTCACCCTTGGACCCTCGGTCAGCCTCGGCGTCACGATGCCGACGAACTCCGATCCCCAGGCGTTCGCCTGGGAGGTCGTCCTGACGTTCGTCCTGATGCTCGTGATCACGGCCGTCGCGACCGACCAGCGCGCGGTCGGGGAAGCAGCCGCGCTGGCGATCGGCGGGGCCGTCGCCCTCGGTTCGCTGGTCGGTGGTCCGATCAGCGGCGCTTCGATGAACCCGGCTCGTTCGATCGGGCCGGCCGTCGTCTCAGGGGACCTGACGCATCTGTGGATCTATCTGCTCGCGCCGCCGCTTGGCGCGATCGCGGCGGCTCTGCTCTACCGCTACCTTCGCCAGCGCTGATCGGTCAGGCTGGCACCTCGGCGGGAACCGCGTCGCCGTCGCGGTCCGGCGGCGTCTCGTCCTTTGCGAGCGTGGACGGCCACCAGTTCCACCGCCCGAGCAGGACGACGATCGAGGGAACGAGCAGCGAGCGAACGAGGAACGTGTCCATCAGGACGCCCAGCGCCACGCCATAGCCGATCTGTTGGATCTGACCGCCGCCACCCGACCCGCCGGCGACAGCCAGGACCGCGAAGGTGCCGGCGAGGATGACCCCGGCCGTGGTGATCGTGCTGCCGGTCCGGCCGACCGCCCGCGCCACGGCATCGCGCAGCGGGAGCGTATGGGCCTCCTCCCGGATGCGGCTCATGATCAGGATGTTGTAGTCCGAGCCGAGCGCCATCAGGAAGACGAACATCAGGAACGGCAGGATGAAGTTGATCCCGTCCTGCCCGCCCAGGTGCACGAAGATGATCCCGACCAGGCCGAGCGCGGCCAGGTACGAGAGGACGATGCTGGCGACGAGATAGATCGGCGCCACGAGGCTCCGGAGCACGATCGCCAGGAGGATCCCGATCAGGATGGCGACGATCGGGACGATCCGGGCCAGGTCGGACCCGGAGATGTGGCTGATGTCATACGCGAACGCGATCTGGCCGAACACGCCGCTGGCCGACGCTCCAGCTGCCTGTGCCACCTGATCGACGCTTGCTCGCATCGCCGGGACGGTCTCGAGGACCGCCGGCGTGGAGGCGTCGCCGTTGCCGAATTCGACCGAGTACTGGACGGTCTTGCCGTCGGGAGAGATCAGCTGGCCGGTGGCGCGGTACGCGTTGTACAGCTCAGCCGGCACGGCATCCGTCGTCGGCACCGGTGGCAGCTCGCGCGCCGGGCCGAGCGTCTGGTGGAGCTGCGTCAGCTGGTCGGTCGTCAAGGGGATCCCGTTGGGATTGAGCGGGCCGACGAGTCCGCTGAACTGCGGCACTGCCGCGAGGCCCTCCTGGGCCGGCTGGAGGACCGAAGGGTCATCCCAGACCGACTGCGGGAACTGCATCAGGACCGCACTCCGGCCGGCATTGGAGGACGGGAAATGCTGGGCGATCAGGGCGGAGCCGGCCGCTGAGTCGGTGCCGCTGGGACTGGTCGCGACGTCACCGAAACCAGCCACGCTGGTGGTGGTCAGGGTCAATGCGAGACCGCCGAAGAGGACAAGCCCTGCCACGAGCGTCGGTGCCGGGTGACGGGTCACGAACACACCGACCCGATCCCACAGCCCGTGGCGGTCGTGGCTGCGCGGTGCCGCACCCGTCGGCCAGAACACGGCACGCCCGAAGATCGCGAGAAGCGCGGGCAGGAGCGTGAGGCCCGCGAGAAGCATCAGCGCGATGCCGATGGCCAGGGCGGGCCCGAGGCTCTGGTAGAAGGCGAACTCGGCGAGGACCAGGCTCAGCAGCGCCGCGATGACCGTGAAGGAAGAGAAGCTGATCGACTCGCCGACCCGACTGACCGACTGCACGACGGCTTCGTGGGGGGTCCGGCCCCCTCGGAGTTCTTCGCGGACCCGGAACACCAGGAAGACGCCGTAATCGGTCCCGGCACCCAGGACGAGCACGATGAGCAGGAGCTGGGTGATCGACGAGACCTGGACGCCGATCTTCGTGGACTCGGCGATGACCGGTCCGGCGAGGACCAGCACGAAGGCCGCCGGCAGGAGCGTCACGAGCGGCGCGAGGGCCGCGCGGAAGGCGAGCAGCAGCAGCACGATGATGAACAACAGCGAGAGCAGTGAGGTCGTGGACTCCGAGGATCCCGATGCGGCGACGGTGTCGACCTGGGTCGCCAATTGGCCGGTCAGGTGGATGTCGAGACCAGCGGGGACGCCGGGCCCGGTGAACGAGCCGCGGATCGCGTCCACGACCCCCTGCGCTTCGGGACCGCCGGTGAACGCGATGACCGCCGCCTGGACGAGCGCCTGACGTGCCTGCCCATCCTGCGAGACACCCAGGTCCGCGACGACCTTGACCTTGTCGATGCCGCGGATCTGCTGCTCGATCCGGTCAAGGGCAGCGTTGTCCTCGGCCGTCAACCCGCCCTCGCGCGCAGCGACCAGGGTCGCGGCGGCCAGGGATGTGTCCTGGAACGGCGTCGCCAGTGCTGCCGCCTGCATGCTCGGGGTGTTGGCCGGAAGGAATCCACTGGTCGTGTCCTTCGCCACGTCGCTCAGGGAGGGAAGGAGCCGGACGGCGAGGATCGTGACGAGGATCCACGCAAGAACGATCGGAAACCTGAACCGGACGGTGAATCGCCCGAGGCTGGTGAAGAAGCTGCTCAATCGATCTCTCCTGGGGATCCACGATGTGGTGCGTCATGCAGTGCGTTCGGCGTGTCGCCGCGACGTGTCCGAGGCATTCGACCACCCTGAACGTGAGCCGGTCCGGCCGTCTCTGGTACGAAAGAAGCCGCAGTCTAATGCCAATCGTTGTGCACCGTCAATGATGGTGTACCGTTAACCTGTGAACATGGACCAACAGGACGACCGTGAAGAGCTCGCACGCCGTGCGTGGCGTCTTCTCATGGAGCACGGGCAGCGTCGGCTCGAGACCGTGAGCCACGAGATCGAGGCCATGGGCCTGAGCAGGGTCATGGCCCAGTTCCTCGGGGCTGTCTGTCAATCGCCACCCGGTCCCACGAACCAGCTCGCAACCCGCTTCGGGGTCGACCCGGCATGGGTCACCGACATCGTCGATCGGCTGGAGGCTCGCGGCGAGATCGTCCGACGGCCGTCCCCGACCGACCGGCGGGTCAAGATCCTCGAAGTGACCGAGGCCGGCCGCGAGACGTACGGACGCCTGGAAGTGATGTTCGCGACGCCTCCGCCCGAGTTGCTCGACACGCCCCGAGAAGATCTGCTGGCCCTCGTGCGGATCGCGGAGCGGCTGGGCGACACAAGGAGCGCCAACGACCCTGTCGGGGACCAGGTCACTGAGACGAGTGAGGTTCCGAGCTAGGCGCTTCTTCCCTGGACGGAACCCTCCTCAACCCACGGCCTTCTTGACCAGCGCAGCGATCCGCTTCTCGTCCGCCGCTGTCAGGCTGGTCAGGGCGAAGGCGACCGGCCACATCTCCCCTTCGTCGAGCCGCGCGTCGGGCTGGAAGCCCAAGGTGCAGTAGCGGACCTTGAACTTCGACTTCGACTGGAAGAAGCAGATCACCTTGCCGTCCTTGGCGAACCCCGGCATCCCGTAATACGTCCGGGGCATGAGGTCCGGCGCGGTCGCGAGGACGATCTCGTGGATGCGCGCCGCCATGACCCGATCATCCTCGGGCATCGCCGCGATCGCGGCCTGGACGTCCGCCTCACCCGCGCCTCGCTCTTCCTGGGGGCTGAGTCGCGCGCTCTTCTTGCGCTCCCTCGCGCTCGCCTGCATCGCGGCGCGCTCTTCCTCGCTCCAGACGTTGTCGGACTTCTTCGACGAGCCCTTTGCCTTCGTGGATGTCTTCGCGTCAGCCATGTCCGTTCATCCTTTCGATCCACACGCCGTCGGAGCGAGCGGGGTCATGGTCGGCCCCCCTTCGCACCGCCCGGCACCGAGATCGCGAGCCAGATACCTGGGCGATCGAGCAGTTTTGGAGTAGCGGCTGCCATGATCGGGGGCTACGGTGGAAACAGATCGGCAACCAATCTACGTCCCTCGACAAGGGACGAGGCAGGCGACTGCTAGTCAACCGATCCCGCGGCAGCGCACTGCTGCGGCGAAGGTCACAGCCCGAAACCGACGCTCATCCAAGGAGGTAGTCGAGATGCCCGCCAAGCAGGCAACGAAGTCGAAGGACCAGACGCGCGACGCGGACAGCGTTTGGTCCGAGGAAGAGAAGGCGGCGGCCCGCGCGGCCACCGCCGAACGGAAGGCGGCGTCCCAACGCAGCCCGGCCGATCAACGGGCCGCCGGCCTCAAGGACCTCACCGACAGCATCGCGAAGATGCCGCCCGATGACCGGGCGATGGCGGAGCGGATCCACGACATCGTCACGGCCGCGTCGCCAGCCCTCTCCCCAAAGACCTACTACGGCATGCCGGCGTACGCCAGGGAGGGCAAGGACGGCAAGGTGATCGCCTTCTTCAAGCCGAAGTCCAAGTTCAAGGTCCGCTACTCGACCTTCGGGTTCCAGCCCGACGCGAGCCTCGACGACGGCGACATGTGGCCCACCGAGTTCGCGGTGATCAACCTGACACCGACGGTGGAGGCCCGGATCGCCGATCTGATCAAGAAGGCAGCGGGCTGAGGCTACGGTCTCGCGCGATGGCGCCGAGCGACTGGACCAGCCGCCGATCGTTCTTGCCGGGGCGGCGGGCTCGTCGTGTCGTCCTGGATGACGCCGTGCGCCACCCTCTATGATCGAGAGGCAGGACAGCACCCGGTCACAAGGGGGAATCCCGATGGCGGAACCCGCGAGCGCTGCGGTGGCGCCGGTCCCGGATAGCGCCGAGGGCGCCTGGAACCCGCGTCTCGCCCTGCTCCTCGCCATGGCGATGTTCGTCCTGGTGGTCGACACGTCGCTGATGAACGTCTCGATCTCGGCCGTGGTCAAGGACCTTGGCACGACGGTCAGCGGCGTCCAGTCGGCGATCGCGCTCGAGGCACTCGTGTCGGCGGCGTTCATCCTCATCAGCAGCAAGATCGGCGACCTGATCGGTCGCCGCCGCGCGTACGTCCTGGGCCTGCTCGGCTATGCCGTCGGTGCGCTGGCCATGACCCTCGCGCAGACCCTCCTGCCGGTCATCATCTTCTGGGCGATCCTGGGCGGTCTCGGGGCGTCGCTGCTGCTGCCCGCCATGCAGTCCCTCATCCACGGCAACTTCGAGGGCGCCGCCCAGAAGCGGGTGTATGCGCTCGTCGGCGCGTCGGCGGCCATCGCGGCCGCCATCGGACCGTTGCTTGGCGGCTTCGTGACGACGTTCCTGTCGTGGCGCGTCGGCTTCGCCCTGGAGCTCGTCGTCATCGGCATCGTCCTGGCGGGGATCCGCCTGGTGCGCGACGTTCCGTACACGGGCGACCGACACCTCGACCCGGTCGGCGCCCTGCTGTCCGTCCTGGGGATGGGCGGCATCGTCCTCGGGATCCTCGCCTGGCAGGAGGGCGCGGAGGCGGTCGGGATCCTGATCCTGGTCGGCGTCATCTCGCTCGGGCTGTTGTGGCGGTGGCTCACCAGCCGAAAGGCCCAGGGAAAGGTGACGCTGCTCGATCCCGGACCTGCTCAAGTCGGCGATCTTCCGACTCGGCATCAGCGGCCAGATGCTCCAGAACATCGCGCTCGGTGGGGCGATGATCGCCCTTCCGATCTTCCTCCAGATGGTCCTCGAGTACAACGCGCTCCAGACGGGCCTGTCGATCGCGCCGCTGTCGCTGACGATGTTCGCGGTGGCGATCCTGGCCGCTCGACGGGGCGGTCGGCGCCGCTCGAGCAACGTCATCCGGGTCGGCTTCGCGCTCCTGTCCATCGGCATCCTGGCGCTGCTCCCGTTGGTGCCGCGAGCCGATTCGGGCCTGTGGCTGGCGATCCCCCTGATCGTCGTCGGGGCAGGCCTCGGGCTGCTCGTGTCCCAGCTCAACAACTACACGCTGGCGCCGATCTCCGAGGAGCGCATCAGCGAAGCGGCCGGGGTGAACTCCGCCGCCGGATCGTTCGGCCTGTCGTTCGGGCTGGCGATGGCAGGCGGCGTGATGCTTGCGACCCTCGCCTTCGCGTTCACCGCCGCAGCCGATTCCAGCACCGTCCTGAGCCCGGCCGAGCAGCAACAGGTCGCCACGGCGTTGAACGACGACGCCGAGCTGATGACCAACACCCAGCTCGAGGAACAGCTCGTCGGCCAGTCGCCGGAAGTCAAGGCCGAGATCATCCGCATCAACACCGAGGTCAGGCCGCTCGCGCTCCAGGTGGCGCTGCTGGTGCCCCTCATCGCCGGGCTCCTCGGTCTGCTCGTCTCGTTCCGGATGGCGAAGCAGCCGGACATCGTCCCGTCAGCCGGCCGTCGAGGGCGTGGCGTTCGGCTGACCACTGAAGGGTCGCCGGGTGGCTAGTCGCCGGTGACCAGCCCCTCCCACGACCAGAGCGGGATCCGCAGGCCGGCCGGTACGTCGTCAGGCGATTCGGGGTACCGGGCCATGCTCGTCCTGGTCGCCCAGGCGAAGTAGTCGTGGAGCGCCTGCCGGAGCGTATCGTCTCCCGCGAGGCCCGCGTCCACCAGGGCCTGGTCGAAGCAGGCGATCGCCCGCTCGTCCATGTCCTCATGGAGACCGTTGCCGCCGTGGAGACGGAGGACGGAGGTCTCGTCACCGAACGAGGTCGAGTAGGCCGGCGGTCCGCCGAGTGCCTCGGCCCAGTAGGCCGCCAGCCGTTCGGTGTGGTCGGGACGGAAGCCGTTGTGGAAGGCGTGACTCACGACCGGGTCGGCCATCACCCGCTCGTGCCAGGCGGCTGCGAGGCGCAGCATCCCGGCGTCGCCTCCGGCCGACTCGTACAGGCTGCCCATGGCGGCAGCATGCCAGCATCGGCGACGCGCTGCTCCCGACCATGGACGCGGTTGGACCACTGATCGGCGGTGGCGCGAACGCTCAGGCGATGTCCCTGAGGAGCCTGACGCCCGCCAGGTAGGCCGGCCAGCCGGACCAACCCGCCCCGAGGATGCGCCGGATCGGGATCAGCACCTCGACGTGCGCCCGACGAAGGCCGTCAGGCGCCGACCAGCGGAGATCGATCTGAAGTCGCGTGACCGGTGCCTCGCAGACGGGGCGGATCCGCATCTCGAGTGACGCGTCGGGAGGGACGCCACGTTCGGCAAGACCTGCCGTCAGCCAGCGACGCCATCGTGCGGCCGCCGGTGTCGAAGGGTCGAAGTCCACCCGCGTATCGTAGCGACCTCGTTCCTCTGTGCAAACACAGAAACCCCTAGACACGATTCCCGAAAACCGTGGATACTCCACGGTATGACGCAAACCTACGAACGCCCGGCGGCCCGCCTCCGGGTGGGTCAGGCCGCCGAGATGCTCGGCGTATCGGTCGAGACACTGCGGCGCTGGGAGACCGAGGGTCGTCTCCGGATGGAGCGCTCGATGGGCGGCCAGCGCCTGGTCGACATCGAGGAGGTCAGCCGGTTGCTCGACGAACGTCGCAAGGCGTCCGCCGACCGGCCGATCGTCGCGCAGTCCGCTCGCAATCGATTCCCCGGCATCGTCACTCGCATCGAGAAGGACCGCGTCGCCGCGGTCGTCGAGATCATCGCCGGCCCGCACCGGATGGTGAGCCTGATGACCGCCGAGGCTGTCGAGGAGATGGGCCTCAAGGTCGGTGACGAGGCGGTCTGCGTCGTCAAGGCCACCAACGTGATCGTCGAGATCCCGTCAGCGAAGGAGCCACGCGCATGAAGTCCCGCCTCCTCCCGGTCCTCGCGATCCTCGCCCTCGTCCTGGCCGCATGTTCGAGCTCCGGTTCGTCGCCGTCGGCAAGCGCCGCGGCGACCGCCGCTGCCGCGGCGTCCGCTCCTTCGGGCGCGTCGGCTGCCGCGCTCACGGTGTACGGCGCCTCGTCCTTGAAGGCGGCCCTCACCAAGGCGAAGGCCGCCTATGAGACCGCAAACCCGGGCACGACCATCACCCTGTCGACCGATTCCTCATCGGCCCTGGAGACGCAGATCGAGCAGGGCGCTCCGGCCGATGTCTTCCTGTCCGCCGACACGACCAACCCCCAAAAGCTCGTCGACAAGGGTCTGGCCGCCGGCGACCTGGTCCCGTTCGCGGGCAACAAGCTCACGATCGTCGTGCCCACCGCCAACCCCGCGGGTATCACCTCCCCGATGGACCTCGCCAAGCCCGGGGTCAAGGTGATCGCCGCCGGTGACACCGTTCCGATCACGAAGTACGCGACGCAGCTCGTCGGGAACCTGGCCAAGGTGGCCGGTTATCCGGCCGACTTCGTTGCCAAGTACACGGGCAACATCGCGTCCAAGGAGGACAACGTCGCAGCTCTCCTCTCCAAGGTCGCGCTCGGCGAGGGCGACGCGGGCATCGTGTATGTGACCGACGCCAAGGGGTCCGACAAGGTCACGACCATCGATATCCCCGACGCTGCGAACGTGCCCGCGGCCTATGACGGCGTCGTGGTCAAGGCCTCGCAGAACCCGGTCGCGGCCAAGGCCTTCCTCGACTGGTTCGCCGGTCCCGATGGCCAGGCCATCCTCAAGGACCTCGGGTTCCTGCCACCGGCGTCGTGATCGAAAGCACCACGGGGGGACCGACCGGGACTGGGGACGTGGCGGGTCGTTCGCGGCCCGCCACGCACCGGTCGAGTCCATGGGGCGAGCGCTCGGTCGCAGCGCTCGCCCTCCTCTTTTCTCTGTTCCTCGGCCTGCCGGTCCTCGCCCTCGTCGGCCGCTCGATCTTCGTCGGGTCGCTCCAGGTCGCGCTGACCTCACCGGTCGTCCTCGAGGCGCTCTGGCTGAGCCTGTATACGACGGCGATCAGCCTGGTCGTGACCGTGGCACTCGGCCTGCCGCTCGCGGTCGTCCTGGCGCGTCGGTCCTTCCGCGGCAAGAGCTGGATCGAGGCGGTCGTCGACCTGCCGATCGTCCTGCCGCCGTCGGTGGCCGGCCTCGCCCTGCTGCTCGTGTTCGGCCGCCGCGGGCTGCTGGCGGCGCCGTTCGACCTTCTCGGCTTCTCGGTGCCGTTCACGACGGTTGCCGTGATCATGGCCCAGATCTTCGTGGCGGCTCCGTTCTTCGTGCGATCGGCACGGACCGGCATCGCGGGCGTCGACCGTGACCTCGAGGACGCCGCGCGGGTGGACGGCGCGACCGAGCGGCAGCTGTTCCGCTCGATCACGATCCCGCTCGCAGGCGCGGCCCTGGCGGCCGGACTCGTCATGAGCTGGGCGCGTGCCCTCGGCGAGTTCGGGGCGACGATCATGTTCGCGGGCAACGTCGAAGGGAAGACCCAGACGCTCCCGCTCGTCGTCTACAGCGAGTTCCAGGGCGGCGACCTGGACCAGTCGATCGCCGCCGCGGCCATCCTCATCATCGCCGCATTCGGGGTTCTGGTGGCGGTCAGGTTCTTCCATTGGGGACGCTTCCTGGACATCCGCGGGATCGCGTGATGCGCTGCGAATGCTGCGGGACGCCGCTTCTCGGAACGGGATCCTGCCCCTCATGCGACGTCCTGATGAGCAGCCCGCCGCATGTGTGCCTACGCTGGATGGCGATCATCAGCGATGAGCACGGCTGTCCGCCGGCGTTCTCGCACCTCGACGAGGATCACGAGACCGTATGGCGGCTCGATCGGATCGACGGGTACGAACAGGAAGGAGCCGGACCATGAAGATCAGTGCGCGCAACCAGTTGCCGGGAACGGTCACGTCGGTGACCGAGGGCGCGGTCATGGCCGAGGTCGTGGTCGCGGTCGACGGCGGTCACGAGATCGTGTCCGCGATCACCGCTGAGTCGGCTCGGCGGCTCGGGCTCGCCGAGGGCAAACGGGTCATCGCGATCATCAAGTCGACCGAGGTGATCCTCGCCATCGATGACTGAGCCGATCCTGTTTCGGCCGATCGGTGTCATCCGCACGCCCTTCGGCCAGACCGAGGGCATGCCGATCCAGGCCACCGCGGCGGTCGGCATCCGCGGCCGGATCGAGTTGGTCCCGGACCTGGTCGAGGGTCTCGCGGACCTCGACGGCTTCAGTCACCTGACGCTGATCTACCACCTGCACCTGGTCGGGTCCGCACGGCTGACGGTGACCCCGTTCCTCGACGATCGCGCGCACGGGATCTTTGCGACGCGCGCACCGACCCGGCCGAACGCGATCGGCCTGTCGACTGTCCGGCTCGTCGCCGTCTCCGGCTCGACGATCGAGATCGAGGACGTCGACATGACCGACGGGACGCCGCTCCTCGACATCAAACCCTACGTGCCTGCCTTCGATGAGCGCCGGGACGTGCGCGTCGGCTGGTACGCCGAACGCCTCGGCGGCCTGGCGGAGGCTCGGGCAGATGATCGATTCGGGGATGGCGGATCCGGCTGACGAACCGGTCCCGCGGCGCTGTACCGTTCGCGGCTGCAGGGCCGTCACGCACGCTGAGGGAACCAAGACATGAAGAACCCGCCCATCCTGATCGCGATCATCGGCTTCTTCGCGGGACTGGCAGGCTTCGCCTTCCTGTTCTTCGGCTTGCGCATGGTCGGATTCGACTGGTTCGGGGCGCTCGGCGATCTCCCGGCGTTCGACCACGTCGGGTTGTGGGGCTGGCTCGCGATCGTCACCGGGATCGTCTGGATCCTCGCGGCGCTGGGCCTCTGGGCGCTGCAGCCGTGGGCGCGCTTCTTCGCGCTGTTCATGGCTGGTTTCGCTCTTTTCGAGGCGATCCTCGCGTTCTTCCAGTTCCCAGGCACGGGTGTCGGCTTCTCGATGGCGATCCTGCCGGCCCTGATCCTGTGGTATCTGAATTCCTCTGAGGTCAAGGCGGCATTCGCCGAGGACGATCCCGCGCCGGTCGCGGCAGCGGCCGTGGCGGCGCCTGTCGTCGCGGCGCCCGTCGTCGCTGCACCAGCCGCGGTGGCACCGGCCGCTGTTGCACTGGCGTCGACGCCCACGCCTGCCCCTGCCGAAGCGGTGGTGGCGGACGCAGTCGATGAGACGACGGCCGGTCAACACGTCGATGTCGAGGACGTCGAGGGGATCGGGCCCGCCCACGCCCAGAAGCTTGCCTCGGTGGGCATCGCGACGACCGACGACCTCCTCAGGGCCGGGGCAACACACGACGCTCGCGAGAGGATCGCCGAGGCCACCGGCATCAGCGGCAGCCTGATCCGGGATTGGGTCGACAAGGTCGACCTGATGCGAGTCCCCGGCGTCGGCCCGCAATACAGCGACCTGCTGGAGGCGGCCGGTGTCGACTCGCCCGCCGAGCTCGCCCAGCGGAACCCGGCGAACCTCGCGACGACGCTCCAGGAAGTCGTCGCCGCACGGCCCGGCATCGTTCGCAGGGTCCCGACGGAGACCGAGATCGCGGAGTGGATCGTGGAGGCGGGCAAGCTCCCAAAGATCGTCCAGCACTGACAAGAGCGGCGATCAGCGCAGACCGCTGACTGGTACTTGCATCGTCCAGCTATATACGTATACTCCTACGTAGACCTACGTCACGCGTCAGGAGTTACGATGTCCAGGTGCCGAACAAGACCATCTATGTCTCGGATGGAGACCTCAGCCTCTACCAGCGTGCGCAGGAGCTCGCCGGCGGCAACCTCTCCGCGGCGATCTCAGCTGCCCTCCGCCGCTATGTCGACGTCGAGGAGGGCCGCCGTGAGGGCTTCGACGAGATCATCGTCCGGGTCGGACTCGACAAGGGCCGCAAGGTCCGGTTCGTCGGCATCCTCCTCGGGGAATGGGTCAACTCGTCGTTCAACCGCGTCGAGACCTTCCGGGTCTACCGTGGCCGGACCGGCAAGTTCGTCCTGCACGTCGAACGCAGTCCCGACTTCACGATGGTCGACGCCGAGGGCAAGCCGGCGGGCTGGCGCGGGTATCTCGGGATCGGCAACATCAGCTACGGGTCCGCGCCGGCTGAGTCCACGCTCGAGGTCATCGCGTCCCTCGACGAGCTTCGCGCGAAGATCCCGCCACAGCTGTACGACATGGTCATCCCGTCCACCCAGCAGCCGACCGTCGAAGACCTCGACATCTGATCCTCGCCGCCACGCTGACCTCCGGGGAGGTGTGGCATGACGGCCATCGGCTCCAACGTCGCGATCCACGCCTCCGGGTTGCGCAAGGCCTACGGCGATCACGTCGTCCTCGACGGCATCGATCTCGACGTCCTCGAAGGGACGGTCTTCGCCCTCCTCGGGCCGAATGGCGCCGGCAAGACGACCATGGTCCGGATCCTGTCGACCCTGCTCACCGCCGATGGCGGCGAGGTCTCGGTCGCAGGGCATGACGTCGGCCGCGCGCCGGACGCGGTTCGAGCGGCGATCGGAGTCACCGGCCAGTTCTCGGCCGTCGACAAGCTGTTCACCGGCGAGGAGAACCTCCAGCTGATGGCCGACCTGCGGCACCTCGGCAAGGCTGAGGGTCGTCGACGAGTCGATGAGCTGCTCCGACGCTTCGACCTGGTCGAGGCGGCCGGGAAGCCTGTCGCGACCTATTCCGGTGGCATGAAGCGGCGTCTCGATCTCGCGATGACCCTCATCGGCGAGCCGCGGATCATCTTCCTCGACGAGCCGACGGCTGGCCTCGATCCGCGCAGCCGCCGCGTGATGTGGCAGACCGTGCGGGACCTCGTCGCTGGCGGCGTGACGATCTTCCTGACGACGCAGGACCTGGCCGAGGCCGACCAGCTCGCCCACCGGATCGCCGTCCTCGACCATGGCGTGCTGGTCGCCCAGGGGACGGCGGACGAGCTGAAGCGGCTGGTGTCGGGCGGCCACGTCCGGCTCTCGTTCACCGACGTGGCCGAGCTCGAACGGGCCGCCCGGACCTTTGACGGTGCGTCCCCCGATAGCGAGGCTCTGACCCTCCAGGTCCCGAGCGACGGCGGCGTCGGCTCACTGCGGGCCCTCCTCGACAGGCTCGACGCGGACTCGATCGTGGTCGCGGGCCTGACGGTCGAGACGCCCGATCTCGACGACGTCTTCCTGTCGCTGACCGGCGACCCCACCCATGAGAAGGCGACCGCCCGATGAACGCGTATCCACTGGTCCTGGTCGACTCCGCGACGATGCTGCGGCGCAACCTGCGCCGGATGCGCCGCTACCCGTCGTTGACCTTCTTCATCGCCGGCATCCCGGTCGTCTTCCTGCTGCTCTTCGTGTTCGTCCTGGGCGGAACGCTCGGGGCTGGGCTTGGCGGCGCCACCGGTGGGCGAGCCGAATACACCGCCTATGTGCTGCCGGGCATCCTCCTGGTCACCGTGGCCGGCGCCGCCCAGGGGACGGCCCTGTCCATGGCGATGGACATGACCGAGGGCATCATCGACCGGTTCCGGACGATGGCCATCGGACGAACGTCGGTCCTGACCGGCCACGTCATCGGGAGCACGATCCAGACCCTCCTGGCGATCGCCATCGTGATGATCGTGGCGGTGCTGATCGGCTTCCGGGCGACCACGGGTCCGGCCGAGTGGGTCGCGGCAGTGGGTGTCCTGGCCCTCGCCGCGCTGGCCATCTCGTGGTTCTCGATCGCCCTGGGCATGTGGCCAAAGGATGTCGAGACTGCGAGCAACCTCCCGATCTTCCTGGTCCTCCTGCCCTTCCTGAGCAGCGCCTTCGTCCCGACGAACACGATGCCGGACGGCATCAGCTGGTTCGCCCAGAACCAGCCCTTCACGCCGATCATCGAGACGGTGCGGGGTCTCCTGCTCGGGACCCCGATCGGGAACAGCGGGGCGCTGGCGGTCGCATGGTGCATCGGGATCTCGATCGTCGGGTACGTGTGGGCGAGGCGCCTGTACGAGCGCGATCCAGGAGCACGCTAGCCGGCGGTCAGCGCCCGCGGGACCGCCCGACGGCGTCGAGCGCGCGGCGCGCCTGGGCGAGATGGACCAGGTCGTGGCCGGCCGCCAGGCGGAACGTGAGGCTGTAGCTCTCGTCACCGCGCTCGCGGTGACGACCGATGCGCTCGCGGTCCGCGATCGGGCGGCGCGCCCAGAGGTCCAGGTTGGAGCGGCGGAGCGCAGCGAACAGCTCGATCAGGAGCGCGGGGTCGTCGGCGTTGTGCTCGAGCCGGTCAACCCACAGGGCCTGGTCGTAGCCGACGATCTCGGGCACGTCCTCGGCCAGGATCCAGCGCTCCCGTGCCGCCACCACCAGCTCGCCGTCGGTGATGTGGCCGATGCATTCGAGAACGGACCATTCGCCCGGCTCGGGCCGGACGCGCAGGAAGTCGCCGGCATCGGTCACCAGGGCGCGCAGCGCGTCGACCGTGCGTCCCTGGACCGCGGCCGGGTCGTCGTCGCCGAGCGCCGCCAGCAGTGAGGCGCGATACGCGTCGGGCGCGCCGACCGGATCGATGGTCTCGTCCATGGGTCCTCCGCGGAGTCGCTTCCCGTCGTCCCGATGATGGCAGGTCGTCAGACGGGCGCGCTCGCGAGAGGCTCCAGACGGGCCCGGAGGCGATCGGCCCGTTCGGTCCCGTCAGCAGCGGTGACACGGCACGACCAGCCGGCGGCCGGCGGGCCAGACCGCGACCTCGGGGCGCGTCCCGGGCTCGATCGCCCGGACGTACTCGAGCCGCGCAAGCCGTGGGATCGCCCGGACGGCGGCCTCGCCGCCTGCGGCCAGCACGGCCTCATCGAGCCAGTCGGCGTAGACCGCGTTGTTGACGTGGACCAACGGGTCGAGCTCCTGCGGCCTGACGTCCAGCGATGTCCGTTTCGCGTCGGCGGCCGGCTCGCCGGGGTCGACGCGAGCGAGCCCGAACGTGGCGGCCGGCGCCCCGAAGACGGGCTCGAACTCGGACGGGATCCGGGTCGGCGCGCCGCGGGCGTCCAACAGCACCCAGTCGATGAGGACCGATGCGGCCGGCACGCCGGCCTCGTCGACGAAGTCCGTCCGTCGCCTGGCCCAGACCCGACGCCAGCCGACGACCTGGGTGGTCGCCACGAGCTCGACGTTGACCTCGATCGGCGCCAGGACCGCGACCTCGGCGGCGCGCACGAGCCAGGTCAGGCCGCGCTCGGCGTACCAGTCGCGCCCGAAGCCGCGAGCGGACGAATGGAGGCCGGCCAGGTCCTGCGTGTAGCGGAGCAGGACGGAGGTGCGGATGTGCCCGTCGGGCGCCGCCTCGTCGAACCGGACGCGATACGTCGACGAACAGGTGTCCGGGTCCTTCGGCGTCGCCTCTCCCGTCACGACCGGGTCACGACACGGTCACGACCGCACGGCCGCCCGCGGCACGGCGAGCGTATCGAGGGTCTCCAGGGTCACGACCGACGTCCCGTCGTGGGGAGCGGTCTGCCGGGCGAGCCGGACGTCGCACGACCGCCGGGCGTCGAACACGACCAGCGCGACCTCGAGCGTCTCCTCCTCGTCGGCGGCGTGCGACCGCGCGTCGTCGAGCTGGTGGAGGACGTCGGCGTTGATGCCGCGCGCTCCCCACTTGCAGTCATACGCTTCGGCCGCGCCGTCGCGCTCGACCGTGACGTCGTACGGGTGGATCTCCGCACGCACGCCATCGAACAGGACGCGGCGCTCGCGATGGACGGCCGCGGGCCCGGCCCGCCGAGCGAGGAGCTGCGCGGTCAGCTCCTCGACGAGGGCGCCACGGACCTGGCTGCGGACCTGCTCGCCGCGGTCGGCGACCTCGAGCGAAGCGGCCAGGATCGCCTCGGACCGTTCGAGCGTGGCCGCGTCCTCGGCCGCGCCGGCCCCGAACAACGTCGGGAACATCGCCCGCCAGATGTCGGGGTCGGTGGTCTCGCCGTTCATGACGGCCCTGGCCAGGACCCGCTGGCTCGGGGTCGCGTCCGCCAGCAACGCCGCCGTCCGGGCGACCTGCGGATCTGCCTGGATCCCGGCATACACGACCGCACGTGCGTCACGGGCGGCGTCCTGGAACCTCACGGCCGCTCGCCGAGCGAGAGCAGGACGACCTGCGGGAAGGTGGACAGCCAGTCGATGGCGCGATGCGGATCCTCGATCCGCGCGATCTCGTCGATGGCGACGTCCACCGCCGCACTCACCTCGTCGGACACCTCGCCGTCACCTCGATGGGCGGCCACCTCGTCGAAGCGGGTCCGCCAGGCGTCGGTGAGGTCGGCGACGTACGACCATTCGTCCTCGATCTGCTCGCCGAGCTCCTCGAGCACGACGTAGGCGGCGAGGGCGCGCTCGATCGCCTCGCTGATGGTCTCGTCGGACATGTCGCTAGCCTACCCCGGGGCGAGGCGGCCGGAGCGGGCGGTCAGGCTGCGCGGATCGTTCCGCGACGGGGCGATCGCGTGGCCTCGGGTGCCTCGACTCGGATCGGCAGTGTTGCGTCGGAGCAGCGTGAGCAGCTCGCGGTGGGCGCGCTCGTCCCAGGCACGCGAATAGATCCGGATGGCGTCGGCCCGGATCCGGTTGGCCACACGGCGATGACCGGCGGCCTCGAGCTCGCCGACGCGGTCCAGGACGGCACGATAGAGCTCGGGCAGCTCCTCGGCGGCAGAGTTCGGCTCCATCGTGCCGAGGATGACGCGCGGACCGGTGCAAGGGGAATAGCCCACCGGTCAGGGTTCCGCCGGTCCGTTCGGACCAGCGGTCAGTCGCCCGGGTGCCCACCGCTGCGCACGGCGAACCGCCCGAGCGTCCCCGTCGGCGGCATCCAGGCGGCGCTGACGCGATCGACGACGGCCGCGGCCGGACCTTCGTTGAGCCGTTCGAGCAGCCGCTCGAGGCGTTCGCGAGATCCCTCGGCGACGCAGCGGACCGAGCCATCGGAGGCATTGGCGACCCAGCCGTCGAGACCGAGGTCCATCGCCTCCCGGAGCACGAAGTAGCGGAAACCGACGCCCTGGACGCGCCCGCTGACCGTGGCGTCGAGGCGGGCGGTCTCCTCGTCCTGCGTCACCGGGACCGGCTCAGGCGGCCGCCCGGCCGGCCGGCCAGGCGAGCACGAGGGCGTCGAGGACGAGCTCCGGCGAGACGTTCGAGGCGAGCAGCTCGGCGGCACGCGCGGTCCGCCTGAGGAACGCCACGGCGGCACCCGGCCCGATGGTCCCGGCGACCACGCCCAGCTCCTCGAGCATGACGGTGTCACGGACGGACCTCGCGCCACCTGTCTCGATGAGCGCGAGGTCGCGGGCGACATCCGCCCACAGGCCGACGATCATCTCGACGCCGCGTCGGCGGTCGGTGGCGGGGGTCTTCGGCGCCGTGACCGAGCCCTCGATCTCGTCGGTCGCGTCCGCATCGGCCGGCTCCTCCGACGGGAGTGCGGGAGCCGGGGAGGCCGCACCCCGCCGACGGCTGGTCCGGCCGGGTCGTGCGGCCGTTGCGGGGTCCGTCGTGAGCAGCGCCGCCAGCTCGATGGCGCGCGGGACGGCCGCCTTCGCCGCCGCCAGTCGCGCCGACGGACGGGCGGCGGTCAGGTCGAGCAGCACGCGGGTCAGCTCGGCCCGGATGAGGACCGCCTCAGGTGCGCGCGCGTACGCGAGCGCAAGACCAGGACGACCCGCAGCAAGGCGGCCCAGCCGGGCGGCAGTCGGCGGGTCGGCCAGGTCGTGGTCGGCGACGATCCGTTCGATGTCTCGAGCGCCGACGAGACCGAGACGGACACGGAAGCAGCGCGAGCGGACGGTCGGCAGGAGTCGCGCCTCCTGGTCGGCACACAGGGCGATCGTGACACCGCCCGGTGGCTCCTCGAGCGTCTTGAGCAACGCGGACTGGGCATCCTCGTTCATCCGGTCGGCTCCCTCGATGATCGCCACGCGCGCGCCACCCTCGACCGGCATCAGCGACAGCTCGCCGATCAGGTCTTTCACGCCGCGATACCGCGCGTCGGGACCGCCGATCACGACCTGCCGGCCGGGGCCGACCGGCCCGAGTCGGTGGAGGTCGGGATGGTCGCCATGCTCGACGAGCCGGCACGCACGGCAGACCCGACATGGCCGGTCGGGAGGCGCGGCGGTGCACAGGAGGCCGGCGGCAAGGTCGAGCGCCAGTGTCGTCTTGCCGACCCCGTCGGGGCCGACGAACAGCACGGCCTGGGGCGCCGGACCCCGGACCATCGCGGCGACCGCGTCGAGCGCGGCCGCCTGCCCCCTGGTCCGGGCACCGTCCATGGCGGCGGTCAGGCGGGTTCGGTCGTGGCCGTCTTGCGCGTCGTTCGCCGCTTCGGGGCGACCGCCGGCTCCGTCTCGGTGTCGGTCGTCGCCTCGACCGGAGCAGACGCGGTCTCGGCCGCCTTGGTGGCGGCCGGTTTGCGCGTCGCGCGCGGCTTCGCGACGGGCTTCGCCGTCGGTTCGACCTCAGCGACGTCGGAGCCGGCGTCCGGCGAGACCGCATCGGTCGTTGCCGACGCCGCCTTCCGGCTGGCGCGGGGCTTGGCGGCGACCTTCTCACCCGTCGCGGATGCGGCGGTCTTGCGGGTCGCTCGCGGCTTCGTGCCGGTCGTCGCGGCGGCGGGCGACGCGGCTTCCGTCTCCTGCTCGGCCGTCTCCGCCTGGCCCGTCGGAGCTGCCGGGGCCGCGGCGGTCGGCCGGCTGGGGGCCGGCTTGGACGCCACCTGGGCCCGAAGCAGTGCCTCGAGCTCGGGCGGCACGTCGCTCCACGGCTCGTTCGAGCTGCGGACCGGCGCCGGCCGATCGTCGCGCCGCACCGGGGCGCGGTCCTCGCGCGGCGGGAGGCTCGACCGTGTGCGGCCGCTGACGTCGGGATAGCGGTTGATGCCGCCACCACCGCCGCCGACGCCGCCCGACCCACCGCGACCGCCGTAGCGCTCGCGATCCATCGCCGACTGGTACGCGCCGCGCCCGCCGCGGGCGCCGCCCTGACCGCGACCTCCACCCTGGCCGCGACCACCGTTTCCGCGGCGCTCGGCGATCAGGTACTCGGGGATCTCGGGCTCGTCGAAGTCCTCGTCGTCCAGCGGTGCGCGCGACGCCGCGGTCGATGCGGTCGGGGTCCCGAGCTGGGAGTCCCAGACCGAACCGAACGGCGTCGTCCGCGGTCCGCGGGGCGCGGGTGCGATATCGACTTCCTCTTCGTCCTCGTCGATGTCGGATGCGATCGGGCGGGACGACCGTGCCGCCGCCGCTGCCGGAGGCGCCACGACGTCGACACGGTCGGCGCCGTCGGCGCCGTCGTCCGGGCCGATCTCGTCGGATCCGAGCTCGTCGGTCCGACCGCGGCCGCGACCGCGACCGCGACCGCCGCGTCGCCGCCGGCGTCGCGGCTCGCCGCCTTCGTCCACGCGCTCGTCCCCACCGGCCGCCTCGGCGGCGGCATCGGTCGCGGCGTCGTCGAGGTCGTCGAGGGTGAACACCTCGGCTCGGGCCAGATCGGCCTCGGACAGGGATCCCGCGGCGCGCGACAGCCGCTCGCCCGGCAGGGCGACCAGTCCGGCGCCGTCCGCCCGGGCGGCGACGGCAGGCTCGGCCGCACCACTGCGGGCCGGGCGTCGGCCACGCGGTCCCACCGCGACAGGCTCGGCCTCGCGACCGCGGCCACGACCGCGGCCACGACCACGACCCGCGCCGGTGCCCTCGGTCTGCTTGTCCGGGACCTCGGTCATCGACAGGTCGGCGTCGTCGCCCTCGGCGACCCGTCGGCCGGAGCGCGTGCCCTTCTCGACGCGTGCCAGCTGGACGATGTCGGTGAACTGGTCCGCGACCTCGATCAGGTCGGAGCTGGTGTTGCCGCGGAAGCTGATGACCTCGACGCGGACGCCCTGCTCCTGGACCGCCCGGATCGCCGGCGCGAAGTCGCCGTCGCCCGACACGACGATCGCGATGTCGAGGTTCCGGGCCGTCTTCATCATGTCGACGACGAGCTCGATGTCGAGGTTGGCCTTGACCTTGCCGTCGCCGTACTTGCGGATGTCCTTGCTCACGACCTTGTAGTTGCTGCGACGCAGGAAGTCGTGGAAGTTCCGCTGGTTCTCGTTGTCCGGGTCGAGCCCGGTGTATGCGTAGGCGCGCACGAGGTCGCGTCCGGCGGAGGCCGCCTTGAGGAGCGTGACGTAATCGATGTCCACGCCCGCGGCCTTGGCCGCATAGAAGATGTTCGCGACGTCAACGAAGACGGCGACGTTCTTGCCCACTGGTACTCCTTGGGTTAGGGGTTGGCCCCGCCGGCGCGATGACGCAGCACGGTCTGGGCGTTCATATGGTGTGGCGCGTGACGGAACCCGCCGCGGCCACTGTCTTGAAGAGGTGCGGACTGGCTTCGTCGAAGCCCATCCGCTGCCAGCGTTCGAGCGCCGCACTGTCATCGGGCCGTGCGGCCTCGACGACGGCGCAACCCTTGTTGCCGGCCGACCTGAGCAGTTCCTCGAGAAGCGCCTCGGTGATGGGGTCGGCGTCGTACTCCGGGTCGACGACGAGGAGGTCGATCGTGCCGACGTAGCCGCCGGCCCGAACGGATGGACGGAGCGCGAGGATCGCGCCCCCGACGACGACGCGTTGCGCTTCCGCGACGACGATGCTCGCCTGCGGCAGGTAGACGAGCTGGCGCATCAGGTCTGCCACGCCGAGCGGGCTCTCGCCGCGGCCCATCTGCACGGCGTCGTCGCCCAGGGCGACGATCCGATCGATGTCCGTGACGCGCGCCATTCGGACCAGGTATTCCACGCCGACGGGTCCAACCTCGCAGGGTTCGGCGGCCAAGGCCCACGATCGGGTTCGACCGAGGCTGGTACCGGGGCCCGCGATCCGCTCGCGGCTGCGGACGTTTAGGACGTTCGCGACGCGCTGCAGGGTGCGGCCGACCGGTATTGCATTCAGGTCGCCGGTGGGTAATATACGGCATCGCTTCGGCGGCCACCTGCGCGCCGCCCGGATGCGGGATCCCGTCATCGCCACTCGTTCATGCATCGCCGTCCACGGATCGTCACCTGGGGAGGGTGGACGACCAGGGTTCGGGGGCACCGAGAGACCTGCCGGATCCAGCCCGGATCGAGCCAGGAGGTTTCGACCGGTGTTTTGGAGGAGACTGAATGAAACTGCACAAGGTCAGTGCGCTCGCGGCCATCAGCGTTTTGGCGTTCGCGGCGTGCAGCTCCAGTGGGGCCTCGACGGCTCCGAGTGCGGCCGCCAGTGCCGGCGGCAGCGCCGGTGCCGCGGGTGGGACGCAGGGCGATCCCACCAGCGCCGCCGCCTGCGCCAACAAGAAGGGCAGCAGCTCGACCGAGATCCACGTCTACTCGAGCCTGCCGCTCGGTGGCACCAACACCCCGCAGACGACGGCCATGGTCGAGCAGATCAAGGCCACCCTCGACGGGCAGAAGGTCGGCAACTTCACGATCAAGTACACGAGCCTCGATGACTCCTCCGCCGCCAACAACGGCGACTGGGACGGCACCGTCGAGACCTCGAACGCCAACACGGCGGCCAACGATCCGGACGCGATGATCTACATCGGCACGTACAACTCGGGTGCCGCGAAGCTGTCGATCCCGATCCTCAACGCGGCCTGCCTGATCATGCTCAGCCCGGCCAACAGCTATCCGGGCCTGACCCACGCCGTCCCCGGCGTGACCGCTCAGGGCGAGCCCGATTCCTACTATCCGGGCGGCTATCGCAACTACGCCCGCGTCATCAACACCGACGACAACCAGGGTGGCGCGTCCTCCGAATGGGCGCTCTCGCTCGGGTTCAAGAAGGCGTACGTCGTCGACGACGGCCAGACCTACGGTCAGGGCATCGGCCGCGCGTGGGCGCTCCACTTCGGCAAGATCGGCGGCACTGTCGTCAGCGCCAACGGCTCGTCCGAGAGCTATGACCCGAAGGCGACCGACTTCGCCGCCCTGGCGCAGAAGGTCAAGGACTCCGGCGCGGATGTGATGTTCGTCGGTGCGATCACCGGCCAGGGCACGCCGAAGCTCTGGAAGGACATCAAGGCCGCTATCCCGAACATCCAGATGTTCGGCCCGGACGGCGTCAACGAGAAGTCCTGGTACGACGGCACCGGCGCCGCCGGCAACGGCACCTACCTGACGTTCGGTGGTGTCGACATCAGCCAGCTGCAGGGCACCGGCAAGACGTGGGCGACCGACTACGAGTCCGCCCACAACGGCGACCCAGCCGCCGTTCTACGCCACGTACGCCAAGGCAGCCGCCCAGGTCGCCCTGGCTGCGCTGACCACGGCCGCCACGAATGACCGCCTCGCGGTCCTCAAGGCGGTCATGGCCACGAACGCGCTCGACACCGTCGTCGGTCCGATGGCCTTCGACGCGAATGGCGACGCCAAGGGCGGCGTCATCTCGAGCTACCAGGTCGGCACCTCGTGGCCGCCCACGTTCAAGGGCGTCATCACCCAGACCAAGTAGTGCAGTCCGCCTGATACGCAGGCGGCAGCGTTCGGGGCGGGCCACCGGCCCGCCCCGACGCACATCTGGCCCATTTGCGCACCCCCGTTCCTCGTGTCGTCACTCTGAGGACCCCCAGCCGCATGGACCAACTCGTCCAGGTTCTGATCATCGGGCTCGCCAACGGCCTGATCTTCGCGCTCGTCGCGCTCGGCTACACCCTGGTCTACGGCATCATCGAGCTCATCAACTTCGCCCATGGCGACGTGTTCATGCTGGGTTCGATGCTGGCGTTCTTCCTTGTCGCCCCGGCATCGAGCGGCGGATGGGCCCTCTTTCCCGATCGACGAGGGCATGGCCTTCCCGCTCAAGGTCGTCGAGATCCTGATCGTGCTCGCGATCTGCATGGCCATGACCGCCCTGCTCAACGTGACCATCGAGCGGGTCGCCTATCGGCCCCTCCGCAACGCTCCCAAGCTGGCGCCACTCATCTCGGCCATCGGCATGAGCTACGTGCTCCAGAACATCGGCCTCGTCTGGGGCGGCGCCTACCAGCGCACGATCGACAGCGTCTTCCCGACGACCAACCTGCTCGCACCGTTCGGCATCACTGCGATCGTGATCACCCCGGCGCAGCTGTTCGTCGGCGTCATGACGGTCCCGCTCCTCATCGCCCTGACCCTGTTCGTCGACAGGACGCGCCAGGGCCGGGCGATGCGAGCCACGGCGCAGGACCCCGACACGGCCGGGCTGATGGGCGTCGACGTCAACCGGACGATCGCCATCACCTTCCTGATCGGCGGCGGCCTGGCCGGCGCGGCCGGTGTCGCCCAGCTGCTGTATAACAACTACACGGTCTACACCCTCGGCTTCCGCTTCGGGCTCAACTCGTTCACCGCGGCCGTCCTCGGCGGGATCGGCAACCTCCAGGGGGCGGTCCTGGGTGCGCTCGTGATCGGCGAGGTGAATGCCCTGAGCGACTTCTACCTGTCGCCCAACTGGACCCAGGCCATCGTGTTCGGCGTCCTGATCGCGATCCTGGTCTTCCGTCCGACCGGCCTCCTCGGCCAGCAGCTGGCGGACCGGGCATGAGCGCCGCGGCGAGACTCGGTCGGCACCGGCGTCGGCGGCTGGCTCGGATTCGTCGGGGGCACCCTCGCGGCGATGCCGGGGCAGTACCGCGCAGGCTTGCGACGCCGCCGTCGCAGGACGATCGGCCTGACGATCGTGTTCCTGGCCGTCGTCCTGTACCCGGTCATCGGCCACTACTTCCTGGCCCAGTTCAGCCGGAACGTGTTCCCGCTGCCGTACCCGGATGACACGGTCGCGACGTTCATGACCATCTTCGCGATCATGGCCATCGGCCTGAACATCGTCGCAGGGTTCGCCGGCCTGCTCGATCTCGGCTACGTCGCGTTCTACGCCATCGGCGCGTACACGGCGGCGTTCCTCGCGTCGCCGCATTTCGGCCAGCTCGGGATCAACCTGACGTTCCTCGGCCACGTCGGTCCGGGAGCGGCCGGGATCCACCTGCCGTACTGGATCGTCGTGATCGTGGCTGTCGCCGTGGTCGCCACGTTCGGGGCGCTCCTCGGCGCACCGACCCTCCGCCTCCGCGGCGACTACCTGGCGATCGTCACCCTCGGTTTCGGCGAGATCGTGCCGCTCTTCTTCAAGAACCTCTCGAGCGTGACGTTCTCGCTCAACCTCGGGCCGATCAACATCCAGCTCCAGAACGCAGAACTGGACAGGCGGCGTCCAGGGCATCAATCCGATCGACCCGCCCTTCCTGCCCGGCTTCGACCTCGTCTTCGACGCGCGCTCGGGAGCCCTCGCGGTCTACCTCGGGCTGTTCATGCTGGCGATCGCGATCCTCGTCGCCCGCAACCTCGAGCACTCGCGGATCGGCCGCGCCTGGGGAGCCCTCCGCGAGGACGAGACGGCGGCCGAGATGATGGGCGTCAACACCGTCCGGACGAAGCTGCTCGCGTTCGCGCTGGGCGCCAGCTTCGCCGGTGTCGCCGGGTCGTTCCAGGCGTCCTACCTCGGCGCCTCGACGTCCGACTTCTTCTCGTTCTCGATCTCGATCCTGGTCCTGATCATGGTCATCCTCGGCGGCATCGGGAACATCTGGGGCGCCGTCTTCGGCGCCTTCGCGCTGACGTACGTGGACAAGACCCTGCTGCCGTATATCGGCCAGCGCATCGGCGACGTCGCACCGTCGCTCCCCAACCCGGCTCAGTACAACTTCCTGATCTTCGGCGTGATCCTGGTCGTCATGATGCGGTTCCGGCCGCAGGGCTTCCTGCCGTCGCGACAGCGCGAGGCGGAGCTCACGGTCGCGGGTCTGCAGGACGCCGAGGCTCAGCTGGGGCTGCCGACCGACGACGTCGACAACATCAGCGTCGCGCCCGCGCGGCCAGAGCGAGATCGGCCCGGGTGCGCGCGACGCCGAGACCATCGGACGAGGCGCGTGACGAATGACGCATGCTCGAGCTGCCGGCCGACCTCGACACCGGCGCGATGCACGACTCGGCGCTGCTGGTCAAGTCGCGCGCCGGTGACCAAGCGGTTCGGTGGCCTGCTGGCGGTCAACAACGTCGACTTCGACATCCCGCGTGGCTCGATCGTGTCGCTGATCGGCCCCAACGGCGCCGGCAAGACGACCTTCTTCAACATGATCACCGGCTACTACGTGCCGACGAGCGGCGACATCATCTTCGACGGCCACCGGATCGTGACCATGAAGGGCAAGAAGGCCAAGTCGCTCAAGCCCCACGAGGTGACCGCGCTCGGGATCGGCCGGACCTTCCAGAACATCCGGCTGTTCGGCACGATGTCGGCCCTCGACAACGTGAAGGTCGGGATCAACGTCCACCTCAAGAGCCACTGGTGGGACTCGGTCGTGCGCACGCCGTCGATGCTCCGCGAGGAGAAGAAGACGATCGAAGAATGCATGGCCCTGCTCAAGCTGGTCGACCTCGACAAGCGCGCCGAGACCGTGGGCGCGCAACCTGCCCTACGGCGACCAGCGTCGGCTGGAGATCGCCCGCGCGCTCGCAACGCGCCCGAAGCTCCTGCTGCTCGACGAGCCGACGGCCGGCATGAACAGCAGCGAGACGCGCCAGATGACCGACTTCATCCAGCGGCTGCGTGGCGAGCTCGGCCTGACCGTGCTGCTGATCGAGCACGACATGCGGGTGGTCATGGGCATCAGCGACCGGGTCACGGTCCTCGACCACGGCGAGGTCATCGCCGAGGGCGCACCGGCCGAGGTCCGGGCGAACCCCAAGGTCATCGAGGCGTATCTTGGCCGCGGCGCGGCGGAGGCCTGACCGATGGCACTGCTCGAACTCGACGACGTCCACACCTACTACGGCGCGATCCACGCCCTGCGCGGCGTGTCACTGTCCGTTGAAGAGGGCGAGATCGTCACGCTCATCGGCTCGAACGGCGCCGGCAAGTCCACCACCCTGCGGACCATCTCGGGCCAGCTCCGGCTGCGCCAGGGCACGATCAAGCTCCGCGGCGATCGGATCGACCAGCGTCGGCCGCACGAGATCGTCCAGCTCGGTGTCTGCCAGTCACCCGAGGGACGGCGTGTGTTCAGTCGGATGACGGTCCACGAGAACCTCGAGATGGGAGCCTTCTCGCGCAAGGACAAGTCTGCCATCCAGGCCGACTTCGTCCGTGTCTACGGGCTGTTTCCGCGGCTCAAGGAGCGCGAGGCGCAGAAGGCCGGCACGCTGTCCGGCGGCGAGCAGCAGATGCTGGCCATCGGCCGTGCCCTGATGGCCGAACCGAAGCTCTTGTTGCTCGACGAGCCGTCGATGGGGCTCGCCCCGATCCTGGTCGAGCAGATCTTCGACATCATCAAGGAGATCAACGCGCAGGGGACGACCGTCCTGCTCGTCGAGCAGAACGCCCTGATGGCGCTCGCCATCGCGAACCGCGGCTACATCCTGCAGACCGGCGAGATCGTCCTGTCGGACGACGCCGCGGCGCTGGCCAAGAACCCTGCGGTGCGCGCGGCCTATCTCGGGGGCGACTGACCCGGACCGCCCATGACCGAGCTCCGCAAGGTCTCCGGTCCATCCTCACCGCTCGGACGGCATGTCGGGCGCCTCATCGCGGTGGTCGTCATCGCTGTCCTCATCGCGGTCGTCAAGCCATGGGGCACGGGCACGCCATCCGCGCCGGTCGCGGCTGCCAGCCCGGCCCCGACGCCGGCGCCGACGCCACTGGCCACCGTCCGGCCGCGGCTCTATGACTTCCTGTCGTTCGGGACCAACCAGCCGCCACCGCGCTGGGAGATGTGGCCGGCAGGAAACCTCGCCTCGTTCTCGTTCGCCATGCGCATCGACCTCGAGCCGCCGGTGGCGCCCGCGCCCGAGTCAAGCGGGAGCGCGAACCCCCCGTGAGCCCGATCCCGACGGCCACGGCGATCCCGGTCGGCGGGGGCGGCGACAGCCCGGGCGAGACGGTCCCGGATCCGTGGCCGACCATCCGCATCCCTGTCGGCAGCAACCTTGACCTGATCGGCATCAACACCCCGCTCGGGTTCACGGTCCGGGTCCTCTCGATGCGGCGAGTCGGCGCCGAAGGCAACGCGAGCGCGATCCGCGCGATCCTCGGCACGTCGCCGTGGCCGGAGCACTTCACGATCATCGGGTACGGCGCGGAGGGCGGCCCTGATGCGATGCAGCCGTGGCCGGCCGGCAGATACCAGGTCGACCTGGACATCGACCCGGGAGCAGTGTCCCGGACGATCGACATCGTGATCGACGGGGCGGCGCCAGGAGCGTCCGCGGGGCCGTCGGCAGGACCGTCGGCGAGCCCGGCAGCCAGCCCCGTGCCCTCCGCTGCCGCGGTCGACGCAGCGCCGTGATCGGGCACCCGGTCGCGCCGGCCCGTCATGGCCGGAGCTTGCCCGGTAGGATGTGACGATGGACCTCGGACTGACCAACGCCCGCGCCCTGGTCGGCGGCGGCAGCGGCGGCCTCGGCGGCGCGATCGCGGAGATCCTGCGGGCGGAGGGGGCGCAGGTCGGGCTGGCGGCCCGGCCGAGTGCCCGGCTCGATGAGGCCGCGGCACGCCTCGGCGCGACCGCCGTCCCCGCCGACTTGTCCACGCCCGACGGTCCAGCTGCGGCCGTGGCGACCGCCGTCGCCGCATTCGGTGGCCTGGATCTGCTGGTCGTCAACTCGGGCGGACCGCCGCCGGGCCGGTTCGACGAGCTCGACGAAGCTGCCTGGCAGACTGCCATCGACGGGACGCTGTGGAGTGCGATCCGTCTCCTGCGCGCAGCGCTGCCGCAGCTCCGCGAGGGGCGCGACCCCGCGATCCTCGTCATCCTGTCGAGCTCGGCGCGCGAGCCTATCCCGGGGTTGACGACCTCGAACCTGCTGCGGCCGGGACTGGTCGGACTGATCAAGTCGTTGGTCGAGGAGATCGTCCCGGTCCGGATCAACGGCATCGCCCCAGGCCGGCTCGCGACCGACCGGATCGCCCAGATCGACGCCGCCATCTCGCGGTCGAGGGGCGTGCCGATCGAGGCTGTCCAGCGCAACACGCTGGACCGGATCCCGCTCGGCCGCTATGGCGAGCCGCTCGAGCTCGGGCGCGTCGCAGCATTCCTGTTGTCGCCGGCCGCCTCCTACGTCACCGGGGCGATCATCCCGGTCGACGGCGGGATGGTCCGGGCGCTGCCGTAGGTCGCCGGCGCCCGGTCAGCGGTAGACCGGCTCGCGCGTCATCGTCCAGGCGGCCCGTGACAGAACGACCAGGCCGATCGCGGCCAACCACAATCCGGGTCCGTTGGTGATCACCTCTGCGGGCGTGCTGAACTGGAACGCGCCGTCGTTCGCGAGCTCCACGACCCGAACGCCGAGGCCGATCCAGCCCGCGACCGCCAGGATCGCGAACGACAGCCAGCGATCGAGCCCGACCGGACGGTCGCCCGCCGCGTAGGGCAGGGCCACCAGCGCCAGCGTGGCGATCCCGACGAGGAAGACCAGGATCCCCGTCCCGGCCATGCCGTCGCCGGAGATCGGTGGGATGCCCGGGGTGCCGCCCACCTTCCACCACGGGAGGATGCAGCCGACGACCATCAGCGCGCCACCGACGGCCGCCAGGGTCCGGCCCCGGCCGAGCGGCCGGCGGTGCATCGTCATTCGCCCGGAACGCCGGAATACACCTCCGGCTTGAGCACTCCCACGTACCGCAGGTTGCGATAGTGCTCGCCGTAGTCGAGTCCGTAGCCGACCACGAACTGGTCGGGGATCGTGAAGCCGGTGTAATCGACCGGGATCTCGACCAGGCGGCGCGCCGGCTTGTCGAGCAGCGTGCAGATCCGGAGCGAGGCCGGGCCCTTGCCGCGCAGGTAGCGGATCAGGTAATTGAGGGTCAGGCCGGTGTCGATGATGTCCTCGACGATCAGCACGTCCTCGCCGGCGATGCTGGCCGAGAGGTCCTTCAGGATCCGCACGAGGCCCGACGATTCGGTCGTCGTGCCGCCGTACGAGCTGACCTCCATCAGGTCGATCCGGATCGGGATCTCGATCGCGCGCATGAGGTCGGCCATGAACGGCAACGAGCCCTTGAGCACGGACACCAGGGTCAGCGGGCGACCGCCGTAGTCGGCGCTGATCCGGGCGCCGAGCTCGTTGACCTTGGCGGCGATCTCGGACTCGGTCAGCAGGATCTCGGCGACGTCGTCGTGGAAGCTGGTCTGGTCACTCATGCCGGTGTCGCAGGTCCCTTCAGGCCGGTCCCGCTCGTCGGGGTGGCTCGACGGCGACGCGTCGACACGCGGCCTGCGACCGGATCGCTCTGCGCAGTGCGGGCATCGGCCGGTGGTGGGGCAAGGTCGGCGGCCTCAGGACCGAGCGTCAGCCCGATGGCCTCGACGTCGGGCGCCACGCCGTACGGCTCTGCCACCTGGCCGGAGGTCCCGGACAGCCCGGCGGCCAGCGCGAGCTTGCCGTACTTGAGCATCAGTGCCCTGAAGTCGCGGGCGTAGAACAGCTTGACGTTCAGGTCCGGGTAGAGCTCGCGCAGGCGGCGCAGCTTGCGGTTCTTCTTGCGAACGAGCTTCTGGCGGAGCGTGGTCATCTCGAGATACAGGTCGAGCTCGGGCAGGTAGAAGTCGGGCGAAAAGCTCTCGACGACATCCCCGTCGAGGTTCCACAGGATCGGGAACGTGTGCGGCTCGTACTCCCAGCGGACCGCGTAGAAATCGAGGATGCGGGACATCTCTGCCTCGCTCGCGTGCGCGAACGGGACGCTCACCGTTCCACCGTCGAGCCGCCGCGCTCGAAGGCGTCCAGCCAGCCGACGAGGTCGCCGCTCCAGGCCGCCAGATCGGCGCGCACGGCGGCGACATCGGCCTCGGTGATGGGTCGGGCCGCGGTGCGAGGGGCTGTCGAGCCGCCGGCGATCGGCGGATCAGCGGCAACGTCGAGGACGGAGCTGCCGTCGGGCGACGCGCCCGGGACGAGGAGACCGATCGCGGCGCTGCCGCAGTCAGGGCAGGCGAGCTCGACGAAGGCGAGATCGTCACGTCGAGCCAGGATCCGGATGCGTCCCGTCGGGACGGACGCCCCGCAGGCGGTGCACGCGGCGCCGTCGGGGAGCGGACGAGGACGATCGCTGGGGCCCATCGGCGGCCAGTCTAACGGAGCGCGGCCCCACGCGGGTCGGCGGCGGGTGGCTCATACTCCCAGGGAGTATCATGGCGACAGCGGCGCCGACCGGGGCCGACCCAACCGAGGATCCTGACCGCCGATGAGCCCGACCGAGGCGCGACGCGCGACGCCCCCAGCCGATCCGAGCCACTTCCGCCATAGCTACTCGAAGGACAAGGCCCAGCTCGTCCGGCGCCTGTCGCGGATGGAAGGCCAGGTCCGTGGCATCGCCCGGATGATCGAGCGCGAGGAGTACTGCGTCGACATCCTCCAGCAGACCGCGGCTCTCCGTGCAGCCGTGGACTCGCTGTCGATCATGGTCCTCGAGGACCACGTCGGCGGGTGCGTCCGGACTGCCGCCGAGCAGGGCAAGGCCGACGAATACGTCGACGAAGTCATCGACGTCGTCCGCCGGACGCTCGGCCGGCCCGTCCGCACCTCAGGTCGTTCGGCCTGACCGCTCGTCGCCGACCGCGCGGTGGATGCCCCCGTGGTTATCCACGAATTCGCGCCCGATGACGCCGTTTCGTGGAAAAACCCGTTGACGCGGGTACGCCCGGACCTCTACCGTCCGGCATCCGCACTGGGGCCGATGCGAGGGTAACGCGGTCCACGAGGGGCCCGGGGAGACCCGGCCACGAACCGGATGGACGGCGGAAGACCGAAGCCGAGCCTGCGGTGCGAGACGATCCCGACGCCGGGAGCGGCGCCGCGAGGCGGCATGGCACGCGGATCCACAGGAGGCGTGTCGTGGACCGACCACGCGAGCCGCTCCCGACGCGCGTCGAGGCCACCCCCGAGCTGCCAGCGGCGTACGACGCCGCGCTCGAAGCCGGCCTTGCGGCGCTGTCGCTCACGCTGACCCCGGCCGCGCGCGCGGCGATCGACGGTCACGCCCGGCTCCTGTTGGCCTGGACGAGCGCGATCAACCTGACCGCCATCCGGGACCCGGCCGCGGTCGCCGTCGCGCACGTGATCGACAGCCTCACCGCGGCCGGGCCGATGCGCGAGCGTGGCATCGACCGATTCGTGGATCTCGGGTCGGGCGGCGGCTACCCGGGGATCCCGCTCGCGGCCGCGATCCCGGCCGAGCGGGCGCTGTTGCTCGAGCCGATCGCCAAGAAGGCCGCGTTCCTGTCCACGGCGGCTGCCGCGACCGGTCTCGAGCCCGCGGTCGAGGCGGCCGCGGTCCGGGCCGAGGCCCTCGCCACCGATCCGCGCCACCGCGGCCGCTGGCCGGCCGTGACCGCCCGCGCCGTCGCCGGGCTGGCCGAGCTCGTGGAGCTGGCGTTCCCGCTGCTGGCGCCGGGCGGCTGCCTCATCGCCTGGAAGCGAGGGGATATCGCGGGCGAGATGGCCGCGGCGGACCGGGCGATCGCCGCGCTCGGTGGAGGGTCGGTCATCGTGCGGCCGGTGGACGTGGCCGGGCTCGACGGCCATCGCCTCGTCATCGCGACCGCTCGCGGCCGCGTCCCGTCCGCCTATCCGCGCGATCCGGGAGTGCGCCGGCGGCGGCCGTGGTGATCTGCGCGCTGCTAGATTGGTCCGCGTGCGAATCGCGGTGCTCTCCGACATCCACAGCAACCTCGTCGCCCTCGATGCGGTGCTCGCCGCTGCCGGTGAGGTCGACGCCGTCTGGCACCTCGGTGACGTCGTGGGCTATGGCCCGGAGCCGGATGCCGTAGTCGCCCGCCTGGCGGAGATCGGTGCGATCGGTGTCCGCGGCAATCACGATGCGGCGGCCGCGGGCGGCTCCGAGATCGACTGGTTCAACGCCGACGCGAAGGCGGCGATGGAATGGACCCGCGAGGCCATCTCGACGACGACGCGGGACTGGCTCGCCGCGCTCCCGCTGCGGCGCATGGAGTCCGCGTTCACGCTCGTCCATGGAAGCCCGCGCGACCCGATCTGGGAGTACGTGACGTCCGCGGCCCTCGCCCGGGCGGGCCTGTCGGCGATCTCTACCGAGCACGGTCTCCACGGCCACACCCACGTCCCGATCGCGTTCACGATGGTCGACGGCCGGATGCGCACGCTCGCGCCGCGGGCAGGCAACATGGTCGCCCTCGGCGAGGGCCGGATGCTCCTCAACCCGGGATCGGTCGGCCAGCCGCGCGACCACGATCCGCGCGCCAGCTACATGGTCCTCGACGTGGGTGCCGGCACCGCGACCTGGGGACGCGTCGCCTACGACTTCGAGGCGGTCGGCGCGTCGATGCGGGCGGCCGGCCTGCCGGCGCGGCTCGCCGATCGCCTCCGCGTCGGCGCCTGACATCGCCGGTGATCGGCGACCGGCGCTCCCGGCTCGGTCGCGCCGCCGAGGACATCCGTCCTCGACGTACCCTACGGTCACGGCCATCGACTGCGGCCGCTATCCCGCGCCCACGTCGTAGCGGAGTCCACATGTGATCGGTGGAAGGCGGCCCCTGAGGGGTCGCAAGCCAGCTGACCGCCGCGTCCGGGTCGAGCGCCCTCACGCCCCCTACTTCCGGTACATGGGCGTCGGCACGCTCGTCGCCAAGCCGGCGGCCAACGTCCCCCTGACGCCGGGTGGACGGCTCCTCCGGCGGGTCCGCAACGTCGTGTTCGGCCGCCCGCTGTCCACCGAGGAGGAGATCGGCGAGCGCCTGTCCAAGACCAAGGCGCTGGCCATCTTCAGCTCTGACGCGATCAGCTCCTCGGCGTACGCGACCGAGGAGATCATGCGCGTCCTCCTGTTGGGCGGCGCCAGCGCGCTCTTCCTGTCGATCCAGGTGTCGATCGCGATCACCGTGCTCCTGGCGGTGGTGTCCCTGTCGTATCGCCAGGTCTGCCGCGCCTATCCGAACGGTGGCGGCGCATACATCGTGGCCAAGACCAACCTGGCGCCGATCTTCGGGCTGATCGCCGCGGCGGCCCTGCTGATCGACTACGTGATGACGGTCGCGGTGTCGACCGCTGCGGCGATCGCCCAGATCCAGTCGGTCATCCCGGCGGCGTACGACTTCCGGATCGAGATCGCGTTCGTGTCGATCTCGCTGATCACGATCGCCAACCTCCGTGGCCTGCGCGAGTCCGGCAACATCTTCGCGGTGCCCACGTACCTGTTCGTCGGGCTGGCGCTGATGATCATCGTCATCGGGCTGATCAACATCGTGGGCGGGACGGTGGTCCAGCCCCCGCCCGTGGACGCGGTTCCCTTCCCGCCCCAGAACCAGCTCGAGCCGATCGGCATCCTGCTCCTGCTCAAGGCGTTTGCCGGCGGCTCGGTCGCACTGACCGGTGTCGAAGCCATCGCCAACGGCGTTCCGGCGTTCAAGCCGCCCGAGGCCAGGAACGCGGCCAACACCATGACCGCGATGTCGATCCTGCTGGGGATCCTGTTCGTGGGCCTGACGGTGTTCGCGGTGGCCTACGGGCTCCGGCCGACCCTCCCCGGCGGCCCGTCGATCGTCGCGCTCGCCGCGGCATCGGCGTTCGGCGACGGGTCTCCGTTGTTCGTCATCTTCGCGGCCGCGACCGCGCTCATCCTGTTCCTCGCCGCGAACACCAGCTTCAATGCCTTCCCGCGCCTCGCCGCCATCCTGTCCGAGGACGGCTACATGCCCCGCCAGTTCTCGTTCCGCGGTGACCGCCTCGCCTATTCGTGGGGGATCGTGCTCCTCGCGGCGGTCGCCTTCGGGCTCCTGTGGGCGTTCGGTGGCGACACCCATGCGCTGATCCCGCTCTACTCGGTCGGCGTGTTCGTGTGCTTCACGCTGAGCCAGATCGGGATGGTCAAGCACTGGCGGGAAGTGCGGGAGACGGGCTGGCGATGGCGGAGCGTCGATCAACGCCATCGGCGCTGTCCTGACGGCGGTCGTGCTCGTCGTCGTCGTCTCCGAGAAGTTCCGCGACGGCGCCTACCTGGTCGTCATCCTCGTGCCGCTCCTGGTCGCGATGATGCTGTTCATCAAGCGCCAGTACACACGCTCGGCGCATGAGGTGGCGGTGTCGCCCGACGTCGTGATCCGCGCGCCCTATCGCGAGGAGCGCGCGGTCGTGCCGATCCCCGGCCTCAACCGGGCGGTCGTCCAGGCGATCAATGTCGCGCGCTCGATCAGCGACGACGTCCGCGCGGTCTACATCACCGACGACCTGGAGGATGCCGCCCGATTGCGTGCCGACTTCGAACGCCAGGTGCCGGGCGTCCCGCTCGTCGTCGTCGAGTCGCCGTATCGCACCCTCGTCGGACCGCTGCTGGCCTACCTCGACGTGCTCGACTCGGCGTGGCCGCCCGACAAGGCGTCGCCGATCACCTTCGTGGTCATCCCCGAGTACGTGGCCCGCAGCTGGTGGGAGCGCATCCTGTACAACCAGTCGGCGAAGCGGCTGCGGAGCGTCCTGCTCGGACGGCCGCACACGGTCGTCGTCGCGGTCCCCTATCGACGCGAGGACTCGGGCGTTGTTCGAAGCGGCCCCTGGCGTCGAACGCCTCGAACCTCCGGATCCGGACGCACCTCCCGGGCCGCCGATCGAAGCCCGGCGGACCGCCGCCGCGGGGACCGGCACCGCCCGTCTGACCCGACCCGCGGTGACCACCCGTTCGCCCGGTGGTATCGTGACTGGCCATGTCAGACGCCCACGCCCCGGCCTTCCGGCGCGCGGTCCTCGCGCTCAACGGTGGATCGAGCGACGGCCGGATCGTGCGGCTCGTCGCCGAGTACGCCCGCAATGCCAAGGCCGAGCTGGTCGCGGTCCACGTCGTCGAGATCGACTGGACCCTCCCGCTCGATGCCGACATCGCGGGTCGATCCGAGGAGGTCCAGCGCGTCCTCGACACGGCGGAGTCGGTCGCCGAGCACTACCGACTCGTCCTCGAGCCGGTCCTGCTCCAGGCGCGCGACGTCGGGGCCGCGATCGTCGACGAGGCAACCGAACGCGGCGCGGACCTGCTCGTCGTCGGACTGCCATATCGAAAGCGGTTCGGTGGCGAGTTCGCCATCGGCCGGACCATCCCGTACATCCTCCAGAACGCGCCGTGCGCGGTCTGGGTCGTGCGCGATCCCATCAGCGAGGAGCCAGCGTGAAGATCGTCATCATCGGGTGCGGCCGGGTCGGCTCATCGATGGCCGACGCCTATGACCGGAGCGGTCACGAGGTGCTCGTCATCGACAGCCTCACGTCCGCGTTCGATCGCCTGCCGTCGACGTTCGGCGGGACAGCCATCCGCGGCGACGGGACCGACGAGGACGTCCTCGAACGCGCCGGCGCGACGGGGGCCGATGTCTTCCTGGCGCTGACCGAGGGCGACAACCGGAACGTGATGGCCGCCCAGCTCGCCTACGAGGCGCTCGGGATCGAGAAGGTCATCGCCAAGATCAACGATCCGCTGCGCGCCAAGGCGTACGCCGAGCTCGGGATCGCGACGCTGTGCCGGACCGGCCTGATGGTCGACGCGGTCGATCGCTATCTCGGCCTGCCCCTCTCGAATCTGCCGGGGATGCTGGCCGCCACGGGCCACCACGACCAGCACGAGCCGATCGCGGGCCGTCGCGTTCGCCGATCGCGGGCCTCGGCTCGCCGGTCGTTTCCAACGCGCCGGTCGTTTCCAGCGCGACCAAGGAGGTCTGAACCGATGTTCGTACTCGTCGTCGGCGGGGGGAAGGTCGGCTACTACCTCGCCAAGGAACTCATCGAGTCCGGCCACGAGGTCGCGCTGATGGAGAAGGATCAGCGGCGCGCCACGGAGATCGCCGACGAGATCGGCTCGATCGTCATCGCGCACGACGGCTGCGAGGGCAAGTACCTCGCCGAGGCCGGCTGCAACCGGGCGGACGTGGTCGCGGCGGTCACCGGCGACGACGAGGACAATCTCGTCATCTGCCAGATGGCGAAGCACCACTTCGACGTGCCGAGGACCATCGCCCGGGTCAACAACCCGAAGAACGAGGCGCTCTTCCGGCACCTCGGCGTGGACGAGCTGATCAGCCCGACGCGGATGATCCTGGGCTCGATCGAGCAGGACATCCCGGTCCACGAGCTGCTCCACCTGGCCGCTCTCGGCGAGGGCGAGCTCGAGCTGATCGAGGCGCACCTGCAGTCGGGATCGCCGGCGATCGGCCGGGCGCCCAAGGACCTGTCCATCCCCGACGGCTGTTCGCTGTTCGCGGTGATCCGCGACGGCATCGCGACGCCGCTCCGGCCGGACACGGTGATGCTCGAAGGGCGACAAGGTCATCGCCATCGGCAAGACGGAGTGCCAGGAGCTGCTCCACGACCAGCTCATCGGGGCTCCCGAGGGGATCGAGGCGCCGACCCGGTAGGGATTCGGGCGCCGCGGGACGCTGCGGCCGGCGGGCCGGGACGCGGCGGGCCGGCGGGCCGGGGCGCGGCGGGCCGGGACGCGGCGGCCAGTTGCGCCCTTCCTGACAGATGCACGTCACGCGAGCACTGGTCAGGAAGATCCGACATCGGTCGTCGGGATCCAAGCGTGGATCGTGCCGCCGAGGCGCTCGATCCTTGCCAGATGCTCGTCAGACGGCACATCTGTCATCGGATCGCTGACCAACGCTCGGGTGGCGAGCATTTGACAGAAACAGGCCCGCCACGACCGCGTGCCCACGTTCTCGAAATGAAGAACGCGCAACACTCTTGACAACGTCATTGTCAAGGTTCTAGCATCCGTTCATGTCCCAGGTCCGTCCCAAGCACGACCCCGAGCGGCCGGTCTACGTCATCAGCGTGGCCGCGACGCTCGTGAGCGCGCATCCCCGGACCCTTCGGATCTACGAGGACGAGGGCCTGCTCTGTCCGGCCCGGACCCCCACCAACATCCGCCTCTACAGCGAGAACGACATCCGTCGTCTCACCTGGATCCGGCACCTGACCCGTGACCGCGGGGTCAATCTCGCCGGCATCCGGATCCTGTTCGAGCTCGAAGAGCGCCTCGGCGCTCGGATCCTCGAAGCCCTCTACGCCGAAGGGACCGCGGACCAGGAGACGCCCGACGCCTCCGCAGCCGCACCAGCCCCGACCCCAGCAGAAACCTAGGAGACCCTTCATGGCCAAGCGACCGTCATCCCCGGTCGACGAGCAGCCCGCCCCGTCAACCACGCCTACCACACCCACCGGCCCGCGCGATCTCCCGCTTGTCGCCCTGCGCGAGACTGTCATCTTCCCGGAGATGATCGTTCCCCTCCAGGTCGGTCGCGAGAAGAGCGTCAACGCGCTCAACGCCGCGGTCCTCGAAGGCGGACCGATCGCGCTGGTCACCCAGCGCCAGGCCGAGCAGGAAGACATCGAAGATCCGTCCGAGCTCTACTCGATCGGCACGCTGGCCAAGATCGCCCAGGTCGTTCAGCTCCAGGACGGGACGGTCCGTGCGATCGTCCAGGGCCAGGGGCGACTGCGCGTCCTCGGCTTCTCGTCCACCGAGCCGTTCCTCCGCGCGACCATCGAGGAGCTCCCCGACGAGAGCCCCGACGGCCTCGAGGTCCAGGCCATGATGCGCACGGTCCAGGCGCAGATCGAGCAGTACGTCGCCAACGGCGCGCCGGTACCGCCCGAGGCCGCTGTCGCCGCCCGCAACATCAGCGAGCCCGGGTTGCTGGCCGACATGGTCGCCTACAGCCCGGACATGTCGACCGAGCAGCGCCAGGAGATGCTCGAGACCATCGACGTCACCGAGCGCCTCAAGCTCGTCTCCAACTTCCTCGCGCACCAGATCGAGATCCTCGAGCTCAAGGGCCGGATCCAGTCCGAGGTCAAGTCCGAGATGGACAAGACCCAGCGCGAGTACATCCTCCGCGAGCAGCTCAAGGCGATCCAGCGCGAGCTGGGCGAGGACGACCCGCAGCAGGCCGAGATCAACGAGCTGCGCGAGAAGGTCGAGTCGGCAGGGATGCCCGACGAGATCAAGGCCCGGGCGATCAAGGAAGTGGACCGGATGAGCCGGATCCCCTCCGCGTCGCCGGAGGTCGGGGTCATCCGCACCTACGTCGACTGGCTGGTCGGCCTGCCGTGGAACGTCTCGACCGACGATCAGCTCGACATCAAGGAAGCCGCGAGGATCCTCGACGAGGACCACTACGGCCTCGAGAAGATCAAGGAGCGGATCCTCGAGTACCTCGCCGTGCGCACGCTCGCCGACGAGATCCGCAGCCCGATCCTCGCCTTCGTCGGCCCGCCCGGCGTCGGCAAGACCAGCCTGGGCAAGAGCATCGCCCGGGCGATGGGCCGCAAGTTCGTCCGGATGAGCCTCGGCGGCATCCACGACGAGGCCGAGATCCGCGGACACCGCCGGACCTACATCGGCGCGCTCCCCGGCCGGATCATCCAGAGCGTCAAGACAGCGGGAACCAACAACCCGGTGTTCATGCTCGACGAGGTCGACAAGATCGGCATGGACTTCCGTGGCGATCCGTCGTCGGCGCTGCTCGAGGTCCTCGATCCGGAGCAGAACAACACCTTCCAGGACAACTATCTCGAGGTGCCGTTCGACCTGTCCAAGGTCCTGTTCGTCGCCACCGCCAACCTTCTCGACCCGATCCCGCCGGCCCTCCGCGACCGGATGGAGATCGTCCAGCTGCCCGGTTACACCGAGCAGGAGAAGATCGAGATCGGCAAGCGCTTCCTCATCCCCAAGCAGATGAAGAACCACGGCCTCAAGCCGAGCACGATCCAGATCACCGATGAGGCGATGACCGAGCTGGTCCGCTCGTACACGCACGAGGCCGGCGTCCGGAACCTCGAGCGCGAGATCGCCAACGTCATGCGCAAGGTCGCCCGGCAGGTCGCCGAGGGCCGCAAGCGCAAGACGGTGATCGACGTGAAGAAGCTGGCCGACATGCTCGGGCCGCAGCGCTTCGAGTACGGCGAGCTCGAGTCGGAGGACCAGACCGGTTCTGCGATCGGCCTGGTCGTGACCGAGGTCGGCGGCGACGTGGTCGCCATCGAGGTCACCCGCATGGAAGGTCGCGAGGACTTCATCCTGACCGGCCAGCTGGGCGAGGTCATGCGCGAGTCGGCGCGAGCCGGCCTGTCGTGGACACGCGCCCATGCGGCGGAGCTCGGGATCCACCGCGAGGTCTTCGAGACCAACACCCTGCACATCCACGTGCCGGCCGGCGGCATCCCGAAGGACGGTCCGTCCGCCGGGATCACGATGGCCACCGCGATCGTCAGCGCATTGACCGGGATCCCCATCCGCAAGGACGTGGCGATGACCGGCGAGATCACGCTGCGCGGTCGGGTGCTCCCGATCGGCGGGCTGAAGAGCAAGATCCTGGCAGCGCACCTGGCAGGCGCCAAGATCGTCATCCTGCCGCGCAAGAACGAGAAGGACCTGCGCGATATCCCGGAGGAGATCCGGAAGTCGATCAAGCTCATCCTGGTGGACAACATGGACCAGGTCCTCGAGGCGGCCCTCCGGCGCAAGCCGAAGGCGCTCGTCGCCGAGCCACCAAAGGTCATCAAGGGCAACGATCCGCTCGACCCCGAGCCGGACAAGCAGCCCACCGTCCGCCGCACCAACTTCCCGCCGACCGACCAGCCCCCAGTGGTCGTTCGAGGGTCGTAACCAGCACTGAGGTTCACCTGTGGCCAGTCCGAGCGGACTTGACTACAAGGATTACTACGCGGTCTTGGGCGTGCCCAAGACCGCGTCTCCCGCTGAGATCAAGAAAGCCTTCCGCAAGCTCGCCCGGCAACACCACCCCGACGCCAAGCCGGGCGACAGCGCCGCCGAGCGCAAGTTCAAGGAGATCAATGAGGCCAACGAGGTCCTCAGCGATCCGGCCAAGCGCAAGCAGTACGACGAGCTCGGGGCGAACTGGGAGGCGATCAGCCGCGCCCGATCGGCCGGAGCCGGATCGGCCGGCGGCGGCAGCCCGTTCGGCGGGTTCGGGGGCTTCGGAGGCCCGGCTGGTGGCGGCGGCAATGTCCGCTACGAGTTCCACACCAGCGCAGATCCCGGCGAGTTCTCCGACTTCTTTCGCATGTTCTTCGGCGACGAGGCGCCCGGACCATCGCCGGCGACCGGGGGGCGCGGCTCGCGCCCGACCGGCGGCATCGGCTTCGAGGACATCCTTTCGGGGATGGGCATCGACGGTCGGTCGGTCGGGGGAGCCGGCGGGACCCGCGCGAGCGCGGCACCGCCAGCCGTCCACGAGGCGACCGCCGAGATCACCCTCGAGGAGGCATACCACGGCACGACCCGGCTGGTCGACGTCGACGGCAAGCGCCTCGAGATCACCATCCCGCCCGGCGCAGACACCGGCTCCCGGATCAAGCTCACGGGTCGCGGACCCGGCGGCGGCGACCTGATCGTCGTCACCAGGCTGAACCCGGACGCGACATTCACCCGGCGCGGCGCCGACCTCGAGCGCGAGCTCCCGTTGACGCTCGGGGAGGCGCTCCTCGGCGGCGAGGTCAGGGTCGGCACCCTCAAGGGCGGCGTCCTGCTCACGATCCCGCCCGGAACCCAACCTGGGCGGACCTTCCGCCTCCGCGGCCAGGGCATGCCCCGCTTGAAGGCGACCGGCCACGGCGACCTGCTCGTCAAGGCGAAAGTCGTCCTGCCGACCAACCTGTCCGACGATGCCAAGGCCGCGGCCAAGACGTTCGTGGACCTCGCCAAACAACCCGACCCGCGCTCACCCGGCACCAGCGCGCGACAGAAAGACTGACCCATGCAACTCGACCGATTCACCCAGAAGGCCCAGGAGGCCATCGTCGCCGCCCAGGCGACGGCCCAGCGGCTCGACAGCCCGATCCTCGACGCGGAGCACATCCTGTCCGCCCTGCTCGAGCCTGACGACGGCATCCCCGCCGAGACGCTGCGCCGGCTCGGCGTCGACCTGCCCGGCTTCCGCGGCGAGCTGGCGGCCATCCTCGCCCGCCGCGCCCGGATCGCCGGCGGCTCGATGTCGATGGACCCGCGCGCCCGGCGCGTCATCGAGAGCGCCGAAGCCGAGGCACGACGTCTCGGCGACGAGTACGTCTCGACCGAGCATCTCCTGCTCGGCGTCGCCGAGGTCGGCGGCGAGGCCCAGCAGCTGCTCGAGCGGCACGCGGCCGGTCGCGAGGCCATCCTCCAGGCGCTCCAGAGCGTCCGGGGCGGTCAGCGCGTCACCTCGCAGAACCCCGAAGGCACCTACGCAGCGCTCGAGAAGTACGGCCGCGACCTGACCGCCGAGGCCCGGGCCGGCAAGCTCGATCCGGTCATCGGCCGCGACGACGAGATCCGCCGGGTCATCCAGGTCCTGTCGCGACGGACGAAGAACAACCCGGTCCTGATCGGCGAGCCCGGCGTCGGCAAGACGGCCATCGCCGAGGGGCTCGCCCAGCGGATCGTCCGCGGCGACGTGCCCGAGGGGCTCAAGGACAAGCGGGTGGTCTCGCTCGACCTCGGCGCGCTCATCGCCGGCGCCAAGTTCCGCGGCGAGTTCGAGGAGCGGCTCAAGGCCGTGCTCAAGGAGATCAAGGACGCCGAGGGCCAGGTCATCCTGTTCATCGACGAGCTCCACACCGTCGTCGGGGCCGGCGCGGCCGAGGGTGCCATGGACGCATCCAACCTGCTCAAGCCGATGCTCGCCCGCGGCGAGCTCCACACCATCGGTGCGACGACGCTCGACGAGTACCGCAAGCACATCGAGAAGGACGCCGCGCTCGAGCGGCGCTTCCAGCCCGTGCTCGTCGACCAGCCGACGGTCGAGGAGACGATCAGCATCCTGCGCGGCCTGCGCGAGCGCTACGAGGTCCATCACGGCGTCCGGATCACCGATTCGGCGCTGGTCGCGGCGGCGACGCTGTCCGACCGCTACATCACCGAGCGGTTCCTGCCCGACAAGGCGATCGACCTCGTCGACGAGGCGGCGTCGCGACTGCGGATGCAGATCGACTCGATGCCGATCGAGCTCGACGAGCACGAGCGCCGCCGGATCCAGCTCGAGATCGAGCGCGAGGCGCTGCGCAAGGAGACCGACGAGGCGTCGAAGGCGCGACTCGAAGCGCTCGAGAAGGAGCTCGCCGACATCGAAGAGCAGGCGGGCGCGATGAAGCAGCGCTGGGAGGCCGAGAAGGCCGCCATCGCGGCCATGCGCGCGACCAAGTCCGAGCTCGAGACGCTCCAGACGCGGATCGAGCAGGCCGAGCGCGAAGCGGACCTGGCCAAGGCGGCCGAGCTCAAGTACGGCCGCCTGCCGGAGCTGCAGGGCCAGCTCAAGGAGCAGGAGGCGACCCTCGCCACGCTCCAGGGTCCGGGCTCACTGCTCAAGGAGGAGGTCACCGCCGACGACATCGCCGAGATCGTGGCGGTCTGGACGGGCATCCCGGTCAACCGCCTGCTCGAGGGCGAGACGGCCAAGCTGATCCAGATGGAGGACCGGCTCCACGAGCGGGTCATCGGCCAGGACGAGGCCATCCAGGCCGTGTCCGACGCCGTGCGCCGCGCCCGCGCCGGGCTCAAGGACCCGCGGCGGCCGATCGGCTCGTTCCTGTTCCTCGGCCCGACCGGCGTCGGCAAGACCGAGCTCGCGCGGGCGCTGGCCGGATTCCTGTTCGACGACGAGAACGCGCTGGTCCGCATCGACATGAGCGAGTACATGGAGAAGTTCTCGGTGTCGCGGCTGGTCGGGGCGCCACCCGGCTACGTCGGCTACGACGAGGGCGGCCAGCTGACCGAGGCCGTCCGCCGACGGCCGTACCAGGTCGTCCTGCTCGACGAGATCGAGAAGGCGCACCCGGACGTGTTCAATGTCCTCCTCCAGGTCCTCGATGACGGCCGCCTGACCGACGGCCAGGGCCGGACCGTGGACTTCAAGAACACGGTCATCATCATGACCAGCAACATCGGCAGCGCGGCCATCGCGGCCAGCGGCGCGCGCGACGGCGACTCGGCCTACGAGGCCATGAAGCGCGACGTGACCGAGGCGCTCAGCTCGCATTTCCGGCCGGAGTTCCTCAACCGGGTGGACGAGGTCATCGTCTTCCACGCCCTGACCGAAGCCGACCTCGAGCAGATCGTCGGGCTGCTGGTGGCCGACCTCGCCAAGCGCCTCGAAACCGCAGGACCTGGTCCTCGAGCTGACCCCGGCGGCGCGGGCTCTGCTCGTCCGCGAGGGGACGGACCCGGCGTTCGGCGCGAGACCGCTCAAGCGGACCATCCAACGGCTCGTCGAGAACCAGCTGGCGCGCGCGCATCGTGGCCGGCGAGTTCCGGCCCGGCGACCGGGTGACCGCCGATGCCGACATCGTGTCGGGCACGCTCGTCTTCTCGACCGACCGGGCGACGGTGGTCGCCGATGCGTCGACGAGGCGCGATGCGCGCAGGCCAGGTTCGGACGGACGGCGGAAGCCGAGTCCGCTCGACCTGCCCGCCACCGACGCCAAGCGGCCGGACGGCGAACTCGTCAATTGACCGGCGGCGCTCGACGGTGAGGTTCGACGCCGTCGTCGAGCGCCTCGCGACCCTGCCGGAGGTCCTGCCACCACCGGCGGCCGCATTGATGCCGGTCATCGTCGGCGATCCCGACGGTGCCCCACCGCGGATCCCACCGGCGGGCCGTGCCGGGCGACCGGCGGGTGTGCTGGTCCTGCTCCACCCGGGCGATGACGGAGAGGCACGTGTCGTCCTGACCGAGCGCGTCACGCGCGACGGGCACCACAGTGGCGAGGTCAGCTTCCCGGGCGGGAAGGCCGAGCCGGACGACGCGGACCTCGTGGCAACGGCCCTGCGCGAGGCGGCCGAGGAGGTCGCCCTCGACGCTGCTGCGGCCGGGGTGCGAGTGGTCGGCCTGCTCGAACGGTTCTGGATCCCGGTCAGCGACTTCGACGTCACGCCGGTCGTGGCCGTCGCCACGCGCCGCCCGATCCTCGTCGCCGCCCCCGACGAGGTGGCGCGGATCGTCGAACCGCCGATCGATCGGTTCCTGCCGGGCGCCCCGATCGCCATCCACCAGCGGACGATCGGCGAGTGGCCGCTCCGCTACGGCGCATATGAGATCGACGGCCTGTCGGTCTGGGGCGCGACCGCCCGGATCCTGAGCCAGCTCGGCGCGGTCCTGGCGGGATAGACGGGCCGGCCGGAACCGCAGGACGAGGGGGCTGCCCGCCCGTATCCTGCGGGGGATGACACGCATCCTCATCCGGGGGACCAAGAGCCCCCTGGAAGCCGTCCCGGCGGAGCGCGTGCTCGACGACAACCTGATCGCCAACAACAGCGGGAACCTGCTGTTCCTCGAGACCGCGTTCAAGGTCCTGAGCACGCGCGACGCGGAAGTGACCCCGGACCGGCTGGCGGCCCACCGCCTTGGGCCGGACGAGATCAACGAACGGTTCGACGTCTACGTCCTCCCTCTCGCCAACGCCTTCCGGGGCAGCTTCGAGGAGAGCCTCGTCCGCCTCACCCAGGTCATCGAGCGGCTCACGATCCCGGTCGTGGTCCTGGGGGTCGGGGTCCAGACCGCGAAGTCACACGTTCCCGGGGCGATCCGCCCGTTCGACGACTCGGTCAAGGCCTTCGTCCGCGCCGTCCTCGATCGCTCGCCCTCGATCGGCGTCCGTGGCGAGACGACCGAGGCCTACCTCAACGAGCTCGGGTTCCGCGACGTCGAGGTCATCGGCTGCCCCTCGATGTTCCTCCACGGCGACCGCCTGGTCGTCAGCAAGCGGCCGACGCTCGACCGCGATGCCCGGATCGGGATGGGCATCACGCCGCGGATCTCGCGGCTCGGTCCGATCGTGACCCGCCACCTCGAGCGCTACCCGAACTTCGAATACATCGGCCAGGACATCGAGGCACTGCGCCTGCTGCTGTGGGGCGAGAGCCCGCCCGACGACGACGGCACGAGCCCGCTCCCGAGCTACGCGGCTCACCCTCTCGTCCGCGACGACAAGTCGGTCTTCTTCGTCGACCCGTGGCCGTGGATCGACCACATGCGCCAGACCGACTTCGTGTTCGGGACCCGCATCCACGGCAGCATCGCGGCGGTCCTCGCCGGGACGCCGACCGTCCTGCTCGCGCACGATGCCCGGACCCTCGAGCTGGCCCGCTACCTCGAGATCCCGTATCGCTGGCTCGGCGACGTGGGGCCGGATGTGGATGCCGCCGACTTGTATGCCGAGGCCGACTTCGGACCCCTGATGGCCGGGCACGCCCGCCGCTTCCGGACCTTCACGACGTACCTCGAGCGTCATGGCCTGCGACACGTCTTCCAGCCCGGCGAGGATCCGACGCTGTTCGATGCGCAGCTGGCGGCGATCCGATTCCCGCCACCCGTCCGGGCGCGACGGCCGACCGCGTTCGACCGCGCGCGGCACCGCACCGCGCTCCTGGAGCGACGGTCGCGCAAGGCCGTCCAGCGACGACTCGGGCGCGGCTGACCCGCAAACCGTCCGGCCGTCCGGCCGTCCGGGACCTACGCCGGCTCGCCCTCGTCCGACGTGTGCGGTGCCGGCGACCCCGTGCGTGCCGCCAGCTGGCCGATGCCGTGTTCGACCGGCCGGTCGTCGTCCGACGCGGCAGCGGCGTCGCGCGTCCGACCCTCGACGGTATCGCGGTCATCCGCTCCGGCCAGCTCGACCACGATGGCGCGCATCTCCGAGTGCTCGGTCCAGGCCGCGTGCGGGATGTCGGCCGGCCAGACGGCGGCCTCCCCGGCCGCGATCCTGGTGTATTCGTCGCCGACGCCGACCCAGCCGCCGCCCTCGACCACGATGAACAGGGAGGTGTTCGGGTTGGCGTGCGGCTCGATCCGCGCGCCGCGGGCGAACGCCAGCTCCGACACGGCCCCGCGCCCGTCGCTATGGAGGATCTGGCCGGACAGCCCGACCGAGCCGATCGGCCCGTCCGGACGACGATGTCCGACGCCGAACCGGCGGATCTCGATCGGCACCGGCGGTCGACCGGCTAGCGGCGGCGGCGCTGCTGGCGCTGGGTGCGCCGGGCGCCGGCTGGGCGCTTCTTGATGGTCGCCTCCGGGTCGGAGTACTTCTGCCGCGTGAAGTAGCGCTCGCGCGCCATCTTCTGCTCATAGGCGGCGAACATCGGCGGGAAGCGGAAGAAGCGGATCCAGACCATCGTCCCGATGCCCACGATCTCGGTGGTCAGGACGATGAAATAGTCGAACACGAACAGCGACTCGATGACCAGCAGGCTGAACGTGATCAACCCGGTCCACCACAGCCACTCCCACATCTCGAGGTAGATGGCGTGCCGGTGGAGCGCTCGCGTCCGGACGTTGTACAGGACGGTCAGGATCGCCAGCAGGACGAGGGATGAGATCCACGTCGGATGGAAGATATCCGGGAAATTAGTCGCTGTTGAACGAGGCGAAGAGGTATTCCCAGGGAGCGAGCGTCACCGATGACCTCTTGAACGCGTATGGTGGGTCCCCGGAGTATGCCATGACAGGCGGTATACTCGGCCCGAATGGTGCGGCGCACCGCGACCGTCCGGGGACCCCACGGCCCGCCCCGCTGACGCTTCGCAGGCCCATGGGAAACGGAGGAACGCCCCGGGTGCGAGCCCTGCTGTCAGTCGCGAACCGAGACGGCATCGCCGCGCTCGCGCGCGACCTCCTCGCGCTCGACATCGAGGTCTACGCGACCGAGGGCACCCGCGACCACCTTGCTGCCGAGGGTATCGCTGTCCATTCGGTCACCGAGCTGACCCAGGGCGAGCCCGACGTCGGCGGGCAGGTCAAGACCTTCCATCACGCCGTCTATGCCGGCATCCTTGCCCGCCGCGATGTCCCCGCCCAGCTCGAGGAGCTGCGGGCGCAGGGGATCGGCCTGATCGACATCGTGGTCGTCAACGTCAAGCCGTTCGCGCCGGCCATCGGCGTCAAGCTCGTCGGGCTCGACGAGGCGATCGAGATGATCGACGTCGGCGGGGCGGCTCTGCTCGGCGCGGCCGCCCGGAACGCCGCGGGCGTGGCCTCGGTCGCCGACCCGGCGCACTACCCACGGGTCATCGCCGAGCTGCGTGAGCTCTCGACGGTCAGCCCGGAGACGCGGGCCAAGCTCGCGGCCGAGGCGTTCAGCACGGTCGCCGCCTACCACGCCGAGATCGCCGCCTACCTCAACCAGATCTCGGGCAACACGTTCCCGCGCCACCTCGCGCTCGTGCTCGAGAAGGTCGACGACCTGCGCTACGGCGAGAACCCGCACCAGCGCGCCGCGTTCTACCGCGAGACGACCCACCGCAGCGGGACCCTGGCCGACGCGACGCGCCTCCAGGGCGAGATGCCGTCGTTCAACAACCTGCTCGACCTCGATGCCGCCTATCGCATCGCCCGCGACTACACCGCGCCGACCGTCGCCATCGTCAAGCACACCGACCCGGTCGGGCTGGCCTCGAACGACGAGCTCGTCGAGGCCTACCGGCACGCGCTCGAGACCGACCCGGTGGCGGCCTTCGGCGGGATCGTCGGGGTCAACCGCGAGCTCGACGGCGCGACGGCGCGCGAGATCGCGGCCAACTCGTACGAGGCGGTCGTCGCACCCGGGTTCAGCCAGGCGGCCGTCGGGATCCTGCGCGGCAAGCCCGGTCTCGAGCTGCTGGCCATCCCACCCGACCCGACCGAGGGGATGCGCGACTACGGCATCGCCAGCCTCGACTTCAAGCGGGTGGCCGGCGGCCTGCTGGTCGAGAGCCTCGACGACCTCGGGCTCGACCGCGGCCGGCTCCAGGTCGTGACCAAGCGGCGGCCGACGCTCGAGGAGCTGACCGACATGCTGTTCGCCTGGCGCGCGGTCCGGCACGTCCGGTCGAACGCGATCGTGCTGGCCCGCAACGGCGCCACGGTCGGGATCGGCGCGGGGCAGGCCAGCCGCCAGGTCTCGGTCGAGATCGCGGTCCGGCGGGCCGGCGACCGGGCGAAGCTGTCGGTCATGGCGTCGGACGCCTACTTCCCGTTCCCGGACGGGATCCAGGCCGCGGCCAGCGCGGGTGTCACCGCGATCATCCAGCCGGGCGGCTCGATCCGAGACGAGATGGCGATCGAGGTCGCCGACAGGCATCACCTCGCGATGGTGTTCACGGGGCGTCGTCATTTCCGCCACTGAGCGAGATCCGATGGAGCAGCTCCTCGCGCTCGAGATGATCCGGGTCACCGAGGCCGCTGCCATCGAGTCGGCGCGGTTCATGGGCCGCGGCGAGAAGGACGCCGCCGACGCCGCGGCGACCGAAGCGATGCGCGCGACGATGGACGAGATCGACTTCGCCGGCCGGATCGTCATCGGCGAGGGCGAGCGCGACGAGGCCCCGATGCTGTACATCGGCGAGCGGGTCGGTCGCACCGGCGCCGACCGCGAGGACGTGCCACGGGTCGACATCGCGGTGGACCCGCTCGAGGGCACGAACCTGGTCGCCCACGGCCAGGCCGGGGCGATCACCGTGCTGGCCGCCTCGGAGGCTCACGGGCTGACCCACGCCCCGGACACCTATATGGAGAAGCTGTGCGTCGGCCCGGTGGCGGCGGGCAAGGTCGACATCCGCGAATCCCCGACCGAGAACCTGGGTCGCATCGCCGAGGCGCTCGGCCGGCGCGTGTCGGACATCACCGTCGTCATCCTCGAGCGGCCGCGTCATGACGACCTGATCGCCGAGGTCCGGGCGGCCGGGGCGCGCATCAAGCTCATCGGCGACGGCGACCTGTCGGCGGCGATCTCGTGCGCGGTGTCCGGCACCGGCGTCCACGCGGTCATGGGCACGGGCGGAGCACCCGAAGGCGTCATCACGGCGGCCGCCCTGCGCTGCCTCGGCGGCGAGATCCAGGCCCGCTTCCGTTATCGCAGCGACGACGAGCGCGAACGCGGAAGCCGGATGGGCCACGGCGACGAGTCGCGCGTCTACCGGACGGAGGACCTGGCCCCCGGCGACAACCTCGTCTTCGCCGCGACCGGGGTCACGAGCGGCGACCTCCTCCAAGGCGTCCGCTTCTTCGGTGGCGGGGCACGGACGCACTCGCTGGTGATGGCCTATCAGGCGAAACAGGTCCGTTTCGTCGACACGGTCCACATGTTCGACCGCGACAGTCCGCCGCGGGTCCGGCTCTAGGAGCGACCGACATGCGCTACGGCTACAAGGCTTCGGCCGAGCAATTCCCGCCTCGCCGCCTGCTCGACCTCGCGGTCGCAGCGGAGACAGAACGGGTTCGACTCGGTCTGGACGAGCGATCACTTCCAGCCATGGCGGCACACCGGCGGCCACGCCCCCAACGCACTCGTGTGGCTGGGCGCGGCCGCCCACGCGACCGACCACGTCGTGCTCGGCACCAGCGTCCTGACCCCGACCCTCCGCTACAACCCGGCGGTCGTGGCCCAGGCCTTCGCCACGCTCGGCTGCCTCGCGCCGGGCCGGGTCATCCTCGGCGTCGGCACCGGCGAGTCGATGAACGAGAAGCCGGTCGGCGTCGAGTGGCCCGACCAGAAGGAGCGCTTCGCCCGCCTGCGCGAGGCGGTGACCCTCATCCACCAGCTGTTCGAGGAGGAGTTCGTCACCTTCGAGGGCGAGTACTACCGGACCCACAACGCGACGATCTACGACAAGCCCGACGAGCCGGTCCCGATCTATGTCGCCGCCTCGGGGCCGGCTGCCGCCCGGCTCGCCGGCCGGATCGGGGACGGGTTCATCTGCACCTCGGGCAAGGGCGAGGAGCTCTACACCGAGACCCTCATCCCGGCTCTCAGGGAGGCGTGCCTGCGGGTCGATCGCGATCCCGACACGATCGACCGGATGGTCGAGATGAAGGTCAGCTTCGACACCGATCGCGCCCGGGCGATGGAGGACACCAAGGTCTGGTCGGCGCTGGCGCTGACGGGCGAACAGAAGATGGGGGTCGAGGACCCGCGCGAGATGGAGGAGCTGGCCAAGGGCGTCGAGGACATCGCCCACACGCGCTGGCTCGTCTCGGACGACCCCGAGGAGCACGTCGAGCAGATCGCGACGTACATCGGCTACGGGTTCGAGCATCTCGTCTTCCACTTCCCGGGCGAGGACCAGGAAGCCGCCATCGCCCGCTATGGCGAGCTCATCCTGCCGAGGCTCCGCGCCCGCTTCGGCTAGGCCGGCCCGGCAGGGCGGCACATCGCCGCGTTGTCGCCTGCGCGCGCTCGCTCACGCACCTCGGGGTGCGCTCGTTCACGTGCTCGGCTCCGCCTTGCGCTGCACTCGCCCTGCCAGGCCGGCGGGCCAGTGGTCATCGGAGCAGGTCGGCGAGGATGGCGGCCACTCGCCAGCCGTCGTGGAAGGTGTTGTAGAGCGGCATCGGGGCGAGGCGGACGATGTCCGGCGCTCGGATGTCGGCGATGACGCCGCGGGCGGCCAGGCCCGTCAGGACAGCCTCTGGATCGGCGACCCGGATCGACAGCTGGGCGCCGCGGGCCGTCGGGTCGGCCGGCGTCAGGACGTCGGCGCCGAGGGCTCGCAGCCGGCGCTCGAGGTCGCCGGTCAGCGCCACGGACCGCCGTCGCAGGGCCGGCATCCCGACCTCGTCGAAGATGGCGAGCGAGGCCGCCAGCGCGGCCAGTGACAGGATCGGCGAGGTCGAGGTGGACCAGCCCGCGGCACCCTCGGCCGGGATGAACGGCCCGTCCATGTCGAAGCGGTGGCCGGGGTCGATGCCCCACCAGCCACCGAGCCGTGGCAGCGAGCGGTCGCTGGCCGTGGCGCTCGTGGACGAAGATCGAGGCGACCGAGCCGGGGCCGCCGTTGAGGTACTTGTACGTGCACCACGCGGCGAAGTCCACGCCCCGATCGTGGAGCGCGAGCTCGACGTTGCCGGCGGCGTGGGCGAGGTCCCAGCCGACCTGGGCGCCCGCGGCGTGCCCGGCGGCCGTCAGGCGCTCGACGTCGTGGGCCTGCCCGGTGGCGAAGTTGACCCCGGCCAGGAAGACGACCGCGACCGACGGGCCGTTCTCGTGCGATCGCCGCCTCGAGATCGTCCGTCCGGACAGTCGCCTCGCCGTGCCGCGGCCCGACGACGATCAGGTCTGCGTCCGGGTCGAGACCGCGCGCCGCCAGGTGGCTCGTCAGCGCGTGACGGTCGGACGGGAAGAGTGGGCCGTCGGTCAGGATCCGGCGTCGCGCGCCGACGGGACGGAAGAACGAGGTCAGCAGGAGGTGGATGTCCGCGGTCAGGCCGAGCATCAGCCCGATCTCCGCGGGTCTGGCGCCGACGATCCGGGCCATCGGCGCACGAAGGGTGTCGTCCATCGTGAACCACGGTCGGTCGGGCGCGAACCAGGCGTCGACCCCGAGGCGCGCCCAGGCATCGAGCTCGGTCTCGATCGCGGCGCGGACGGTCCGCGGCTGGAGGCCGAGCGACTGGCCCGCGTAGTAGACGGCCGGTGTCCCGTCGGACGCGGCCGGGAGCAGGAACCGGTCGCGGAGCGCGGTCAGCGGATCGGCGGCGTCGTGGGCGAGCGCCTCCGTCTCAGTCTCGGCCGCCGTGCCGCCGGGGTCGGGTCCGGTCATCTCGGGGCTCCGCTGCTGGTGGGGTCCGGCCGGCCGAGGGTAGCATCAGCGGATGCATGATCAGCCTGCCGGCCGGTCGCGCAGCCTGGCCGCATCGCTCGCTCGCGATCCTTCTTGCCGGCTGCACCGGCGGCTCGACCGCCTCCGCACCGGCCTCCGCAGAGCCTGGCCTCTCCGGTGGCGGCCTCGCAGGCCGCGGCCTCTGCTGCAGCCTCGGCGAGCGCGAGCCCGAGCCCGAAGCGCCGTCGCCGATCCGGTCGCATCGTCCGAGCCTGGATCGAGCCCGGGCCAGACACGGACCGACCCAGCGGGGATCGCCCAGGTCTGGGTCCCGGCCGGGACCTTCACGATGGGCACCGACGCGGCGACGATCGCCCACCTGACCGCCGCCGACCCGCCACCGCCACCGTGGGTCCTCGAGGAGTTCCCGAGCGAGCAGCCGGCCCACGCGGTCAACCTGACCCACGGCTACTGGATCGATGCCGACGAGGTGACCAACGCGGCGTTCGCCGCGTTCAAGGCCGCCGGCGGCTACACGAACCGGGCCGTGTGGTCCGATGCCGGCTGGACGTGGCTCAGCCATCGGGTCACGGGCAACCTGCCGCTGACCTGCGTCGGCGACGACCCGACGCTGCCGCGCCTGTGCGTGACCTGGTTCGAGGCCGAGGCGTATGCGACCTGGCGCGGCGGCCGGCTGCCGATCCGAGGCCGAGTGGGAGTTCGCCGCGCGCGGCCCGGACTCCAGGATCTACCCGTGGGGCGAGACGTTCGACCCCGCCAAGGCCAACGTCGTCGACAGTGTCGGTCCGGTGCCGGTCGGCGGCTACCCGGCCGGGGCGAGCTGGGTCGGTGCGCGCGACATGGCCGGCAACGCCATGGAGTGGGTCGCCGACTGGCTGGATCCGACGTGGTATGCCAACAGCCCGACCGACGACCCGACCGGGCCCGACACCGGCACGATCAAGGTCGAGAAGGGCGGCTGGTGGGGGAGCAACGAGTTCGTGGCACGGTCGGCGTACCGGCACTACGAGGATCCGCCGACCTACCAGGACCACCACATCGGCTTCCGGGTCGTCTCGCCGTGACCGACCGGATCGTCGTCGCGATGGGCGGCGGCGGGTTCTCGATGGAGCCCGACAACCCGCTCCTCGATGACCAGGTCCTCGAACCTCGCCCGGGCGGCTCGCGGTCGCCGCCGGCCGCGCATCTGCTTCATCGGGACGGCGAGCGGCGACAGCCCCGGCTACATCGCCGACTTCTACGCGGCCTTCGCTCGCCGCACGGAGGCGAACCATCTCGGGCTGTTCAAGCGGACCGTGGACGACATCGACGGCCTGCTGCTCCATCAGGACGTCATCTACGTCGGCGGCGGCAACACCGAGAACATGATGGCTGTCTGGCGCGTCCACGGCGTCGATCGAGCTCTCCGCCGAGCGTGGGAATCGGGCGTGGTGATGGCGGGCCTGTCGGCGGGCTCGCTGTGCTGGTTCGAGACCGGGACGACCGATTCGTTCGGGGCCGGGCTGGCGGTCCTGTCCGGCGGTCTCGGCTTCCTGCCCGGCAGCCACGCCCCGCACTACGACGGGGAGCCGACCCGCCGCGGTCACTACCAGCGGCTCATCGCCGAAGGCGCCCTGCCGGGGGGCTACGCGGCCGACGACGGCGCCGCGCTCGTCTTCCACGGCACGGAGCTGGCCGAGGTGGTCACGTCCCGCCGCGAGGCCCGCGCTTATCGGGTCGAGCGTGGACCCGGCCGGCGATGCCGTGGAGACCGTGCTGCCGGCGCGCTACCTCGGCTGATGCGGGCGCCAGGCCCAGAGGGCCGGCTCCCATGTCCCGATCGGGCGGACGGCGTCCGGTCCCTCGACCGCCAGCTGGCGCCGGCGGGCGGTCTCGACCGTGACGTCCCAGCCGGGTGGCACGAGCCGCGGCGCAAGGTCGGCCAGTGGCGCGAGCACGAACAGGCGCGCCGCCGCGGCAGGATGCGGGACGACGAGCAGCTTGGTGGCCTTGGCCGGATCGATCTCGGCGTCGTTGGACCGCGCCGCAGCGGGCGGATCGACCGACAGCCGAGCGCGCCCGTAGACGAGCAGGTCGAGATCGAGCTCGCGCGGCCCCCAGCGCTCGCGCGCGACGCGGCCGAATGCGCGCTCGAGCGCCTTGAGCTCGGCGAGCAGGGCCACTGCGCCGGCGGCCATGTCATCGGCCGACCTCGAGGTCGAGCGAGGCGACGGCATTGCGGAACTCGGGCTGGTCCGTGAAGCCGACCGGCTCGGTCGCATACAGGCGCGAGACGTCGCGCAGCCGCGCACCCGGAAGGCCGGCCAGCGCATGGACGGCTCGGGCCATCGTCGCCTCGGCGCCGCCGACGTTCGCCCCGAGGCCGATGTACGCGCGGACCCGTCGCCTTGGCACGGCCCCAGTATCGGCGCGGCGCGGCCGCGGCGCGAGCGGCCGTGCGAGCGGCGCGCGGCTGGCGGCGGCCGCTAGACTCGGTCGCGATGCCCCCCGTCGCCGTGCGGATCCTGCACCCTGGACCCGGAGCCCAGGCCGGTCCGCTGACCCGTCGGCTGGCCGACGCGCGGGCGCGTGTCGCCGACCTCCATCGCCGCGGGTTCCTCGCCGCGGGCGCGACGGACGTCGAGATCGTGTCGGGACCGCCGGACGACCGCTCGTTCGGGGATCGCCTGCGCGGTCTCGTCGAGCGCGACGGCACCGTGGGCGGCCTCGTCGTCCTCGGGTCCGGCGCGATCCCGCTCGCGACGGCCGCGGATCGGCGAGCCTTCGTCGCCGTGGCCGCGGGCGACGAGCGGTCGGCGCTGGCGAACAACCGGTACTCGGCGGACGTCGTCGCGATCGCGCGCGCCGAGTCGCTGCCGGCGATCCCGGACCTGCCCGGGGACAACGCCCTGCCGCGCTGGCTCGAGGAGGTCGCGGGCTATCGCGTCGAGGACCTGCGTCGGCGCTGGCGCCTGTCGTTCGACCTCGACGGCCCGCTCGACCTCGTGCTCCTCGGCTCGACCGTCGGCGCGGCGGACCCGCGCGACACGGTCGTCGCCGGGCGCCTCGCCGACGTCCGTTCCGTTGCCGCCGATCGGCGCGCCGAGCTGCTCGTCGCCGGCCGGACGTCCGCCTCGACGCTGGCTTGGCTCGAACGTCACGCCGCTGCGCGGGTCCGGGCCTGGGTCGAGGAGCGCGGTCTCCGCGCGTCGTCGCGCCTCGCCCAGGCGGGGGCGTCTGCGGGAGGCGGTCGCGGCGGCCACGCCGGCCGCGGCCGCGCCGGCCGTTCGCCCGCCTCGCTCCTCGGGCTGACCCTCGACCGCGATGGCCCGGGATCCCTGGGCGAGCACCTCGCCCGGTTCGCGGATGCCGCCATCGTCGATTCGCGCGTGCTGCTCGCCCACCGGCTCGGCGGCGACGAGGCCGGCTGGCCGTCCGCCGAGGACCGCTTCGCCTCGGACCTGCTGCTCCCGGAGGCGATCGCAGATCCGTGGCTTCGCGAGCTCACCGCGTCGGCCATCGCGGCGCCCATCCCCGTCCTGCTCGGCGGTCACACGCTCGTCGGACCGGGCGTTCGGCTGGTCGTCGACGGGCCGCCCCGACGCGCCACATGGATGTGACCCCGGGCCTCCGACGGGACCCGCAGCCGGATCTCGCGGCGGTCGGACAGGACGACGAGCTGGTCGAGCGCATCCGCGCCGAGATCGAGCGCGACGGCCCGATCTCCTTCGCCCGGTTCATGGACCTCGCGCTGTACGACCCACAGGCTGGCTACTACCGCGCGGCTGCGGCCCGCCCCGGTCGCGAAGGCGACTTCCTGACCGCACCCGAGGCGCACCCGATCTTCGGGGCCGCGCTCGCCCGGGCCGTCGCCGACGCGTGGGACCGCCTCGACCGCCCGGAGCCGTTCGTCCTCCGCGAGTACGGCGCCGGCACCGGCGCCCTCGCCGTGGCGATCCTCGACGGGCTCGCTCGCGAGCGAGCCGACCTCGCCAGCGTCCTCCGCTACGACCCGATCGAGGTCGAGCCGAGCCGCCTCGAGACGATCGCCGCCCGGCTCGCCGCGGCCGGTCACGCCGCCGCGTTTTCCTTGCCGATGCTCGAGGATCGAGGAGCCGATCACCGGCATGATCCTCGCCAACGAGGTCCTCGATGCCCTGCCGACCCACCGCGTCGTCGCTCGCGGCAGCGCCCTCCGCGAGATCGCCGTCGGCTGGGAGGACGGTGCGTTCGTCGATGTCGAGATCGACCCATCGACGCCCGCCCTGGCCGAACGTCTCGTCGATGAGGGCGTGACCCTGGCCGATGGTCAGCGTGCCGAGATCTGCCTTGCGCTCGACACGTGGATCGCGGGCGTTGCGGCAGGCCTCGAGCGCGGCGTGGTCCTGCTGATCGACTACGGCTACCCCGCCGAGGCCCTCTATGACCCGGTCCGGCGCCGCGACGGGACCCTCCGCGCCTACCTGCGCCACCGCGTCCACGACGACCCGTACATCCATGTCGGGCGGCAGGACCTGACGGCGCACGTTGACGTGACCGCCGTCGAGCGCGCGGCTGTCGCCACGGGCCTCTCCCACCTGGGCACGACGACCCAGGCCGAGTTCCTCGTCGGGCTCGGCACCGAGGGCCTGCTCCAGGCCATCCAGGCCGACCCGGCGACGACCCTCGAGGACTACCTCGGGGTCCGTTCCGCGCTCCTCCGGCTGCTCGATCCGGCGGCCATGGGGCGGTTCAGGGTCATGGCTTTCGGGCGGGACTGGCCGGCCGGGGCGACCCTTGCCGGGCTTGACTATCGGTTGCGACCGCCGAGCGCGGGCCGACCACACGTAACCGCACCTAACCCCACCGGGATAGGGCGACTTACCTATTGCCGCTCGAGGCGACGCGGCAGCACGATTCGCCACGGTCGGGCACGACCTGAAAGGGAGCGACGCGCGGACCTGCACGCGCGCTCGGCGCGCGTCGCTCCCCCACCTCCCCCTCTCGGCGCCACTCACACGCCGCGCCGCCCGGCCCACTCCCGCTGATAGAATGACTTCAGGCCCGGAGTCGCCTGTTCCGGGTACGCCTGCGCTCTCCAACAGGGTCCTCGGGTCAGCGGTGGCGCCCCGGCGCGCCGCTCGAAGGGAGTTCGGTTGACCGGCATCTGGTACATCGTGGGGTTCGCCTTCGCGGGCGTCTCGTTCGTGTTCCTGACGATCGGCGCCGCGTGGCTCATCTCGCACCGCAACCGCGGTGACGTCCACAAGGGCCTGCCCTACGAGTCCGGCATCGACACGTTCGGCGACACGCACGGCCGGTTCGGCCTCTCGTTCTACGTCTACGCGCTGCTGTTCGTGGCGTTCGACATCGAGGTGGTGTTCATCTACCTCTGGGCGATCACGTTCGACAGCCTGCTGCTCGGCGGCCTGGTCAGCATGCTGATCTTCGTCGCCATCCTGCTGCTCGGACTCGCCTACGCATGGCGAAAGGGGGCACTCACATGGCGGTGACGCGAGACGGCGGCAACCTGCCGGCGGTCGTCGACGAGGACCGCGAGTCGTCAGTCCGATCATCGTTCCCAACACGCTGTGGAGCGCCGCGGACCCCGAGGCCTACGACGGCGGCCAGCAGAGCGACATCACCCACCTGCGCGAGTTCGCGGACAGCGGGCTCGGTCGCCACGACGACGCCCGCTGGAGCGGCGTCCTCGAGGTCATCCCGACCAAGGCCGACTACGTCCTGGACCTGATCCGCATGAACAGCCTCTGGCCGCTCCTGTCCGGTCTGGCATGCTGCGCCATCGAGATGATGTCGGCGGCGACATCGAAGAACGACATGGACCGCTTTGGGATGTTCCCGTTCCGGGCCAGCCCGCGCCAGGCCGACGTCCTGATCGTCGCAGGCACTCTCACGACCAAGATGGCGGGACCGCTCGTCCGCCTGTGGGAGCAGATGCCCGAGCCGAAGTGGTGCGTGGCGATGGGCGACTGCACCTGCTCCGGGGGCCGCTACAAGCGGAGCTACGCCACGGTCGAGGGCATCGACCGAGTGATGCCGGTCGACGTCTACGTGCCGGGCTGTCCGCCCCGTCCCGAGGGCCTCATCTACGGGATGATGAAGCTCCAGCAGCTCGTCAAGGAACGTCGCGGGCATTGGCCGGAGCGGGCGATCGGCCCGACCGTCCCGGAGGACGTCTAGGCGTGGACCGCGCGTTCAAGGCGCGTCTCGAGCGCCGCTTCGCCGACCAGCTCACCGGGCCGGTCCGCCAGCGCAACGACGAGACCGAGATCCGGATCGCGGCGGGCGACGTCGTCGCCATCCTGACCGCGCTGCACGACGAGCCCGACTTCCACTTCCAGTTCCTGAGCGACCTCGCCGGCGTGGACACCGGAGTCGTGATGCAGGTCGTCTACCACCTCTGGAGCGAGACGACGCCCGACTGGCTGCGCGTGACCGCGGACGGCCTGTCGCGCGAGGACCCGCGCGTGCCCTCGGTGACCTTCCTGTGGAAGGGCGCCGAGTGGATGGAGCGCGAGGCCTACGACATGTTCGGCATCACGTTCGAGGGCAACCGCGACCTCCGCCGCATCTACATGCCGCCCGACTACGAGAGCTTCCCGCTGCGCAAGGATTTCTACCTGCCCGATGACGCGGCCCGCTCGCCCGGTGGCGGAGTCCGGCCGATGGAGCGGACGCAGGCCCCCAGCAACGTCCCGACGACGGCGCTCGTGCGCCGGACGCCGGTCTGACCGGGACCGGGAGCGGAGTCACCACCATGCCCACCAGCGTCCCCCACGCATCGACCGACGATCCCCGGGTCATGCTCGACCGCGACCTCGGGGTCTTCGAGCCGGTCCCGCCGTACCCGCCGCGGACCGAGCGCGAGGCCGAGTTCTACACGCTCGCCGACGGCGAGATGTTCATCAACATGGGGCCGCAGCACCCCTCGACCCACGGCGTGCTGCGCGTCGTGCTCAAGCTCGACGGCGAGAAGGTGGTCGACCTCGACCCCGTGCTCGGCTACCTGCACCGCGGCGTCGAGAAGCTGTGCGAGAACGCCGACTACCACCAGGCCATCTGCTACACCGACCCGCTCGAGTACGTCAGCTCGCTGTTCAACGAGTGGGCACCGGTCCTCGCCTTCGAGAAGCTGATGGACGTCCAGGTTCCCCGTCGGGCCGAGTACATCCGCGTCCTCTCGAGCGAGCTCAACCGGATCGCCAGCCACGCGCTCTTCCTTGGCTGGATGGCGCTCGACCTGGGCGGGCTGACACCGATCCTGTGGTCGTTCATCGAGCGTGACGAGATCGTCGACATGCTCGCGTCCCTGACCGGCCAGCGGATGCTGTTCAACTACTTCCGCATCGGTGGCGTCAACGGCGACCTGAACCACGAGTTCATGAGCCGGCTCGGCGACTGGATGTCCAAGGCGACCGAGCAGATCGAATCGGGCAACACCCTGCTCAACGAGAACGAGATCTTCGTCCGCCGGATGCGCGGGCTCGGCACCATCGACACGGCGACCGCGCTCCGGATGGTGATGACCGGCCCGAACCTGCGGGCGACCGGGGTCCCGTTCGACATCCGACGGGCGCACCCCTACAGCGTCTTCCCCGAGCTCGAGTTCGACATCCCGACCCGATCCGAGGGCGACTGCCTGGCCCGCTACCTGCTGCGCATGGACGAGATCAAGCAGAGCCTGCGGATCATCGACCAGTGCCTCCACAACATGCCCGACGGGCCGGTCATGGCCAAGCTGCCGCGGCTCATGCGTCCGCGGCCGGGCCGGGCCTACGGCGCGGTCGAGGGCCCGCGCGGCCAGTACTCGACCTACGCGATCAGCGACGGCACCGACCAGCCGTTCCGGATGCGCATCCACGATCCCTCGTTCATCCACCTCCAGTCGGTCGGCCTGATGATGCCGGGCCATCTGATCGCAGACACCATGGCGATCATGGCTTCGTTGGATCCGATCATGGGCGGCGTCGACAAATGACGGTCGTCGGGAAGAGCTGGAACCGGCTGAGCGCTGCCCGGGAAGATCGCCTTCACGGTCATCCCGCTGTTGCTTGTGACGGCGCTCGTGGCGCTGTGGGCGATCCTGCTGCTCGCCCCGACGATCCTCGACATCCTGACCGCGAACCTGCCGATCGTCCGGTTCGTGATCGCGGTGACCATCGTGCTGCTGATGACCGTCCCGACGGCCTTCCTGATCATCTTCATGGAGATGAAGGTCATCGCCCTGATGAACCTGCGGATCGGCCCGGACCGGGTCGGGCCGTTCGGTTCGCTGCTGTCGGTGGTCCACGGGCTCAAGGTCCTGATGAAGGAGGACTTCACCCCGACCGGCGCCGACCCGATCGTCTTCACCTGGGCGCCCGTGGTGACCTACCTGGCGAGCGTGATGACGCTGCTCGTCATCCCGTTCGCACCCGGCATCTTCGGCCAGGACCTCAACCTCGGCCTGCTCTACTTCTTCGCCATCGGCGGTCTGTCGGTCGTCGGGCTGCTGATGGCCGGCTGGTCGAGCTACAACAAGTACTCGCTGCTCGGCGGCCTCCGCTCGGCGGCCCAGGTCATCAGCTACGAGATCCCGCTGACGCTGTCGGTGGTCGGGCTGATCCTGCTGGCCGGCACGATGAGCCTGAACAAGATCGTCGAGCAGCAGTCGGGCTGGTTCACCGACTGGTACGTCTTCCAGCAGCCGCTGGCGGTGCTGATCTTCTTCATCGCCGCGACCGCCGAGGCCAATCGGACCCCGTTCGACCTGACCGAGGCGGACTCGGAGATCGTCGCCGGCTTCGCGACCGAGTACTCCGGCATGCGCTTCGGGTTCTTCTTCTTCGCCGAGTACGTGAACGTGTTCATCATCTCGGCGCTGACGGTGACCCTCTTCTTCGGCGGCTGGAACGCGCCGTTCCCGTGGCCGTGGCCGATCACCCTGAACCTCGACCCGGGATCGCTCGGCATCCTGCTGCTGATCCTCGTCGCGGTCGTGCCGCTCATCCTGACCCTCGTCTTCGCCGCGCCCGTCTGGATGCTCAGCGCCCGGATCAAGGGCTGGCAGGCGCTGATCGTCGGGTTCATCCTCGCCAACCTGTTCATCGTGCTGGTCATCTTCGGCCTGGCCTATGTCGGGCTCGACTGGGTGGCCGGCATCTTCTGGTTCCTGGGCAAGACGTACGTGTTCGTGTTCACGTTCGTCTGGATGCGCGGTACCCTGCCGCGCGTCCGCATCGACCAGCTGATGGACTTCGCCTGGAAGTGGCTGCTGCCGGTGTCGCTGCTCAACCTGTTCGTCACCGCCGCCGCGATCGTCGTGGCCAAGAGCGTGAGGCCCTAGCCATGAGTCTCGTCCCGGGTCTCGGCCTCGCCAAGGGCATGGCCCTGACCCTGCGCCGCTTCTTCGAGCCCAAGGTCACGGTCATGTACCCGGAAGACCGCCGCGACGTCCCGCACAAGTTCCGCGGGCGTCTGCAGCTGCTGTACGACGAGTGGGGCACGCTCAAGTGCGAGACCTGCTTCCAGTGCGCGCAGGCGTGCCCGATCGAGTGCATCGACATGGGCGGCGTCGACACCCGCGGACGCTTCCATGTCCACTGGGGCGCGCCCGAGACGTACGGCGAGCGGCGCGAGGAATCCGCGCTCCGACGCTCCGGCCGGCCCGTGCCGGACCCGGCCTACCTGCCGTTCGCGCCGATCGACATGACGCTGCTCGACAGGGTCCTCGACGACCACGACCACGACCCGGCCGACATGCTGGCCATCCTCGAGGAGACGCAGGAGGTCTACGGCTACCTGCCGGTCGCCGCGCTCAAGCGGATCAGCCAGCTGACCGGGGCGTGGTACGCGACGATCTACGGCACCGCGACCTACTACAGCCACCTGCGCTTCGAGCCGGCCGAGGCGTCCATGCAGGCCGCCGCGATGGACGCCCGCCGGCCGTCCGAAACGACCTACCTGGCCGCCCTCGAGGCCTCGCTCGGCACCCGCCGACGCGCCGCCAGGCAGGCGCAGGCGTAGCGCGATGGTCGACCTGCTCAAGACCCCCGCGGCCTGGCCGACGATCCTGCTCGAGCGAGCGGCCGCGCCCGACCCGACCGACCTCGACGCCGCGACCCGGGCCGGCGCGTTCGACGGCCTCCGCCGGGCGATCCGCAACTTCGGGGCGACCGCCACCATGGCCACGATCTCCAGCGCACGGCTGCGCGGCCGCGGCGGCGCGGGCTTCCCGGCCGCGGACAAGTGGCGGACCGCGGTCGCGACCGACGCCCCGCGCCGCTACGTCGTGATCAACGGCTACGGAGCCGACCCTGCCACCGGCACGGACCGCTTCCTGCTCGAGCGCGACCCGTTCGCGGTCATCGAGGGAGCTGCCATCGCGGCCTTCGCCATCGGCGCGAGCGAGGCGATCATCGCCGTCCGTGCCGACGCGACGGCCGCCATCAAGGGACTCGAGGCGGCCATCGGCGCCGCCGAGGAAGCGGGCTTCCTCGGCTTCGACGTGCTCGGGTCGGGGCATGACATCTCGGTCACGGTCCGGCCGGTCCAGGGCGCCTACATGCTCGGCGAGGAGACCGTGCTGCTCAAGGCGCTCGAGGGCAAGCGCGGACAGCCCGAGCAGCGGCCGCCGCATCCCGCCGAACGCGGCCTGTTCGACATGCCGACCGTCGTCCACAACGTCCAGACCGTGGCCGCCGTGCCGTGGATCATGCGCCACGGCGCCGAGGCGTTCGCCGCGACGGGCTCGCCGGACAGCCCGGGGACGATCCTGGTCCAGCTCCGGACACCGGCGGGCGACGGCATCGCCGAGGTGCCGCTCGGGCACCCCGCTCCGCGACGTCATCGGGCTCGGCCGCAAGCTCGCCGTCCGCCCGGACCGATCAAGGCCATCCTCGTCGGCGGTCCGTCCGGCGGCCTGCTGCCGCCCGACGCGCTCGACACGCCGTACGACTTCGAGGCGCTCCGCGCCGTCGGTGCGCACATCGGCTCGGGCTCGGTGGTGGTCGCCGATGACCGGGCCTGCACCGTGGACCTCGCCCGGCTCCTGACCCGTTACTGCGCCGGCGAGGCCTGCGGCAAGACCATCCCGTGCCGGATCGGGACCCGCCGCCTGGTCGAGATCGCCGATCGCGTCGCGGAGGGCCGGCCGCGACCGACCGACCCGCAACTCCTCGAGGACCTGTCGGCCGACATCGTGGCCTCCGGCCTGTGCGACCACGAGCGGCTGACGACGCTTCCGCTGGCCAGCGGGATGCGATACTTCCGGTCCGAGCTGGACGAGCACATCCTGCACAGTGCCTGCCCTGCCGGCGTCTGCCACCCGATCGCGGTGGCGGCCGGTGCGATCCGATAAGGCGACCCATGGCTGACCTCATCACGCGCCCCGATAGCCGCCCCGCAAGCGAGCCGGTCTCGCTCGCCGACCGTCTGCTCGACACCCAGTCGCCGCAACGGCCCCAGTCGTCGCCGCGCATCCGGATCGAGGTGGACGGCCGCGTCGTCGAGGGCTTCGAGGGCCAGACGATCCTCGAGGTCTGCCGCGACAACGGGATCGAGATCCCGACCCTCTGCTACGAGCCCAAGCTCCCGGGCTTCGGCGCCTGCCGGATGTGCGTGGTCGAGGTCGAAGGCGAAGAGCATCCGCCGATCTCCTGCTCGCGTGCGTGCGAGCCCGATATGAAGGTCCAGACCCAGACCGAGGAGCTGCGCCGCCTGCGCCGGACGAACCTCGAGCTGATCTTCTCGGACCACAACGCCTACTGCCTGCCGCCCTGCCAGAACAAGTGCCCGAGCCACATCGACATCCCGGGCTTCCTGAAGGCCAACGCCGAGGCCGACTGGCGCGAGAGCGCGCGGATCTTCAAGCGGACGATCCCGTTCCCGAGCGTGCTCGGGCGGGTCTGCCCGGCGCCGTGCGAGGAGCACTGCCGGCGCGACGAGGTGGACGAGGCGATCGCCATCCGCGACAGCCACCGCTACGCCGGCGACCAGGTCCTGAAGTCGATGCTCGACGACGACGTCGATCCGCCGCTGCCGTTCGAGCGGCAGGCACCGACCGGGCGCAAGGCCGCGGTCATCGGCTCTGGGCCGGCCGGGATGGCCGCCGCGTTCTACCTCCTGCTGTCGGGCCACGACGTGACGGTCTTCGAGCGTGACCCGGCCCCCGGCGGGATGCTCCGCTACGGCATCCCGCAGTACCGCCTGCCGAAGGTCGAGGTCCTCGAGGCCGAATACGAATCGGTCACGCGCCTCGGCGGCCGCATCGTCTGCAACGCCGGCCTCGGGGTGGACTTCACGCTCGACGACCTGACCTACCAGGGCTTCGACGCCGTCGTCGTCGCGATCGGCTGCTACGACACGAACAAGCTCGGGATCCCGGGCGAGGACGCCGCCGAGGTGCTCGACGGGCTCGAATACCTGCGGACGGCCACGCTCGGCCTGCCCTATCCGAACCACGCCGGCAAGCGCGTCGTGGTCATCGGCGGCGGCTTCACCTCGATGGACTGCTCGCGGACGTCGATCCGCCAGGGCGCCAAGGAGGTCACCCTCGTCTATCGCCGCGACATGAAGGACATGCCGGCCTCGAACGAGGTCCACGAGGCCATCGAGGAGGGCGTCACCGCCATCTTCCAGGCCGGTCCGGTCCGGGTCGTCACCGACAAGAAGGGCAACGTCACCGGTGTCGAGTTCATCCGGATGCAACCCGGCGCGCCCGACGCCTCCGGCCGGCGCCGGCCCGAGCCGGCCCCCGGCACCGAGTTCACGATCCCGTGCGACCGCGTGCTGCTGGCCATCGGCCAGGGCCCGGACCTGACCTGGATCGGCCCGGGGTCCGATGGCGTCGCGGCCACCAAGCAGCGCCGCCTCAAGGCCGATTCGGTCACCTTCGCGACCGACCGTCCCGGCGTCTTCGGGACCGGCGACGTCCGGATCGGGGCGGCGACCGTGGTCGAGGCGATCGCCGAGGGCCGCCGGTCCGCCTACGCGGTCGACGCGTTCCTGCGGGGGATGGACCTGGCCGCCATCCGCACCCGCCAGACGCTCGCCGAGCCGAAGCCCGAGTTCCTGTCGATCGTGCCGTTCACCAGCGAGGCCAAGACCCCGCGCTACCGGCTGACCGCGCTCGACGCCGAGGAGCGGAACCACTCGTACATCGAGTACGAGCTGCCGTACACCCGAGAGGACGCCGTCGCCGAATCGACCCGCTGCCTGCAGTGCACGTGCGAGGCGATCGGCTTCTGCGACCTGCGCCGCCTCGGGATCGAGTACGGCACGACGCTCCAGACGCTCGAGCCGGACTACCACCAGGGCGCCGGCTTCCGGAGCGTGACCGAGAACCGGTTCACCGGCGTCAACCACGACTACATCCGCGACGACTCGCACGCGTTCATCCTGCGCGAGCCGTCGCGCTGCATCGACTGCGGCCGGTGCGCGCAGGTCTGCTCGGAGGTCGTCGGCGCCGCCTGCTACGACTTCATGCGCATCGGCTTCGACACGCTGGTCACGACGCCGCTCGACATGAGCCTCAACGACACGCCGTGCGTGTCGTGCGGGCGCTGCGCCGAGACCTGCCCGACCGGCGCGCTGATGCCCAAGCCGCGCGTCCTCCAGAAGTACGACGTCGACGAGAGCCGCTGCATCCTGTGCGGGATCTGCGTCGATGCCTGCCCGTACGACGCGCTCCGTGACGGCGCCGACTTCGAGCTCGCCCACACCAGCCGCGAGGAGCCGATGATCGACCTGATGGCGATCGCGGCGGTCGGTCGCGAGACCGAGGTCACCTACATCCGCCGCGAGCGCGACTGGGCCGCGCGCGCGGCCGCCGAGGGCCGGCTGATCGACCCGACGCGGATGCTGCCGATGCTGCCGCCGGTGGTCACCGGCATCCCCGGGGGCGGGAACGGACATGGGCGCGGGACCGGCGACGGCCACGGCCACGGCGGGTCCGCCGTCGCCCCGACCCAGCACGAGTAGGGCCCCGGCGTGATCCGTCATCTCATCCCGATCGTGCTCGGCCTCGCCGTGCTGGGCGTCGTGACCGGGATCGCCGCGATCATGCTCATCTTCCTCGGCCAGGACTGGGCCGACGCGCTGTTCTGGATCTTCGCCGCCGTGATGATCGGCTCGGCGCTGCTGGTCGTGACGATGCGCGACATCATCCGCTGCGGCCTGGCGATGATCGTCTGCTTCGGATCGCTGGCCGGGATCTACCTGATCCTCGGTGCGCCGCTGCTGGCGGCGGCCCAGGTGATCGTCTACATCGGCGCGATCAGCGTCCTGATCCTGTTCGCGATCATGCTCACCCAGACCAAGGACGCGCCCAGCCGGCTCGTCTTCCAGACGCAGGCCGTGCCCGCCGCGATCGCCTCGATCGTGATCGCGGTCCTGGTCGCCCTGTCGATCGGCGCGACGGACTGGGCGCCGGCCGCGAACCGCATCCGGCTGGCCACGGAGGACATGGCCACCGCCCTGTTCAAGGACTACGTCCTGCCGTTCGAGATCGTCAGCGTGCTCCTGCTGGCGGCGGTGATCGGCGGGGTCTACCTCGCCAAGCGTGAGAAGGGCGGTCCGTCGTGAGTGACTCGCTCGACGCCTATCTGGTCCTGGCGACCCTGCTGTTCGCGATCGGGTCGTTCGGTTTCCTCGCCCGGCGCAACGCCATCAGCATGCTGATGTCGATCGAGCTGATGCTCAACGGGGTCAACCTCGCGATCGTCGCGTTCGGCGCGTTCGGCGCGAGCCAGGCCATCGCGGCCCAGGGCTCGATCACGGCGCTGATGATCATCGCCGTCGCGGCCGCCGAAGCGACCGTCGGCCTCGCGATCGTCATCGCGATCTACCGCAACAAGAAGACTCCGCTGGTCGACGAATACGACGCGATGAAGCAGTGAGCCTGGAAAGCCTGATCCCCGCGCTCATCGTGCTGCCGATGGCGGGGTTCCTCTTCACCGCGCTCGCTGGCCGGCGGCTCGGGAAGCAGGCCCACTGGATCCCGGTGGTGGCGATCTTCGTGGTGTGGGTCATCGCGATGGCGCTGGTGGTCAACGTCCTGACCGGGACGGCGCCGCTCCTGCCTGGGTCGGAGACGTCGCACGGCTACGTCGTGTCGTGGTTCCAGTGGATCCCGGCCGACAAGTTCGTCGTCGACATCAACTTCGTGGTCGACGAGCTGACGGCCTGCCTGCTGATCGTGGTGACCACCATCGGTCTGCTGGTCCACATCTATTCGATCGGCTATATGAGCCATGACCCCGGGTACTGGCGGTTCTTCGCCTACCTGAACCTGTTCATGTTCAGCATGCTGCTGCTGGTCCTGGCGGGCAGCTTCCTGGTCGTGTTCGTGGCCTGGGAGCTGGTCGGGCTGTGCAGCTATCTGCTCATCGGGTTCTGGTACCGCAAGCGTTCGGCGGCCCTGGCGGCCAAGAAGGCGTTCATCGTCAATCGCGTCGGCGACGTCGGTTTCATCCTCGGCATCATGCTCATCTTCGTGAGCCTGGGCACGCTCGACATCCGCGAGGTGCTCGCCAGGATCGGCACGCTCGACACGACGACGATCACGATCATCGCCCTCCTCGTCTTCGCCGGGGCGATGGGCAAGAGCGCCCAGTTCCCGCTGCACGTCTGGCTGCCCGACGCGATGGAGGGTCCGACGCCCGTGTCGGCGCTGATCCATGCCGCGACGATGGTCAACGCCGGCGTCTACCTGCTCGCACGGGTCAACCCGATCTTCGCCCACGCCCCGTCGGCGCTCGTGATCGTGGCCGGGATCGGCATCTTCACCGCGATCCTGGCGGCGTCGATCGCGATGACCCAGACCGACATCAAGCGGGTGCTCGCCTACTCGACGCTGAGCCAGCTCGGCTACATGTTCGCGGCGTTCGGGGTCGGCGCGTGGACCGCGGCGATCTTCCACCTGATGACCCACGGCTTCTTCAAGGGCCTGCTGTTCCTCGACTCGGGGTCGGTCATCCATGCCGTCCACGAAGAGCAGGACATGCGCAAGATGGGCGGCCTGTCGAAGAAGATCCCGATCACCTACGTGACGATGCTGATCGGCTCGCTGGCGATCGCCGGCATCCCGCCGCTGGCCGGCTTCTTCTCGAAGGATGAGATCCTCGGCGAATCGCTCAAGCAGGGCTTCGTCTGGGTATGGCTGATCGGGTTCATCGTCGCCGGCCTCACCGCGTTCTACATGTTCCGGCTGATGGGCCTGACGTTCTGGGGCTCGTTCCGTGGCCCGAAGGAGGTCTGGGACCGGATCCACGAGTCGGCTCCGGTGATGACGGTGCCGCTGATCCTGCTGGCGATCCCGTCCATCTTCCTCGGCATGTTCCTCGGCCTGCCGCTCGGCGCGAACCGGATCAGCGAGTGGCTGGCGCCGATCTTCGCCCAGGGCGAGGAGATCCTTCACGGCGGGGCGGCCGAGCCCGCCTACGCGCTGTTCGGGATCGACGGCGCGCTCATCCTGGCGAGCGTCGCCATCGCGACCATCGGCCTGATCATCGGCTGGCGCCTGTTCGGGGTCGAGATCGGCCCGATCCGCTGGCCGTCGCGCCCGGAGCGGGTCCGCGAGCTCACCGCGCGTGCGCCATTCCTGTACCGCGCCTCGCTCAACAAGTGGTGGTTCGACGAGCTGAACCACCTGCTGTTCATGGTCATCGGCGGGCGCATCGCGGCCGCCTGCTGGTGGTTCGACCGCGAGATCATCGACGGGACGGTCAACGCCATCGGCACGACGACGATCGACGCGGGGCGCGGGCTCCGCCAGGTCCAGACCGGCCGGGTCCAGAACTACGCGCTCGGCATCGCCATCGGGCTGATCGTCATGGCCGGCTCGTACCTGCTGCTGGCGCGCTGACGATGGGCATCCTGTCGATCATCATCTTCCTGCCGCTGGTCGGCGCGATCGCGGTCGCCATCGCCCCGGCCACCGTCACCCGGCCCCTGGCGTTCGGCGTCGCGTTCGTGACGTTCATCGTCTCGTTGATGCTGCTGGTGGGCTACCTCCCGGGGCGCCCCGGCTTCCAGTTCGTCGAGTCGCTCGACTGGATCCCCTTCTTCGGGATCCGCTACTCCGTCGGTGCGGACGGATTGTCGGTGGCGCTGGTGGTGCTGACGACGACCCTGTCGTGGATCGCGATCCTCGCCAGCTTCAAGCCGATCCAGACCCGGATCAAGGAATACATGATCTCGTTCCTCGTGCTCGAGGTCGGGATGATCGGCGTCTTCCTGGCCCTCGACACCTTCCTGTTCTACATCTTCTGGGAGGTCGTGCTCGTCCCGATGTACCTGATCATCGGGATCTGGGGCGGCGCCAACCGGATCTACGCGACGATCAAGTTCGTGCTCTACACGCTGGTCGGCTCGCTTCTCATGCTGGTCGCGATCATCGCGACGGCGTATGCGTACCAGGCCGGACACGGCGGCTCGTGGGTGGGCGCATTCGACTTCCAGGCGCTGCGCGCATACGCGTCCACGGGCGGCTTCGCCGACGCGCTGCAGATCGGCGCGTTCCTCGCGTTCTTCCTGGCATTCGCCATCAAGGTCCCGATGTTCCCGTTCCACACCTGGCTGCCCGACGCCCACACCGAGGCGCCGACCGCCGGCTCGGTGATCCTGGCGGCGGTGATGCTCAAGCTCGGCGCCTACGGCTTCATCCGGTTCGCGATCCCGCTCTTCCCGGCGGCCGCCCAGACGTTCGCGCCGGTCATCATCGTGCTGTCGCTCATCGCCATCATCTACGGCGCGATCGTGGCGCTCGTCCAGCCCGACCTCAAACGCCTCGTCGCCTACTCGTCGGTCAGCCACATGGGCTTCGTGACCCTCGGCATCTTCGTGTTCACGCAGCAGGGTCTCCAGGGCGCGGTGCTCCAGATGATCAACCACGGCCTGATCACCGGCGCCCTGTTCCTGCTCGTCGGCGTCATCTACGAACGGACCCACGACCGGACGATCGCCAAGATGAGCGGCCTGTCCGCGCGGATGCCGGTCTACGCCGCGGTCTTCGGGTTCTTCGTCTTCGCGTCGGCCGGGCTGCCCGGGCTGTCCGGGTTCGTCGGGGAATTCCTCGTCCTGCTCGGCACGTTCGAGGCGAACCCAGGGGCTGCCGCGGTGGCGACCTTCGTGATGATCCTGGCCGCGGGCTACCTGCTGTACATGTACGGCCGGCTCGTGTTCGGAGAGGTGTCCGACTTCCTGTCGTCGCTCGGTGACCATCTCACCGACATGACGCCGGTCGAGATCCTGACCCTCGTCCCGCTCGGCACGCTCGTGGTCGTGTTCGGCCTCCAGCCGGGGCTCCTCCTGAACCTCTTCTCGTCCACCGTCACCGAGACGCTCGACGAGGTCACGCCGACCGCCCCGATCGCGATCCCGACCGAGGTCGTCGCGGGGCTTCTCACCCTGCTCATCGTGCTGGTCCTCGCCAGGGTCGTCTGGGTCCTGCTCAAGCCTCGCCGGGCCGCGCTCGCGACCGAGGGTGGGGCGGCCCATTGAGCTGGCAGGACTTCGTCACGATCAGCCCGCTCGTTGCGGGCATCCTCACCGCCGCGGCCATCCTGATCGTCGACCTGATCCGCCCCGGGCGGACGGCCGTCGCGGTCACGGTCGCCCTGATCGGGCTGGGGATCACCGGGGTCCGTGACCCTCGCGGTCGGCCCGGCGGTCGGCGGCGCCGCGACCACCGCCTTCGGTGGCGCCTACCAGGTCGACCAGCTGACGACCTTCCTCGACGTCCTGTTCGTGGCGATCATCGCGATGAGCATCCTGTTCGGGCCCGACTACCTCGTCCCGCGCGGCCTGCCGGTCGCCGAGTTCGCCGCGATCCTCGTGTTCGCGATGACGGGCGCGATGCTCATCTCCGCATCGGGCGACCTGCTGATGCTGTTCCTGGGCCTCGAGCTGATGGTCCTGCCCGGCTACATGCTGGCGGCTTTCCACAAGTCCGACGGGTACTCGACCGAGGGGGCGATCAAGTACTTCCTGCTCGGGTCGTTCAGCTCGGCGATCTTCCTGTTCGGCATCGCCTTCGTGTGGGGCACCACCGGGACGATGAAGCTCGACGCCATCGCTGCGGACCTGGCCCAGATCGTCGCCGGGTCGGCGACGTTGAGTCCGGGCCTGGCCATGGGCCTGGCGTTCATGACCACCGGCGTCGCGTTCAAGATCGCCGCGGTCCCGTTCCACTACTGGACGCCCGACGCCTACCAGGGCTCGCCGACACCCGTCACCGGCTACCTGTCGGTCGGGCCGAAGGTCGGTGCGTTCGCATTGATCCTGCGCCTCTTCGTCGAGGCCCTCGGGCCCCTGGCGGACTGGTGGCTGCCCGTGGTCATCGTCCTGTCCACGCTCACGATGACCCTCGGCAACCTGGTCGCCCTGACCCAGGACAACGTCAAGCGGATGCTCGCCTACTCGTCGATCGCCCACACCGGCTACATGCTCGTCGGGCTGGCCGCGTGGGCCGGCGATCCGACAGGGCCGCGTGGATGGACTCGAGGCATTGCTGTTCTACGGCGTCGCCTACGCGTTCATGAACCTCGGTGCCTTCGCGGTCATCGCCGCGCTCCAGAAGCGGACGGGCGTGACCTCGAGCCTCGGGACGTTCGCCGGTCTCGGCCGGCGCGAGCCGCTGTTAGGCGTGCTGATGACCCTGTTCCTGCTGTCGCTGACAGGGATCCCACCGACGGCCGGCTTCTTCGCCAAGGCGAACGTCATCCTGGCCGCGGTCGAAGCCGGCGGCCCCTTGACGTGGCTGGCCGTGATCACGGTCATCAACGCCGCGGTCGCCGCGTTCTACTACCTGCGCGTGGTCATCTACATGTTCATGCGCGAACCGGCCACCGACGCTCCGCCGCTTCGCCACGGCGGGCTGCTGTGGGCCGGGCTGGCGGCCGCGACCCTGTTCACGATCCTGTTCGGGCTCTTCCCGACCAGCCTCCTCGACGCCGCCGGGAACGCGGCACAGGCCGTCGTCCGGAACCTGCCGAACTAGGCCCGATCGGACGGGCCGGCTGCGGCGTCGGTCTCAGCAGACCTCGCGCCCGTTGACGACCGTCGGCGCGTGGGGGTGCGGCGTCGGATTGGCGGTGTCGTGATCGGTCGACTCCTGCGACAGCAGGTCGGCCACGACCTGGAGCTTGGGCTGTGCTCCCTTGCCTTCGGAGGTCTGCAACCAGAGCTGGTCGGTCGTGACCGCGAACGGGGCGTCGAACGCATTCGCCGCCGCCACGTGGCGGAGCACCTTGGTGATGACGTACAGGAAGCGCTGGTCGTCGTTCGTGAACACTTCGACGACCATGCCCTTCATCTTGGCTCCGTTCGACACCTGGGACTGGGTGAGGAGTGGCAGGAACATCCCGGCTTGTGCGTGCGCATACAGATAGGTCGCGCGGCCCTGGCCGGGCGCGCCCAGGTGGGGGTCGATGTACTGGAGCGCGACATCGCACGGGACGGCCGAGCTGGTGATGACCGGCAGGTCGATGTTCAGCGCCGGGATCAGCACCCGGGTCACCTGGCGGTCCGCGGGTACCGAAGCCGCGCTGGGCGAGGGCCCCGACCCGATCGGGGGCAACGTGATCCGCGGGATCGGGGTCGCGACGACGTCGGCCTGAGCGGTCGGCGTGGGTGTCGGGGTCGCGACCGGCTCCGCGGTGACCGGCTGCGTGTACGACAGGAGGCCGGCGGCGAGGAAGGCGACGCCAAGCGCGGTCAGGATGGCGGGGACGATTCGCGTGCGGATCCGATCCGCGAAGAGGCGCATGGGAGCGGCATGGTAGCAGCGGTCTTTGAAAGGCGCCCTCACCCGCTCGTACTGGTACGCTCCGGCCGTGATGGGCCGTCTGTCGATCGTCGCCGGGCTCGTCGTCGGGATCGTCGTGGCAGCACTGCTGCTCGGCGGGATCGTCTTCCTCGCCCCTGAAGGCCTGGTGGGACCTGACCCGACGCCGCTCGCCAGCGCGACCCCCGCGACCTCGAGCAGCGCGTCGGGCAGTGCGTCGCCGCTGCCGTCGGCGGACGCGTCGGCGAGTCCGACGGGGGTCACCGTCACGCCTTGACGCGGGGTCCCGCCACCGAGGCCGGTCCGGCTGAGGCCGCGATCGCCGCGATCGCCCGGCTCGGCACGCGACCGGGTCGCCTGCTCGTCGTCGCCGACTTCGACGGCACGCTCGCCGAGGGCTCACGCGATCCGGGCGCGGCGACGATCGTCCCGCTCGCGCGACGAGCGATCCGCCGGCTGGCCCGGCTCGCGGCGGCCCACCCCGACCGCATCGCGGTCGCCATCCTCACCGGCCGGACGGCAGCCGATGTCGCGGGCCGCGTCCGGGTGGGCGGGATCGTCTACCTGGGCGACCACGGCCTGCAATCGGGTTCGTTCCCGCGGGGCGGCGACCCGGCCCGCCTCGTCACGTCGTTCCGTGCCGGCTACGAGGCATCACTGGAGCCGGCGGCAGTCCTGGCCGACCGCGTCCCGGAGGTCCTCGGCCGGCCGCCGTGGCTGTTCGTCGAGCGGAAAGGCCCGTCGGTGGCGTTCCATGTCCGGCAAGCGGACGACCCGTTGGCCGCGCGCGCCGCGGTCGAGGCGGCCATCGCGACGGTCGAACGCGACCTTCCACCGCACGACCTGGCGCACTATCGCGGGCGGCTGGTCGTGGATCTCCGGCCGCTGACTGCCGGCGGCAAGCGCGAGGCGTTCGAGACGCTGCTGGCCGATCTCCGACCGGCGACGGTCGTGGCGTTCGGCGACGACGTGAGCGACGCCGACGGGTTCGCTGTCCTGCGCACGGCGCGCGAGGCGGGGCGCCTCGACGGGCTCGCGGTCGCGGTGACCGGTCCCCACGGGATGCCGGACGAGGTGCGGTCAGCCGCGGACGTCATCCTCGCGACGCCGTTCCTCGCGGCCCGTGCCCTGGCCGCTCTGGCGCGGATCCGCTCGAGGCGGCGGCCGGGCCGTCCTAGTCGTTCAGATCCAGTCGATCTTGCGGAGTATGACCGCGGCGATCCCCGCCACGACGACGACGAACGCGGTGATCGCCCAGAAGCCGCCCGCCTCCTTGCCCCCGAGCGCGGTCCCGGCCTCGCTCATCCCGAAGATCCCGGCCACGGCGCCGATCCCGGCCAGGATGACCGTCACCCCGGTCAGCCGCTTCATGATCACCGACAGGTTGTTGTTGACCTGGGTCAGGTAGACGTCGAGCGTCGCCGAGGCGAGCTCGCGGTAGTTGTCGAGCTCGTCGGTCAGCCGGATGACGTGGTCGTAGATGTCGCGGAAATAGACGATCTCGTCCTCGCTGATCAGCTGCTCGTCGCGGTTGGTCAGCTGGTTGAACACCTCGCGCACCGGGCTGATCGCCCGGCGGACCTGGATCAGCTCGCGCTTGAGCATGAACAGCGACTCGAGCGAATCGGGCGTCGCCTTGCGCACGACCACGTCCTGGACCTCGTCGATGGCGTCGCCGATCCGGTCGGTGAACGGGAAGTAGCCGTCGATCAGGTCGTCCGCGATGGCCCACAGCAGGTGATCGGGGCCGCGCTGCAGGACCGCGCCGATCCCGCCCTGCAGGTGATGCGCGCTCCGCGGGTCCCAGTCCCCGTCGTGGACCGTCAGCAGGAACCCGTCGCCGAGCACGATGTCCAGCTCGGACGCCGTGACGTGTTCCGCCGTACTCGAGATGGAACAGGACGATGTGGACGACGCCGTCGGTCGACTCGATCTTGGCCCGCTGGTTGCCCTCGAGGACGTCCTCGACGATCAGCGGGTGGAGCGACAGCGCGGTCCCGACGTCCTGGGCCTGCGCCGGCGTCGGCGCGACGAGGTCGACCCAGATCGCCGGCTTCCCGGAGCCGAGCAGTCCCGGCAATCGCGCCAGCGCGTCGGACCCCATCGATCTCGGTGCCTTGGTCGCTGTCGGCGACGACGACGCGGAGCGTCCCGGGCTGATCGGTCGTGGTCGTCGCGTAGTGGCGGTCGACACGCTTCCCGAGTGCCGGGACCGGCGGAACGGGCCGGGGATCAGAGTGCGAGGCCGGGTTCGGGCGCGTCGAGGCCATCGGCGTCGGGTCCTCCGGCAGCGATCCCGTCGGCGGCATCGCTCTCGTCCGCTGCGCGGTCCAGCATACGCGTCCGCTCTCCCCGCCGACCCCCGAGCGCGAGCGTGGGCGGGATGGCCACGGCGGTCACGGCGGCCGCCACCACGAACAGGCCGACCATGATCGAGGCCGCCTCGCGCGACGCCCACGCCTCGAGCGCGCCGACCACGAACGGGTCCCGCAACGGGCGGTCGCGGAGGGACTCCGGGATGAACTGGAGGTAGGCGTCGGGCGTCGCGTAGACCTCGGTGTAGATCCGGTCGATCGTCGTCGAGCCGTAGGCGGTCAGGATCGCCAGGCCGACCGCCATCCCGAGCATCCGCGCGACTGTCACCACCGCCGACGCGGTTCCGAACGTCCGGCGCCCGACGGCCTCGACCGCCGCCGTCGAGCGCGGCGTGACGGTCAGCCCGAAGCCGAGTCCGTACGCACCGAGCGCGAGCGCGACCGAATCGAGGCTGGTGTCCGCCGTCCAGCGCGACATCGCCAGCAGGCCGGCGAGGCTCAGGACGATGCCGCCGAGCGCGACCAGCCGGATCGACACGATCCGGACGAGGAAGCCCGAGACGAGCGCCCCGACCGCCGTCGCGCCGGCCAGCGCCCCGAGCGCCAGCCGCTGGTCGTCCGGGCCGCCGTAGAGCACCCGGTCGACGAACACCGCCCCGCCGATGATCGCGGTCGCGAAGGCGTAGCCGGTCAGCAGCGACACGAGCGCCGCGGAGCTGAACGGCACGCTCCGGAACAGCCGTGGGTCGAGGAATGGGTCCCGAACCCGCAGCCCGCGGACGACTGCGACGACCGTCGCGAGTGCCGCGACCCCGAGGAGGATCGCCGTGATCGCCGCCGGCGGGATGCCGACGCCGGCGATGTCGGTCGAGCCCAGCAGCGTGAGCCCGATCAGCCCGGTCACGAGGGCCACGCCGAACAGGGCGGCACCGACGATGTCCACCCGGCCGGCACGGCGCGGCGTCTCCCAGTCGGGCGAGGCGGCCCAGGCGAGGACGAGGGCGATCAGCCCGATCGGGATGTTGAGGTAGAACACCCAGCGCCACGCCGGGGACAGGATGTCGGCCGCCGGCCCGGTCACGCCGGCACCGGCCAGCGTCGACTCGGGGTGGACCGACGCGAGGATCGCCGCGCCGACGACCGGGCCGGCCGCCATCCCGAGGAACGTCAGCGCCCCGACGACGCCGAGCGCACGCGGCCGCGCGACCCCACCGAACAGGTGCGCCGCGGCCGCCGTCCCGACCGGGACCAGGACCCCGCCGCCGACACCCTGGATGAGCCGCGCGGCGATCAGCTGGTCGAGCGTCTGCGACGCGCCGGCCAGCGCGGAACCGACGACGAAGATCACCAGGGCGCCCATGAACAACCGCCGGACGCCCCACAGGTCGGCCAGCCGGCCGGCCATCGGCATCGTCAGGATGTAGACCAGCAGGTAGCCGTTGATGATCCAGCTGGCCTTGCGCAGCTCGATCCAGGCGGTGCCGCCATTCGTCGAGCCGAGGTCGGCCAGGATCGACGGCAGCGCGACCGCGGTCACCATCAGCTCGAGTCCGGCCAGGAACACGCCGATCCCGATGACGGCGAGCAGCACGTACGCCGAGCGACGGTCCATCGCCCCGAGTGTAGGCGGCGACGCCAGCGCAGGCCCGGATCGCGAGGTCAGCTCGTCCCGTCGAGCACGATCCCGGTCAGGGGTCGATAGCTCGACACCCAGCGGTCGTGATGGATCATCCGGCCGTTCGCATCGCTGACCGTTCGCGTCACGACGACGGTCATCCCGTCGCTCGCGACCTCGGTACGCCGGTGGTGGCCGCGCGCCAGCGACGCCGAGCGGAGGTGCCGCTCACCCGCGTGCCGCCGACGACTGATCGCGGGCGTACTGAAGGTGACGCGCCGTCCCAGGGCGGCCGCCCCGTACAGGTCGACCCGGGCGATGCCCGGCGTGCTGACTGTCCGGACGACGATCGCTTCCCGTGTGTCGTTGCGGAACGCCATCGTCTGGCGCGACCGGTCGCTCTTCGAGACCGCGGCGTCGAGCCCGAGCGGGTACTTGGCGAGGTACCCGCCGTGGCTCGTCCGGCTGACGATCCGCAGCCCCGCCCGCGCGGCGGCGTTGAAGATCGCGGTCGACACCGTGCAGATCCCACCGGCAAGAGCGCCGTCCGGATCGAGATGGTCGCCGACGATGACGCCGCCGCTCCGATAGCCGGTCCGTCGGGAGACCTCGCCCACGGCCGTCCAGAAGTCGAAGGTCCCGCCAGGTGGGATGACCAGCCCGTCGAGGCGGCGGAGCGGGATCTCGATGTTTGCGCCGTCGCCGTTCTCCGCGCCGACCTCGTAGATCACCGTCCAGCTGCCGAGCAGGACCGGGCCCGCGTCGAGCGTCGGATCGGTGAGGTCCGGAGGGCCGACGGCCGATGGCGATGACGGCGCTGCCGGCACCGACCCGACGACCGCCAGGCCGCCTTCCGATGAGCGCGAGGCCGGTGGCGGCAGCCCGGTGGTTCCGGCGGCCTCGCTGGTCGGCTGGGGCAGGAGGACCGGGATGGACGCGGCCGCGCAGATGAGACCCGCGACCACGGCGAGCAATGCCAGCCGACCGCGCAGCTGCTGCTGACGCCGATCGATCACGTGGTCAGCTACGGCTGGTAGATGACTGCCGAGGTGACGCTCACGCCACCCCGCTCCCCGATGTCCTCGCCGCCGGCGATGAGCACCCGCCCATCGTCGAGGAGGGTCGCCGTGTGGCCGTCGCGAGCCGAGCCCATCGAACCGATCGGAGTGAACGTCCCGGCCGCTGGATCGAAGATCTCAGCCGAGGACAGCACCCGCCAGCTCTGTCCGTTGCTCCAGTAGCCTCCCGCGATCAGGACGCGACCATCCTGGAGCAGTGTCGCGGTGTGCTGCTGGCGGCCGTCGTCCATCGTGTCGGTGGAGCTGAACCGGCCTGTCGCGGGGTCGAAGATCTCGGCAGAGGCGTACACGGAGTCGTTCGGCGATCGGCCCCCGGTCACCAGCACGCGACCGTCCCTGAGCAGCGTCGCGGTCTGGAGCCAGCGGCCCGACTTCATCGAGCCTGTCTTGGTGAACGTGCCGGTCGCCGGGTCATACAGGTCGGCGGACGGGACGCTCGCGTACCCCTCGCCGCCGCCGCCGACGACCAGGACCCGTCCGTCAGCCAGCAGCGTTGCGGTGTGCTGACTGCGGATCGAGCTCATCGAGTCGGTCTTGCTGAACGTGCCGGTCGTCGGGTCATAGATCTCGGCGGTCTTGAGCACGTTCGCCGAGGTCTCCGCGAGCCGGAACGCGGCCAGGGTCACGCCGGCGGACCCATTCGCGGCTGGCCCGGTCAGACCGCCGGTGATGAGTACGCGGCCGTCGGCCAGCAGCGTGGAGGTATGGCTCTCGCGTGGCGCGAGCATCGAACCGGTCGGGCTGAACGTGCCGGTCGACGGGTCGTACAGCTCGGCCGAGGCGCGGATGCCGGTATCTGCATCGGCGCAGCCGGATCCGCCGGTGAACAGGACACGGCCATCCTGCAGCCGTGTCGCGGCCGAGGCGGCGCGTGCAGCCGTCATGGAGCCGGTCGGCGTGAAGGCGCCGGTCGATGGGTCGTAGACCTCCGCCGCGGTGCTGCACGACCCTGCGAAGAGGACGCGGCCGTCGGCCAGGAGCGTTGCCGTCCCCCCGGTCGGTCCTCCATCGGAGGACCCTGCCGCGCCGGTCCAGGCGAAGCCCGGCGCCAGCGACGGCGTCGGGGTCGGAGACGGCGTGGGTGCCGGGGGCCCGACGACGATCCCGGTCGCGGCCGTCCATGGCGGCGGCACCACGGCCGACCCGCCGAGGGGCTGCCAGACCGGGTTCGTCTGCCCGATGTCCCCCACGGCGGAGACGAGAACCTTGCCGGCCACGAGCAAAGTGGGATGCGTCCCATCGGCGTCCATCGTCCACCAGCCGGGAGTCTCGCCAGCGCCACCGGTTGCGGTCCGCACGTACAGGATCCGGCCGTCCGGCGTCCAGCCGGCAGAGGCCGATCCCCCGTCCGCCGTCAGCCGGCTGATGCCGGTCCCGTCGGGGCGCATCGTGTAGATGTCCTGTCCGCCGCCATCGGGCGACACGAACAGGATGCGGGAGCCGTCAGGCGACCAGTGGGGGTCCCGTGCCGCGAGCGCCGTCGGGCTGACCTGGCGCAGGTGCTGGCCGTCGGCGTCCACGACCCAGACCGCGGACAGCCTCGGGGGGACGGGGCCGCCGCTATCCTTCTCGCCGGCGACGAAGTAGACGATCTCCTTGCCATCGGGCGACCAAGCGGGCGAGGCGGTGCCGTCCGAGGTCGTGGACTGCAGCTCGGCGACACGACCCGTCGCGAGGTCCATCGTCGCGACCGACGACGTCCCATCCGTCGAACGGCGCGCGAAGACCAGCATCGAGCCGCCAGGTGAGAACGCCGGCTGGGAATCCTCGGCGCACGGTGCGACGCAACCCGTGTCGACGGCCTGCGGCGCGCCGCCGGCCGTATCGATCAGGGACAGGCGCCCATCGTCCGAGTAAAGCAGCCGGGTCCCGTCGGGAGACCAAGTGACGACGTCCTGATGCGTCGTGCCGTCGGGCACGACTGCGTGCGCGTCGCGCCCGTCCGATCCGACGACCCACACGCGTGCCGCCACACAACCGGTCGTGAACCGAGGGCAGGCGGGCTTCAAGAGGACGATGCGGACGTACGCGATCGACCCGCCCGCGCGAATGGCCGGTACCGTGCGGCGATGGTGTCGAGGAGTCGTCGGCAGTCCGGTTGGCGGCACGACCGCGACATTCGGGGGTGGCGTCACGATCGGGTTCGGGGTCAGCAAGCCCGAACCGGCGGCCAGCGCGCCGCCGACGACCAGCACCGCCGCCACGGCCAGAAGCGTGAGGCCACGACGACGGCTCATCGGGCGCCCGGCGGCGGGTGTCGAGACCGGGATCGCCGCCAGACTTTCGCGCAGGTCGGCGGGCGCCGCATCGATGGCGGCGACTTCCGCCTCGTACCAGGTGCGGAGCCGCTGCTCGAGCTCTCGGTCGGTCATCGGTCCGTCCCCTTGGTATCGGCCGCTTCGATCGTCTCGTGCAGCCGCTTCAGTGCGTAATGGAGGCGGGACTGGACCGTCCCGCGGGGGATGTCGAGCCGACGCGCGATCTCCTCCACGGTCAGGTCGCGGTAATAGCGCAGCGCGACGACGATCTGGTGATCTGGCGACAGCCCGGCCATCGCCGCCCCGATGACGTCGCGATCGGCCGCGTGGCCGGCGTGGTCGCCGGTCGCGAGGGCGACCTCCGCGGAGATGTCGGTCGCCTGAAAGCGCCGCGTCCGAAGGCGATTCCGGCAGGTGTTGACCAGGATTCGATCGAACCACGGCTCGAACCGGCTCGCGTCGCGCAGCGTGTCCCACTTGCGCCATGCCTGGACGAACGCGTCGTGGGTCGCGTCCTGTGCCTCCGCGGGATCGTGCAGGATCGCGCGGGCGAGGCGATAGGCCTTGTCGAGGTGCTCATCGGCCAGCCGGACGAAGGCGGCGCCGCGGTCGCTCGAGTCGCTGAGATGGGTGGGCAGCCGTTCCGCCAAGTCGTAGGCCTCAGACGATCGGTTCACGATGACATGACACGCCAGCGGCGCGAAACGTTCACCAGGTACGGGCCTGACGAGGCCTCGCAATGCCGACAGCTCGTTCGAACGATCGGGACTAGACTCCCGCCAGTCTCAGGCGGATCCGTTCATGGAGGCGGGATCATGCTGATCGGCCGGGCGGGGGCGGGGCCGGGCCAAGGCGACAAAGGAGCATCGGCGGACGACGACGGGGCGATCGCTGCCAGCCAGCTGCACCGGGGCATGGCGTTGCTCGCCGTCATCAGCCTGTTCATCGGGACCCGTGCCAGCTGGACCGACGCGCTCACGTCCCGGCCCGCGGTCATGGCCGCCTTGTCGGCCTGCTACCTCGGGATACTTGGGGTGGCGGCCCTCGCGCTGATGGTGAAGTCCCGGCGAGGACTGATTCGCGTGGACGCCCTGATCCTCGCCATCGCGAGCATCCTCGTCGTCGGCGGATTGATCCTGCAGCACAAGCCGAGCGACGAAGGAACGCTCGTCGCACAGGCGGCCCGATCGCTGCTCGGTGGTGGTCAGGTCTATGGCGTCGCCTGGCCGCAGCTCTTCACTCAACAGAACATCCCGGTCACCTGGACGATGAATGGTGGTGCCGACTACACGTTCGGGTACCCACCTCTGGCGGCCGTGTTGGTCGCCCCGGCGCTGCTGTTCGCAAGCTTCCCAGCGGCGGACTCGATCGTCACGACGCTGGTCCTGCTGGTCGGGGCGATCGTGCTCTGGCGCATGCTCCCCGTCGACTGGCGCTCAGGCGGTACGGTGGTCATGCTCGGCTTCCCGTTCCTGCCGCACTACGCACGGCTCGGCTATCCCGCCGTGATCGCCATGGTCCTCCTGATCCCCGTCGTCATCCGCTGGCCGGCGATCGGGGCCGGTGGCCGTCTCAGCCGCGGCGACGTCTTGCGCGCGGTCTGCCTGGGCGCGGCCTGCGCCACCCAGCAGTTGGCCTGGTTCGTGGCGCCATTCCTGCTCGTGGGCCTGTTCGCCCTGCGCCGCGGCGACCTGCCCGTGCGCCGCGCGCTCCTCACTGTCGGCTCGTTCGCCGGGATCGCGGTCGCCGTCTGGCTCGCGATCGATGCGCCCTTCATCGTCCGCGACGCGCCGGCCTGGGCGGCCGGCGTGACGCTGGTCCTGACCCAGCATGCGATCCCCCACGGACAGGGCCTGATCGGGGTGTCGTTCTACCTCACCGACGGCAGCGGGGCTTTGGACTACTACTCGTACGCCACGCTGCTGCTGGCGATCGGGCTGCTCGCGCTGTCGGCCGTCTGGGTCCGCCGCCTCGGTCCCGCCCTGACGGTGATCCCGTGGATCGTCTTCTTCCTGTCCGTCCGCTCGCAGGACGGGTACTTCCTGATGATGACCCCACTCTGGCTGGCGGCCGCGGCCACAGCGCCACCATCGGCGTTCGCGATGGGCTGGCAGCCGCGGTTCCCGTCCATCGTGTCGACGCGCAGCCTGGGGTCGTTCGGTCGGCGCCGGCGTGCTGGGCCCGACCGCGCGGGTCGCGCTCGCCGGCGCAGTCCTCCTGCCTGCGCTCGTCTGCGCGACGGTCGCGATGGCCAGCGACGAGCCGCTCGACATGACCATCGTCGGCACGTCCTCGCATGGCGCCCACGACCAGGGGCTGTGGCAGATCGACGTCCAGGTCCACAACACCTCGAAGGTCACGCTCTATCCGCACTTCACGATCAGCCGCGGACAGGGCATCACGCCGTTCTGGACCGCCACCGGCGCCCTCGGAGCTTGCCCCGGGGGCGGTCGCGACCTACACGCTGACCGCCGCCGCAGCGAGCGGCTACCTGCCGGGGGTGAATGACTATCTCGTCCTGCGGGCGCTGACCGACCGTCCGATGACCGTCAGCACCATCCCCATCCCGATCTCTCCGTAGGTCCCGAGCCACCAGACAGCCCCTTGACACCGGCTGTCCGGCGCGCGTAGCATCAACGAACATTGATATAAACCGTGGTTGATGTGCCACGATGCACCAGCCCCCAACCGGAGCCCACGCCCTGTCTCCCTCGCCCGCCCGGGTCCGCGGCACGATCGCTGCGGCCGTCATCCAGCCCGATGATCTGCGCCAGCTGCGCGCGTTCCACAAGGTCATGGCCGACGTGAACCGGCTGCGCATCGTGCGCCGGCTGGCCCACGGTGACGCGACCGTCGCGGAGCTGATCGCCCATGTCGGCCTGTCGCAGCCGCTGGTCTCGTGGCATCTCGGCCGGCTCCGCTCGGCGGGCGTCGTCGAGACCAGTCGAAGGGGCCGCGAGACCGTCTGCCGCCTGCGCGAGGAGGCGTTCACCGAGTTCGCCGCGCGCGAGCGCGCGATCCTGGGCGTCGCAGGCTGAGGGGACCATGACCATCTCGAACGAATCCCGCGGCCGCATCAAGAAGGTCTTCGAGCCGATCGCGCTCGGGATGGGCCGGATCGGCCTGACCCCGAACGGTCTGACCCTCATCGGCTTCGGCGATCACCGCCGTCGGCGCGTCCTGGCGGCGCCCAGCTGTGGGTCGTCGGCGGCATCGTCGTCTTCGTCGGCGGCGTGTTCGACATGTTCGACGGCACGCTGGCCCGCGCGACCGGCAAGGCCAGCAGTTCGGGGCGTTCATGGACTCGATCTTCGACAGGCCGGGCGAGATCGTCGTCTTCCTCGGCTGCATCGCCGCCCTGGCCACGCCAACGTCGGAACCGTGCCATCCTCGCGACGCGCGGCCATGGGTGCCTCGATCATGGTCAGCTACACCCGCGCGAAGTCCGACGCCCTCGGCTTCTCGTCCGGCATGGGCCTGGCCGCCATCGGGGTCATGCCCCGCGAGATCCGTCTCATCGTCCTGTCGCTCGGCCTGATCATCGACCGGGCGACCGCGCAACCTCACCATCCATCGCGGCAGCCCTCGGCGATCATCGCGATCGGCGCCGTCATCACGGTCATCCAGCGGATCCTTCAAACCCGCAGCCAGGCCAGCCGGCCGACATCCACCCGACTCAGTAAGCAGCAACGGAGAGACATCGTGGCCAAGAACAGAACCAACGGCAAGAACGGGTCCCACGCCGGCAACACCGGGCAGGCGCCGGGCGCCGCGGCGACGGCAAGATCCGGGTCGCCATCGTCGGCGTCGGGAACTGCGCCAGCAGCCTCGTCCAGGGACGCTACTACTACCAGGACGCCAAGAAGGACGACTTCGTCCCGGGCCTGATGCACGTCGACCTCGGCGGCTACCACGTCCGCGACATCGAGTTCGTCGCAGCCTTCGACATCGACAAGAACAAGGTCGGCAAGGACCTGTCCGAGGCGATCTATACCAAGCCGAAAACACCTACGTCTTCCAGCAGGTCCCGCACACCGGCGTGACCGTCGAGCGCGGGATGACCCACGACGGCCTCGGCAAGTACCTGAGCCAGGTCATCGAGAAGGCGCCGGCCGACGGCCGACATCGTCGGCATCCTCAAGGAGCGCGAAGTCGACGTCATGGTCAGCTACCTGCCGGTCGGCAGCGAAGCAGGCGACCAAGTGGTACGTCGAGCAGGCCCTCCAGGCGGGCGTCGGATTCGTCAACGCGATCCCGGTGTTCATCGGCCGCGAGCCGACTGGCAGCGCCGCTTCGCTGAGGCCGGACTGCCGGTCATCGGTGACGACATCAAGAGCCAGGTCGGCGCGACCATCACCCATCGCGTCCTGACCCGCCGTTCATGGACCGCGGCGTCCGGCTCGACCGCACCTACCAGCTCAACTTCGGCGGCATCATCGACTTCCTCAACATGCTCGAGCGTGAGCGCCTCGAGTCCAATAAGATCAGCAAGACGAACGACCGTCACCTGACGCTCGACTTCTAGCCGACACCGACGACATCCACGTTGGTCTATCGGACCACGTGCCGTGGCAGCTCGACCGGAAGTGGTGCTACATCCGGATGGAAGGCACGACCTTCGGCCACGTCCCGCTCAACGCCGAGCGCAAGCTCGAGGCTGGGATCGCCGAACAGCGCCGGCGTCATCATCGGCGCGATCCGCGGCCTGAAGTGGTCTGATCGCGGCCTGGCGGGGACGCTGTTGCGCCGTCGAGCTACTTCATGAAGAGCCGGCCGCTCCAGATCCACGACGACATCGCGTTGAACTGGGTCGAGGCGTTCATCCGCGGCGAGGACAACGAGACGCTCGTCGGGACCGAGGAACCGGTCAAGAAGACCGTCCGGCGGCTGGCCGGCGCCAAGGCCAAGGTGGCCACCGCCGCACGGTGACCGACCGCGAGCGACGTCTCGAGGCGC
>CAWCQK010000010.1:0-272765 GCA_963797685.1 uncultured Chloroflexia bacterium | reverse complement strand
CGGCAGGCCGGATCCCGTTGGCGTCGGCGAGCTCGCGTCGGATGCGCTCGAGGAGGCCGGCCGTCAGAGCCTGGTACCCGAGGACCGAGCCCGATTGGATGGCCGAGACCGTGTCGCGGGCGATCGCCCGGTCCGGAGCGCGCAGCTCGACCCGCGGCAGCTTGGCGGTCCGTCCCGCCAGCGCTTCGAGTCCGAGCTCGAGCCCGGGCGCGATGGCGCCACCGACGTAGGCGCCGTCGGCGGCCACGCAGTCGAACGTCGTCGCGGTCCCGAAGTCGACGACGATGGCCGGCGTCCCGTGCAGCCGAGCGACGGCCAGGGCGTTGACCAGCCGGTCGGCGCCGACCTCGTCGGGCCGGTCGACGCGGATCGCGATCGGGACCGTGCCGGCGCTGGCGACCAGCAGCGGCGTGGCGTGCCGGGCGGCGATGGACTCGACACCGGCCGTCAGCGCTGGCACGACCGACACCAGCGCGATGCGCGTCGAGGTCGGACGTCGCGATGCCGTCGAGCCGGAGGAGGCCGTCGAGCAGCAGCTCGACCTCGTCGGCGGTCGCGCGCGGGTCCGTCGCGGCCCGTCGCGTGGCGAGCATCGCCCCCGCGCGGAAGAGCGCGGTCTTGAGGTTCGTGTTGCCGATGTCGATGGCCAGCAGCATGGCGAGGATGATACGCGGCCGGCATGGGCGGTCCCGGGCTCGAACGTGGCGAAAAATCGGGTTCCCGCAGCCCGTGTCGTGCGGTACCATCGGCGCCGTTCGTCCCCCCAAGCCCACCTGAGGAGACGCCGGGTGCCCAGCACACCCCCCGCCAAGTTCTTCGTGAACCAGGGCATCGTCACCAGCCGCACGGACATGCTCCACCTGCTCCGGCCGCTGCTGAAGCAGACGGTGACGTATCGCTACCTGCGCGGGCGCGATGTGGTCGCCCACGGGACCGGCTGGATGGAGCGGATCGTCGTCGACGCCGACGACATCTCGACCTACTTCACGCCCCTCGCCATCACCCTCAACATCGACTCGTTCGAGCACCTCGAGTTCGAGACGCGGCCCGACCAGCTGCTCGTCTACACGCTCGTCCAGGGCGACGAACGAGTGATCGTCGAGTTCGCCCCGATCGGTCCGGGCGACACCGATGAGTCGCCATTCGCCCCACGCCAGCTGTCGTTCGACACCAGCGGATTCGTCCAGATGGAGCTGCTCGGCCTCGAAGCCCGCGAGGACGAGTAGACGAGATCCGGAGGGCCGGGAGTCGTCCCGGTCCGGGGGGAGCTACAGGGATGCGGCCGCGAGGGAAGGTCGCACGCGGACCGGCGTGTCCCGAGCCCGCCCAGCGGCTCGGCGCGTCCATGCGGGCGAGGAGGATCGGAACCAGGTGACCGCCGAAGCGCAGCCCAGCACGTCACCACAGCCCGCCCCATCCGCCGGCGGTCTGGCCGGGTTCTTCAAGTTCGAGGAGCGCGGCACCAACATCGCGACGGAGACGCGCGCCGGCCTGACGACGTTCTTCGTCATGGTCTACATCATCTTCGTCAACGCCGGCGATCCTCGGGGCGGGGTTCAAGCTCGATCCGGCCGGCATCGCCGCGGTCTCGGCCGGGACGGCCCTCATCGCCGGGATCATGACCATCGCCATGGGCGTGGTCGGGAACTACCCGCTGGCCATCGCCGCCGGACTCGGCATCGATGCCATCGTCGCCTTCTCGCTGACGGCGCGGGGCCTCGACGCCCCAGGGCGCGATGGGCGTGATCGTCCTCGAGGGCCTCGTCGTCACCCTGCTCGTCGTCGTCGGCTTCCGGGAGGCGGTCATGAACGCCGTCCCGCTCGCCCTCAAGCGCGCCATCGGGGCCGGCATCGGCCTGTTCATCCTGTTCATCGGCTTCGTCAACGGCGGCTTCATCGCGACGCCTGCCGGCGGGGCCCCGCTCGTCGGACCGGTCTTCCCGACGACGACCGCGGGAGTTCCTGTTCCTCGCCGGCCTCCTGTTCACGATCGTCCTCTGGGTCCTCAAGGTGCGCGGCGCCCTGATCATCTCGATCCTGGTCATCACCATCGTCGCGCTGATCCTCGGCGTCGCGTCCGTGCCCAAGGACTTCTCCGCCACGCCGAGCTTCTCGACGCTTGGGCCAGTTCGACGTCACCAACGTGTGGACCGTGCTCGGGCCGGTCGCCGCGGCCGCTGACGATCTTCGCCATCATGCTGACCGACTTCTTCGACACGATGGGCACCGTGACCGGCGTCGCGTCCGAGGCGGGCCTCGCCAACGAGGATGGCTCCGTGCCCGGCGTCGGACGCCTGCTGTTCGTCGACAGCATCGCCGCCATCGCCGGTGGCGTCGGCGGGGTCAGCTCCAACACCACGTTCATCGAGAGCGCGGCCGGCGTCGCCGAGGGCGGCCGGACCGGGTTCGCCTCGATCGTCACCGGCGTCCTGTTCCTGCTGGCGATCTTCCTGTCGCCGCTGGCGAGCATCATCCCGAACGCGGCCACGGCCCCGGCGCTCGTCCTCGTCGGCTACCTGATGTTCACCCAGGTCAAGGACATCGACGTCGGCAACGTCGAAGACGGCATCCCCGCGATGTTGACGATGATCCTGATGCCGCTGACCTACGACATCACGATCGGCATCGGCGCCGGGTTCATCACCTGGGTCGTCATCAAGCTGGCCCGCGGCAAGCTGGCCGAGATCCATCCGCTGATGTGGGTCATCTCGGCGATGTTCGTCGTCTACTTCCTGCAAGCCTGGATCAACACCCTGATCGCGACGCCGGCCTCCTGACCGGTGGTCTCGTCGGTCGAAGCCCTGGCCGTCCGGCCGGGGCTTCGCCGTTATCCGGCTACCATCGCCCGGATGTTCGAACGGACGGCGCTGCCAGCCGGACCACGCGTGATCAGCGCCCGGCTCCCCGCGGCGCGGTCGGTGTCGGTCGCGGCGTACGTGCTCGCGGGCTCGCGGCTCGAGACCGCCGGCCAGGTCGGCGTCGCCCATTTCATGGAGCACCTCACCTTCAAGGGCACGCGCGCGTACCCCTCGACACGCTCGATCAGCGAGGCGATCGAGGGCGTCGGCGGCTCGTTCAACGCCGCCACCGACCGCGAATCGACCGTCTACTGGGTCCGCGTCCCGCTGCCGCGAGGCCGAGCGGGCGATGGACGTCATCGGCGAGCTGATCGTCCGCCCGACGGCTCGACGACGCCGACATCGAGAGCGAGCGCGACGGTCATCATCGAGGAGATCCGCTCGTACCTCGACGACCCGTCCGAGTACTGCCAGATCCTGTTCCAGACCGCGATGTTCGGCGACGGCCCGCTCGGTCGCGAGATCTGTGGCGAGGAGGCCGACATCCTGGCGCTCCCCGAGGCCGCGATCCACGACTTCTGGCGAAGCGTCTACCGGCCCGCCAACACGGTCGTGGCGGTCGTCGGCGACCTCGGCCACGCCGAGGCGCTCGAGCTGGCCGGCACCGCGTTCGGGACCGGCAACGGCGCGATCCCGGGCTATGCGGCCGGCACCGGTGCTGCCCGCCGGACCGCGCATCCGCACCGGCAAGCGCGCCACGAGCCAGGCGCAGGTCGTGCCTCGGCGTGCCAGCCCTCCATCGCGACCACCCCGACAGCTGGACGCTGGCCGTCCTCAACGCGGTGCTCGGCGACGGCATGAGCAGCCGCCTGTTCCTGTCGGTCCGCGAGGAGCTCGGGCTCGCCTACGACGTCTCGTCCGGGATCGTCGACTACGCCGACGCGGGCGCCCTCGAGGTCTCGGCCGGGGTCGACCCGAATGGCCTGCCGGCCGCCATCGAGGCGATCCTCGTCGAGCTGGCGCGACTCCGCGACGAGCTCGTCCCGGACGCCGAGCTCGAGAAGGCCAAGCGCTACCTCTCCGGCGGCCTCGAGCTGCGGATGGACGACACGCGCCACGTCGCCTCGTGGATCGGCGGCCAGGAGGCGTTGCACGACAAGGTCCTGACCCTCGACGAGGCGCTCGCGGCGGTCGAGGCGGTCGATGCGCCGGCGGTCCAGCGTCTCGCGACGCAGCTGTTCCGCGACGAGGTGCTCCGGCTTGCGGTCGTCGCGCCTGCCCGCTATCTGCGCGGCCTCGACGCGCGCCTGCGGTTGCCGGCATGACCGCCACGGCCACGATGGTCCGCACCGACCGGCCGCAGACCCGGACCACCGAGCTGATCCTCGCGCACGCCCACCTGCGCCTCGGTTCGCTCGCGCTTGCCCGGGTCGAGCTCGAGACGATGGCGACGCTCGGCACCCTCGACGACCAGGGCCTGGTCGACCTGGCCGAGGTCCGCTGGCGGACCGGCGACCTGACCGGGGCGGGCGAGGTCGCGACGGCCTCGTTGCGCGGCGAGATCGACGACCCGGTCGCGCTGGTGATCGCCGCCGAGGCGGCCGCATCGGCCGGTCGGCCGGGCGAGGCACGCCGCTACGCACAACGCGCCATGGCGATGGCCGGCGGCACGATCGACGCGATCTTCGCCGGGATGCCCCGCTCGGTCGTCTGGCCGCCCGACGCCGACGAGCCGCCGCCGACCGCCCCGACGCTGTTCGACCGCGGGCCGGACATCGCGCCGCTCGAGACCCGCGAGCCCGCCCCGCCCGATCCGACGCCGGCCGAGGCAGCCGCTGCGGCCGCCGCCGCCAAGCCGCCGACCGGGCCGATGACCCTCGGCTTCTGGGACGACGACGAGACGGTCGACCCGGGACCGGCCGACCTGCCCGACCCGGCCGCGGCGCTCGAAGCCGGTCGTGCGGCGCTCGTCGCCGGCTCACCGGAGGTCGCGGCGCTCCATTTCGGACTGGCGCTTCGCCTCGCCCCGGCACTCGCCCCGGCGATCCTCGAGGCGACCGGTGGTTCGCGCAGTCCGGCCATCTCCATCGTTCGCGGCGACGCCTACCGGGCCGCGGGTCATGAGCTCGAGGCACGGAATGCGTACGCGGAGGCGGCCCGCGGCGGCCCGCCCGAACGGCGGAAGCGGGCCCGGGTCAAGCAGGCTCCGCCGGTCGCGGCGTCCCTCGACGAAGACGACGAGGCGACGAAGGCGACGAAGACGATGAGCCTGCCGCCGCCGACGGCGCGCCCGATACGGTCGTCGAACCCGCCGCGGACGACCACGATGCAGCAACGGACGCCCCCGAAGCGACCGCCGACTCGTCGGCTGACGATGCTGACGACACGGTGATCGAGCCCGGCTCGGAGCGCGGCCGAAACGGCCGCCGAGCCCGACGACGCCACCACGGAAGGCGACCAGATCGCCTGATCCGCGCCGGCTTTCCGATACAATCCCGGACCCGACTCGACCCGCACCCCAAGGAAGACATGCCAGGCACCGAACGGACCCTCGTCCTCATCAAGCCCGATGGCGTCCAGCGCCAGCTGGTCGGCCGCATCCTCGCCCGTTACGAGGACCGCGGTCTGCGCCTCGTGGGGCTCAAGCTCGTCCACGTCGATCGCGATCTCGCCGAGCGGCACTACGCCGCGCATCGCGAGAAGCCGTTCTTCGCGGGACTGGTTGAGTTCATCATCTCGGCGCCGCTGGTCGCTGCCGCGTTCGATGGCCCGAACGCCATCGCGGTCGTCCGTGCGATCAACGGGGCGACGCGGCCCCACGAGGCTGCGCCCGGCACGATCCGCGGCGATTTCGCGCTCGAGACCGCGCAGAACATCGTCCACGCGTCGGACAGCCCCGAGGCGGCGGCCACCGAGCTCGCCCTGTGGTTCAGCCCCGACCAGCTGCTCGACTACGAGCGTGACATCGATCGCTGGGTGCTCGCCCCGAACGACTGACCGGGCCCGCCATCACGGGTTCGTGGATGGCACTGCCGTCGGCGCCGCGGATGGCACCGCGGTCGGCGCGGTGGATGGCACCGCGGTCGGGATCTCGGTCGGCGCCGCTGCCGGTGCTGGGCTCGCGAGGGACGGCGCGCCCGAGGCCCCGGGCACCTCGATGCGGCTCGGATCGGCGAGCACCGGAGGTCCCTCGGCCGCGGCCGCCGGGCCACCGAATGCGCCTCCTGCCGTCGCCAGCGCCAGGATCGCCAGGACGAACGCGATCGCGCCGGTGCTGAAGGCGCGATTCGCATCCCAGGTCGTGGTCAGCCACGGCTTGATGGCGGTCAGGTCGAGCCGTTTGACGACCGGTCGCCAGGCGTCCACGGGCTCGACGAGGCGATCCGGGGGGAGCAGCCCGATGACGAGCAGCCGCCCGTAGTAGGCGATCGGCGCGAGCACGGCGATCAGCACGACGGTGGCAAGAGGCCCGGTCAGGGTGTCGTTGACGATCGTGGTCCGGGCGTCGAACGCGACCAGCCCCGGATACCCGATGCTGGCGAGGGCGATCAGCCCGAAGGTGACGGTCAGCAGCGGGGAGCGGCGGACCCAGCCGCGCAGGTCGGAGACCCGCCCGGTCCAGAAGCCCGCGCGCACGCCGGCCACCCACGCGGCGAACGCGCTGCGGGTGATGACGAACGCAAGGATCCACGTCCGCGTCGGGCCCCACGCGTCCGGGCCGAGCGCGGCGAGCGCCAGGACGATGACGCCTGCGTCGCCGACGATCGAGTAGCCGAGGATATGCTCGATGTCGTCCTGGACGAACGCGGCGACAGCCGCCAGCACGATCGATGCGACCGCGATGGCGATGACGATCAAGCGGTCGATGTCGAGGTTGGTGGCGAACGGCGTCACCGACGTGTCGATCCAGGCGACCGCCACGAGGGCCAGCGTCGCCGGCGCGTAGGCGGTCAGGATCGGCAGCGCCGTCTCGGGCACGACGTCGGCAAGGCGAGCCGCCCAGAGGTGGAACGGGATCTCGCCGAAGCGCAGCGCGACCGCGACCGCGAACGCGAGATAGGCGAGGCCGAAGACGACCGGCTGCGCATCGAGCCCGCTCAGGTCGCGTCCGAACCAGGCGGTCGCCGCGATCGCCAGCGCGCCCGCGACCGCGACCGCCCGCGATTCACGGACCCCGACGGTCGCCCCGACGCGACCGCCGCTCGGGACGAGCGTGACCAGCACGCCGAACAGCCCGCCGGCCGTCGCGACAAGCACGGCCGCACGCGGGTCGAGCACGCCGAGCGTCAGGGCCGCCGTCGCCAGGATGCCAAGCGTCACGGTCGGGGCGTCGCGCCGCGACCCACCGGCCTGGCCCGAGATCACGAGGGCAAGCCCGAGGATCGAGCCGAGCACGAGGAAGAGCCGCAGGTAGGCAGTGGTCGCGATCGCCCCGCCGCCGATGACGACGATCTGGCCCGGCACGAGTGCGACGGCCAGGACGACGGCGACCACGAGCCCCACGATCCCGATCCCGGTCGAGACCTGGGGGCGAGCACGCGACCCGAGAGCCACTGCCGTGAACGCGACGGTGACGATGACGAACAGGACCAGGCTCATCGCCGTCCGGGTCGTTGTGGCTCGGCGACGTGGCTCGACCGGTGCGGGGTCGTCGTGCTCATCTCGAAGTCTGCGCGGCCGTCGCTCCGCGCGGCGATAGCCAGGATGGCGATCGCCCCGCCGAGGGTCGCCACGAGCCCGGCCGTGAGCAGCTCTTCGAGCGGGTCGGGCGTGCCGCCGAGACCCGTCCGGACGAGCAGGGCGCCACTGATCAGGAGGCCCAGCCCGATCCCCACCCGCAGGACGTCGCGTCCGGTCGAGATCGGGACGAGGGCGAGCGCCGCCAGCGCGAAACCGGCCGCCGATGCGAGCGCAGGGCCGGCCGCCGGCGCGCCCAGCCCATGGCTGCCGTAGCCGACGACAGCCGCCGCAGCCGCGAGGAAGGCGTCGGTCGGCCAGCCGACGAGCGAGCCCCCGGTCGGCAGCCGCGGTCCGCGGGTCGCGACCCAGAGCAGGTAGCCGGCGAGGATGGCCGCGACCAGGCGGGCGGCCAAGCCGAGCGAATCAGGCAGCGGATCGGCCAGGACCGAGGCAGCGACCAGTGTCGCGACGAGGCCGAGGATCGCGGTCCGGGCGTTCCGGGCGGAGCCGGCCACGAGGGCTCCGACGACGACCGCGAGCGCGACCCCCAGAAGGGCCGGGTTCACGGCAGGGCTCTCATCGGGCGGCGGTTGTGGCCAGCTCCGGGTAGGTCGGTGTGGGAAGGATGCCGAAGTCGGCCAGCGGCCAGTAACGCAGCCACGCGCGGCCGATGATCTTGCTGACCTCCACCTCGCCGAACGTCCGTGAATCCTCGGAGTTCTCGCGATGGTCGCCCATCAGGAACACATCACCTGGCGAGACCACCCAGCGGTGGGTGTCGCCGGGCACGGTGGTCGGCTGCGGCGGATCTTCGGGTGTCTCGGAATACAGGTACGGCTCGTTGAGCTTGGTGTCGTTGATGAAGACGCTGCCATCGTGGATGTCGACGGTGTCGCCGGGGAGACCGATGACGCGCTTGATGAATGGCGTGCCGTCGGCCTGCGCCCACTCGGGCGGTGGCGTGAACACGACGATGTCACCGCGCTTGTACGTGTCGAAGCGCGGCGTCAACTTGTCCACCAGGACGTACTGATCGGGCTCCAGCGTGTGCTCCATCGACTGCTGCTGGACCTTGTACGGTTGGGCGACGAACGTCTGGATGACAAAGAAGATGATGAGCGTGAGGACGAGTGTCTCGACGATCTCGACGAGGCAGCCGAACATGGGTCTGCGGGTCACAAGACGCGCAGTATAGGGGGTGCACCCCTGAGCCGCCGCCGGGCGTCGCAGTCCCGGTCACCGAGTGCATATCACGCGTGACTGACGGGTTTGACCCGCCTTCTCGCCCCTTGTTACACTCGCCGCCGACCTGGCGGTCCCGCCCCAGGAACACCCGCCAGAGGGACCAGACAGGCATTCCCCGGTCGTCCGCACCGAAGCGGCGCACGCCACGCGCCGGGTCGGAACCCGGTCAACAGCCCAAGGTGGAGGACCCCCTGTCCTGATGGACGCCAGTCAGCTCCAGTTGATCATCCTGCCTGCCGGCATCATCGCGATCCTGTTCGCGATCTATCTCGCCCGCGACGTGCTGTCGCGCGATACCGGGACCGCCGCGATGCAGGATGTGGCCGGCACGATCTACGAGGGTGCGACCGCCTTCATCCGCCGTCAGTACACGACCATCGGGATCCTCGCGGTCGTCGGCGCGGTCGTCATCGGTGTCGTCATCGGCCTCGTCGAGACGGCCGCCGTCGCCGACGTGCCGAAGCTCGCCGGTCTGCCCATCGGGGTGTTGACGGGCATCGCCTTCCTCATCGGCGCAGCCTGCTCGATGGCGTCGGGGATCATCGGCATGCTCGTCGCCGTCAAGGCCAACGTCCGGACGGCATCGGCGGCTCGCCGCAGCCTCGTCGAGGCGGTCCAGGTGGCGATGCGCGGTGGCGCGGTGTCCGGCTTCCTCGTCGTCGCCCTGTCGCTTCTCGGGGTGTGGGGCATCTTCACGGCCTATTCGACGTTCGTCGGCGAGGTGACCGTCGACCAGGCGCCGTTCCTCATCGTCGGCTTCGGCTTCGGGGCGTCGTTCGTGGCGCTCTTCGCCCAGCTCGGCGGCGGCATCTACACCAAGGCGGCGGACGTCGGCTCCGACCTCGTCGGCAAGGTCGAGAAGGGGATCCCGGAGGACGACCCGCGCAACGCGGGCGTCATCGCCGACCTCGTCGGCGACAACGTCGGCGACTGCGCGGGCCGTGGGGCGGACCTGTTCGAATCGACCGCCGCCGAGAACATCGGCGCGATGATCCTGGGCGTCGCCGTGTTCGCGATCGCGGAGAAGGCCGGCTGGCCGAACCCGCAGGCCTGGATCTTCTTCCCGCTCGTCGTCCGCGCCTTCGGGCTGCTGGCGACGATCGTCGCGATCTTCTTCGTCCGCGGCAACGAAGACGAAGACCCGATGAACATGCTCAACCGCGGCTACTGGGTCACGACCCTGCTGTCCGTCGTGGGCCTGTTGATCACGACCAACATCATGATGCAGACCAACGGCGGCACCGGAAACGGCGGCTTCCCGACCTGGGTCTACTTCTTCGCCGCCGGGATCGTCGGTCTCGCGACCAGCGTCGCGTTCGTCTACATCACCCAGTACTACACCGCGGGCTCATACCGTCCCGTGCGCGACATCGCCGAGGCGTCCAAGACCGGCCCGGCGACCAACATCATCGCGGGCACCGCCATCGGCTTCGAGACCACCGCAGTGACCGCGATCACGATCGCGATCGCCCTGTTCGCCAGCTTCTGGCTCGGCACGCAGGCGAACCTGTTGTCGTCGACCGGTGTCAACGTCGGCGGCATCTTCGGGACCGCGGTCGCGACCATGGGCATGCTCATGACCACCGCCTACATCCTCGCCATGGACACGTTCGGTCCGATCACCGACAACGCCGGCGGCATCGCCGAGTTCAGCCGGATCGAGGAAGGCGCGCGCCACATCACCGACCGGCTTGACGCCGTCGGGAACACGACCAAGGCGCTGACCAAGGGCTATGCGATCGCCTCGGCATCGCTGGCGGCGTTCCTGCTGTTCAGCGCCTACATCGACAAGATCAACCTGATCCAGGGCCGGCGGATCGAAGCCGGGGTGCCCGGTGCCGAGCTGCTCAATTCGGTCAACCTCGCCAACGTCAACGTGTTCATCGCGGCGCTGCTCGCGGCGACCCTGGTCTACTTCTTCAGCTCGCTGGCGATCAAGGCGGTCGGCAAGACCGCCCAGACGATCATCGTCGAGGTCCGCCGCCAGTTCCGCGAGATGCCCGGGATCATGGACTACAGCCAGCGCCCGGACTACGCCCGGGTCGTCGACATCACGACCGCGGCCGCCCTTCGCCAGATGATCCTGCCGGGCGTCGTCGCGGTGGCCACGCCGATCGCGATCGGGGTCATCCTCGGGTTCGAGGCGGTCGCCGGCATGCTGATGGTCGGGACGATCTCGGGCGTCCTGCTCGCGACCGTGCTCAACAACGGCGGCGGGGCCTGGGACAACGCCAAGAAGTACATCGAGTCGGGCAACCTCAAGGACGACCAGGGCAACGTCCTCGGCAAGGGCTCCGAAGCGCACGCCGCGGCCGTCGTCGGCGACACGGTCGGCGACCCGTTCAAGGACACGGCCGGCCCGTCACTGCACGTGCTGGTCAAGCTCCTCGCCACGATCTCGCTGGTCCTCGCCCCGCTCTTCATCCGCTAGGTCAAGGCGCAATCCGAACCAGGCCGGCTGTCACGGGCGGCAACTAGATGGACACGACGTTCCAGGCTCTGTCATGGGGATCGTGCAGGGACTGACCGAGTTCCTGCCGGTCTCCTCGTCCGGGCACCTGATCATCGTCCCGTACCTGTTCGGCTGGACCGACCCGTTCATCACCTCGCTCGCGTTCAGCGTCATGCTCCATATCGGCACGCTGCTCGCACTGCTCATCTACTTCTGGCACGAATGGGTCCGTCTCGTCCCGGCGGGTTTGGCGACGATCCGCGATCGTTCGTTCGCCGGCGATCCGGACCGCAAGCTGGCGTGGCTGCTGGTCGCCGCGACGATCCCGGCCGCCGTGGCGGGATTCCTCTTCAACGACGTCCTCGAGTCGGCCGTCCGCGAGCCCGGTCTGGTGGCGGTGATGCTTGTCGTCGGCGCTGCGATCCTGTGGCTGGCCGACCGCTGGGGCGGCCTTACGAAGGGGATCGGCGACGTGACGTTCCCGCTTGCCGTCGGGATCGGTGCGGCCCAGGCTCTCGCTCTCGTGCCGGGCATCAGTCGCTCGGGCGTCTCGATCTCGGCGGGCCGCTTCGCCGGGCTCGGTCGCGAAGCCGCGGCGCGTTTCTCCTTCCTGATGGCGACCCCTGTCACAGCCGGCGCGGCCATCTTCGAGATCCGCAAGCTCGCGACCGGCGAGGCCGGGGTCGCGGTCGAGCTTGGGCCGCTGATCGTCGGGATGATCGCTGCGTTCGTGACAGGCGTGTTGGCGATCCGGTTCATGCTCGGTTACCTCCGAACCCGCTCGCTGACGATCTTCGTCGTCTACCGGCTCGTCGTGGCAGCGGTCGTCGTCGTCGCCCTGCTGCGCTGACGGCCGCGGTGCGCTGACCGATGGAGGTCATGAAGCAGCTCCGCCAGCGGGCGATCCGCGATCTCGTGGAGCAGCGCCCGATCCGGACCCAGCAGGAGCTCGCCGCGGCCCTGCGCGAGCGCGGCTTCCGGACGACCCAGGCGACGATCTCGCGCGACGTGGCGGAGCTCGGCCTGATCAAGGTCACGCGCGAGGGAACGGCCGCCTACGCTCTGCCGCCGCGCCTGGTCGAGGCAGAGACCTCGGGCGAGGACCGCCTGCGCAAGCTCCTGGCGGACCTGCCGATCGAGATCCGCGAGGCTGGCCTGCTGCTCGTGCTGCGCACGTTGCCGGGCTCCGCGCATGCCATCGCGGCCGCGCTCGACCGCGCGCGCTGGCCCGAGGTCGCGGGTTCGGTGGCGGGCGACGACACGGTCTTCGTCGCGTGCGGCGACCGAGGCTCGCTCGTGCGGGTCAAGCGCCGGCTGAGCGGCCTGGCCGGGGGTGCGACCATCGAGTGATCCGATCGCGCGGCGCCGTTCGCCGGTGCATGTCGGGCCCCTTCCGGCGGCTTTGACAGCCCATCGCACCGCCGCTACCATTCGCCGACGGTCGGAACTTCAGGTGCGCGGCTTTGCCCGCGGAGCGCCTGGAGTTCTTTCCTTTATCGAAGACCGCCCCGCTCGGTCTGCCCACATCCGACCACCTGAAAGACGGGGGCCCGAGACCGTGAACAACAAGCCCACCTATCTCTCCCGAGAAGGCCTCGAGAAGCTCCGCTCCGAGCTCGACGAGATGGTGTCCGTCAAGCGGCCCGAGGTCGCCAACCGGATCCACGACGCCAAGGAGCACGGCGACCTCTCGGAGAACGCCGAGTACGAGGACGCCAAGAACGAGCAGGCGTTCGTCGAGGGTCGGATCCAGACGCTCGAGGCGTTGATCAAGAACGCCACGATCATCGACGAGAACCACTCGACCGACCACGTCCAGATCGGCTCGACCGTTGCGGTCGAGAGCCCCGACGGCAAGGAGGCGTTCACGATCGTCGGCTCCGCCGAGGCGAAGCCGGCCGAGGGACGCATCTCGCAACGAGAGCCCGGTCGGACGCGCCCTGCTCGGCAAGAAGAAGGGCGAGAAGGTCATCGTCAAGGTCCCCGCCGGCGACTTCACCTACAAGATCGTCGGCATCAGCTAAGCCCTCGGGAGGTCCGCATGGATTGGGCGGACGAGCTCGCGGCCCGGGTCAGTGGCCCGCAGGTCGTCAACGACTCGAAGACGCCGTCCGGGACGGTCCACGTCGGCAGCCTGCGCGGGCCGGTCATCCTCGACGTCATCACCCGGGCGCTGCGCGCCAACGGCCTCGAGACGACGCTGCTGTACGGCGTCGACGACATGGACCCGATGGACGCCCAGGCGCTGCTGACGCCCGACGCCATCGAGCGCGAGATGGGCCGGCCGCTCGCCCACGTGCCCGACCCGGCCGGCGATGGCCACGCCAGCTACGCGCGCCACTTCGCCGGGATCTTCATCGACGTGTTCGCCGGCCTCGGGATCCACCCCGACCGCTACTACTGGATGAGCGACATCTACCCGACCGGGGCGATGGACCCGTACATCCGGCTCGGCGCTCGACCGCGCCCCGCTGGTCCGCGAGATCTACCGTCGCGTGGCCAACGTCCAGCATCCCGGACAGCGTGGCACCCGCTCGCTGTGGTCTGCCCGACCTGCGGCAAGGTCGGCACCACGATCGTGACCGAGTGGGACGGCGAGCGGGTCTTCTTCGAATGCCGCGTGGACCTCGTGACCTGGGCGCAGGGCTGCGGGACGACCGGCTGGCTGAGCCCGTTCGGCGGGACGGCCAAGCTCCCCTGGAACCTCGAGTGGGCGGCGCAATGGTCGCTGTTCGGCGTGACCATCGAGCCCGGCGGCAAGGACCTGTCGACCGCCGGCGGGTCGCGCGACCGGAGCGACGCCATCGCCCGCGAGGTGTTCGAGCGCGAGCCGCCGCTCAACGTGCCGTACGAGTTCCTCAACATCGGCGGCAAGAAGATGTCGACCTCGAAGGGCCAGGGCGCGGCGGCCCACACGATCGTCGAGGTCATCCCGCCCGAGCAGCTGCGGTTCCTGTTCCTGCGGCCGCGCCCGAACCAGGCGATCGAGTTCGACCCGGACGGCACCGACGCGGTGCCGCGACTGTTCGACGAGTTCGACCGGTTCGCGGCGGCGACCGCCGGCCGCGAGGTCAAGGGCGAGCTCGCGCCGGGCTACGAGGCCACCTTCCGATACTCGCTGCTGGACCCGGACGCGGACGTTGCAGGCCGCGGCGGCGCTCTTCCGGCCGGCATTCGCGCATCTCGCCCTGCTCGATCCAGATCCCGGGCGTCGACGTCGCCGGCGCGGGTCGAAACGGAGAAGGGGAGCCCGCTGACGCGACCAGGAGGTCGCGATCCTGCGGGAACGTCTCGCGGCGGCGCACGCCTGGCTCGAGGACTACGCGCCCGAGTCGGCACGGATCGCCATCCAGGACGAGCTGCCGGCGAGCCGCCTTGGAGATGACCGACGAGCAGCGCCGCTATCTCCGTGCCGTCGCGATCGCAGCCGAGGACGCTGCCGCAGTATCCCGGCGGCGCGGAGTGGCAGACCTCTTGTTCGACGCCGCAGTCGGGCTGCGACATGCGAACGAATCGCCGCTCGTTCGCCGCCCTCTATCTCGCGTTCCTCGGCCGCGACAAGCGGCCCGCGCGCCGGCTGGCTCCTCGCGAGCCTCGACCAGGATTTCGTCGTGCGACGGCTGCTCGAGGCCGCGGACGCCAGCCGGCGACGATCGGCGGGCCGGCGTGAGCGTCGGACTCCAGCGTCTTCGCGAGGACGCCGACACGATCCGCGAGGGCGCGATCGACAAGGGCGAGGACCCGGCGCTCGTCGACCGCGCGCTCGGGCTCGACGCCGAGCGCCGGCGGCTCCTGGGCGAGACCGAGGCGCTCAAGGCCGAGCGCAACGCCGCCTCGAAGCGGATCGGCGAGGCGATCAAGGGCGGCGCGGCGCCCGACGGCCCCGAGGTCGCGGACCTGCGCGCCTCGTCGACGGCAGCCGGCGAGCGGATCAAGGCGCTCGACGCCTCCCTGGCCGAGATCGAGGGCGACCTCGACGACCTCCTGCTCCGCATCCCGAACCCGCCCGACCCCGACATCCCGGTCGGCGGCGAGGAGGCCAACGTCACCATCCGGCTCTGGGGCGAGCAGCTGCCGCGCGACCAGCCGCTGGTCGGCGAGGTCGGCGCCGACGCACCGCCGGCGGCCCGACCTGGACCCGCAAGCCGCACTGGGAGCTGGGCGAGGCGCTCGACATCCTCGACAACGCCCGCGGCGCGAAGATCGCGGGCTCGGGCTTCCCGGTCTACAAGGGCGCGGGCTCGGCCCTCCAGCGGGCGCTCATCAACTGGTTCCTCGACGTCCACACCCGCGAGAACGGGATGACCGAGGTGTGGCCGCCGGCCGTCGTCAACACCGCCAGCGCCACGGGCACGGGCCAGATCCCCGACAACCGAAAACCCGGATGCTCCATAACCACAACTCGCTGCCTCATTACAACCACCCACAGGTGCCTGTCCACCGTCCACACAACACAATCCTGAGAGCATCCCAAGTCCAGTCCCTATGTCCACCATACACCCTGTTCCAGCCCGCGCCGCCTTGGCCAGGACACATCGTGCTGCCACGTCCACCGTCGCCGCCGTCGTGGTCCTGTTCGGCGCGCCACGCGTGGTCTCCAGCAGCACTCGGCGTCGTGGCTCGCCCGTGCTGCAGCGTCGCCTCACATCACGTGTGTCGTGGGCACCCGGGAGATGCGTTGCGCACGCACCAGCGTCCGACCCCTCGGCTGCTCGTGCACCCCGTGGTCAGGCGTTTGGCTCGGTCACTCGTGCTCAAACTCCCACCGGTTTCCACGTAGCACCATGACAATGCATACCAGCAGAGCCCGAGCAGACCGGAGCTCGTTCATACCCTTCGAACAGCTCGGTCTAGCCCTGCACACATGATGGCGCATGCCTCAAGTCCTCGCCAACCCGCCTGATGGCATCCAAGCTCCAGCCCTACCCTCGGGCATAGCACAATGGCGTCCTCGACCGGCACCTCGACCAGCCATCTCCATATTGCCTCCATTCCGGAGAAGTGTTCAGCGTTCGTAGCAGTCATCTTGGAAGGCATCATCAAAGGTTTCGTCGTCGAGCTCCGCCTCTCTCCCACATGACCTCATCACAACAACCCGTCTCCACATCCACATCCCCGAGCACCCGCCTATGCAGTGCCAGCACCCAGACACATCGGGCACCCACACCAGCTCCATACAATCTGCAGCAATGACCAGACCTCAGTACCCACTCCACCCGATGTCCAGGGCTTGCCATACACACTACAACGACTTCAGTCGCGTTTCGTCACCCTGTCGACAACCCCTTCAACCTCTCACTCGCGCGGCCACCACCCATCTCCACCAGACATGTGAGACGGGACTCGGCCATGGGACAAGTTCATGGCAACATCAATGCAAAATGGGCGTGATGTCAGACTGTCGGAGACAACAACGGGGATGAACCGGCTCCTCCCAACCGAACCCGGACCGTCCACCACACGTGGCGCTAGGCTCGCGCACAGCACCAGCAATATCGCCATCACCGGCATCAGCAGTGACCGTCCGAACCCAGCCGCCGTCCACGTAGATAACCGGAGACCCCGTCGTCGCGGTCATGACGAAGATCATCACAAAGGCACAACCTTCCATTCCCAATCGACGTAGTCTTCGTCTCAGACCAGTCGCCAATCTCGTCGCCAATCCAATCCGTTGGGCAGGCACGCACCTGCGCTCCAGCTGCAGCACCAATCCTTTCCCTGCACAACCCAGGCAGGCCGACATCGGTCGCCGTCGGGCCTTCCCTGCGCTCAACCGCTCGGCAATCCACTACCTCCTCGCCGTCGTCGAGCGGCGGTGCGCCCATCGCGCACTCTCGTTCCTCGCCCTGCGCCCACCAGCAGCTCCTGCGCGTGTCCACAACAGCCTCACCCAATCCCGACCCACCCCAGTGCATTCTCCAGACAACATGCTCGCCGGACCTCCCAAATCAAAGCCGACCCCACCACCAACCCTCGCCCGTGCGGGACCTTGGTGCATCGTCGCCTCCTGCGCCCAGCCGGGGATCCATTCGCCGACGAGTCGTCGGGCATCACCTCGGCACGTGGCCCCTCGGCCCAACCAGTCCATACCAGACACAATCCCGTCGTCGTTCGCCACCACCTTCTCGAGACCCGGCCTTGCGTCCTGGTGCTCGACCACCTCAACCCCACACCCTGTGCGCAATCACTCACTCCACACCCCAAACCACTCGGATCTCGACCATCCCCGTCCACCGCGTCAATGTTCAGGCTAGTGCGACCACATGCCAACCCCGTCACCAGCTCAACCAGAACCTCACCGGCGTCCGACGGCACCCAGACCAACCTGCGGCGTCCATCGGTCGGCCTCAGCAAGATGCCGCTCGTCCACACCGTGGAGCGTCACTCGCCGACACCATGGCCGCACGCAGCAGCAATGCCGGTGGTGCTCCACCCCGCACCGTCGTTGGGCTCCCAATTCGACCAACCGTCGCCCAGCCCTCGCCGTCGCCCCTATCCACATCATCCAGTGAGTTCCCGGAGCCCGGTTCCTCCTTCACCCCGGTCACCCCGACGTCGAGGTCGTGCGCATGGCCGGACTCCTGCTCCAGGTCAAGGCCGTCGCTGACCACCCAGTACCCATCGCCGGGACCCCGCCACACGTCATCACGACACCGGTCACCCCCTGCTCCACCCGAGGAGTCCAGCAACCCCCAAGACACCAACCGCGTCCATCTTTCTCGTCGACACTTCGGCACGACACGACCTCGGCCACTCTCCACCCAGGCCAGCACAGTACCTCCAGCTCCAGCAGACTACATGGGAATGTCGAGGCCTCACACCATCCTCCGCGCTCTTCATGACCACCATCGAGGGCACCTCCGACCCCGGCTCAACCCTTCACTGCAACACACTCACTGATGTACCCAGCCAGCACCTCTCCCAAAGAACTCCTCCAAATTCCCTAGCAATGCATTGATCTCCACCACCGGAGAGCACCAGGTGTTGACGAGGCCATAAGGATGTGTCCGCTGCAACAGCGACCCTGACACCACAATATCCATGAGGAACACCAGTGAAAAAGCAGCACGCACACATCCACACCGAACAGGCATGGGCTGCAGCTCATCCCAAGCACAAGAACTGAGGTCGCCCAAGGCAGCCCATCTCCTCAGCACCATGAGAGCATTCGCTTCCGGAGATGACCACCGGAAGGGCGCCATCGCTATCTCCCAACAACCCGGTCGTCGTCGTCATCACAACTTCAGCACTTCATCAACCTCGTGCAGGCGCTGCCGGCCTCTAGCACCAAGATCCACATCATCACGACGACGCGATCAACATCATTCCAGTGACCAGCCAGGTCGTGGCCGACCAACCCGCCACGGATGTACAGTCACATGGTCATCCCACCCCGTCCCCAGCAACCCCGGATACGCCAGAATGTGGATAAGGCCACTAAAGGCAGCCCCAGAGCACCAGCCTCCCATCTGCTCGGGCTATGCCTCCGCATGCAGGCCATGGCCACCACCTAAGGCACGTCCATGCATAAGTACCCCGACCCTGGTCCACGCCGCCACCTCAGATGGGACCCACAACCGGGCTCACCCTTCTGCCCCGTTTCCCCGATCGTTCATCACCCTCACCCTCCCCCTCTCTTGTAGAATCGAGTCCGCCGTCGCTACCCCCAGAGATTCACATGAACCACAATGAGCGCGACCGACCGCGCTCGATCCATGGGCATCCACCATCCTCCCACTGCCACTCGAGAGCATTCCAGCTCCACCCAGTGAAAGAACCTCACCCCCGAGAGGCCGCCTACTGCACACCAACTTCCCTTTGTCAGGCCGCCCCCCCCGCCGCGTCGCGCCTCGACAATGCCCTCAGCTCCCTCCCCTCGTCCCCCATGGCCGCGGTTTAGTCCCCTTAGCAACCTCGTCCACACCTCGCTCAACACCGTCTCATCAACAACCGCGCACCACTCTCGTTTGGACAACCACAATAAGCAATGATCGCACATCATGCGACGGCGAAGCCGCCTCACCCCTCGCTCGCCCTCGCTCGGCCGTGCGCCTGCCGATGAGCCGCCAGGGCATCAACCAGCTTCACCAGCTTCACCCAGACAATGAGCGATTCCGGTAGTCGGGGTCGAGAGTCTGCAACAGCACAATCCGACATACATCCAAACCACCGCTCGGCTGGCCAGTAGCAGGTCTCAACATCTCGACCACCGCGCTCACTAGCTCACAACTACAGCCAGCATACCAGTCACAAAGCACGCCCGTCGCGGCCATGGCATCACAATCCCGTCCTCACCCAGACATGCTCGACGCACTGGCAGCTCCCGCGTGGGCCCACAACACAGCGCCTATCCCCCGCACGCACTCCACAACCTCAGGCTTTACCTTGCTGTCTCAGCCACCAGACTACCACCCAGCGATGGGTGAAGGTCCATAGCTCAACACACAAATCCAGCATACAACACATCACATTCGACCTATCAGGCCACCTTGGCCCAACCAGCCCAGGCACCCCCCGTCCGCTGCTTCGACATGGCCAGTGCTCAACAATCCCAGCCCCGCTAGCCGAAGTCGTCCAGCAGCTCCCAGGCACCCGACCGGACCTAGGTTGGTCATCCACCAGGACACCATCCTGACCAAGCTCCCGCTCAACCGCATCGCCCTCCTGCCTGTCCATAACAACAATCTCCAGTGCGAACGCCACGCGATCCGCCCCAGCGTCGCTCGGCTTCGAGCCCGGGCACAAGACCACGAAGCTCGCCGGCGGGACGCCCAGATCAGATGCGGATGGTCGAGTTGCTGTGCTCGCCGCGAGTCGGGCGCACGCGTTCGCGACGTCGTGCTCTCGACACCCGCGGGCGCCGCGTTCCGTCGCGGGTGCCGCGAACAGCTCCGAGGACGGGATGGAGCGCGCCGCGCACACGATCGACGCCGGCCTCAGCGACGGAGCTGCTTGGGGCACTGCGGCGGAGCGGCGCGCCGCGAGGCGCCGGGGCGCCCGCTGACGCTGGCCAGCGGGCGCACGACGGCCGCGCGGGCCAAGTCGTCGACGAGATCGCCGCCGGCGGCGCGCCGACGTCCAAGGCCGCTCGCCGCGCCCTCGCCGCCACGTCCCCGTCCGCCTCGCCGCGGACTCCCGCGCCCGATCGTCGACCGCCTCGCCGCGCCCGGTCTCCACCTGATCGCCGAGATCAAGCGCACCTCGCCGTCGGCCGGCCGGATCGCCGCCGCGGCGACGACCTCGTCGCCCGGGCCCGCGCCTACGAGGCCGGCGGCGCAGCCGCCATCTCGGTCCTGTGCGAGCCGCACTGGTTCGGCGGCTCGGTGGACGACCTCGCGCCATCCGCGCCGCAGTCAGCGTCCCGGTGCTCGCCAAGGAATTCGTCGTCGACCCGCGGCAGCTGCCGCTGCTGCGCGCCGCCGGCGCGGACCTCGTGCTGCTGCTCGCCGTCCTCCATCCGCCGGCGGCTCGCGCGCCTGGTCGCTCGCGCCCGTCGACCTCGGCCTCGAGCCGCTCGTGGAGGCGCACGACGCGCGCGAGCTCGACGCCGCGCTTGCCACGGCGCCCGCGTCATCGGGATCAACAACCGCGACCTGCGGACGCTCGAGGTCGACCCGGAGCGCGCCGCGCGGCTGCGCGACCGTGTCCGGACGACCGGATCGTGATCGCCGAGTCCGGCGTCCGGGAGCCCGCGACCGTCCGCGCTGGCGGGCGCTGGGCTTCGACGCCGCGCTCGTCGGCGAGGCGCTGGTCCGCGCCGGCGATCCGAAGCCGCGGCGCGCGCCTTCGTCGCTGCCGGCGCGCCGCCGGCCGACCCGGCCGAAGCCGCGCGCCGGCCGTTCGTGAAGATCTGCGGCATCACCGACGTGCAGGGCGTCCGGCCGCGGTCCGCGCCGGCGCCGACGCGATCGGGCTCAACCTCGTGCCCGGCACGCCGCGCGCGCTGGAGCTCGACGAGGCCGTCGCGCTCGCCGGCTGGCGCGGACCGCGGCTGCCGGTGCCGCCGCCCGGACATCGTCGCGATCACCGCCGACCGCCGCCGCGGTCCTTGCAGCGATCATCGCGGCGCGTCGATCCCGACGCGTCCAGCTCAGCGGCACCGAGCCGTCGCAGCCGCTCGTGCCGTGGGTCGCCCCACCTGGAAGGTGCTCCACCTGCCGCCGCCGAGCCGTCGGACCTCGCCGGAGCCGCAGCCGACCTCGTCTCGCGCGGCCATGCCTACCTCGCCGCGGGGGCCGCGCGGATCATGCTCGACACGGCGGGCGGCCCGCATCCGGGCGGCACCGGGACACGGGCTCGGAGCGTCTCGCGGCCGCCGTCGCGCGCGAGGTGCCGGTCGTCCTCGCCGGCGGCCTGGACCCGGCGAACGTCGGCGCGGCGCTGCGTCCGTGCCGGCCGCCGGCGTCGACGTCGCGTCCGGCACCGAGGCGCCGCGCGTTCGCCGGCAGGCGGCCGCGCAAGGACCCGCTCCGCGTCGCGCTCTTCGTCAAGCGCGCCCGGGCCGCCCGCGACGACCGGCCCAACTCGCCGTTCGCGGCCGACGCCCGGTCCACGCGGGCCTCCTCGAGGCCGACGGCGCCGGCCGCTGGGGGATGGAGCGCGAGTTCGGCGGCCGGTACGTGCCCGAGACCCTGATGGCCGCGCTCGACCAGCTCGAGACCGCCTACGACGCCCTGCGCCACGACCCGCGTTTCTGGGCGGAGCTGCGCGAGCTGCTCGCGACATTCGCCGGCCGCCCGACGCCGCTCTACCGCGCCGACCGCCTCGCCGCGCCGTTCCTGCGAGGCGAGCGCGGCTCGCCGGCGACGGGCGAAGGCGCCGCGCATCCCCGGCCTGCGGCTGTACCTGAAGCGCGAGGACCTCGCCCACACCGGCGCCCACAAGATCAACAACGCGCTCGGGCCAGGCGCTGCTCACGCGGCGCCTCGGCAAGACCCGCGTCATCGCCGAGACCGGCGCGGGCCAGCACGGCGTGGCGACGGCGACCGCCTGCGCGCTGCTCGGCCTGCCGTGCGTCGTGTACATGGGCGCCGAGGACATCGAGCGCCAGCAGCCGAACGTGCTGCGCATGCACGCCCTCGGCGCCGAGGTTCGCGCCGTCACGTCGCGGCACGGCCACGCTCAAGGACGCGATCAACGAGGCGATGCGCGACTGGGTCACCAATGTCGCAGACGACCCACTACGTGCTCGGCTCGGCGATGGGGCCGCACCCGTACCCGACGATCGTGCGCGACCTCCAGCGTCGGATCGGCGACGAGGCCGCCGCCCAGCTCGACGCCGTCGAGGGCCGGCTGCCGGACCTCGCCCTCGCCTGCGTCGGCGGCGGCTCGAACGCCATCGGCCTCCTGGCCGGTTCATCGGCGAGCCGTCGGTCCGGCTCGCGGTCGCCGAGGCGGCCGGCGACGGGATCGAGACCGGCCGCCACGCCGCGGCGCTCGCCGGCGGCACGCCCGGGCATCCTCCACGGCTCGCGCTCGATGATGCTCCAGGACGCCGACGGCCAGGTCGTCGAGGCGCATTCGGCGTCGGCTGGGCTCGACTACCCGGGCGTCGGGCCACAGCTCTCCGCGCTGCGCCGAGGCCGGCCGGATCGAGCTCGCGGCCGCGACCGACGCGAGGCGGTCGCCGCGATGGCGCCGACTGCCCGGACCGAGGGCATCCTGCCCGCGCTCGAGACGGCGCACGCGATCGCGGCGCTGCCGAGGCTGCTCGCCGGCGTCGGGGCGTCGGCGGCTCGTAGCCCGGACGACGCGCTCGTGCTCCTTGGCTTCTCGGGCCGCGGCGACAAGGACCTCGCGGCGCTCGAGCGGTTCGCCGACGTCGAGCCGTGGGAGGGCGCGCGATGACGATCGCCACGCGCGGTGCGACCGGACGAACGAGACGGCGGGCGGCCACGCGGATCGCGGCCGCGTTCGCGCGGCCGGCGCGACGGTCGCGCGGCGCTCATTCCGTACGTCGTCGCGGGCTACCCGGACGCCGAGACGAGCTACGCGGTGGCGCTCGCCGCATCGACGGCGGCGCCGACCTGCTCGAGGTCGGGCTGCCGTACTCGGACCCGCTGGCGGACGGCGCCACGCTCCAGCGCGCGTCGGCGGTGGCGCTCGGGCGGGCGCGACGTTCGACGGTTCGATCGCAGCTCGTCGGGCGGATCGCCGCCGCCCGGCCCGAGCGTCCCGCTCGTGCCGATGGGCTACGCGAACCAGGTCATCGGCGGCGGCGACGGGGCGGCGGCGCGCGCGACTCGCCGAGCGCGGGCGCCGCCGGCGTCATCGTCGCCGACCTGACGCCCGACGAGGGCGGGCCGTTCGAGGCCGTCGCCCGCGAGGCGGGTCTGGCGGTCGTCTACCTCGTCGCGCCGACGACGCCGCCGGACCGTCGCGCCAGCGATCGCCGCGCGCTGCGGCGGGTTCCTCTACTGCGTGTCCCTGGTCGGCGTGACCGGCGCGCGGACATCCTTCCGCGCACGTCGGCCGCCTCGTCCGCGACGTGAGGCGGCGTCGCCGGTCCCGGTCGCCGTCGGCTTCGGCGTGAGCCGGCCGGTCCACGTCCAGGCGATCGCCGCGGCCGGCGCCGACGGCGTCGTGGTCGGGTCGGCGCTCGTCGATGCGCTCGGGCCGGACGGTCGCGACATCGCCGGCTCTCGCCCGGCTGGTCGGCGAGCTCCGGGCGGCCACCTCGCGCCCGAGTCCGGAGCGCGATGAGCACGTTCGACGAGCGGGCGCGCGACTGGGACACGCCCGAGCGGCAGGAGCGCGCGGAGGTCGTGGCCGCGGCCATCCGCGATGCCGTACGCGTCACGCCTGACACTCGCGTCATCGATATCGGGGCCGGCACCGGGCTTCTCGGCATCGCCCTGGCGCCCCATGTCGGCGAGGTCGTCCTCGCCGAGCCGTCGGCCGGGATGCACGAGGTCATCGCCGAGAAGCTGGCCGCCGGTGGCCCTGCCAATGTCGGCCGTCAGATTCGACCTGCTGGATCCGCCGCCGGGCGAGCCGTTCGACCTCGTCGTGTCGTTGCTCGTCCTCCACCACCTCGATGACACGGCGCCGCGTTGGCGGCCATCGCCGGGCTGCTGCGGCCGGGCGGATACCTCGCGCTCGCCGACCTCGACACCGAGGACGGCACGTTCCACTCCGCCGAGGCCGAGGGGATCTACCATCTCGGGTTCGATCGCGACGCCTTGGCGACCTCGCTCGGACCGCCGGCTTTGCCGAGGTCGACTTCGAGACGGTCGTGACCATCGAGGACGACGGCCGCGACTATCCGCTCTTCCTGCTGGTTGCCCGCCGACGCTGATGTCCCCCGGCGACAAGGCTGGCAGCCAGATCCGGGTCTCCTCGAGGCGTCGCCCAAGAAGGTCTTCGCGACCGCGATCGACTGGCCCGGCTGGTCGCGCTCGGGCAAGACGGAAGAGCTCGCACTCGAGGCGCTCGCGGCGTATGCCGTCGCTACGCCGTCGTCGCGGCCGAGGCCGGCGAGCCGTTCGATCCCGGCGGTCTACGACGTCGTCGAGCAGACCGACGGCGGTGGCGGGACCGCGTTCGGCGTCCCGTCCGCCATCACCGCGCTCGATCGCCGCCCGGTCACGGCCGACGAGGCCGAACGCCTGGCGCGGATCGTCGAGGCGGCCTGGACGGTCTTCGACCGGATGGCCGCCGGCGCGCCCGCGGAGCTGCGCAAGGGACCACGTGGCGGTGGCCGCGATCGCGACAAGATGATCGGCCATGTCGTCGAGTCCGAGTGGTACTACGCCACGGAGATGGGCTTCCGTGTACCGCAGCCGGGCTGGGACGATCGCCCGGCGGTCGAGGCGCTGCGGCGTCGATGCTCGAGATCCTGCGCCGCCCGTCGGATGGCTCGCCGATCGCCGACCGGAAGTGGCCGCCGCGCTACGCGGCCCGGCGGATCGCCTGGCATGCCCTCGACCACGCCTGGGAGATGGAGGACCGCTCCGAGCCGGCCTGACCGGGCGTTCAGCGGATCGTCGATCAGCGACGGGCCCGGCCGATATGCGGATCGCCCGGAGCCGATCGCCGCGGCCGCCGTGGCGACCACTTCGTCCGCGGTGTGGCCCGCCGCACGCAGGTCGCGGACACCGGTGTCGCCGGCGGCCTTCGACAGCTTCGAGCCGTCGGGCCGTCGAACGAGCCGATGATGGGCGAAGTCGCCGGTGCTCGCGTCCGAGGAGACGTGCGAGGCGGATCTGCGTCCGGCGTCGTGGCCAGCAGGTCACGGCCGCGGACGACCAGGTCGATGCCCTGGCGGAGGTCGTCCACGACGACCGCGAACAGGTACGTCCAGTTGCCGTCGCGGTCGCGGATCGGTGGGTCGCCACCCGCGCCGACCGCTCCGCGCACGGCCCGACCAGGAGGTCCATCCAGCCCTCGGTCCCGCCGCCGCGCCGGACACGCACGACGGGCCCGGCGAGGTCTCGCGTCCGGCACGCTCCCGGGCAGCCCGGGCCGTGCCACGGCCGGCCGTGGTCGGCCGCCCAGGCATCGAACGTCATGCGCGAACAGTCGCAGCCGTACACGAGCCGTCGCGCGGAGTCGCTCGAGCGCCTCGAGATACGGGGCCGGATCGTCCGACTGGCGGACCGGGCCCGCGTCCGCGACGAACCCGAGCCAGGCCAGGTCCTCGAGCAGCGCCGCGTCGAATTCCGGCCGGGATCGCGTCCGGTCGTGGTCCTCGATCCGCAGCAGCACGCGTCGATCGGTCGCGGCGGCCTGGTCCCACACCCAGATGGCGTTGGCGACGTGGCCGAGGTGGAGGTAGCCGGTCGGCGCGGGGGCGAACCGGGTCCAGCCGGCGGGAGTCCGGCGTCAGCGACGTCAGTCGACGTCGCCGGGCCCGCCCGTTCGCCGGCTCCGGGCTCGATCGCTCGCTTCGAGCGCGCGCGTCGCCGCCATCAGCCGGCGGTAGATCGCCAGCAGGTCGGCCTGGGGCAGCGGACCGGGGTTGGCCATCGTCACCCGCAGCAGGACCTCGCGCTCCCGTTCGGCGTCGCGGATCGCGCGGCGCCCGCCCGCGTCTTGGCCCGGCCGACGTCGCGCGCCAGCTCGGCCCGCTCGTTGAGCAACGCGACGATGCGCCGGTCGAGCGCGTCGATCCGGTGGCGCAGCCGGCGCAGCTCGGGCGTCTCGGCGGCCTTGGCGGCGTTCGTCCGCCGGCGGCCGATCGTCGGGTCAGCCATCGCCGGCCGCCGAACCGGCGGCGATCGACTCGAGCGCCAGGTCATAGCCGGCGCGCCCTGGCCGACGATCGACTCGAGCGCGATGTCGTGCAGGAAGTTGACCTGCCGGAACGCCTCGCGCGTCGCGGGGTCGGACAGGTGGACCTCGATGAACGGCCGCTCGATCGCCAGCAGCGCGTCGCGCAGGGCGACGCTCGTGTGGGTCAGGCCGCCGGCGTTGACGATCGCGACGTCGAAGTCCCGGCGATGCAGCCGATCGATCAGGGCACCCTCGTGGTTCGATTGGAAGAAGTCGACGCCAGCCCGAGCTCGGCGGCCCGCGTGGCGATGCCCGCGTGGATCTCGTCGAGCGTCTCGCGGCCGTAGATCTCGGGCTCGCGCGTCCCGAGGAGGTTCAGGTTCGGGCCCTGGAGGACGAGCACGGCCGTCATCGCGGCGCTCCGCTCGGGCATGCCCGACGCGCGCCGTCGACCAGGAGCTCGCGGCCGCCCGCTCGACGAGCCGGCTCGATGTCGTCGCGGACGACGACGCCGTCGGCCGTCGGCAGGACCAGCGCAGCCGGCCCGCGGCATGCTTCTTGTCCGTGCCAGATGGCCGAGGACGGCGGCAGCGGGTAGGGGAGCGGCTCGGTCGCGAGCTCGAGGCGGTCGAGGAGCCGCCCGATCCGCTCGGCCCGATCCGCCGGCGTCACCCCGACCTCGAGCCCGATCCGGCAGCCGCGCGCAGGCCGTAGGCGACGGCCTCGCCGTGGAGCAGCCCGCCGTAGCCCGCCGCCGCCTCGAAGGCGTGGCCGAGCGAATGGCCGAGGTTGAGCGTGATCCGGCCGCCGCCCGCGTCCGCTCGCGCTCGTCGGCGAGGACCACCTCGACCTTCGCCCAGCCGCCGCGTTCGACGAGCTCGGCCACCGCCCCGGACGGAACGCAGCGGGGTCGCCACGGGCGATCGCCGCGCCGTCGCTCTCGAGCAGCTCGAACAGCCGCTCGTCGCCGAGGGCGGCCATCTTGACCGCCTCGCCGAGCGCGGCCCGGAGCTGGCGCTCGGGCAGCGTCCGGAGCAGATCGACATCGATGACGATGGCGCTCGGCTGGTGGAACGCGCCGACCAGGTTCTTGCCCTCGGGCAGGTCGACCCCGGTCTTGCCGCCGATCGACGAGTCGATCTGGGCGACGAGCGTCGTCGGGACCTCGATGAAGCGGATCCCGCGCAGATAGGCCGCGGCGAGGAACCCCGCCGCGTCGCCGAGCGCGCCGCCACCGATCGCGACGAGCGGCTCGCACCGCTCGACCCGGAGCGCGGCCAGCTCGCGCGCCGCGGTCTCGATCACCGCCAGGCGCTTGGCCGCCTCGCCCTGCGGCAGCAGGATGTGGACGACCTCGCGGCCGCCGGCGGCCAGCTCGGCCGCCAGCCGCTCGCCGACCGCCGCCCAGGCGCCGGGCTCGCTGACGAGGATCGCCCGGCGGGCGCGGAGCGGTCGAGCTCGGCCGCCAGCGCCTCGGCGGCGATCCCGGCGCCGAGCACGATCCGCCCGATCGGCGTCTCGGCGCGCAGCAGCACGGTCCCGCCTGCCGGCGCCGCGCCCGGGCGCGAGCTGCTCTCGATGGCGTCGACGACGCCGCCGATCTCGCCGACGCCGTCTGGCCGACGGGCGCCGCGGCGTAGAAGCGCTGCCGCTCGCGGCGAGGTCGCGGATCGTGCCGATCGGGTCGCGGCCGGTGACGAGCGGCCGGACGTTCGGCGAGCGGCGCAGGCGCTGGGCCAGGACCTCCGGCCGGCCGTCGAGCCAGACCGCGCTCCGGCCGCGGTACAGCGCCCAGCGGTTGCGCGGATCGACGACTGCGCCGCCGCCGGTCGCGATCACGCGCCGGACGTCGGGCGCGGCGTCGGCCGGCCCGAGGGCCGCGATCGCCGCCCGCTCGAGGCCGCGGAAGCCCGCCTCGCCCTCGTCGGCGAAGATCTCGGGGATCGACCGGCCCGCCGCCGTCTCGATCCGCTCGTCGAGGTCGATGAAGGGCGCGGCGTGGCGCTCCGCCAGCCGCCGCCCGACGACGCTCTTGCCGCTCCCCGGCAACCCGACCAGGACGACGTCCATCGGCGGCCTCAGTCGTCCCCGCCGGAGCCGGCCTCGTCCGTGCCGGTCAGGCCGTGCGGCTGGCCGTCGCCTTCGCGGCCGCCCGGCGGCCGCCGGCGACGGGGCCTCGGGCGCGGTCGCGATCCGGGCGCGGTAGTGCTCGAGCGCGGCCCGCACGTCGTCGACCGTGTCGCCGCCGAACTTCTCGAGGACGGCTGCGGCCAGCGTGAGCATGACCATCGCCTCGGCGACGACGCCCGCCGCCGGGACGACGCTGATGTCGCTCCGCTCGTAGTGCGCCTTGTCGACCGCCTCGCCGGTGATCAGGTCGGCCGACGGCAGCGGCCGCGCGAGCGTCGAGATCGGCTTGACGGCGCCGCGGACGACGAGCGGCTCGCCGTTCGTGACGCCGCCGGTCAGGCCGCCGGCGTTGTTCGTCCGATGGATCCAGCGCCCGCCTTCGCCGCGGCCCTCGATGACGTCGTGGACCGCCGACCCGAACCGCCGCGTCTGCTCGAAGCCGAGCCCGAACTCCACGCCCTTGACGATGTTGATGCTCATGACCGCGGCGGCCAGCGCCGCGTCGAGGCGCCGGTCCCAGTGGACGTACGACCCGAGCCCGATCGGCAGCCCGTGGACGACGACCTCGAAGACGCCGCCGACGGTGTCGCCGGCCGACCGCGCCTCGTCGATCCGGGCGATCATCGCGGCCTCGGCGTCGGGGTCCGGGCAGCGCAGCGGCGACTCGTCCGCCTCGTCGCGCGATCGGGTGCAGTTGGCCGGGTCGACGGCCACGCCACCGACCTCGGCGGTGAACGACCAGACCTCGATCCCGAGCTCGCGCAGGAAGGCCCGGGCGACCCCGCCCGCCGCGACCCGCGCCGCCGTCTCGCGCGCCGAGGCGCGCTCGAGGACGTTACGGACGTCGTTGAAGCCGTACTTGAGGGCGCCGGCGAGGTCGGCGTGACCGGGCCGCACGCGGGTGACCGGCGTCGCCCGCTTGTTGCCCTCGGCGGCCGCCGCCTCGAGCGCCGCGGCCGCCTCGTCGTCGAGCGGCTCGACCGCCATGACCTGCGTCCAGTTCTCCCAGTCGCGATTGCGGACGAGCAGCAGGATCGGCGAGCCGAGGGTGGCCCGTGCCGCACGCCGGACAGGATCTCGGCGCGGTCGTGCTCGATCGCCTGGCGGGCCCCGCGCCCGTAGCCGCGCTGGCGGCGCGCGAGGTCGACCGCCAGGTCGTCGGCGGTCAGCGCGAGCCCCGCCGGCACGCCCTCGATCGTCACGCCGAGCGTCGGGCCGTGCGATTCGCCGGCGGTCAGGAAGCGGAAGGCAGCCATCGCCGCGTCTGTCGCCTCTGCCGACGGCCGGTCAGTCGGCCGCGGTCGCGGCGGGGACGTCTGTGACCGCGGCACCGGTCGGCTCGCCCTCGGCGGACGCAGCCCGCCGGCGCGGGCCTCGGCGAGCTTGGCCTGCATCAGCTCGAGCGGCGCCGGCTGGCCGGTCCACAGCGTGAACGCCGCCGCGCCCTGGTGGAGCAGCATCAGCTCGCCGTCGGCGACCGTCGCGCCGGCCGCCGCGGCGTCGCGCAGGAGCTGCGTCCGCGCGTAGATCAGGTCGAGCACGAGCAGGTCGCCGTGGAGCGCCTCGGCCGGGATCGGGCTCTCGTCGCCGGTCAGGCCGATCGAGGTCGCGTTGACCAGGACCCGCGTCTTGGCCAGCTCGGACTCGATGATCGACTCGTGCCAGGGCATCGCCCGCAGCTCCATGTGCGCCGCGCTCCGGCCGAAGTGCTTGACCAGCCCCTCGGCCCGATGGAGGTGGCGATTGAACACGATGATCCGCTGGAAGCCCTCGGTGATCAGGCCGTAGACGACCGCCCGCGCGCCGCCGCCCGCTCCGAGGACGACGGCCTGGCGCGGCATCTTCTGCCTGCCGACGAGCTTGTCGAGCGCGACCTTGAAGCCGGGCACGTCCGTGTTGTGGCCGATCAGCCGCTTGCCCTCGCGGGTGATCGTGTTGACCGCGCCGGTGAGATGGGCGTCCTCGGTCAGGCGGTCGACCATCGGCACGACCCGCTCCTTGTGCGGGATCGTGACGTTGGCGCCGAGGAAGTCGTCGCCGCGGAGCTCGGCGACCGCGTCGGCGAGCTCGATCGAGGTCTTGTCCCACAGCTCGTAGCTCGCGTCGATGCCGAGCGAATCGAACGCGGCCTGCTGCATCGCGCCGGACAGCGAATGGGCGACGGGGTGGCCGATGAGGACGACGCGCTTGGTCATGCTCGCACCCTTTCGAGGTCGTCGAAGAAGCCGGGATAGGAGATGGCGGCGAGCCCGGCCGCCCGATGGTCGTGGTGTCGCTGGCGACCAGCCCGGCGATCGCGAAGGTCATCGCCAGGCGGTGATCGTCGAGGCTGTCGGTCTCGGCGCCGTGGAGGGTCGCGCCGCCCTCGATCCGGATGTCGTCGCCGTCGACCTCGATCCGGGCGCCGAGGGCGCGCAGCCCGGCGGCGATCCCGGCGATCCGGTCCGATTCCTTGTGGCGCAGCTCGCCCGCGCCGCGGATGACGGTCGTGCCGGTCGCCTGGGTCGCGGCGAGGCACAGGATCGGGATCTCGTCGATCGCGGTGCCACGTCGGCCGGCCCGAGCTCGATCGCGCGGAGCGTGACGAGCGGACGACCAGGTCGGCCAGGGGCTCGCCGACGCCGTCGTCGCGGCTCCGGTCGTGGTCGCCTCTTCCTCGATGTCGGCGCCCATCGCGCGCAGGATGTCGATGACCGCGCGGCGGGTCGGGTTGACGCCGACGCCGCGCAGGCGCAGCTCGGCATCGGGATGGATCGCGCCGGCGACCAGCCAGAAGGCCGCCGCCGAGACATCGCCCGGGACCCGTTCGTCCATCGCCTGCACCGCCACCCCTCCCTCGATCGTCCAGGCCGCCGACCGTCCGGAGCGTCCGTCCGCCCGACCGGCACGCCCCGCGCACGGAGCATCCGCTCCGTGTGATCGCGCGTCGCGACCGACTCGCGGACCGTCGTCGCCCCGTCCGCCCGCAGCCCCGCCAGCAGGATCGCCGACTTCACCTGTGCGCTCGGCACGGACGTCGTGACGTCGATCGCCCGGAGCGGGGTATGACCGACCACGGTCAGTGGCGGAAGGGAGTCGTTCCGGCGGGCGTGAAGCACGGCGCCCATCGAGCGCAGCGGTTCGATGATACGAGCCACCGGACGGCCGCGCAACGACGCGTCCCCGTCGAGCGTGCATGTCAGGGCAGGCCGGCGAGCATGCCGGTCGACAGCCGCAGGCTCGTCCCGGAATTGCCGCAATCGAGGTTCGCGGCGGGCTCGCGCAGGCCGTCGGCGCCCGGCGACACGACCGTAGTCGACGCTGCGGCCCGCGCCGGGCGTTCGTCACTGTCGCCCCGAGGGCGGCCACGATCCCCGCCGTCGAGCGCACGTCCGCGCCGTCGCCGGCACCGTGATCCGGCTCTCGCCGGCGGCCAGGGCCGCAGCATCAGGGCCCGATGGCTGATCGACTTGTCGCCGGGCAGGCGCAGCTCCCCGCGCAGGCGGGCGCTCGCCCGGACGCGAGCGACGGCGGCCGGGGACGGTGGCAGCGGTCATCGGGAGGCTCAGGCGCCGGCCGCGTAGAGCCCGCGGACCTGCTCGTGGACGGGGACGATGGCGGCCATCATGTCGCGGAACTGGGCGAGGTTCAGCTGCTGCTCGGCGTCGGACAGCGCCTCGTCCGGGTTCGGGTGGACCTCGACCATGACGCCGTCGGCGCCGACCGCGACACCGCCGAGGGCGAGCGGCTGGACCAGCCAGCGCTTGCCGGTCGCGTGGCTCGGATCGACGATGACCGGCAGGTGGGTCAGCTGGTGGAGCACCGGGACGGCGGCCAGGTCCATCGTGTTGCGGGTGTACGTCTCGAAGGTCCGGATGCCGCGCTCGCACAGGATCACGTTCGGGTTGCCCGAGCTGACGATGTACTCGGCGGCCATCAGGAACTCCTCGATCGTCGCGCCGAAGCCGCGCTTGAGCATCACCGGCCGCGCGACCCGCCCGACGTCGCGGAGCAGCGAGTAGTTCTGCATGTTCCGGGTGCCGATCTGGAGGATGTCGGCGTACTCGGCGACGATGTCGACCTGGTTCGGCTCCATGACCTCGGTGATCACCGGCAGCCCGGTCCGCTCGCGGGCCTCGGCGAGGTAGCGCAGGCCCTCGACGCCGAGGCCCTGGAAGGAGTACGGCGAGGTCCGTGGCTTGAACGCGCCGCCGCGCAGGATCGTCGCGCCGGCCGCCGCGACGGCGTCGGCCGTCTCGAGCAGCTGGTCGCGGCTCTCGATCGAGCACGGACCGGCCATCATCGTCAGCGACCCATCGCCGATGACCGCGTCGAGGACCCGGATGACGGTGTCCTCGGGGTGGAACTCGCGCGAGGTCAGCTTGAACGGGCTGCTGATCGGCGTGACCGACTCGACGCCGGCCAGCACGCGAACCGCTCGAGCAGGGCCGGCCGCCGCGAACCGATCTCGCCGACGACGGCGATCACGGTCCGCTCCGCACCGACGTGCTCGAACGGCGTCAGGCCCTCGGCCAGGATCTGGCTCTTGACGCCGAGGATCTCGGCCTCGCTGGCGCCGGCGGTCATCACGACGAACATCGTGCTGGTCTCTCCTCAGTCGGCCGGCCGGCAAAGAAAAAAGCAGAGGTCCGACCTCTGCTTCGTTTGCCCGGCACGACCCGTGCCCCCGGGTCTACGACCGGGAACGATCATGCCGGGCATCGAAAGTAGTAGGGGTGGTTCATGTGCGTGTCCGGACGGTATCGACTGACGGGCTCGCTGTCAACGCGGAGAGCCTCGGGGTCAGCTCGCGCGATCGTCGCCCGCGCCGGCGGCTTCCCGAGGTGCCGCGAGATCACTCGCCCTTGGCGTCGGCGTAGCCCTGGACGTACGCCCAATCTCGGGCGGCGAGGTCGCGCTTGACCGCTTCGTAGCGGAGCCGGTCCGCGTCGTCGGAGCGCAGGACGGTCGCGGAACACCAGCATCCGGTCGATCTCCGGGCAGCCGCCACTGAACACGTGGAGGTTGACCCGTCCAGTCCGGGTCTTTGAACAGCCGGTGCTCGAACCAGTCGGGCTCGCGGATCCGCAGCACCCAGCCGGCCTCTTCCATCGGTGGCACGTAGGCTGCCTCGACCGCCGAGTCGGCGACTGCCACGACGATGTCGACGATCGGCTTGGCGGCGAGGCCGGGCACAGACGTCGAGCCGACGTGCTCGAGCAGACGAGCGCGATCGCCGAGAGTCGCTCGGATGTCCGCCGCCCTCCGCTCATAGCGGATCGGCCATTCGGGGTCGTAGTCAGTGAGATGGATCGGGCCATCGACGCGGGTCGGTTCGCCGATGTCGCCGGCGCGAAGTCGGTCGTCGCGGGCCTGTCATCCCGGGGGCTGGATCCATCGGCTCGCTCCTTCGGTCGCATCATACGGGGTCACGCTAGAGAGCCGGCCCGATGTAACGGGATCGCCGTCGCGCGCCTGTACAGGCGAGACCATCCGCACGGAGACCTGTATGGCGACAGGATCCCAGCTCTCGAAACCACCACCGATGCCGACCTGCTGGCACGAGCACGCCGGGATCCGGCGGCGTTTCGCGTCCTGTACGACCGGCACGCCGGCCGGATCCACGCCTTCCATCTGCGACGAAGCCGCGACCCCGGTGCCGCGCCTGGAGCTCACCGCCGAGACCTTTGCCCAGGCCTGGCTCTCGCGCGAGCGATACGTCGATCACGCCGAAGGGACGGCCGCACCGTGGCTGTTCGGGATCGCCCGGAACGTCCTCGCCGCGTCGGTCCGGCGGCGGGCCGTCGAACGGGACCGCGCTGGAACGCCTGGTCACTCCAGATCCGGCCCACGGCCGCGACCGTCGGATGCGACGTGGCTGGACGGCCTCGACGACGACCTGGACGGTGGCCCTGGCCGAGCTGCCCGAAGGCCAGCGCCGCGCCATCGAGCTCCGGGTCCTGGCCGACCAGGCCTACGACGACGTCGCGCGCGAGCTCGATTGCACGCCCGAGACGGCGCGGGTGCGGGTCCACCGGGGTCTGCGTTCTGATCCGCCAGCGACTTAGCCCCGACGTCGAATGGGTGACTGCCGCCCCACCGCCCACGCCCCGTTCGATACCGACACCGATAAGGAGTCCGACCATGGCCACGACCAACGACAACCACCGACCTCCGAGCGCCTGGGTGACGCGCTCAGTGCCTCGACCGAGCGAGACCTTCGCCGCGGACGCCGAGCAGACCCCTCCGCCGAGTGGCGCTGGCGGTGGCGCTCGATCGCCATCATCGGGACCGGGGAGGGGTCGCCGCAGCGAACACTCCTCACGCCGAAACAGGTCGCGCACCGCGATGCCGGCCGGCGCCGTCATCTTCGACCAGACCGATCCGACCTGTGCGGTCAACGCCGTAGGGCAAGGTCTTCCACTGCACGCTGGGATCCGACGCCGGCCCCCGAGGTGTCGGACTACACAAGATGGAGACAGACTTTGCTCCGTCGTCGAGCGGCAAAGTCGCCGGTGGGTGCATCGGCCAGGATGTCCGAGGGGATGCATTGGGATTGCTACATCGGCCAGGACGCTGTCGACATGGGGATCGCTGACCCAGGATTTCCTGGTCAACCCGCCGGACCAGGCCGCGGCTGACCGGATCGGCGAGCGCTTGGCACGTGTCGGCGTCTGACCTATCGGACGCGGCCAGTCACGTCGCCCGTGATAGGATTCCGGCCGCCGTCGCGTCGGAGAGGTCGCATAGAGGTCTAGTGCAGCGGTTTGCTAAACCGCCATGTGGGGTAACCTGCATCGAGGGTTCGAATCCCTCCCTCTCCGCCAGCCACCGCCGGCACATGCGCCCGTAGCTCAGTGGATAGAGCGTTAGGTTGCGGACCTAAAGGTCGTGGGTTCGAGTCCCGCCGGGCGCGCCACCCAATCTATCGTCGATCAACATCTGACCGGATCACGGCGCGAAGTCGCACAACCTCACCGTGACCGGTCCGGGCAGGTCGAGCCAGCGCCTGCCACGGGGTACCAGAGCCGAGATCGGGAACGGCGATCGACCATGTGTCGCTCGGCGACGTGGGAACCGGTCTGGCGGTCGACGAGGCGGGCGGCCGTGCGCGTCCGAACGAGACCTTGGCCCCATCCACGGGACCCTCGATCGCGAGCTGCCCTCCGTCCGGGACCGACACGGTGATCCACCCGTCTTCGCCGGACGTGGCGAACGACAGGCATCGATCCGTCGGCGTGACCACGCCCCCGGCCGACGCGAGGACCGGCGGGACCTGTGGATGACCGGCGGGCGGGGTGCCGTCGGCGGTCACGCTGAACGGTACAGGCTGCGAGCCCGATGAGGGCTCGCTCGAGCGCCGCCTTGCCGGGTCTGCTCGCATCGGATGGCACGAGGCTGTCCTGGAGCGGGGATCGGATAGCGCTCGAGCAGCCCCGCGAGTCGGTCCAGGTCGGGCCAGCCGAGCGGCAGCAATGATTCCGGCCACGACCGTCCCGGCGTTCTCGGCCAGCACGGTCAGGTCGGCCCGCGTCGATTGACGCGTCCCCGGTCAGCGCCGTCGCGACCGGTACGCAGGTCCATGGACGTTCGCACCGACCGAGAGGAGCACCAGGGCGACCAAAGCAGACGACACCCGCTCGTGGCAGTCGACGTCCAGGGGACCAGGAACCGATGAGGTCGCCTGCCGCGGGGATCAACAGGAAAGCTGCGACGTACACGTAGCGGCTACGCGTCGCGAAGTCGGCTAGACAGGTCCGCTCGTGTCGAGAGCGATCATGACGTACATCACGACGGCCGCGACGACGCCGCCGAGCGCCAATGGAGCCACCTGGCGACGCTGCGGCCTGCAGGACGAACACGGCGGCCACCAGCAACAGCGCCGCATCGCCGCGGCGATCGAGCCGAGCAACGGTGTCCGAGACCGGCGAGGTCGAACCCGCCGATCCGCGCGACGGCAGTGAGTCAGACCCCGCGCCGCGAAGGGGATCACATCTCCCACCGAGGCCAGGCCACCCCCGCCTAACCGGTGCGCCCGAAGGCCAGATACCAGGTCGTGAAGACGACGGCGGGGACCAGCATCCAGACCGAGCGCCGCCGGAAGGCCGGGTCGACGAACAGTCGGATAGCGGCCGCCACCACGAAGAAGATGCCCATCCCGGACGACGCGAGCCCGACGATGAGAAGTGCCACGCCACCGACCGCGGTCCACCGCCGCTGGTTGGTCTCGAGCACGACGAGGCCCCAGGTCCCGGCCGCGACCGATTCCGACGAACCCGACCTGGAATGCCCACAGCAAGATCTTCGAAGCCACTCCCGAGGACGAGCAGCGGGAGGACGGCCAGGAGCGCGGCCCAGCCCGGCAGGCGCCGGATGAGCAGCGTGAACGCGCCCGCGGTGGCGGCCACGTGGAGCAGGGCCAACACGGCCAGGTAGGGCAGGTAGGAGTGCAGGCCAAAGAGCGCGAGGACTCCGCGATACAGGATCAGCGGGACGGTCGACCAATGCTCGTTGTGCGGTTCGAGATACGAAGCGAGCCCGGACGGGTCGGCGGCGATGAATGTCCACTCGTCTTCGCGGAACGTGAGATGCCGCCCCAGGACGAGGAGGCCGGCGAATGTCGCGAGGGCCAGCCCGAGCCAGATGATCCAGGGCACGAGACAGGACTGAGACGTGTCGGGGTAAAAGATCCAACGATCACCTCGGGTGCCCTTGGCCGTGATGCGGTTTGGCGGGCGCGCGAATGATACGACCCGGACGGATCGACACAGTCGAGCGCCACTGTCGATACAGTCGCCCGCCACTGTTCGCGCGATGGGCGACGCGACCGTCGCGCGCCTGGTCCGACGTGTGTCGCCGGTGGCCATCCTGCTAGGCTTCGGACCGGGCTCCGGGACGCGGAGGCGTTGCCGGCGACCCCCATCTCGAGGTCATATCCGTGAGTCCGTCGCGCCCGATCATCCGTCGTCTCGCAGCTGCGATCGTCGCCATCGGGCTGGTCGCCGGCCTCATGGCCGTCCCGACCTCGGCGGCCAGCACCGCCGTCACGGGCTCGCTGTCCTACGCCGAGCGCGTCACCCTGAGCCCGGCCGCGGTCGCCATCGTGACGATCGTCGACCAGACCGCGGCGCCGGACGCCGGGGCCATCGTCGGCGAGGAGTGGATCGGGGCGCCGACCGCCCATCCCGATCGATTTCTCCGTGCTCGTCGACAGCGCCGCATCGATCCGACCCACGCCTACGCCCTGTTCGCGACCATCACCGATGGCACCAACGTCTGGCAGAACCCGCACGGCGAGCCGGTCATCACGGGCGGTCCGGTCAACGGCATCGCCCTCGTCCTTCCGTCGTTCCCGCCACGGCGCCGGCGTCCATCACCGGGACGATCGTGCCTCCGGCCGACGCCACGTACGGACCCGGCGCGGTCGAGATCGCGTCCCTCGTCAAGGTCGAGACCGGCACGCTCGTCTCGCGCCAGGTCCGGCCGATCACCGGCCCGGCCGACCTCGCCTTCACCATCGGCTTCGACCCGGCATTGATCGACCCGACCGCGACCTACGTCGTCAAGGGCGCCATCGTCGACGGCGCCGCCGTCTGGGAGAACAAGGAGGGCGCGCCGATCATCCAGGGCGGCAAGGCCGGCGGCCCGGTCTCCCTGCCCGTGACCCGCGTCGCGACGGACCTGCCCGTCGTCACGCCGGCCCCCAGTCCCGTTCCCGAGCGGATCCACCGTGCCGTCCGCGTCGCCGAGCGGCGAGCCGAGCGCCAGCCCGAGCGAGTCCGCGTCCGTCCATCCGCGCCCGGCCCGGAGCCGACCCGCGCGACGGCCACGCCGACGCCGACTCCGACGCCGACGCCCACTCCGACCCCGACGCCCGACGCCCGACGCCGACCCCGACGCCCGACCCCGACCCCGACGCCCACCCCGACGCCCGACCGCCGACGCCCGCTCCGACCGCGTCGCCGGCCGCCAGCGCGTCCGCCGCACCGACCCCGACCCCGGTCGACACCATCACCGGGACGCTGACCTATCACGAGCCTTACAAGCTGACCAGCGATGCATTCGCCGTGGTCGCGCTCGTCCGTGGCTCGGCCCGGGCCACGGAGAGCTCGATCGTCGCGTCGGAGATCGATCGCGACATCAGCGCCGTGCCCGTCTCGTTCAACCTGGGCTTCGACCCTGCCGACATCGACTCATCGGTGACCTACACGCTCCAGGCGACGATCGTCGACGGGGCGAATGCCTGGGTCACCGGGAAGGGTGTCCCGGTCCTGACCAAGGGCAACCCGTCCGAGGTCGACATCACGCTGGCGTATCGCCCCGACCTGCTCAAGGGCGCCGTCAGCGGGCAGATCAGCGCCGTCGGCCTCCACCCCTCGACGAGCGCCTATTCGATGACGGTCGTGGTCGATCCGGCCACCGGTGACTCGCTCGGCATCGACGTCCAGACCGTCGCGAACGGGCTGCCGCAGGCGTTCGCGGTCCCGTACACCATCACCGACGTCGATCCGGCCAAGGACTACGTCGTGACCGCCGAGGTCGTGGACAGCGGCCAGTCGTGGCGGAACGACGCGGGCGTCCCCGTCCTGACCAAGGGCAACCCGAAGACCGCGGTCCAGGTCGTGGTCACGCCCGTCGTCTTCGCCAGCCCGAGCCCGACCGCGACCCCGGCCCCGAGCGCGGCCCCGGAGCCGACCGGACGCGACAGCGGCAACCTCCTCGGGATCATCATCCTGATCGTCATCATCGGGGCGATCGCCGCGTTCTTCATCGCCCGCGGACGCGACCAGGATGGCGGCAGCGGGCGCTGGCGCGGCCGCGGCGGCCGGCGCGGCCGGGGCAGCCGAGGCGGCCGAGGCGACCGAGGCGACGGAAGCCACCGAAGCACCGAGCGGGAACCGCCGAGCGACGCGGCACCCAAGCCATGACCGCGGAGCCATCGCCGGCGCGCGGCCGGGTCGCCTTCCTCGGCCTGGGCACGATGGGGGCGGCGATGGCCGCCAACCTGGCCCGCAACGGGTTCGAGGTCGTCGGCTGGAACAGGACGCCGGGCCGAGCCCCGGAGCTCGCCGATCTCGGGGTCACCTTCGCCGACAGCCCGTCCGACGCCGTCGCCGGGCGTCGACGTCGCGGTCATCTGCGTCTCGGACACGCCCGACGTCGAGGCCGTCCTGTTCGGCGAGGGCGGCGTCGTCGACGGGCGCGACGGCCGGCACGCTGATCGTCGACTGCTCGACGATCGCCCCGTCCGGCAGCTGGGACTTCGCCGCGCGCCTCGCCGAGCGCGGCCTGCGGATGGTCGACGCTCCGGTCTCGGGTGGCAGCGAGGGTGCCCGCAACGCGACCCTCACGATCTTCGTCGGCGGCGACGCGGCCGACGTCGAGCACGCGCGGCCGGTCCTCGCGGCGATGGGCCGGACGATCACCCATGTCGGTCCGATCGGTGCCGGGCAGGCGGTCAAGGCCGTCAACCAGGTGATCCTGGCCGGGACCTACCTCGGGGTCGCGGAGGGGATGGTCCTCGCCATGAAGGCCGGTCTCGACGTCGAGCAGGTCGTCGGTGCGCTCGGCGGCGGGGCCGCGCAGAGCTGGGTCCTCGCCAACCGGAGCGGCCGGATGATCGACAACGACTACCCGCTCGGGTTCAAGCTCGCCCTCCATCGCAAGGATCTCGGCATCGCCCTCGACCTGGCGGCGCAGCTCGGTGCCGCCCTGCCGGTCAGCGCCCTGGCGGCTCAGCTGGAGACCGGACTGATCGCCGCGCGGCCACGGCGACGACGACATGTCGGCCCTCGCTCGCGCGATCCGTTCCCTGTCAGCCCTCGAGGGCTGACCGACTCAGTCGAGGCCGACCAACAGCATCGGGTCGCCGAGCTTGCCGTTGTAGCGGGGTCGGAACCGCTCGACGTTGTACATCGTCGGGACGTCCACGCGACGCGGGCCGAGCGCCGGGTCGGGGAGCGAGGTGTGGGCGTACTTGCCGTCCTGGATCGCCATCATCCGGCCGGTCACGCCGCTTTCGACGAGGTCCATCGCGATGTTCGCGAACGTCGTCGCCACGAGCGCGTCCAGCGAATCCGGCTCGCCGCTGCGCAGGTCGTAGGTCAGCTCCGAGGCGAGCGTCTCGATGCCCGTCCGCTCGCGCAGCTCGGACGCCAGCGCCTCGCCGATGTTCGCCTTGTGGCGATGGCCGAAGGCGTCGGTGTCGCCGACATCGGACATCTGCGCGCCTTTCCAGATCGCGCCCTCGGCGGTGATGACGAACGCGTAGTGGCTCGGGTTGGCGGCGTGGTCGGCGGCGAGCAGCGCCGACAGCGCATCGAGGTCGTACGGGCGCCTCCGGGATGACGCAGCGCGCCGACGTCACGTACGCCGTGTACAGCGCCGAGAACCCGGCGTCGCGGCCGAAGATCCGGAACACGCCGATGCGCTCGTGGCTGCCGAGCGTCGTCCGCTGCCGGTTGATCGCCTCCTTGGCCCGGGTGATCGCCGTCGAGAAGCCGATGCAGTACTCGGTGCCCTGGACGTCGTTGTCCATCGTCTTGGGGATCGCCAGCAGCGGGATCCCGGCGTTGACCAGGACCTGGGAGTAGGACAGCGTGTCGTCGCCGCCGATGGTGACGAGGACGTCGATGCCGAGCGCGGCGAGGTTGTCGAGGACGAGCGGCGTCAGGTCGAAGACGCCCTCCGACACGGCGTAGCGAGCGCGATCCGCCTCGCCCATCCAGGGCGGCATCGCCGCCGGCGGCATCTTCCGCGGGTTGGTCCGCGAGGTGTGCAGGATGGTGCCGCCGGTCCGCTCGATCGTCCGGGTGTTGATCCGGTCGAGCGGCCGCAGGTAGCCGTCGCCGGGCTCGTGGCCGGGTCGGACGTGGGTCAGCCCTTCCCATCCGCGGCGGATGCCGAGGACCGTGTAGCCGACCTCGGTGGCGCGGTAGACGACGCTCTTGATGACGGCGTTGAGGCCGGGCACGTCGCCGCCGCCGGTCAGGATCGCGATGCGTTTCGGGGCTGTCATGACGGTCGGTATCCTACCGCCCCGACCGACCCGGCCGCGGGTTGCGATTCGGCATCGCGCGGACCCGATCCGCGACGACGGTGCGCCCGAATCGGTCTGCTAGCATCGCCCCATGAACTACGAGCTGTTCATGGGCGAGGCGCTCGCCGAGGCCCAGGCCGCTCTGGCGAATGGCGAGCGGCCGAACGCCGCGGTCGCCGTGGTCGACGAGGCGATGGTCGTGCGGGCGCACGACCGGGTCTTCGAGACGAACGACCCGACGGCCCACGCGGTCGTCGTCGTCCTGCGCGAGGCCGCCCGGAAGCTCGGGACCGTCCGCCTCGCCGACGCGACCATCTTCACCACCGAGGAACCGTGCGCGATGTGCGTCGGCGCCCTGCTCGAGAGCGACGTCGAGGCGCTCGTGTTCGCCGTCGCCAACACGCGCGACGGCGCGGCGGGCACCGTCATCCAGCTCGCCCAGCACCCCAGCCTGCCGCGCCGGATCAAGGTCGTCAGCGGCATCCGGCGCGACGAGGCCGAGGCCCTGTTCACGCCCCTGGCCACCGGCTGAACGCCGGCCGCGGCGGTCCGTCGGGGGCGCGTTTGGTATCCTCTCCCGCGGAGAGGTGTCCGAGTGGTTGATGGTGCCGCTCTCGAAAAGCGGTGTGCGAAAGCACCGCGGGTTCGAATCCCGCCCTCTCCGCCATCGTTCCACCGATCTGAACGGCCCCTGGCCGCGTTGGCGCTTCCGCTCCTCGCTTACGCACCTCGGGTGCGCTCGCTCCGGTGCTCGGTGCCGCCTTCCCAGGAACCGCCATGCGGCGAAGGTCGTGGCAGCAACCAGCGCCGTGGCACGATCGACGTGCGAGTCACGGATCGTCTCTCGGAGAGGTCGCCTAGTGGACTATGGCGCCGCACTGGAAATGCGGTTCGGGGCAACCCGTCGCGGGTTCGAATCCCGCCCTCTCCGCCATCACCGCGCGCCGCGAGGACGGCCCGGGCGCGCGTTGGCGCCTCCGCTCCTCGCTTACGCACCTTGGGGTGCGCTCGCTTCGGTGCTCGGCGTCGCCTTCGCCCGACCGCCCTCGCGGCGCGCTTCCTTTCGTGCCTTAGCCGGCCCAGCGAGCATGACCAAGCTGCCCGAGGTCATCGCGCTCGAGTTGGGGACGTTCCGGTTTCCTGAACCGGAGCTGGCGCATCGGCAGGGCGTGGTCATGGGCTATGCGATCCGCCACCGCGGTGGGATCTTCCTGTTCGACACCGGGCTCGGGTTCGGCAACGACGGAGCTCGACGAGCGATACCACCCGGTCGCGCGGCGGATCGGCGATGCCCTCGCCGATGCCGGCATCCCGATCGCGGACGTGACCGCCGTCGCCAACTGCCACCTCCATGCCGACCACTCCGGTCAGAACCTGGCATTCCCGGACGTGCCCATCTACGTCCAGGCGACCGAGTGGGAGATCGCGCACACCGACCGACCACACCATCCTCGAGTGGATCGATTTCCCGGGCGCCAGGTACGTCCAGCTCATTGGCGACCACGAACCGTTCGAGGGATCAGGATCGTCGCGACGCCCGGGCACACGCCGGGCCACCAGTCGCTCGCGGTCGACACCGACGCACGGGCTCGTGCTGCTCGCCGGCCAGGCCGTCTACACGGTCGACGAGTGGGCAGGGGAGCCCGACGAGCTCGAGGGTCGGAGCAGTGCGCCCGACCGCGACGCCTACGATCGCTCGATCGAGCGCCTCCGCGGGCTCGAGCCGGCGCTCGTCCATTTCGGCCACGACCGGCGGTCCTGGAGACAAGCCGGGGCCTGACGTGAGGCAGCCCCATCCGCGGTATCCTTCCGGAGCCGTGCTAGGCGGGGAACTAGCGGTGCCCTGTACCTGCAATCCGCTATAGCAGGGCTGAATCCCCTCCCGAGGTCTCCGTTCTCGAACGCCGCCCGACGCGTGACGTTGAGGACCGGGTCCCGCGCAGCGGCGAACCGCGAACCGTGTCAGGTCCGGAAGGAAGCAGCACTAAGCGACCATCGTCGGGTGCCGCGGAACGGCCTGGTCCGAGCCGCTCGTCATGGTGGGCACGAGACCGTTCTGGTCGACGGAGGGTGCACGGCATTCAGCTTCGATCAACCGCCGTCAGTCCGAGGAGGCCGTGACGTCGACCGTCCCGCACCAGGCGCTCTATCGGCGCTGGCGCGCGCAGACCTTCAGCGAGATCGTCGGTCAGGAAGCCGTCGTCGAGACGCTGCGCAACGCCGTCCGGAGCGACCGGGTGAGCCATGCGGTCCTGTTCGTCGGGCCGCGCGGCACCGGCAAGACGTCGCTGGCCCGGATCCTGGCCAAGGCGGTCAACTGCACCAACCTCCAGGACGGCGACGCCTGCGACCGATGCCCGTCGTGCGTGTCGATCCGCGAGGGGACCTCGCTTGACCTGGTCGAGATCGACGCCGCCAGCAACCGCGGCATCGACGACGTCCGCGGCCTGCGCGAGCGTCTCGCCTATCCGCCCGGCCAGCTCAAGCGCAAGGTCTACATCCTCGACGAGGCGCACCAGATCACCGGTCCGGCCTGGAACGCGCTGCTGAAGTCGATCGAGGAGCCGCCCGACTTCGTCATGTTCATGTTCGCCTCGACCGAGCCGTCGGCATTCCCGCCGGCCATCCTGTCGCGGCTGCAGCGTTACGACGTCCGGCGGCTGACCGTGGCCGAGATCGAGGGCAAGCTCGCCCGGATCCTGGCGGCTGACGGCCGCGAGGCCGATCCCGCCGCGGTCCACCTGATCGCCCGGCTGGCGGCCGGCGGGATGCGCGATGCCGAATCGATGCTCGACCAGCTGCTCTCTGCCGCGCCCGACCGGATCGACGAGGCCCATGTCCGCGACCTGCTCGGCCTGGCCGACGCCGAGGTCGTCGAGGCATTCGTCGACGATCTCGTCCGCGGTGACGGGGCGGCCGGCGTCGCCCTGCTCGACTCGCTCGAGGAGCGCGGCCGCGACCTGCGCGCACTGCTCGATCAGGCGGTCGAGGCCATCCGAGCCGAGCTGATCGCCGGCTTCGCCGACCCGACGGCGGCGCGCCACGATCAGGCCGCGCTGATCGCCGCTGCTCGGCGCCTGGCCGCCATCGACCCGAACCGGAGCGGCATCGGCGGGCTGCGATTCGGTCTCGAGCTCGCGATGTTCGCCGCGGAGCCGGCCGCCGGTCCGGTCGGCCCGGGCGTTGCCGCCCAGGTCGCACCGCGGACCCAGGCCGCAGACGCCGGCGTCGACGCCCGCCCGGTCGAGCGACCGAAGCGGCCGCACCGCCTAACGGTTCCGCGCCGACCGCGAGCCGCCCGGCATCAGCCAGCATCGTCGGCGGCACAGCCCGCGACGACCACGGCACCAGCGCGTGCCAGCGTGCCAGTCGAGGGAGCGCAGGTCCGCCGCGCCCCGGTCGACCACGTCGGCGACACCGGTCCCGCCGGTCCCACCCCCCGCGGCGGCCCCGCCCGCTCAGCCGCCGGCCCGACCGGCCCAGGCGGCCCGGCGTCGAAGGGGCTGGACCCCGACCTTGATGCCCTGCTGTCGGCGTGGCCGGCGATCGTCGACCGTCTCAGTCAGCACCCGCCGACGAAGCCGCTCATCCTCAAGTGCCGGCCCGTCGCCGTCGACGGCGCCATCGTCACGCTCGGCTTCCCCGAGGAGCAGGCGTTCCTCAAGGAGCAGGCAGAGCGCCGCCGGCCCGGCATCGAGGCCGGCATCGCGGAGGTCATCGGTCACCCCGTCACCGTTCGCTGCGTTGTCGCCAACATCGAGCTGGCGGAGCCGAGCGACGACCTCGTCGCGGAGGCCCGCCGGATCTTCGCCGAGGAGCTGGCCGACGTCGGCGAGATCAGCTGACGGGGCGGGACCGACGGCCACCCGTCGGTTGCGGCAGACTGACCACCGAGGCACCGACGAGAAGGAGACCGGGATGGGGATGGGCAACCTCCAGCGGATGGCGCAGCAGATGCAGCAGGAGATGCTGCGGATCCAGACCGAGCTCGAATCGACGCTGGTCGATGGCTCGGCGGGCGGCGGCGTCGTGAATGCCACGGTCACGGGGAAGCAGGAGCTCGTCAGCGTCACCATCGATCCGTCCGCGGTCGATCCGGCCGATGTCGAGATGCTCCAGGACCTCGTCGTGGCCGCCGTCAACGACGCGCTGCGTGCCTCGCGCTCCATCGCCGAGGAGAAGATGTCCGCTGTGACGGGCGGGCTTCGCCTGCCGGGGATGTAGGGACAGCGCCCCGGATGGTCAGCCCCGTCATCGAGCCGGTCGCCCGCCTGATCGAGTCGTTCGCGCGCCTGCCCGGGATCGGCCCGAAGACCGCCCAGCGGCTGACGTTCCACCTGCTCCGCGCCCAGGAGTCGGAGGCGCGGACGCTCGCCGCCGCGCTGATCGACGTCCGCGACAAGGTCGTCTTCTGCGAGCGCTGCTTCAACATCAGCGACCAGCCGCTCTGCCCGATCTGCCGCGATCCGGGCCGCGACACGACGCGGCTGTGCGTCGTCGAGGAGCCACTCGACGTCCTCGCTCTCGAGCGCACCGGCGAGTTCAAGGGCCTGTACCACGTGCTCAACGGCGCCATCTCGCCGATCGACGGCATCGGCCCCGACCGGCTGCGGATCCGCGAGCTGCTCGAACGCGCGGACGCGGCCGCGCGTGACGGCGAACCGTTCGCCGAGGTGATCATGGCGACCAACCCGACGCTCGAGGGCGAGGCGACGGCGATGTACCTGGCCGAGCGCCTCGAGTCCGTCGTCGGTGTCGTCAGCCGGATCGCCCGAGGCCTGCCGGTCGGCGGCGATCTCGAGTACGCCGACGAGGTCACCCTGATCCGTGCCCTCCAGGGCCGCCGGGCGGTCTGAAGCCGGCCGTGAGCAACCTCGTCAACGAGATCCTGCTGCGCCTCGCCAAGGCCGGCATCGCGTTCATCCTCGGCGTCGTCGTGTACCTGGCAGCCGTCGGACCGCTCGGCGCGGCCGGGTCGGTCGAGCTCGCGCTCCTGTGCTGGCTGAGCGCCGCTGCCTTCGTCCTGCTCGTGGAGAGCGGCCTCTTCTGACGCTCGCTCGCGATCGCCCGGGCTGCCCGAGCGTCGCGTTTGACACTCGCCGCCGCAGGCCCCATCATTCGACGTCTGCGCCGCGGGCCGTCGCGCCCCGGCCGCTGCACCTTAACAACTGAAGAGTGACAGGAAATCCGTGATAAGGATGTGCGAGTGGTCAAACCCTCGGACAAAAGTCGCGGCCGCAAGGTCGTGCATCTTTTTGGAGAGTTTGATCCTGGCTCAGGATAAACGCTGGCGGCGTGCATGAGACATGCAAGTCGAACGGACGATCGAGGCTTGCCTTGATCGTTAGTGGCGGACGGCTGAGTAACGCGTAGGTGACCTGCCCCGAAGTGGGGAATAACTGCCCGAAAGGGTGGCTAATACCGCATGTGGTGGTGTGTTCATTCACACCAGTAAAGCCGCAAGGCGCTTCGGGAGGGGCCTGCGTCCGATTAGCTCGTTGGTGGGGTAACGGCTCACCAAGGCGACGATCGGTAGGTGGTCTGAGAGGACGATCACCCAGACTGGGACTGAGACACGGCCCAGACTCCTACGGGAGGCAGCAGTCGGGAATTTTGCGCAATGGACGAAAGTCTGACGCAGCAACGCCGCGTGAGGGATGAAGGCCTTCGGGTTGTAAACCTCTTTTATCAGGGAAGATTATGACGGTACCTGATGAATAAGTCACGGCTAACTACGTGCCAGCAGCCGCGGTAATACGTAGGTGACAAGCGTTGTCCGGATTTACTGGGCGTAAAGAGCGCGCAGGCGGTCGTTCAAGTCGAGTGTGAAAGCCCCCGGCTCAACTGGGGAGGGTCATTCGATACTGATCGACTCGAAGGCAGGAGAGGGTAGTGGAATTCCCGGTGTAGTGGTGAAATGCGTAGATATCGGGAGGAACACCAGTGGCGAAGGCGACTACCTGGCCTGTTCTTGACGCTGAGGCGCGAAAGCTAGGGGAGCAAACGGGATTAGATACCCCGGTAGTCCTAGCCGTAAACGATGGACACTAGGTGTTGGTGGTATCAACCCCGCCAGTGCCGAAGCTAACGCATTAAGTGTCCCGCCTGGGGAGTACGGCCGCAAGGCTAAAACTCAAAGGAATTGACGGGGGCCCGCACAAGCAGCGGAGCGTGGGGTTTAATTCGACGCAACGCGAAGAACCTTACCAGGGCTTGACATGACCAGGATCCCGGCGGAAACGTCGGTTCCCCGCAAGGGGCCTGGCCACAGGTGTTGCATGGCTGTCGTCAGCTCGTGTCGTGAGATGTTGGGTTAAGTCCCGCAACGAGCGCAACCCCTACTGTGTGTTGTATCACTCACACGGGACTGCCGAGAGAAACTCGGAGGAAGGTGGGGATGACGTCAAGTCAGCATGGCCCTTACGTCCTGGGCTACACCCACGCTACAATGGCCGGTACAACGGGCTGCAAAACCGCGAGGTGGAGCTAATCCCTTAAAGCCGGTCTCAGTTCGGATTGTAGGCTGCAACTCGCCTGCATGAAGCCGGAGTTGCTAGTAACCGCCGGTCAGCATACGGCGGTGAATATGTTCCCGGGCCTTGTACACACCGCCCGTCACGTCATGAAAGCTGGCAACACCCGAAGCCGGTGGGCCAACCGCAAGGAGGCAGCCGTCGAAGGTGGGGTTGGTGATTGGGACGAAGTCGTAACAAGGTAGCCGTACCGGAAGGTGCGGCTGGATCACCTCCTTTCTAGGGAGATCCGAGTCTCGACTCTCGGTGGGGTCGAGGCGTTGATGGCTCCTAGGGTTGATCGCACGGTCGCTCGAGTCTCCCCGCCAGGTGGAGCTCGCCGGCGCCGGTCCGCAAGGATCGATGCCGGAGATCGATACGCGACCTGGAAAGAACACCGAACCCATTCGACCATCCTTTGGTCGGTATTTCCTGTCACTCTTCAAGGGTCAAGGTGCAGCCGTCCGCGGAGACGACCGTGTCGTCAACGTCAAGTCACGGCAACCACCCGCGGAGGGCGATTAGCTCAGCTGGTTAGAGCGCTGCCCTGATAAGGCAGAGGTCTCTGGTTCGAGTCCAGAATCGCCCACCACTCCCCACCCCTGGCGCGGGGACGTAGCTCAGCTGGTAGAGCATCTCCTTTGCAAGGAGAGGGTCAGGAGTTCGAGTCTCCTCGTCTCCACCACCGCTCGAGCGCCGGCGCCACGCACAGTTCGAAGAGATCGGGTCCATCCCCGAGACACCCCCATCCGACCACCGGGACCATGTCCCGGATATCGAGCCCCTGATCCGTGTCCTTCCGCCTCTGCGCGGCAGGCCACCGACCAGCGGATCGCTGGACGTCGGAGCGACTTCGGTCGTTGCGCCGGGAGGCGCGTCTTCGGACGCGTCGCACCTTAACAACTGGATATGTTTCGGCAGATTGAATGAATCTTCGATTTCGCCGAGTAGTCGATACGAAATGATCCCGATCCGATCCCAACCGGCGACTGGCCACCTGGTCAGAGGCTGGAGGGGGTCAAGCTACAAAGGGCACGGGGTGGATGCCTTGGCGCCAAGAGCCGATGAAGGACGCGGCAGGCTGCGAAAAGCTCCGGGGAGTCGCGAGCAGACGCTGATCCGGAGATATCCGAATGGGGAAACCCGGCTGGGGTCATGCCCAGTCACTCCCGGTTGAATCAAATAGGCCGGGAAGAGGTAAGCCAGCGAACTGAAACATCTCAGTAGCTGGAGGAAAAGAGATGATTCCCTGAGTAGTGGCGAGCGAAAAGGGAACAGCCCAAACTCACTCAGCGCGATAGGTTGCCGCCGTTTCTGAGTGGGGGTTGTAGGAGTCGAACATCGGGACCCGGCAAGGTCCCAGCGGAGTTACCAAGTCGATCGCTAGTCGAACTGCCCTGGAACGGCAGGCCAGAGTGGGTGAGAGCCCCGTAGGCGAAAGCGAGCGACCTCCGTGATCGACCACCTGAGTACCACGTGGAAGGTCTCTCATGTGGGAATCTGGGCGGACCACCGTCCAAGGCTAAATACTCTTGGCGACCGATAGTGAACTAGTACCGTGAGGGAAAGGTGAAAAGCACCCCGGAAGGGGAGTGAAATAGTACCTGAAACCACGTGCCTACAAGCAGTCAGAGGGTGTTGCCGGTTCGCCGGTAGCCTGATGGCGTGCCTTTTGAAGAATGAGCCGACGAGTTACTAGCGTGTGGCGAGGTTAAGTCCGCGAAGGACGGAGCCGGAGCGAAAGCGAGTCTGAATAGGGCGATCAGTCGCATGCTGTAGACCCGAAACCGAGTGACCTATCCATGGCCAGGTTGAAGCGAGAGTAATGTCTCGTGGAGGACCGAACTCACTAGCGTTGAAAAGCTAGGGGATGAGCTGTGGATAGAGGTGAAATGCCAATCGAACTCGGAGATAGCTGGTTCTCCCCGAAATAGCTTTAGGGCTAGCCTCGGGCGTTCAATCACGGGGGTAGAGCACTGGATGGGCTAGGGGGCTTCCCGCTTACCAACCCCAACCAAACTCCGAATCCCGTGATTTCAGAGCCCGGGAGTCAGACTGCGAGGGCTAAGCTTCGTGGTCAAAAGGAAAACAGTCCGGACCGTCAGCTAAGGTCCCTAAATCCAAGCTAAGTGGTAAAGGATGTGGATTCGCATAGACAACCAGGATGTTGGCTCAGAAGCAGCCACCATTGAAAGAGTGCGTAACAGCTCACTGGTCAAGTGGATCTGCGCCGAAAATTCAGCGGGGCTCAAGCTTGGTACCGAAGCTACGGACTCCATGACCGGTTCGCCGGTCGTGGTTTGGTAGGGGAGCGTTCCGTCAGCAGTGAAGGTCGACCGTGAGGACGGCTGGAGTGGGCGGAAGTGCGAATGTCGGCATGAGTAGCGCAATGTGAGTGAGAATCTCACACGCCGTAAGCCTAAGGTTTCCTGAGGAAGGCTTGTCCGCTCAGGGTTAGTCGGGCCTAAGCCGAGGACGAACGTCGTAGGCGATGGACATCGGGTTGATATTCCCGAACCACTAACGATCGTTTGCACCGCAAGGTGTCGCCTGGGGGTAGGAGAACGGAGGTTGGCCGGCGAAAGTCGGTCGAGTCCCGGAGTCTGAGCCCAGGTGAGAGCAATGGCATGACACGGCACGGTAGTTCGAGCGCCCGATTTGGTTATGGGCGTCTAAGCAGGTAGGGGGACTGGACAGGTAAATCCGTCCGGTCATTTCAAACCCCGAGACGCGAATGCGAGAGGCTTTGCCTTGAAGTCGAGTGAGCCGAGCTGGCAAGAAAAGTGTCTAGCGAGATCAATAGTGTCCGTACCGCAATCCGACACAGGTAGGCGGGTAGAGCATACCAAGGCGATCGGGAGAACCCTCGTTAAGGAACTCGGCAACATGGCCCCGTAACTTCGGGAGAAGGGGCGCTTCGCGGCTCGCTGCTTGCAGTGGGTCGATCGAAGCCGCAGTGAAAAGGCCCAGGCGACTGTTTAGCAAAAACACAGGTCTCTGCGAAAGCGAAAGCTGACGTATAGGGGCTGACGCCTGCCCAGTGCCGGAAGGTTAAGAGGAGAGGTGCAAGCTTTGAATCGAAGCCCCGGTAAACGGCGGCCGTAACTATAACGGTCCTAAGGTAGCGAAATTCCTTGTCGGGTAAGTTCCGACCCGCACGAATGGCGTAACGATCTGGGCGCTGTCTCAACGAGGGATCCGGCGAAATTGAAGTACCTGTGAAGATGCAGGTTACCCGCGGCAGGGCAAAAAGACCCCGTGGAGCTTTACTGCACCCTGACATTGGATTGGGGTTCAGCTTGTGTAGGATAGGTGGGAGGCTTTGAAGCTGGGGCGCTAGCCTCGGTGGAGCCGACGTTGAAATACCACCCTTGCTGGATTTCGTTTCTAACCGCGACCCGTGATCCGGGCGCGGAACAGTGTCAGGCGGGCAGTTTGACTGGGGCGGTCGCCTCCTAAAGTGTAACGGAGGCGCCCAAAGGTTCCCTCAGGCTGAATGGAAACCAGCCGAAGAGTGCAAAGGCATAAGGGAGCTTGACTGCGAGACCTACAAGTCGAGCAGAGACGAAAGTCGGGCTTAGTGATCTGGTACCTCCGAGTGGAAGGGGTATCACTCAACGGATAAAAGCTACCCCGGGGATAACAGGCTGATGGTGCCCAAGAGTTCACATCGACGGCACCGTTTGGCACCTCGATGTCGGCTCGTCGCATCCTGGGGCGGAAGTACGTCCCAAGGGTTTGGCTGTTCGCCAATTAAAGCGGCACGCGAGCTGGGTTCAGAACGTCGTGAGACAGTTCGGTCTCTATCCGCCGTGGGCGTAGGGAACTTGAGAGGAGCTGCTCCTAGTACGAGAGGACCGGAGTGAACGAACCGCTGGTGTGCCAGTTGTCCCGCCAGGGGCATCGCTGGGTAGCTATGTTCGGTTGGGATAAGCGCTGAAAGCATCTAAGTGCGAAGCTCGCCTCGAGATGAGGTTCCCCACCGGGTCAACCGGGTAAGACCGCAGGGAGACCACCTGTTTGATAGGCCGCATGTGGAAGTCCGGTGACGGATGAAGCTGAGCGGTACTAACGGTCGAGGGCTTGACCTCTTCAGCAACTGACCAGGGGTCGGTGGCTGGAGGATCGTGATCAGATCCACATCGACGACTCGAATTCGAAGACCATTCCGGCGCCCCGTGCGTTCCTTGTGAGCGTGCGTCGAGCCGCTGCCGAAACGATCCAGATGCAATGAATCCCGGTGACTCTAGCGGAGAGGCCACACCCGTTCCCATCCCGAACACGGAAGTTAAGCTCTCCAGCGCCGAAGATACTGAGAGGGCAGCCTTTCGGGAAAATAGGTCGTCGCCGGGATTTTTTGCGTTCCCGGGCGGGCCGACATCCGAGAGGCTCGGCAGCCGCCGACCGGGCGGACCCGGCTATCCTTGACGGCATGACCGCGGTCGACCCAGACCTCCGCCCCACGGCAGCCGCTCCCGACCCGGTCGTCGATCGGACCCTGTCCCAGGTGTGCCCGTACCTGGTCGCCGCCGACGGCGCTGTGGCGCAGCTCGACCGTCGCCCGAGAGCACCGTTGCGGGGCCGTCGCGCCGCCGGCGCTGCTCGCTGCCGAGAAGCAGCGGCGACTGTGCCTGACCGCCGATCACGCTGACCTGCTCGACCTTCGAGGCGGCTCGTGCCGCCCGACCCATCGGTCCCGACCGACAGCCGACGCTGCCACGCCCGCTCGCGCGCGCGACACCGATGGTCCTCGACCACGGCCGGATCGCCATCACGGTCCCGGCATTCCGTTCGGAGCGGTCGGTCGGCCAGGCGGCCCTGATCATCCTGATGGCGCTCGCCTTCGCGCTGATCGTCTTCGCCAAGCTGTCGGGCGGCTCCTCACCCGCCGGGCTCGCGGGCGCCGTCGGCGAGCCGCCCGCACGAGCGCCGGCGCCAGCGCGAAGGCCGCCTCAGCGCGGCCGTCCTCGGGCGCGACACCGGCCCCCTCGAACGCCCCGACGGGTTCCGCGGCAGCGTCCGGGAAGTCCGAGCGGCAGCGCGTCGCCGGGTGCCACGGCCAAGCCGGCTACGCAGACCTACAAGGTCAAGTCGGGCGACACGCTGATCGGGATCGCCGCCAAGTTCGGCACGACCCCGAAGGCCATCGCCAAGCTCAACGGCATCACCAACACTGCGAACCTCCACGTCGGTCAGGTCCTCAAGATCCCTGATCCGGCGGCCGGCAGCCGTGGACCGGCTCAGCGCTGGCAGCCGCGGCAGTACGACGTGATGAAGCCCCCGGCCTTGACCTCGGTGATGCGCGTCCCGCAGCGCGGACAGGGCTGGCCGCCCTTGTCGTGGACCGCGAGGAAGTCGCGGACCTGCTTCTCGAACGTCGGTGGGACGCGCGCGCGGAGGACCTCGATCGCATCGGCCAGGGTCGCGCGCATGGCCGTGTAGAGGGCGTCGACCTCCTCGGACGCCAGGCTGGCGCGCTTGCGGAATGGCAGCAGGCCGGCCGCGTGCAGGATCTCGTCGCTGTAGGCGTTGCCGATGCCCGCCACGAACGACTGGTTGCGGAGCAGGTTCTTGAGCTCGCCCGGGTGGCGGCGGATGCGCTCGCGCCAGACCTCCAGGGTCAGGGCCGGGTCGTCGGCATCGGGTCCCTGCTCGGGCTCGCCCAGTCCGGGGACCGGCCGCTCGACGCCGGCCGGCCGGAGGTAGATCTTGCCCATCTGGGTCGGGTCGCGGTAGCGGACCTCGGGTCGCGCGTCGTCGGCGGGGAGCCAGCGCGGCACCCGCCGTCCAGGGCGCCGCATCGGGCGGGCCGGACGATCGCTCGCCGAAGCCCAGCACGAACGCGGTCTTGGCCGGAAGCTTGTCGCCGGGCGCGGCCAGCTGGAAGCGCCCGGTCAGCATCGGATTGCAGGCGATCTCGTCGCGTCGAGCTCGATGAGGAGGAACTTGCCCCGCCGGCGGATCGACTCGACGCGCTGGCCGACCAGTGCCTCGAGCTCGGCCGGCGTCCCGCGAACGGCCAGCGGCCCGGGTGCGCTCGCCGAACGGACCGCCCGGCCCGCCAGGGCAGCGTGGAGGGCGTCGGCGACCACGGTCAGATCGGGCAATTCGGGCACGGCCGGCCGATTGTAGCGGTCGGAAGGCGTGTGCTAGACTCTCCCGGCCCCAAGGGGCATGGACAGCGAACGAGCGACATATTGAGCCCATTCGACGCACGAAGGAGCGGACCGCGGAGTCGATCACCACGGACCACCTGAACGTTTCGGACACGGCTTGAGCGTCGCTCAGGCCGTTCGTGATTCTCGGGCGCAAATCCACCACCAGGAGTGACCAGACCCTTGACCGAAGAGCAGCAGGGCGGGCCCACGCCGGAGCCGGAGGCGAGCGCCTCCGTCGCCGACCAGGCGTCCGACGAGACCGTCGCGGCGGTTGCCGTCGCAGACGAGCCCGCCACCAGCACCGACGAAGCCGAACCGACCCCAGGACCGGAGACGCACCCCAGCCGACGCCGCCCGCGGCGACCGGCGACGACGACGCACCAGCGCCCGAGGCGATCGCCGAAGACGCAGCCGCGCCCGCCGCTGCGGCCGACGCCGATGGATCGGCGACAGCCTCCGACGACGAGCCGGCGGCGGTGCCCGTCGAGGCATCCGCGAACGGCCAGGCCGCGAGCGGCTCCCAGCCGGCCGACGAGACGCTGAGTGCCGACGAGACCGCCGACGCGCCGGCCGCCAGCGACGACGAGGACGAGCCGGTCGCGGCCGCCCGTGACCTTGGCCCCGAGCCGACGACGATGGAGGAGCTCCTCGCCGAGCAGGACTCGGACATCAAGAGCTTCAAGCACGGTGACGTCGTCGAAGGCCAGGTCGTCCGCATCGACAAGGACGAGATCCTCGTCGACATCGGCGCCAAGAGCGAGGGCGTCGTCAGCAATCGCGAGCTGTTCGGCCGTCATGGCGAGGGCCAGCCGGAGCTGGCGATCGGCGACACGGTCCTCGTCTACGTCCTCCAGCCCGAGTCGCCCGGAGGGCCACGTCGTCCTGTCGCTCCGCCGCGCCGGTCTCGAGCGCAAGTGGCGCGCCATGCAGGAGCAGTTCGAGGCGGGCGTCATCATCGAGGCTCCGGTCATCGACCACAACAAGGGTGGCCTCATCGTCGACTGCGGCATCCGCGGCTTCGTGCCGATCAGCCAGATCGTCGACTTCCCGCGCCGTCCGCAGAACGACCAGCCGCGCGACGCGGCCCAGGAGATCGCCGAGAAGCTGATGCCGTTCGTCGGCCGCAAGCTCCGGCTCAAGATCCTCGAGGTCAACCGCAAGGCGAACCGCCTGATCCTGTCCGAGAAGGTCGCGCTGTACGAGGAGCGCCGCGAGAAGCGCGACGAGCTGTTCAGCAGCCTGCAGGTCGGCCAGAAGGTCACCGGCACCGTCCGCTCGATCGCGCCGTTCGGCGTGTTCATCGACCTCGGCGGCATCGACGGCCTCGTCCACAAGAGCGAGCTGTCGTGGAACAAGGTCAACAACCCCGAGTCCGGCTACCACGTCGGCGAGGAGGTCGAGGCCGAGGTCATCGACATCAACCACGAGCGCGGCCGGATCAGCCTGTCGATCCGCCGCCTGCAGCCCGACCCGTGGCATTCCACGGTCGCGGACTTCAAGGTCGGCGACATCATCGACGGCACGGTCACCAAGCTCGTCAACTTCGGGGCGTTCGTGCGCGTCCGCGACGGGCTCGAGGGCCTGATCCACATCAGCGAGCTGTCGCACCAGCGCGTCGCCCATCCGGGCGACGTCGTCCACGAGGGCCAGTCGCTCAAGCTCAAGATCATCTCGCTCGACTCCGAGCGACATCGCCTCGGCCTCAGCCTCAAGCAGGCCGAGGAGCCGCCCGCCCGGCCCGTCGTCGAGCCCGGCGCCCCGAGCGCACCGAGCGCCCCCGGCGCGCCGCGCCCCGAGCGACGGCCGCGCCCCGAGCGCAGCTACTCGATGTCGGACGCGGTCCAGGAGCCCGAGGGCGGGATCGACAACACCCTGGCGTCTGCCTTCGCCCAGGTCCGCCAGCAGCTGGCTGCGGCCGAGGTCGATGACGTCGTCGAGACCGTGGCCGCCGACGAGGCCGCCGAAGAGGCCGTCGCAGGTGAGGCGATCGAGGAGATCGTCGAGACCGTGGCCGCCGACGAGGCTTCCGAGGAAGCCGCCGCGGCCGAGGTCGTCGCCGAGGTCCAGGCCCTGGCCGATGACGACGACGCGGTCGAGGAGGCCGGCGCTGCCGCAGCGATCGCGGACCTGAATGCCACGGTCGCCGCCGACGAGGCAGCGCTCGAGGCATCGGCCGCCACCGAGATCGACCGGCTATCGGACGCCGCCGCGGCGAACGAGGACAACGAGCCCGCCGCGATCGAGGACGCCGCCAAGGTCGTCGAGGCGGTCGCGACCCAGGAGGCCATGGAGGAAGAGGCGGCCGACGAGACCGCCGAAGAGATCCTCGCGGCCGTCGCCGACGACGAGGCCACCGAGGCCGAGCGACGGCCGACGAAGTAGCCACGATCGATGACGCGGTCGAGGCCGACGAGGCCACCGAGGAAGCCGCTGCGGGCGACGCGATCGAGAGCATCATCGAGACCGTGGCAGCCGACGAGGCTGCCGAGGAAGCCGCGGCCGGCGAGGCGATCGAGGAGATCGCCAGGGAAACCATGGAGGCAAACACCGAGGGCTGACCGTCGCCGGACCCAGCCCTGACGACCCGCCGGTGACCGGCGGGTCGTTTCGATTTCTTACCCGCTCCGGAGGGATCCGGAAGGCGGACCCGTACGTTCGTATAGGTAGAAGACGCGGCCCCGGAGTGCAGACTTGCGCGCAGGGTCGTCGTGCTAGCATGGCCGGAGCGACACGTTCGTGACGCTCGAGAAGGGAACAGGCGTTCGACTCGATGGATCGCTTCGACAAGTTCACGGATCGCGCGCGCAAGGTCCTGACGCTGGCTCAGGACGAGGCGCAGCGGTTCAACCACAACTACATCGGCACGGAGCACCTGCTCCTCGGCCTCGTCCGCGAGGGCGAAGGTGTCGCCGCGCGCGTCCTCGAGAACATGAACGTCGAGCTCGCCGAAGGTGCGGACCGCCGTCGAGTTCATCATCGGCCGCGGGGACCGCCCGGTCGTCGGCGAGGTCGGCCTGACGCCACGGGCAAAGCGGGTCATCGAGCTCGCCATCGATGAGGCACGCCGCCTCGGACACAACTACATCGGCACGGAGCACCTGCTCCTGGGCCTCGTCCGCGAGGGCGAGGGGATCGCCGCCGGTGTCCTCGAGTCGCTCGGCGTGAATCTCGACAAGGTCCGCCACGAGGTCATCCGGGTCCTGTCGCAGAGCTCCTCGGCCGGCCCGACTCCGGAGGCGAAGCGCGCGAGCAAGACCCCGACGGTCGACCAGCTCGGCATCAATCTCACCGACGCGGCACGAGCAGGAAAGCTGGATCCCGTCATCGGGAGAGACAAAGAGATCGAGAGGGTCATCCAGATCCTCTCGAGACGCACGAAGAACAACCCTGCCCTGATCGGCGAGCCGGGCGTCGGCAAGACCGCCATCGCCGAGGGCCTCGCCCACCGCATCGTGGCCGGCGACGTCCCGGAGACGCTCATCAACAAGCGCGTCCTGACTCTCGACATCGGCTCGCTCGTGGCCGGGACGAAGTACCGCGGCGAGTTCGAGGAGCGGCTCAAGAAGATCATCGAGGAGCTGCGCAACACCAACGACGCGGTCCTGTTCATCGATGAGCTGCACACGCTCGTCGGCGCGGGCGCCGCCGAGGGCGCCATCGACGCCGCGAACATCCTCAAGCCGCCGCTCGCCCGCGGCGAGCTCCAGTGCATCGGCGCCACAACGCTCGACGAGTACCGCAAGTACATCGAGCGGGACGCCGCCCTCGAGCGCCGCTTCCAGCCGGTCATGGTCGAGGAGCCGACGCTCGAGCAGACGGTCGACATCCTGCTCGGCATCCGCGAGCGCTACGAGCAGCACCACAAGGTGACCATCACCGACGAAGCGGTGAAGGCCGCCGTCGACCTGTCGATCCGCTACATCACCGACCGCCACCTCCCCGACAAGGCGATCGACCTCATCGACGAGGCCGCGTCGCGCGTGCGCCTGCGCTATGCGTCCGCACCGCCGGCCCTGCGCGAGGCCCAGAAGGACCTCGAGCGGATCACCAAGGAGAAGGACGCGGCGATCAACAACCAGGAGTACGAGGAGGCCGCGACGCTGCGCGAAGCCGAGGCGACCGCGCGCGAATCGGTCGACACCCAGCGGGCCGAATGGCAGGCTCAGGTGTCGGGCGACCAGCCCAAGGTCGACGAGGAAGAGATCGCCCAGGTCGTCGCGATGTGGACGGGGATCCCGGTCACGCGCATCGCCCAGGAAGAGTCGCAGCGCCTGCTCAACATGGAAGAGGCCCTCCATGGTCGCGTCATCGGCCAGGAGGAGGCGATCGGCATCGTGTCCAAGGCGGTCCGCCGCGCTCGGGCCGGTCTCAAGGACCCCAAGCGACCGATCGGCTCGTTCATCTTCCTCGGCCCGACCGGCGTCGGAAAGACCGAGCTCGCCAAGGCGCTCGCCGAGTTCATGTTCGGCAGCGAGGACGCCCTGATCAAGATCGACATGAGCGAGTTCATGGAGCGCCACAACGTCAGCCGCCTGGTCGGGGCGCCCCCCGGCTACGTCGGGTTCGACGAGGGTGGCCAGCTGACCGAGGCGGTCCGGCGCAAGAACTACTGCGTCGTCCTGCTCGACGAGGTCGAGAAGGCCCACCCGGAGGTGTTCAACATCCTGCTCCAGATCCTCGAGGACGGGCACCTGTCGGACGCCAAGGGCCGCCGGGTCGACTTCCGCAACGCGATCATCATCATGACCTCGAACCTCGGCGCCAAGCAGCTCCAGACCAACTCCAGCCTGGGCTTCCGGGCGATGGGCTCGACCGACGCGAACCGCGCCGAGAGCTCGTACGAGCTGATGAAGGAGAAGGTCGCCGCCGAGCTCAAGCAGAACTTCCGGCCGGAGTTCCTCAACCGGATCGACGCGACCGTCGTGTTCCGATCGCTGACCGTCGAGGAGATCGCCCAGATCGTCGACCTGATGCTGGCTCGCGTCCGCGACCAGCTCCGGGCGCAGCAGATGCAGCTCGAGGTCACGCCGGCGGCCAAGGAGCACATCATCAAGCTCGGCTACGACGTGGCCTACGGGGCGCGCCCGCTCCGCCGGGTGATCCAGAACATGATCGAGGACGTCCTCGCCGAACACCTCCTGCTCGGCAAGTACGAGCCGGGCACGACGATCGTCGTCGACAAGGATCCGGAAGCGGGTCTCGACATCCACCAGGCCGAAGCCGAGCCGCGCACCCCGGTCGAGGCGCGGTGACCCGCGCCGCCCGCTCGGCGGCCTAGCGATGGCGCGGCCCCAGAGCCGCTTCGTCTGCCAGTCCTGCGGCGAGACCTTCCTGCGCTGGGAAGGGCAGTGCCGCGCCTGCGACGGCTGGAACACGCTGGTCGAGACGGTCGTCCGCGAGCCGTCGCGCACCGAGCGGGCGGGCCTGCGCGCCGCGAACGCCGGCGGCAGCACCTCTCCGGTCGGACTGGCGGCCATCGCCGATGCCGACCTGCCGCGGCTGCCGCTGGGGATCGGCGAGCTCGACCGGGTCCTGGGCGGCGGGCTCGTCCCGGGTTCGCTCGTGCTGGTCGGTGGCGAGCCCGGGATCGGCAAATCCACGCTCCTGCTCCAGGCGGCCGCGGGGCTGACCCGGGGTGGCCTCGGGGTCCTGTACGCGACGGGCGAGGAATCGCCCGGACAGGTCCGACTGCGTGCCGCACGACTCGGGCTGCTGACGGGCTCGTCCGCCGATGGCGTCCGAGTGCTGGCCGAGCACGATGTCGGACGGATCGTCGAGGCCGCCCGTGCCGAGCGGCCCGGGCTGGTCGTCGTCGACTCGGTCCAGACGGCGACGGTCGACGAGCTCGAGGGCGCGGCCGGCAGCGTCGGCCAGGTCCGCGAGTCGACCCTGCGGCTGATGGAGCTGGCCAAGGGCGACGGGATCGCGGTCATCCTCGTCGGACACGTGACCAAGGACGGCTCGATCGCCGGCCCGAAGACCCTCGAGCACCTGGTCGACGCCGTCCTCAACCTCGAGGGCGAGCGGTATGCGGCGCTGCGGCTCCTGCGGGCGACCAAGAACCGGTTCGGGTCGACCGACGAGGTCGGCGTCTTCGAGATGGCCGAGACCGGCCTCCGCGAGGTCGCCGACCCGGCCCGGGCGTTCCTCGCCGACCACGGCGGATCGGCGCCCGGGCAGCGTCGTGGCGCCGACCCTCGAGGGCAGCCGGCCGCTGCTGGTCGAGGTCCAGGCGCTCGTCAGCCCGACGGGCTACGGGAACCCGTCACGCAAGGCGAGCGGCCTCGATCCGAACCGCCTCAGCCTCCTCATCGCTGTCCTCGGCCGGCGTGCCGGGATCGCTCTCGGCAGCCACGACGTCTACGCGAACCTGGCCGGCGGCCTGACCGTCGTCGAGCCGGCGCTCGACCTGCCGGTCGCCCTGGCCCTCGCCTCGTCGTCGCGTGACCGGGCCGATCCCGGCAGGGACCGTCGCCATCGGCGAGGTCGGACTGCTCGGCGAGCTGCGCTCGGTGGTCGGGCTCGAGCGCCGGTTGCGTGAGGCCGCACGCCTCGGCTTCGCCCGCGCGATCGTGCCGCGGCCGCCGTCCGGAGGGGCGCTGCCGGCGATCGACGGGCTCGAGGTCGCCGTCGTCGCGACCCTTCGCGACGCCATCGAGGCGGCCCTGTCCGACCGACCGTCGCCTCGTGGCGAGGCCCTTCCCGCGATGCTAGGCTGACCGTCCGGCGCGGTCGCGATCGACTTCGGGGACGCCGACACGCCGAGGGGAGTCATTGATCCGTTACATCCGCATCCTGGGCGCCGCGCTCGGTGGGCTGATCGGCCTCGGGCTGGCCACGACCGGCGACGGGCTGTTCACCGGCAGCCAGTATCCGGGCGCCCTGTTGGCAGTGTGGGTGGTCGCCTGGCTCGTCGTGGGTTTCGCGATCCTCCCGTACCTCACGATCGTCCCCGCAGCGTGGTTGATCACCAGGGTCGAGGAGCTCTCCACTGCCGAGTTCGTGGCCGCCGTCATCGGCCTGCTCCTCGGGCTGCTGATGGGCCTTCTCCTCGGCCTGCCGCTCGGCGGTCTGCCGGCGCCATGGGGGACGTGGCTGCCGCTGGCGGTGTCGATCGGTCTCGGCCTCGGGATGCTCGGGCTGACCGTCGCCAAGCGCAGGGACCTGCTCATCGCCGCCGAGGCGGTCGGGATCTTCCGGCCGCCGGCCGCCGATCGCGGCGTCGCGGTGACCCGCGGCGAGCCGCAGGATCGTCGTCGACACGAGCGCGATCATCGATGGGCGGATCGCCGAGATCGTCGAATCCGGCTTCATCTACGGCACGCTCGTGATCCCGCGCTTCGTGCTCGAGGAGCTCCAGCACATCGCCGACAGCTCCGATGCGCTGCGCCGAAATCGCGGCCGGCGCGGCCTCGACATCCTGAACCGGATGCAGAAGGAGCCGGCGACGCCGGTCGAGATCGTCGAGGACGACGTGCCCGACATCGCCGAGGTCGACGCAAAGCTCGTCGCCCTCGCCCTCGCGCGGAGCCGGGTCATCCTGACCAACGACTACAACCTCAACCGTGTCGCCGAGCTGCAGGGCGTCCGGGTGATGAACATCAACTCACTGGCCAATGCGGTCAAGCCGGCGGTCCTGCCCGGCGAGGAGCTCCGGGTCCGGGTCATCCAGGAGGGCAAGGAGGCCGGACAGGGCGTCGGCTTCCTCGAGGATGGGACGATGATCGTGGTCGAGGGCGGCGCACGACACATCGACAAGGAACTGGACGTCTCGGTGACCCGCGTGCTCCAGACCGTGGCCGGCCGGATGATCTTCGCCCAGCCGCGTCTCGATTGAGCGGCTCGGCCGGCGCGGTCCGGGCCGACGTCATCGTCGTCGCCGCGGGGGGCTCGACCCGGATGGACGGCCGCGACAAGCTGGCCGTCGAGATCGGCGGGCGACCGCTCCTCGCCTGGACCCTGGACGCGCTCGTCGCCGCCCCCGAGGTGGACCGGGTCGTGGTCGTGACCGCAGCCGACCGGCGTGCCGCCATCGCCGACGCCGCGTGGCTGCCGGGCGCGATCGTCGACGTCGTTGCCGGCGGGGTCCGTCGACAGGAATCGGTCCGGGCAGGGTTCGTCGCGCTCGACCGGGGCGGCGCGGACGAATCCGGCGTGGTCCTCGTCCATGACGCGGCTCGGCCCCTGGTCCCGCCGATCCGTGATCGGCGCGGTCACGGCGGCCACCGTCGCAGTACGGGGCCGCGATCCCGATCGTCCCGGTCGCGGAGACGATCAAGCGGGTGACGGACGGCGATCGTTCGCGCGACCGTGGACCGGGACGCCCTCGGCGCGGCCCAGACGCCACAGGGCGTTCGCCGCGACCTCCTGCGCGAGGCCTACCGGCGGTTCCCGGCCGACGGGCCGGACACGTTCACCGATGAGGCCGCGCTGCTCGAAGCCTGTAGCATCGAGGTCCATGTCGTCCCCGGCGATCCAGGCAACCTCAAGGTGACGCTCCCGGCCGATCTCGATCGGGTCGCGAGCGTCCTGACGGCGCGGTCCGCGACCCGGACCGGGATCGGCCATGACAGCCACCCGTTCGGACCGGGGATGCCGCTGCGTCTCGGCGGGATCGAGATCGCCGGCGCCCCGCGCCTGGCGGGCCACTCCGACGGCGACGTGGTCCTGCACGCCGTGGCCGACGCCCTGCTCGGCGCGGCCGGGCTGGGTGACCTCGGCCGGCTCTTCCCGGCCGATGCCCGGACACCGGAGGGGATCGCCAGCGGGCGGCTGCTCGACGAGGTCCGCCGCCGGCTCGACGCCGCGGGCTGGCGGGCGACGGCGGTGGACCTGACCGTCGTCGCGGCCCGACCGCGCCTCGGCGACCATCTCGACGCGATGCGCGCGGCCATCGCGGCGCTGCTCGAGCTCGAGCCGGCGGCGGTGAACGTGAAGGCCTCGAGCGGCAACCTCGATGGCGCCGAGGGCGGGGGTCGGAGCATCTCGGCACTCGTGATCGCCACCGTGGAGGCCAGCCGATGAGCCTCCGACTGCACGACACCCTGTCCGGCGAGACGCGGCCGTTCGAACCGCTGCAGCCCGACCGGGTCGGCGTCTACACCTGCGGGCCGACGGTCTACGGCCCGGCCCACATCGGCAACTTCCGGTCGTTCCTGTTCGCCGACCTGCTCGTCCGGCACCTGCGCTGGAGCGGCTACCCGGTGACCTGGGTGATGAACATCACCGACGTCGACGACAAGATCATCCGCGGCGCGGCGGCGACCGGCGAGACGATCGAGGCGCGTCGGCGAGCGCTACCTGGCGACGTTCCTGACGGACGCCGCGAGCCTGCGGATGACGACGCCCGACGTCATGCCGCGGGCCACCCGCTACATCGACGAGATCGTCGCGCTGATCTCGACCCTGCTCGAACGTGGCCACGCCTACCGCACCGACGACGGATCGATCTTCTTCCGGATCTCGTCGTGGCCCGCCTACGGGCGGCTGGCCCGCCTCGACCCAGAGGGCCAGCGGGTGGGGGAGCGGGTCGAGAGCGACGAGTACGGCAAGGACGACGTCCGCGACTTCGCGTTGTGGAAGGGTCCGAAGCCCGGCGAGCCGTCGTGGGACACCGCCATCGGACCCGGCCGGCCCGGCTGGCACATCGAATGCTCGGCGATGAGCATGGCCCAGCTCGGGCCGTCGTTCGACATCCACACCGGTGGGGTCGACCTGATCTTCCCCCACCACGAGGACGAGATCGCCCAGAGCGAGGCGGCCACCGGCCAGACGTTCGTGGCGACCTGGCTCCACTGCGCCCACCTCCGGATGGGTGGTGCCAAGATGGCCAAGTCGAGCGGCAACATCGCCAGGGTCGGCGACCTCCTGGCGGCCGGCGTCTCGTCCCGGGCGCTGCGGCTCGCGCTCATCTCGGTCCATTACCGGGCCGGACTCGAACCACTCCGACCAGTCTCTCGCTGCATCCGCGGCGGCCCTCGACCGGCTCGACGCGGCGCGTCGCCGCACTCGGGTCCTATGTCGAGGACGGCGCGGACGATACGACCCTGGCCGCCGCGCTCGACCACGCGCGCGAAGCGTTCGGGGCCGCCCTCGACGACGACCTGAACGTCTCGGCGGCCCTGGCGGTCGTGTTCGATCTCGTCCGCGATCTCAACCGCCGCATCGAGCACCGAGCCATCTCGACGGCGGATGCGGCCCGCGCGCTCACGCTGCTGCGCGACCTGGATCGAGTCCTGGCGGTCCTGCCGGATGCCGAGCCGGACGTGGACCCTGCCGTCGCCACCCTCCTCGAGGCGAGGTCGAACGCACGCACGGCACGCGACTTCGCGGCGTCCGATCGCCTGCGCGACGAGCTGGCGGCGCTCGGCGTGACCGTCGAGGACACGCGCGACGGGCAGCGCTGGCGCCGGACGGTGGAGGCCGGTCGTGGCTGATCGGCCGAAGCGTGACGACGACGAGCGTCCCTCGACGTCAGGCAAGCGCCGCCCGGGCGGTGGCAAGCCTGCCGGCAGGTCGGCCGGCAAGCCGAGCGGGAAGGCCGGGCGCTCCGGCGCGCCGGGCGCGAGGTCGGGCGGGAAGCCCGGGGACGCCGGCCGACATGGCGCGGCTTTCCGGGGATCCGGTCCGTCTGCCGGTGGTCATGATGCCGATCGCCGGATCCCGGACGGCCCGACGCGGGGAGGCGCGGGCGACCGTCCCGTGCCGGAGCGCGGTCCATGGCGGCCGCCGCGGCCCGGCGATCTGCCACGGCCTCCATGGCGACCGCCGATGTCGGCGGGGCGAGGCCGTCCCATGGATCGCCAGCCGGGTGCCAGACCGTTCGACGACAGGGATCGCGGGCCCGGCGCTCGTGGCCCCCACGGTCCAGAGCGTGGGCCGCGACGGGATCCAGGTGGCCCGCCGCCCGATCGGAGTGGTCCGCCGCCATACCGGAGCGGCTCGCCGAACCGGGTGGGACCGCCGTATCGAAGGGACATGCCGCATCGTGCGGGTCCGCCGCCCGGTCCACCCGAACGGCCCGCGCCTTCTGGTCCGCCCGGTCCACCACGGGGCCCGCGTCCGACGGCACGCCCCTGGCCCAGGCCCGACGCCCGACCGTGGCCGCGCCCGGCGTTCGAACCGGCGCCCTGGCCGCGCCCGGATGCCGGCCTGCCACCGCCCGACCTGCTCGGACCCGAAGAGGAGCTGGTGGCCGGCCGGCGCCCGGTCGAGGAGGTCTTCGCAGCCGGCCGGACCGCCCATCGGCTGCTCGTCGTGCCGCAGCGACGGAACGCCCTCGAGCAGCTCGTCCTTCATGCGACCCGTCTGCGCATCCCGATCGTCGAGGTCGAAGGCGGCTCCCTGACGGCGATCGCCGGCTTCGACGGCCACCAGGGCGTGGCGGTCATCGTCGAACCGCGCCGGTTCGCCACGATCAGCGACATCCTTGCCCGAGCGGAGGAGCGCGGCGAGCCGCCCTTCGTGCTCGTCCTCGATTCCCTCGAGGATCCCCAGAACGTGGGCACGTTGCTGCGTAGTGCGGAAGCCTCCGGCGTCCACGGCGTCGTCTTCCCGACCCGGCGACAGGCGCCCCTCAGCCCGGCCGCGGTCAAGGCCTCGGCCGGCGCCACGGAGCATCTCCTGCTCTGCCCGGTCGACGACCTCGCCGGCACCCTCGCCGACCTCCACGCCGGCGGCCTCCGTATCGCAGGCGCGGAGGCCGACGCCCCGCTGACCGCGCGCCAGACCGACCTTCGCGGGCCGCTCGCGATCGTCATCGGCAGCGAGGGCCAGGGGCTGGGTCCCGCCATCAGGCGTCGCTGCGACCTGTTCATGCGGATCCCGATGCGCGGGGCCATCGGCTCGCTCAACGCGGCCGTCGCAGGCTCCGTCCTGCTCTACGAAGCGGTCGCCCAGCGCGACCCTGATGGCCGCCGCTCGGCGCCGGTCGAGGCGCCTACACCCGCCACAGTCACGCCCGCGACCACCCCGAGCGAAGCGGTCGCGATCGCGGCCGGGACCGCCGCCGACGTACCCGATGCCACCCCGGATGAGAGCGATCCGGACGCGGCCGGTCTGGACCTCCTGCCCGGTGGCCCGTCGGTCGACGAGCCTCCCGCGCCGGCCAAGCCGGCCAAGGCCGAGGAAGCCCCGCGCTCCCCGCGCTTGACCCGCGCTTGACCCATCCGACCGGGCGGCCCTATCATTCCCCGGCGCCGATGGGGTCATCTGCGGTAAGACCCTGCGCGTCGCGCCGACGTAGCTCAATTGGTAGAGCAGCTGTTTTGTAAACAGCAGGTTCCGGGTTCGAGTCCCGTCGTCGGCTCCAGAGCGAATAGATCCGGTGGCGGGAGTACCTGAGACCGCAGTCTCGTCGAGGGGCCGTCGCCACAGTGGGTAGGTTGAGCAGGTGGTGAGCTCCGCTGGCTGTAGACCAGCCGCCTTCGGCTGTGGGGGTTCGATTCCCTCCCTGCCCACCAACAACATCGCGATCGGTCCCGGGCCCACATAGCTCAGCTGGCAGAGCACTTCCTTGGTAAGGAAGAGGTCATCGGTTCGAGTCCGATTGTGGGCTCCACGCCCAGGCGGCTCCCGCCCCCTGCAGTCGAAATGAAGCGGCTTGGCCGCGCCTAGTCAAGGAGTGAGAACGGTCTCGTGGCCAAGAAGAAGTTCGAGCGCACCAAGCCGCACGTCAATATCGGCACGATCGGCCACATCGACCATGGCAAGACGAGCCTGACCGCGGCGATCACCAAGTACCTCGCCCTGAAGGGCGAGGCGGAGTACCGCGCCTTCGACACGATCGACAACGCGCCCGAGGAGCGCGAGCGCGGGATCACCATCGCCATCGCCCACGTCGAGTACGAGACCGACGCCCGCCACTACGCCCACGTCGACTGCCCGGGTCACGCCGACTACATCAAGAACATGATCACCGGCGCGGCGCAGATGGACGGCGCCATCCTGGTCGTCGCCGCGACCGACGGCCCGATGCCCCAGACCCGCGAGCACATCCTGCTGGCCCGCCAGGTCGAGGTGCCGTACATCGTGGTCTTCCTCAACAAGGTCGACATGGTCGACGACGAGGAGCTGCTCGACCTGGTCGAGCTCGAGGTCCGCGAGCTGCTGACCAAGAACAACTTCCCGGGTGACGACATCCCGGTCATCCGCGGCTCGGCGCTGAAGGCGCTCGAGGCCGGCGACGACAAGAACGACCCGGCCTACGCGCCCATCCAGGCGCTGATGGACGCGGTCGACTCCTACATCCCGACCCCCGAGCGGGCCATCGAGAAGCCGTTCCTGATGCCGGTCGAGGACGTGTTCGGGATCAAGGGCCGGGGCACCGTCGCCACCGGGCGCATCGAGCGCGGCATCGTCAAGGTCGGCGACGAGGTCGAGCTGGTCGGCATCAAGCCGACCCGCAAGATCGTGGTCACCGGCGTCGAGATGTTCAAGAAGCTGCTCGAGCAGGGCCAGGCCGGCGACAACGTCGGCTGCCTCATCCGCGGCATCGAGCGCGAGGAGATCGAGCGCGGCCAGGTGCTGGCCAAGAGCGGCTCGGTCAAGCCCCACACCAAGTTCACCGCCCAGGTCTACGTGCTGACCAAGGAGGAGGGCGGCCGCCATACCCCCTTCTACAACGGCTACCGGCCGCAGTTCTACCTGCGCACGACCGACGTGACCGGCGCCATCGGGCTGCCCGAGGGGGCCGAGATGATCATGCCCGGCGACAACGTCGAGATGAGCGTCGAGCTCATCACCCCGATCGCCATCGAGATCGGCCAGCGCTTCGCCATCCGCGAGGGTGGCCGGACCGTCGGCGCCGGCGCCATCGTCAGCATCGTCGAGTAGCGAGATGGCCAGAGTCGAAGCCCGTCCCACGCTCCAGCTCGCCTGCACCGAGTGCAAGGAGCGGACGTACACCACCCGCAAGAACAAGAAGAACGATCCGAACCGCCTGGAGCTCATGAAATACTGCCCGCGCGATCGACGACATACACTGCACCGCGAGGCGAAGTAAGGCAGGCCGGCCCCCACAGGGGTGTAGCTCAATTGGCAGAGCACTGGTCTCCAAAACCAGCGGTTGTAGGTTCGAGTCCTATCGCCCCTGCCACAGATCCTCGGGCTGAGGGCTCGCGCAGCGTCGCCTCAGCCCTCCGAGCGACCAACACAGTCTTGCAACGACAGAGAGAGACGAACGAACTGACGTGACGCGTTTTCGCCGCTACTTCGACGAAGTCTGGTCCGAGCTCCGCAAGGTGACCTGGCCGACGCGCGAGCACGTCCGCAACCTGACGGTCCTGGTCTTCGCGATCAGCCTCGTGATCGGCGTCTATATCGCCGTCCTCGACGTGATCTTCCAGAACATCGTCGGATACCTCGCGAATCTGGGGGCCTGATGATGACCGAGATGACCACCGAGACCAAGGCGACCGAGAAGCGCTGGTACGTCATCCACACGTACTCGGGCTACGAGAACAAGGTCAAGGCCAATCTCGAGCACCGCATCGAGTCGATGGGCATGGAGGACAAGATCTTCCAGGTCCTCGTCCCGATGGAGGACGAGATCGAGATCCGCCAGGGCCAGCGCCACACCGTCCAGAAGAAGGTCTACCCGGGCTACGTCCTGGTCGAGATGATCCTGGACCCGGACAGCTGGTTCGTCGTTCGCAACACGCCGGGCGTGACCAGCTTCGTCGGCGGCGCCAACATCCCGGGCGTCCGCAGCGAGCCGATCCCGCTCGATGAGAACGAGGTCAAGCAGATCCTCCGGCACATGGGCGTCGAGACGCCGAAGTATCGCGTCGCATTCACCAAGGGCCAGAGCGTCCGGGTCACCGACGGGCCGTTCGCCGAGTTCATCGGCACGGTCGACGAGGTCAACCCCGAGCGCAACAAGGTCAAGGTGCTGGTGAGCATCTTCGGCCGCGAGACACCCGTCGAGCTCGACTTCCTGCAAGTCGAAAAGCTCTAGAAAGGAACCCCGACTCCCGTGGCCAAGAAGATCCGCATCGTCCTGACCCTGCAGCTGCCGGCCGGCAAGGCAACGCCTGCCCCGCCCGTCGGCACCGCGCTCGGTCCGCACGGCATCAACATCGTCGAGTTCACCAAGTCCTACAACGAGAAGACGGCCGACAAGGCCGGCCAGATCATCCCGGCCCAGATCACGGTCTTCGAGGACCGCTCGTTCAGCTTCATCCTCAAGACACCGCCCGCCGCGGACCTGCTGCGCAAGGCGGCCGGCGTCGAGAAGGGCGCCGTGACGCCCCGCCGCGAGACGGTCGGTCGCGTGACCCGCGACCAGGTCCGCGACATCGCCGAGATCAAGATGGCCGACCTCAACGCCAACGACATGGACGCCGCGATGCGCCAGATCGAGGGCACCGCCCGGAGCATGGGCATCGAGGTCGTCGGCTAGCATCACACGCGCCGGCGGCGCATCCGCCGGAACGCCCACCCCGCGACATGGGGGAGGTCGGGCTCGACCCGACCGACAGGAGGAACGCACCATGGCACGTCACGGAAAGAAGTACCTCGAGGCAGCCAAGCTCGTCGACCACGAGCAGGTCTACGCACCGCTCGAGGCCGCCGAGCTCGTCAAGCAGACGACCTACGTCGCCTTCGATGCCTCGGTCGAGGTCCACCTCAAGCTCGGTGTCGATCCCCGACACGCCGACCAGATGGTCCGCGGCACGGTCGTCCTGCCGCATGGCACCGGCAAGACCGTCCGCGTCGCCGTCTTCGCGCAGGGCGAGAAGGCGCAGGAGGCGCTGCGGGCCGGCGCCGACGAGGTCGGCGGCGAGGACCTGGTCAAGAAGATCGAGGCCGGCTGGCTCGACTTCGACGTCGCGATCGCGACGCCCGACTCGATGGGCCTGGTCGGCCGGCTCGGCAAGATCCTCGGCCGGCGCGGCCTCATGCCGAACCCCAAGGCCGGGACGATCACCTTCGACATCGAGCGCGCGGTCAGCGAGGTCAAGGGCGGCCGCGTCGAGTTCCGTGTCGACAAGACGGCCATCGTCCATGCCCCGATCGGCAAGAGCAGCTTCGAGCCGGCCGCGCTGGTCGACAACCTGGCCGCCCTCGTCGACGCGGTCAACCGGGCGAAGCCGACCGGAGCCAAGGGCCAGTACCTCAAGGGTCTGACCATCGCCAGCACGATGGGCCCGGGCATCCGGGTCGACGTGCCGGGCGTCCTCGCGGCCGCGGTCGCGTAACCAGCGAGATCACACGACCGGCGACCGCCGGTCACCAGCCACAGTGGCGGCCGAGAGGCGCGTCACTCATCCATAGAGATAGACGGACCGCCGCAGACAGCCTGCGCTTGCGGACCGCCGCCGACCTCCGGGTCAGCGACGGTCGGAGCTTGATCCGTCGGACCGGATCGGTCGGAGCCCGCAAGGGCAGCCGGCCGGGGACGCCGACGAGCACGCCGAGGCAGACAGCGCCGCTCCACCCTCGGGTGGGCAGCGCCCCTGCGCAGTGGGGTCGGCCCTCGAGTGAGGGTCGCCGGGACGTCGCAGGGGCGATCCGGTCGGACGGACCGGAGGCCCACCGCGCACGCCGGCTGCGTGCCGAAGGAAAGGAGCAGGCATATGCCCACGGAGGCCAAGAAAGAGACGGTCGCCGAGCTGCGCGAGGAACTCGCCAACGCCCGGACGCTGATCGTCTCCGAGTACCGCGGCCTCAAGGTGAAGGAGATCGCCGAGATCCGGCGGTCGCTGCGCAAGCAGGACGTGACCTACCGCGTCGTCAAGAACCGGCTGCTGCGGATCGCCGCGGAAGACACGATCGGTGAGGCCCTCGGGCCGCTGCTGGTCGGACCGACCGCCATCGCGTTCGGCAACGACGAGGCCGGGACGGCGAAGGCCGTCCTCGACGCGACCCGACCGTATGCGAGGGTCGTCCACATCACCGGCGGCGTCCTGGGCGACCGTGCCATCGGCGCCGACGACGTGACGCGGCTCGCCGCGCTGCCCTCGCGCGAGGTCCTGCTGGCCAAGCTGGCCGGTGGGATGCAGGCGCCGGTCAGCACGCTGGCCGGGCTGTTCGCCGCGCCGCTGCGCAACCTCGGGTACGCCCTCCAGCAGGTGGCCGACCAGAAGGCTGCCGACCCGGGCGCCTAGGCGTCTTCACCCACCCACGACACGACATCCCACGAAGGAGATCCCCGAATGGCAACCCTCACCCAGGACGACCTGCTCGAAGCGATCGACAAGATGACCGTCCTCGAGCTGTCCGAGTTCATCAAGCGCTTCGAAGAGCGCTACGGCGTGACCGCCGCGGCTCCGGCCGCAGCAGCCGCTGCTCCTGCCGCCGGTGGCGGCGCCGCCGAGGCGGCGGCCGCTCCCGAGGAGCAGACCGAGTTCACCGCCACGCTGACCGAGATCGGGCCGAACAAGATCCCGGTCATCAAGGTCGTCCGTGAGCTGACCGGCCTCGGCCTCAAGGAGGCCAAGGACCTGGTCGACGCGTCGCCCAAGGCCGTCAAGGAAGGCGTCACCAAGGACGAGGCCGAGAAGATCAAGGCAGCCCTCGAAGAGCAGGGCGCGAAGGTCGAGATCAAGTAACGGCGTGCCGGCATCCTCGACGGGGTGCCGGCATACCCTCACCGAGGGCGGAGGCGACGCTCCTGCGAGACGTCCGCCCGAGGTGTGCGGTCGCTCACTCGTTCGCGGGCGCCGTCGGCTGCATCCGCCCGAGCGCCGGCACGGCCAGACCCTGACGCTGATCGCCCATTAACACGAGCCGGGGGTATTTGACAAGTCCTGAAATCGCGGTATCCTACTCCTTCTGTGAGCGCGGCCTCTCTTTCCCTCTTCAACCTCCGTCAAGGAGTGGTGCTTCATGCTGTCTGCTGAGTCTTCGACTCGCGCCCGGACCCCTTCCGGTCGAATCTCGTACGCCCGCATCGATCGAAAGGTCGACGGCATCAGCTACGAGAAGTTCGAGATCCCCAACCTGATCGAACTCCAGCTCGATTCGTTCGCCTGGTTCATCGATAAGGGATTGCGTGAGCTGTTCGATGAGATCAGCCCGATCAAGGACTTCACCGGCAAGGTCATGGAGCTCCAGTTCCTCGACTACGAGTTCGGGGCGCCGAAGTACTCCGAGGAGGAGTGCCGCACCAAGGACCTGACCTTCAGCAAGCCGCTGTACGTCAACGTCGAGCTCCTCATCAAGGAGACCGGCGAGATCCAGCGCCAGCGCGTCTACATGGGCGACTACCCATGGATGACCGACCAGGGCACGTTCGTCATCAACGGCGCGGAGCGGGTCGTGGTCAGCCAGCTCGTCCGCTCGCCGGGCGTCTACTACAGCGAGACCGAGGATCCCGCCTCGGGCCGGATGCTGTTCAGCGCCAAGGTCATCCCGAACCGCGGCGCCTGGCTCGAGTTCGAGACCAACAACAAGGACCAGCTGTGGGTCAAGGTCGATCGCAAGCGCAAGATCGCGGCGACGACCCTGCTCCGCGCGGTCGGCTACGAGCAGAACGACGAGATCGCCGCGCTGTTCACCGGCGTCGACGTCGACCTCGACCACCAGTACATCAGCGGGACGCTCGACAAGGACCTGACCCACACCCAGGCCGAGGCCCTCATCGAGGTCTACAAGAAGCTCCGCCCGGGCGATCCGCCCACCGGCGACAACGCCCGCCAGCTGGTCGAGAGCCTGTTCTTCAACTTCCGCCGCTACGACCTCGGTCGGGTCGGCCGCTACAAGTTCAACAAGAAGCTGGACCCGGTCGCCGGCACGCCTCGGTGTCGAGCTGCCGCGTGAAGGCCGGACCATCACCCGCGAGGACATCGCGGCGATCGTCGGCCACCTCATCGAGTGCAACCGCGGGCTCCATCCCAAGGACGACATCGACCACCTCGGCAACCGCCGCATCCGCGCCAACGGCGAGCTGATCCAGAACGCGTTCCGGATCGGCCTGCTGCGCATGGAGCGCGTCGTCCGCGAGCGGATGACGATCCAGGAGCTGGACAAGGCGACGCCGAACGCGCTCATCAACATCCGGCCCGTCGTGGCCGCGATGAAGGAGTTCTTCGGCGGCAGCCAGCTCAGCCAGTTCATGGACCAGACCAACCCGCTGGCCGAGCTGACGTCAGCAAGCGCCGCCTGTCGGCGCTCGGCCCGGGCGGCCTGTCGCGCGAGCGCGCCGGGTTCGACGTCCGCGACGTCCACCACAGCCACTACGGCCGGATCTGCCCGATCGAGACCCCGGAAGGCCCGAACATCGGGCTGATCGGGTCGCTCGCCACGTACGGGCGGATCAACAGCTACGGCTTCATCGAGACGCCGTACCGCAAGGTCAAGCGGACCGTCGGCTACGACGAGGCGGACCTCACCCGGTACGAGACCGGCGCCGACCTCGTCGCCAAGGGCGGCGAGGTCGTGCTCAAGGCCGGCAAGCAGATCAACGCGGCCGCCGTGGCCGAGCTCAAGAAGCAGAAGGCTCACGCCTTCCCGATCCGGCCGATCGTCACCGACGAGATCCACTACATGCCGGCCGACGAGGAAGAGGAGCACGTCGTCGCGCAGGCCAACGCGCCGCTCGACGACGAGGGCCACTTCACCGCCGAGCGGATCCCGTCGCGCTACCGCGACACGTTCCCGGAGGCGCGTGCCGGCCAGATCGAATACATGGACGTCTCGCCCAAGCAGGTCGTCTCGGTGGCGACCGCGCTCATCCCGTTCCTCGAGCACGACGACGCGAACCGCGCGCTGATGGGCTCGAACATGCAGCGCCAGGCCGTCCCGCTCCTCGAGCCGGAGTCGCCGATCGTCGGCACCGGGCATGGAGGAGCGCGCCGCCCGTGACTCGGGCCAGGTCCTGGTCGCCCGCCGCGGCGGGCTCGTGACGAGCGTCACCGCCGAGCGGATCCACGTCGAGACCGACGCGGGTGAGCTCGACGAGTACAAGCTCCTCAAGTTCGTCCGCAGCAACCAGGGCACCTGCATCAACCAGCGTCCGATCGTCAACGTCGGCGACCGCGTCGGTGACGGGCAGCCGCTGGCCGACTCGAGCTCGACCCAGATGGGCGAGCTGGCGCTCGGCCGCAACATCCTCGTCGCGTTCATGAGCTGGGAGGGCGGCAACTACGAGGACGCCATCGTCATCAGCGATCGGCTCGTCCGCGACGACCTGTTCACCAGCATCCACATCGAGAAGCACGAGATGGAGTCGCGCGACACCAAGCTCGGGCCCGAAGAGATCACCCGCGACATCCCGAACGTCGGCGAGGAGTCCCTCAAGGACCTCGACGAGGAGGGCATCGTCTACATCGGCGCCGAGGTCCGCCCCGGCGACATCCTCGTCGGCAAGATCACGCCCAAGGGCGAGACCGAGCTGACCGCCGAGGAGCGCCTCCTGCGGGCGATCTTCGGTGAGAAGGCCCGCGAGGTGAAGGACAGCTCGCTGCGCCTGCCCCACGGCGAGCGCGGCAAGGTGGTCGAGGTCCGCGAGTTCCGTCGCGAGCTCAACGACGACCTCCAGCCGGGCGTCAACCGCCTGGTCCGGGTGTCGGTCGCCCAGAAGCGCAAGATCAGCGTCGGCGACAAGATGGCCGGCCGTCACGGCAACAAGGGCGTCATCGCCAAGATCCTGCCGGCCGAGGACATGCCGTTCCTGCCCGACGGGACCCCGGTCGACATCATCCTCAACCCGCTCGGCGTGCCGAGCCGGATGAACATCGGCCAGATCCTCGAGACCCACCTCGGGTGGGCGCTCCACGAGAAGGGCCAGAAGGCGGCGACCGCGGTCTTCGACGGCGCCACCGAGCACGACATCAAGGACGAGCTCCGCTCGGCCAAGCACATGGTCTACGGCAAGGAGCTGTCGCTCCCCGAGAACGGCAAGATCGAGCTCCGCGATGGGCGGACCGGCGAGCTGTTCGACCGGCCGATCACCGTCGGCTACATCTACATGCTCAAGCTCCACCACCTCGTCGAGGACAAGATCCACGCGCGTTCGACCGGCCCGTACAGCCTGATCACCCAGCAGCCGCTCGGTGGCAAGGCCCAGTTCGGCGGCCAGCGCTTCGGCGAGATGGAGGTCTGGGCGCTCGAGGCCTACGGGGCCGCGAACATCCTGCAGGAGCTGCTCACGGTCAAGTCGGACGACGTCCTCGGGCGCGTCCAGACGTACGAGGCGATCGTCAAGGGCGAGGAGATCCAGCCGCCTCGCGTGCCCGAGTCGTTCAAGGTCCTCATCAAGGAGCTGCGCAGCCTCGGCCTCAACGCCGAGATCCTGGATCCGAACGAGGAGGAGATCCCCCTGGCGGAGGACGATGCCTCCGGCTACCTGCTGCCCGACCTCGGCGGGATCAACCTCGCCGGGTTCGAGGATTGACCGCCCTGCACCTGGACCCAAACCCGACAAACACGCGGAGCCGCGCGGCGGCCGGCACGTCTCCGCTCGCTCACGGTCCGCATCGCGTCGCCGAGCCAGACGGCGGCGCGGAGGAGAACCATGCTCGAAGTCAATAACTTCAGCGCGATCCGCATCTCGCTCGCCAGCCCGGACCAGATCCGGGAGTGGTCGAAGGGTGAGGTCACCAAGCCCGAGACCATCAACTACCGGACTCTCAAGCCCGAGAAGGACGGCCTGTTCGACGAGCGCATCTTCGGTCCGACCAAGGACTGGGAGTGCTACTGCGGCAAGTACAAGCGCATCCGCTACAAGGGCATCATCTGCGACAAGTGCGGCGTCGAGGTCACCCGCTCGAAGGTCCGTCGCGAGCGGATGGGCCACATCCAGCTGGCCAGCCCGGTCAGCCACATCTGGTACTTCAAGGGCACCCCGAGCCGGCTCGGGATCCTGCTCGACATCAGCCCGCGCAACCTTGAGCGGATCCTGTACTTCGCGCTGTACATCGTCACCCATGTCGACGAGGACGCCCGCAAGCGCGCCCTGGCCGTCATCGAGGAAGAGGCCGAGGGCCGCGGCGGAGAGGCGAAGGAAGGCCTTGCCGCGCTCGAGGATCGGCTGCGCGCGGACTTCAACCGCCAGAAGGACGAGCTGAACCAGGAGCTGGCGACCAGCCGCGCGACCCTGGAGACGCAGCGCGCCAGCGAGACCGAGGGGATCGCCGCGGCGGCCAAGGAGGCCGAGACGGCCGCTGGCCGCGCTCAAGAGCGGCGTCGCCGAGGACACCATCGCCTTCGCCCCGACGGGCGAGGTCGTCGTGGCTGCCGGCGAGAAGGGTGGCAAGGAGGCCACCGCCAGGCTCCGCAAGATCGCCAGCGGCGCGTCCGAGCGGATCGACGCCGACCTCAAGCAGCGCGAGGCCGACGAGGCGCGCGCCGTCGAGCAGAAGGTCGCCGACCTCGAGGCGGCCATGCAGGACACCCTCCAGCACGAGCGCTCCGGGCTTGCCGAGCAGGCGCAGGGCCGCAAGGACGAGCTCCGCAAGCTGCGCGACGAGCTCGAGTCGCTCAAGCCGATGCAGACGCTCGGCGAGACCGAGTACCGCAACCTGGACGAGCGCTACGGCGCGGGCGCCAAGGGCGGCCGCGTGTTCGGGGCCGGCATGGGCGCCGAGGCCATCCGCGAGATCATCAGCCGGATGGACCTCGAGGAGCTGGCACGCTCGCTCCATGTCGAGGTCCGCACCAGCTCGGGCCAGCGCCGCAAGAAGGCCATCAAGCGGCTCCGCCTGATCGAGGCGTTCCGCCGGTCGGGGACCCGCCCCGACTGGATGATCCTGTCGGTGCTGCCGGTCATCCCGCCGGACCTGCGCCCGATGGTCCAGCTCGACGGCGGCCGCTTCGCGACGTCGGACCTCAACGACCTGTACCGCCGCGTCATCAACCGCAACAACCGGCTCAAGCGACTGCTCGAGCTGGGCGCGCCCGAGATCATCATCCGCAACGAGAAGCGGATGCTCCAGGAGGCGTGCGACGCCCTGATCGACAACGGCCGTCGCGGCCGGGCGATCGCGGGCACCGGCAACCACCGCCTGAAGTCGCTGTCCGACATGCTCAAGGGCAAGCAGGGCCGGTTCCGCCAGAACCTGCTCGGCAAGCGCGTCGACTACTCGGGCCGCTCGGTCATCGTGGTCGGGCCGGAGCTCAAGCTCCACCAGTGCGGGCTGCCCAAGAAGATGGCGCTCGAGCTGTTCAAGCCGTTCGTCATGCGCCAGCTCGTCGAGAAGGGCTTCGCCCACAACATCAAGAGCGCCAAGCGCATCGTCGAGCGCGTCCGGCCCGAGGTCTGGGACGTCCTCGAAGAGGTCATCAAGGACCATCCGGTCCTGCTGAACCGCGCCCCGACGCTCCACCGCCTGGGGATCCAGGCGTTCATGCCGGTCCTCGTCGAGGGCTCGGCCATCCAGATCCACCCGCTCGTCTGCACCGCGTTCAACGCGGACTTCGACGGCGACCAGATGGCGGTCCACGTGCCGCTCTCGACGGCCGCCCAGGAAGAGGCGCGGACGATGATGCTGTCGACCGCGAACCTGCTGTCGCCGGCCGACGGCTCGCCGGTCGTGGCGCCGACCCAGGACATGGTCCTCGGCTGCTACTACCTGACGATGGACGCCGACCTGGTCAAGGGCAAGCGGGTCCGGGTCTTCTCGTCGGAGGACGAGGCGATCCTCGGCTACGGACTGCGCGAGAAGACCGGCGCGACGCTCCACGAGCTGATCGACGTCGAGGTCAAGGCCTGGGACCCGGAGACCGAGACGCTCCGCCTCGAGAAGCGGCGGACCACCATCGGGCGGGTGATCTTCAACCAGATCCTGCCCGACCCGCTGCGCTTCCATGACACCGTCATGCGCCGGGCCGACCTCAAGGAGCTCGTCGACGTCTGCTATCGCCAGCTCGGGCCCGAGGAGACGGCCCACCTGGTCGACGGCATCAAGAGCGTCGGGTTCGAGTTCGCGACCCGCGGTGGGATGACCATCGGCCTGTTCGACATCGAGGTCCCGAAGGACAAGCCGGCCCGGCTCGCCGCGGCCGACGAATCCGTGTCGGCCATCGACCGCCAGTTCCAGCGCGGCCTCATCACCGAGGACGAGCGCTACGAGCAGGTCGTCGGCGTCTGGCAGGAGACCAGCTCCGCGATGTCGGACGAGATGATGCGCTCGCTCGATCCCAACGGCCCGGTCACGATGATGACCGCGTCGGGCGCCCGCGGGAACAAGGGCAACATCGGCCAGCTGGGCGCCATGCGCGGCCTGATGGCCGACCCGTCCGGCCGGATCATCGACGTCCCGGTCCGCAGCAACTTCCGCGAGGGCATGACCGTCCTCGAGTACTTCATCTCGACCCACGGCGCCCGCAAGGGCCTCGCCGACACCGCGCTCCGCACGGCCGACTCCGGGTACCTCACCCGGCGCCTGGTCGACGTCGCGCAGGACGTCATCACCCGCGAGGAGGACTGCGGCACCGAGGAAGGCAGCTGGATCATCCGGAGCGAGTCGAGCGACGAGAAGGGCGCCTTCCAGAAGCGCCTCGTCGGCCGGCTGGCGGCGGCCCCGCTGCCCGATCCGCGGGTCGACACCAAGAAGAAGGGCGCGGAGCCGACGCTCCTCGTCGATCGCAACGAGCTGATCATGGAGGAGGCCGCGGCGCGCATCGATGCCGCCGGGGTCGACGAAGTGCTCGTCCGCTCGCCCCTCACCTGCGAGGCTCGTCACGGCGTCTGCCGGGCGTGCTACGGCCGCAACCTCGCCACCGGCGAGATGGTCGGCTCGGGTGAGGCGGTCGGCATCATCGCCGCCCAGTCGATCGGCGAGCCCGGCACGCAGCTGACCATGCGGACGTTCCACACCGGCGGCGTCGCCGCGGGCGTGGACATCACCGCCGGCCTGCCGCGCGTCGAGGAGCTGTTCGAGGCCCGCATCCCCAAGGGCAAGGCCGAGATCAGCCACATCGACGGGATCGTCGAGATCGTCCGCGGCGATGGCCCGACCAAGGTCAAGGTCATCTCGCGCGAGATCTACGACACCTCGCTGTCACTGTCCGAAGGACGCCGAGCTTCTCGCCGCCCCCGGCGACTCGGTGACGCTCGGCCAGGTCGTCGCCCGCGTCGAAGCGGACGGCGTGACCAGCGATGTCACCGCGCCCGTGGCGGGCTTCCTCGTCAAGGGCGACGGCAAGGGCAACGGCGACATCGTCGTCCGGGCCGAGGACATCGTCGAGCGCGAGTACCTCATCCCGCACAACGCCAAGATCCTGGTCGAGAACGGCGCCGAGATCCGCGCCGGTGACGCCATCACCGACGGCCCGATCAACCCGCAGGAGTACCTCGACACCCGGGGCAAGGACGCCGTCCAGCGCTACCTGGTCAAGGAAGTCCAGAAGGTCTACAAGAGCCAGGGCGTCACCATCAACGACAAGCACATCGAGATCATCGTCCGGCAGATGCTCCGCAAGGTGCGCATCGACCAGCCGGGCGACGTCGACCTCCTGCCGACCGAGCTGGTCGACCGGCTCGAGTTCGAGGAGCACAACAACCGCGTCCTGGCGGAAGGCGGCGAGCCGGCCACGGCCCAGACCGTCCTGCTGGGCGTGACCAAGGCCTCGCTCAACACCTCCAGCTTCCTCGCGGCGGCCTCCTTCCAGGAGACGACCCGGGTGCTCACCGAGGCCGCCATCAACGGCGCCAAGGACCACCTGATCGGGCTCAAGGAGAACGTCATCATCGGCAAGCTCATCCCGGCCGGGACGGGCGCGCCGGCGAACGTGGCGGCGCGCAAGGAGCGCGAGCGCCGGGCGGCCCTCGAGGCCCTGGCCGGCGAGGCGCTCGAAGACCTCGGGACCGAGTTCAACCCGTTCCTCGAGGACGGCGAGACCCGCGCCCCCGACGACGACGCGGCCGGCCTGGCGCTGGCAGCGACGATCGCCGGAGCCGACGAGGACGCCGACGAGGCGAACCCGTTCGCCACCGAGGCTGGCAGCAACGGCTCCGACGACGGCGAGTCCAACCCCTTCCTCGAGGAGGCCGTGAAGCTCGCCGAGACCGCCGACGAGAGCTAGATCCGAGGTCGTCTCGACCACCCTTCGGCGGCCCGCCGCACGTTTGACACGCTCGTCGGGCCGCTGCTAGACTCCGCGTTCGTGGCCTCGGGAGGGGTCCGCCCGCGGCGCGTGCGCCGCTGACCCATCTTCGACCCCATCACAGACCCGGTCCGTCGCCCGCCTGATCTCGGCGGCGACACCCCAGGACCGACCCGGTCGGCGACGACCGAACGACCATCGACCGACCGAAAGGAGCAGCGTCTTCGTGCCGACGATCAGCCAGCTCGTGCGACATGGCCGCAAGCGCAAGATCTCGAAGATCAAGGCGCCGGCCATGCGCAAGAACTGGAACAGCCTGCGGCAGCGCCAGGTCTCGATCCCGGGCGCCCCCCAGAAGCGGGGGGTCTGCCTGCAGGTCCGGACGATGACGCCGAAGAAGCCGAACTCCGCCCTGCGCAAGATCGCCCGCGTGCGCCTGACCAACCAGATGGAGGTCACGGCCTACATCCCGGGCATCGGCCACAACCTCCAGGAGCACTCGGTCGTGCTCGTTCGTGGCGGCCGGGTCAAGGACCTGCCGTCGGTCAAGTACCACATCATCCGCGGCACGCTCGACGCGGCCGGCGTGCGCGACCGCAAGCAGGGTCGCAGCAAGTACGGCGCGAAGGCCAGCGCGAAGCCGGGGGCCCGCTAGATGCCGCGTCGCACCAGCATCCCGCGCAAGTCCAAGTACGAGACGATCCCCGCCAACCGGATGACCGCGCGCTTCTCGGCCAAGCTGATGAAGGGCGGCAAGCAGAACCTTGCCGAGCGGATCCTCCGCCAGGCGCTCGCCCGGGCCGAGGCGCAGGCCGCGCCGCCCGGGCCTCGAGATCCTCGAGGCGGCGATGCGCAACGCGACGCCCATCATCGAAGTCAAGCCGCGCCGCGTCGGTGGCGCGACCTATCAGGTCCCGGTCGAGATCCGGGGCGACCGCCGCATGTCGCTCGGTGTCCGCTGGCTCGTCCAGGCGGCCCGCAAGCGCAACGGCAAGAGCATGAGCGAGAAGCTCGCGGCCGAGCTCGTCGATGCCATGAACGGCCTCGGCGCGGCGGTCAAGCGACGCGAAGACACGCACAAGATGGCCGAGGCGAACCAGCGCCTTCAGCCATTTCAAGTGGTAGATCCGGGAAGGTAAGAAGACCGTGGCACGACAGGTTCCGCTCGCACGAACGCGGAACATCGGCATCATCGCGCACATCGACGCCGGCAAGACGACCGTCACCGAGCGGATCCTCTTCTACACGAAGAAGATCTACAAGATCGGCGAGGTCCATGAGGGCGCGGCGACGATGGACTGGATGCCCCAGGAGCAGGAGCGGGGGATCACCATCACCGCTGCGGCAACGACGGCGTTCTGGGGCGATCATCGCATCAACATCATCGATACGCCCGGGCACGTGGACTTCACGGTCGAGGTCGAGCGGAGCCTGCGGGTGCTCGATGGCGCGGTCGTCGTCTTCGACGGCGTGGCCGGCGTCGAGCCGCAGTCCGAGACCGTCTGGCGCCAGGCCGATCGCTACGGCGTGCCGCGCTTCTGCTTCATCAACAAGCTCGACCGCACCGGCGCCGACTTCTGGCGCTGCGTCGACTCGATCAAGGACCGCCTCGGCGCCAACGCCGTGCCGATCCAGATCCCGATCGGCCGCGAGGACACGTTCAAGGGCGTCATCGACCTGGTCGAGATGAAGGCCATCTACTACCGCGACGACCTCGGCAACAACATCGAGGTCACCGACATCCCGGCCGACCTGGCAGCCGAGGCCGAGAAGCATCGCCACGTCATGATCGAGGCCGTCGCCGAGATGGACGACGAGCTGACCCACAAGTATCTCGAGGGCGAGGAGTTCACCGTCGCCGAGATCAAGCGCGGCCTGCGCCTCGGCACCCTGACGACCCGCATCATCCCGGTCCTGACCGGGTCGGCGCTCAAGAACAAGGGCGTCCAGAAGATGCTCGACGCGGTCGTCGACTACCTCCCGTCGCCGCTCGACGTCCCGCCGATGATCGGGCTCGACCCGCAAGACCGGCGCCGAGATCATCCGCACGCCGTCCGACACCGAGCCGTTCAGCGCGCTCGCGTTCAAGATCGCGGCCGACCCGTTCGTCGGCAAGCTGGCGTTCTTCCGGGTCTACTCGGGCACGCTCAAGGCGGGTTCGTACGTCTACAACCCGGTCAAGGACAAGAAGGAGCGGATCGGCCGCATCCTCCAGATGCACGCCAACCACCGCGAGGAGATCGACATCGTGTACGCCGGCGACATCGCCGCGGCAGTCGGTCTCAAGGACACCTTCACCGGCGACACGCTGGCCGATCCCGACCACGCGATCATCCTCGAGTCGATGACCTTCCCCGAGCCGGTCATCGAGGTCAAGATCGAGCCGAAGACGAAGGCCGACCAGGACAAGCTGGCGCTCGCGCTGCAGCGCCTGGCCGAGGAGGACCCGACCTTCCGGGTCAAGACCGACCCGGAGACGTCCGAGACCCTCATCGCCGGGATGGGCGAGCTCCACCTCGACGTCCTCGTCGACCGGATGGTCCGCGAGTTCAAGGTCGCCGCCAACATCGGCAAGCCGCAGGTCTCCTACCGCGAGACCATCCGGCGCGCCTCCGAGGGCAACGGCCGCTTCGTCCGCCAGACCGGCGGCAAGGGCCAGTACGGCCACGCGGTCATCAAGCTGGAGCCCGCCGAGAAGGGGACCGGCTACGAGTTCATCGACAAGATCGTCGGCGGGACCATCCCGCGCGAATACATCAAGCCGGTCGACCAGGGCATCCGCGAGACGCTCGCCACGGGCATCTACGCCGGGTTCCCGGTCGTGGACGTCAAGGTGACCCTGTTCGACGGGTCGTACCACGACGTCGACTCGTCCGAGATGGCGTTCAAGATCGCCGGGTCGATGGCCGTCAAGGACGCCTTCGCCAAGGCCGATCCGGCCATCCTCGAGCCGATCATGAAGGTCGAGGTCCTCATGCCCGAGGAGTTCATGGGCGACGTCATCGGCGACCTCAACAGCCGCCGCGGCCAGATCGAGGGGATGGAGTCACGCGGGACGACGCAGGTCGTCCGGGCGTTCGTCCCGCTCGCCCAGATGTTCGGCTACGTCACCGACCTGCGGTCCATGACCCAGGGTCGCGCGACATCGTCGATGGAATTCAGCCACTACGCCGAGGTGCCGGGCAACCTGGCCTCGGAACTCGTCCAGAAGTCCAAGGTCTAGCAGGAAGCCGGGAGCAGCCCAAGATGGCCAAGAAGAAGTTCGAGCGCACCAAGCCGCACGTCAATATCGGCACGATCGGCCACATCGACCATGGCAAGACGAGCCTGACCGCGGCGATCACCAAGTACCTCGCCCTGAAGGGCGAGGCGGAGTACCGCGCCTTCGACACGATCGACAACGCGCCCGAGGAGCGCGAGCGCGGGATCACCATCGCCATCGCCCACGTCGAGTACGAGACCGACGCCCGCCACTACGCCCACGTCGACTGCCCGGGTCACGCCGACTACATCAAGAACATGATCACCGGCGCCGCGCAGATGGACGGCGCGATCCTGGTCGTCGCCGCGACCGACGGCCCGATGCCCCAGACCCGCGAGCACATCCTGCTGGCCCGCCAGGTCGAGGTGCCGTACATCGTGGTCTTCCTCAACAAGGTCGACATGGTCGACGACGAGGAGCTGCTCGACCTGGTCGAGCTCGAGGTCCGCGAGCTGCTGACCAAGAACAACTTCCCGGGTGACGACATCCCGGTCATCCGCGGCTCGGCGCTGAAGGCGCTCGAGGCCGGCGACGACACGACCGACCCGGCCTACGCGCCCATCCAGGCGCTGATGGACGCGGTCGACTCCTACATCCCGACCCCCGAGCGGGCCATCGAGAAGCCGTTCCTGATGCCGGTCGAGGACGTGTTCGGGATCAAGGGCCGGGGCACCGTCGCCACCGGGCGCATCGAGCGCGGCATCGTCAAGGTCGGCGACGAGGTCGAGCTGGTCGGCATCAAGCCGACCCGCAAGATCGTGGTCACCGGCGTCGAGATGTTCAAGAAGCTGCTCGAGCAGGGCCAGGCCGGCGACAACGTCGGCTGCCTCATCCGGGGCATCGAGCGCGAGGAGATCGAGCGCGGCCAGGTGCTGGCCAAGAGCGGCTCGGTCAAGCCCCACACCAAGTTCACCGCCCAGGTCTACGTCCTGACCAAGGAGGAGGGCGGCCGCCATACCCCCTTCTACAACGGCTACCGGCCGCAGTTCTACCTGCGCACGACCGACGTGACCGGCGCCATCGGGCTGCCCGAGGGGGCCGAGATGATCATGCCCGGCGACAACGTCGAGATGAGCGTCGAGCTCATCACCCCCATCGCCATCGAGATCGGCCAGCGCTTCGCCATCCGCGAGGGTGGCCGGACCGTCGGCGCCGGCGCCATCGTCAGCATCGTCGAGTAGCGAGATGGCGAAGCAGCGGATCAGGATCCGCCTCAAGGCCTACGACCACCGACTGCTCGACCAGTCGGCGGCGCAGATCGTCGAAACGGCCCAGCGCACCGGGGCCGACGTCGTCGGTCCGGTTCCGCTGCCCACCCGCATCGAGAAGTTCACGGTCCTGCGTTCCCCGTTCATCGACAAGGACAGCCGTGAGCAGTTCGAGATCCGCACCCACAAGCGGCTCGTCGACATCCTCGACCCCTCGTCCAAGACGGTCGACGCCCTGATGCGGCTCAGCCTCGCGGCTGGCGTCGACATCGAGATCAAGATGTGATGTCGAACGCAGAGATCGGCCTGATCGGCCGCAAGGTCGGCATGACCCAGGTCTTCCAGGACGACGGCACGATGGTCGCCGTCTCGGTCGTCGCGATCGAGCCGAACACCGTCACGCGTCTGCGCACCTCCGAGCGCGACGGCTACACGGCCGTCCAGCTCGGCACGGACGTCGTCCGGAAGCTGTCGAAGCCCGAAGCCGGCCAGCTCGGCGGGTCGCTCCCCAAGGTCGCCACCATCCGCGAGTTCCGCGTCGGCAGCGTCGACGACGTGACCGTCGGCCAGACGTTCTCGATCGGCGACCTGTTCGAGGCGGGCGACCTCGTCGACGTCACCGGCGTCTCGAAGGGCCAGGGCTTCGCCGGCCACATCAAGCGCCACAACTTCCATCGCGGGCCGAAGACCCACGGCTCCGACCATCACCGCGCGCCCGGCTCGATCGGCCCGGGCACCACGCCGGGCCGCGTCTATCGCGGGCTCAAGATGGCCGGCCACATGGGCGACGAGCGGGTGACCATCAAGAAGGTCCGCGTCGTGCGGACCGACACCGACCGCAACCTCCTGCTGGTCAAGGGCAGCCTGCCCGGCGCCCGCGGCGGGCTGATCCTCGTGAAGAAGGCCTGACCGATGCCGCAGATCGACGTCTTCGACCGGACCGGCGCCACCGTCGGCAGCGTGGAGCTCAGTGACGAGCTGTTCGCCGCCCCGGTCAACGCCGCCGTCCTCCACCAGGTCGTGACCGCCCAGCTCGCCGGCCGGCGAACCGGCACGCACGACACCAAGACCCGCGGCGAGGTCCGCGGCGGCGGCAAGAAGCCGTACCGCCAGAAGGGGACCGGCCGTGCCCGCCAGGGCTCGACCAACGCGCCGCACTACCGTGGCGGCGGGACGGTCTTCGGGCCGCACCCGCGCTCGTACGAGCAGCGCCTGCCGCGCCGGATGAAGCGCCTGGCACTGCGCGGTGCCCTCACCGCCAAGCTCGGCGACGAGGCGATCAAGGTCATCGACACGTTCGGCCTCGAGGCCATCCGGACCAAGGACCTCGTCGGCGTCCTGACCGCGCTCGACGCGACCGGTCGCATCCTCGTGGTCGCGCCCGGCCGCGACGAGAAGCTCGAGCTGTCGGCCCGCAACCTGCCGTTCGTCGAGATCATCCTGGCCGACTCGCTCAACGTGGTCGACCTGCTCAACGCCGACGTCGTCCTCATCGAGCAGCCGTCGCTGGCACGGATGCAGGAGGTCTACGCATGAGCACCCTGACCGCGCCGGAGATCATCCTGCGCCCCGTCATCAGCGAGAAGTCGATCGACGAGTCGGGCCGCGGCAAGTACACGTTCGCCGTCCACGACCACGCCAACAAGATCCAGATCAAGGCGGCGATCGAGGAGCTCTACAAGAAGGAGAACGTGACCGTCGTGTCGGTCAACGTGCTGACCACGAAGGCCAAGGAGAAGCGTCGCGGGAACCGCCGAGGTCAGACCATCGGCCACACGACCCCCTGGCGCAAGGCCGTCGTCACCCTGGCCCCCGGCCAGAAGATCGAGTTCTTCGAAGGGGTCTGATCGATGCCGCTACGCAGTTACAAGGCCACCTCGCCGGGGCTCCGGCAGATGACTCGCTCGACGTTCGAGGAGATCACCACCAAGGAGCCGTACAAGCCCCTGCTCGAAGCCCAGATCCGTGGTTCCGGGCGGAACAACCAGGGCCGCCTCACCGTCCGCCATCGCGGCGGCGGCGAGAAGCAGCACTACCGCATCATCGACTTCAAGCGCGACAAGCTCGACGTGCCGGCTCGCCTGGCGACCATCGAGTACGACCCGAACCGCTCGGCCCGCATCGGCCTGCTCCACTACCGCGACGGCGAGAAGCGCTACATGCTCCTGCCGCACGGCCTCAAGGTCGGCGACATCGTCGTCGCCGGTCCGAGCGCCGAGGCCCGCGTCGGCAACGCCCTGCCGCTGGCCAACATCCCGCTCGGCACGACCATCCACAACATCGAGCTGGTGCCCGGCAAGGGCGGCCAGATCGTCCGGTCCGCCGGGGTGTCCGCCCAGCTGCTGGCCAAGGAGGGCGACTTCGCCACCGTCCGCCTGCCGTCGGGTGAGATGCGTCGCGTGCCGATGCGCTGCATGGCCACCGTCGGCCAGGTCAGCAACCTCGATCACGAGAACCAGAACCTCGGCAAGGCCGGCCGTGCCCGGCACCTCGGCCAGCGCCCGGAGGTCCGTGGGGTCGTCATGAACCCGCGCGACCATCCGCACGGTGGCGGTGAAGGCAAGTCCCCGACCGGGATGCCGCCGAAGACCCCGTGGGGCAAGCCCGCCATGGGCTATCGCACCCGACGGTCCAAGACGACCGGACGGCTCATCGTCCGCTCGCGGCATCGCAAGTAGCAGGGAGGAGGAAACCGATGTCTCGCTCAGTCAAGAAGGGCCCGTTCGTCGAGGCCCGCCTCCTCGGCCGGATCGAGGACATGAACAAGCGCAACGAGAAGAAGGTCGTGAAGTCGTGGTCGCGCGCGTCGGTCATCTTCCCGACGTTCATCGGCCACACGATCGCGGTCTACAACGGCAAGAAGCACATCCCGGTCTACGTGACCGAGAACATGGTCGGCCATCGGCTCGGTGAGTTCAGCCCGACCCGCAACTACCGCGGGCACGGCAAGCACACCGACCGCTCGACGGCGCTGAAGTAGGTGGCCGCCATGCGTGTCTCCGCCACCGCCAAGTACCTTCGCGCCTCGACGCGCAAGACCCGGCTCGTCACCGAGGCGATCAAGGGCAAGCCCGTCGAGGAGGCGGCCGCCCTGCTGAAGTTCATGCCGCAGAAGGCAGCCGCCGACGTCGCTCGCGTGCTCAAGAGCGCCACGGCGAACGCCGAGAACAACCACAACCTGTCCGCCGAGGACCTGTACATCGTCGACGCCGTCGCCAACGAGGGCCCGACGATCAAGCGGTTCCAGCCGCGGGCACAGGGTCGGGCGTTCCCGATCCACAAGCCCATGACCCACATCACCATCGTCGTCGCGGACCAGGAGGCCTGAGTTGGGACACAAGGTCCATCCGTACGGCTTCCGCCTGGGTGTCTCGCGCACCTGGACCGCGAAGTGGTACGCCGATAACAAGGAATACACGTCCTCCCTCCAGGAGGACATCAAGATCCGCAAGCTGATCGACAAGCGGCTGGCCAACGCCAGCGTCAGCGGCGTCGAGATCGAGCGCGGCATCAACCACGTGACCGTGACCATCCACACGGCCAAGCCGGGCATCGTCATCGGCAAGGGCGGGGCCAACGTCGAGGTCCTGCGCCAGCAGATCGGCGCGCTCACGACCCGCAAGGTCAAGCTCGAGATCAAGGAGATCCGCCAGCCGGAGCTCGACGCGTATCTCGTGGCCATGAACATCGCCGGGCAGCTGAGCCGCCGCATCGCCTTCAAGAAGGCGATGAAGCAGTCCATCCAGCGCTCGATGAAGGCCGGCGCCAAGGGCGTCAAGATCGCGGTCGCCGGCCGCCTCGGTGGCTCCGAGATGGGCCGACGCGAGTGGGACAAGGAAGGCCGCATCCCGCTCGGCACGCTGCGCGCGGACATCAGCTACGGCCAGGTCCACGCCCACACCACGTACGGCCGGATCGGCGTCAAGGTCTGGATCTACCGCGGCGACATCACCCCGGAGCGCGCCGCGCGCGACGCCGGGGTCCCGGCCCAGATCGGGCAGGGGGTCTGACCGATGTTGATGCCCAAGCGGGTCAAGCACCGCAAGGTCATGCGCGGACGCATGTCCGGGGTCGCCAAGGGCGGCTACAACGTGGCTTTCGGTGAGTACGGCCTCGCGACGCAGGAACCGGCCTGGATCACCAGCCGCCAGATCGAGGCGGCCCGGCGCGCCATGACCCGCTCGGTCAAGCGTGGCGGCAAGATCTGGATCCGGGTCTTCCCGGACAAGCCGGCGACCAAGAAGCCTGCCGAGACCCGGATGGGCTCGGGCAAGGGCGCGCCCGACCATTGGGTCGCGGTCGTCAAGCCCGGTCGCATCCTGTTCGAGATGGCCGGCGTGGACCACGAGTCGGCGATCGAGGCGATGCGCCTGGCCAGCCACAAGCTGCCGGTGCAGACCCGGGTCGTCCTCCGCGAGTCGGCCAAGGAGGCGAACTGATGGACATCGCCGAGGTTCGCCAGCTGTCCGACACCGAGCTCGAGAACGCCCTCCGCGAGGCCAAGCAGGACCTGTGGGGCGCGCGCTTCGCGCTCTCGACCCGACAGCTCAAGGACTACAGCACGATCCCGCAGACGCGGCGAACGATCGCGCGGATCCTGACCGTCCAGCGTGAGCGTGGAGCTCGGCCGGCCGGTGCGCAGGAGATCACGCGATGACAGGAGCAGACACCCAGGTGCAAGTGCAAGGCAAGCGGAAGACCAAGGTCGGCCGCGTCGTGAGCGACCGGATGGACAAGACGATCGTCGTGTCCGTCGAGCGCCTGGCGCGTCACCGGCTGTACAAGCGGGTCATCCGCTTGAGCACGAAGTTCAAGGCACATGACGAGGCGAACGAGGCCCACATCGGCGACACGGTCCTCATCGAGGAATCGCGCCCGCTGTCGGCCACCAAGCGCTGGCGGCTGGTGTCGATCGTGGCCCGCGGCGGCGACCATACGCTGCCGGGCGAGGTCGTGACCGACGAGGCCGAGACGTCCGAGGCGATCCACTCCGCCGCCCACCCGGGCCGCACGCACGCCGCCGAGGATGCCGAGGACGCCGCCGAGACGGCCGAGGAGGCCGCCCCGTGATCCAGTCGCAGACCCGTCTGAAGGTCGCCGACAACACGGGCGCCCGGACGATCCAGTGCATCCGGGTGATGGGTCGCTCGCTCAAGACCGAGGCCGGCGTCGGCGACGTCATCGTCGCCAGCGTCAAGCAGGCCATCCCGAACGCCGCCGTCAAGAAGGGCGACGTCGTGCGGGCGGTCATCGTCCGCACGGCCAAGGAATATGGCCGGGCAGATGGCAGCTACATCCGGTTCGACGAGAACGCCGCGGTCCTGATCAACAACCAGGGCAACCCGCGTGGGACCCGCATCTTCGGCCCGGTCGCCCGTGAGCTGCGCGATCGCAACTACATGAAGATCGTCTCGCTCGCGCCGGAGGTGCTGTGATGGCCACCCGCACTCCCCAGCCGCGCACGCCCAAGGTGCCCGAGATCCGCACGGGTGACACGGTCGTCGTGCTGGCCGGCAAGGACGCCGGCAAGCGCGGCACCGTCGAGCGGGTCATCCGCCGTCAGGCCTCGCCGAGCTCGGCGCGCAGCGTGTTCCGGCGCGGCTCCACGTCGGGCGGCGTCAGCGTCGTCGTCGAGGGGCTCAACATCGCCAAGCGCCACACCAAGCCGCGCCAGACGGCCGGCACGAGCGATCGCGTCCCGAAGATCCAGCAGGGCGGCATCCTCGACATCGCGCAGCCGCTCCCGATCAGCCGGGTCATGCTCGTCTGCTCGAGCTGCGGCAAGCCGACCCGGATCGCCCACGCGACCCTCGACACCGGCCGACGCGTCCGCGTCTGCCGTCACTGCGGCCAACAGATGGAGGGGAAGGCATGACCAGCCGACTCCAGGAGCGCTACACGACCGAGGTGGTCCCCGCGCTCCAGAAGCAGTTCGAATACGCCAACCCGATGGAAGTGCCGCGCCTGTCGAAGATCGTGGTCAACATCGGGCTCGGCGAGGCGCTGTCGAATGCCAAGGCGCTCGACGCCGCCCTCGGCGACGTCACCCTCATCACCGGCCAGAAGCCGATCGTCACCAAGGCCAAGCGCTCGATCGCCCAGTTCCGCGTGCGGACGGGCAACTCGATCGGGGCCAAGGTCACCCTCCGCGGCGAGCGGATGTGGGACTTCATGGACCGCCTGACGATGCTCGCGCTGCCGCGCATCCGCGACTTCCGGGGCATCCCCAGCAAGTCGTTCGACGGGCGTGGCAACTACTCACTGGGCCTCCGGGAGCAGCTCGCCTTCCCGGAGATCGACTACGACAAGGTGGACCGTCTCCGCGGGCTGGAGATCAGCATCGTGACGACGGCGAAGACCGACGAGGAGTCCAAGAAGCTTCTTGAACTCCTCGGCATGCCCTTCGCCTCGTAGGCGCGGGGAGGAGTCAGATGGCAAAGAAATCGATGATCGCAAAGGCAGCCCGGACACCGAAGTTCAAGGTCCGCGGCTATCACCGCTGCACCGTGTGCGGGCGTCCGCGCGCCTTCATCCGACGGTTCGCGCTGTGCCGCATCTGCTTCCGGGAGCGAGCGCTCCTGGGCGAGCTGCCCGGCGTCACCAAGTCGAGCTGGTAGGGAACCGATGAACATCTCCGATCCGATCGCGGACATGCTCACGCGCGTCCGGAACGCGTCCCGGGCACGACACACCGAGGTGGTCGTCCCGGCGTCGCGGACCAAGCGCGAGATCGCCCGCATCCTCAAGGACGAGGGCTTCATCGCCGACGTCAGCGAGGAGCAGGACGGCCCGACGGCCAACCTGCGCATCACCCTCAAGTACGTCGACGGGAAGGTCCCCGTGGTCTCCGGCCTCAAGCGGATCAGCAAGCCCGGCCTGCGCGTCTACGCGCGCAAGACGGACATCCCGCGGGTGCTCGGCGGCCTCGGCATCGTCATCGTCAGCACGAGCCAGGGGATCATGACCGGCCAGCAGGCGCGCCAGGCGCAGCTGGGCGGCGAAGTCCTCGCGTTCGTCTGGTAGGCCGGACGACATGTCGCGCATCGGACGCCTCCCCATCACCGTCCCGTCGGGCGTCGACGTGACGATCGACGGCCGCAATGTGACCGTCACCGGCCCCAAGGGCACCCTCAGCCGGTCGCTCCATCCGGACATCACGGTCAGCCGCGAGGACGGGACGCTCGTCGTCACCCGCCCGACCGAACAGAAGACCCACAAGCAGCTCCACGGGCTGACCCGGACGCTGGTCAACAACATGGTCGTCGGCGTGACCGACGGCTATCGGAAGGGCCTCGAGATCACCGGCGTCGGCTATCGGGCGACGCTCAACGGCAAGAAGCTGACGCTCAACCTGGGCTACAGCCACCCGATCGAGATCGACCCGCCCGACGGCATCAGCTTCGAGGTCGAGAACCCGACCCGCCTGGCGGTCGTCGGCATCGACAAGGAGCTGGTCGGCCAGATCGCCGCCAAGGTCCGGGCCACGCGCAAGCCGGAGCCCTACAAGGGCAAGGGCGTGCGCTACGCCGGCGAGTACATCCGCCGCAAGGCCGGCAAGGCCGGCAAGATCGGCGGGAAGAAGTAATCCGTTGACCCACGAGGAACGAGCACGATGACGCAGGTCGCCACCCGCGGCGCCGCCCGACGCAAGCGCCACGATCGGATCCGCCTTCACCTGGCGGGTACCGAAGCGCGGCCGCGCCTCGCGGTCTTCCGCAGCCTCAACCACATCTACGCGCAGGTCATCGACGATGCGTCCGGAAAGACGCTCGCCGCGGCATCGACCGTCGAGAAGGAGCTCAAGGGCTCCAAGGAGACCAAGTCGGCCGAGGCGGCCACCGTCGGGAAGCTGATCGCCGAGCGGGCAAAAGCCGCCGGCGTCGAGCGCGTGGTCTTCGATCGAGCCGGGTTCCGGTACCACGGGCGGATCAAGTCGCTCGCCGATGCCGCCCGCGAAGCCGGCCTCGAGTTCTGATCGGAAGGAGCCACCGTGGCACGAATCGACCCCAATAAGCTCGCGCTCGAGGAGCGCGTCGTCCAGATCAACCGAGTCGCCAAGGTCGTCAAGGGCGGCCGGCGGTTCAGCTTCAGCGCGGTCGTCGTCGTCGGTGACGGCGCGGGCCACGTCGGGGTCGGGATCGGCAAGGCCGGCGAGGTCCCGGAGTCGATCCGCAAGGGCGTCGAGGACGCCAAGAAGAACCTCATCAAGATCCCGATGGTCGGCACGACCATCCCGCACGAGGTCCAGGTCGTCTACGGCGCCAGCAGCGTGCTGCTCAAGCCCGCCTCGCAGGGCACCGGCGTCATCGCCGGCGGCTCGGTCCGGGCGGTCCTCGAGGCGGCCGGGGTGCGCGACATCCTGTCCAAGATCCACGGCTCGACCAACCCGGTCAACGTGACCCGGGCGACGATCGAGGGCCTGCGCAGCCTGCACTCGGCCGAGGAGCTCGGCGCCCGCCGTGGCGTCAAGCTGGTCAGCCGGATCGCCGGGCAGCCGGCGCCGGTGGCGGCGGAGGTGACCGGTGGCCGCTAAGCTCAAGGTGACCCAGGTCAAGAGCACGATCAGCCACATCGCGCGGAACCGCGCGACGGTGCGGGCCCTCGGCCTGCACGGGATCGGCAGCACCAGCGTCATCACCGACAACCCCGCGACCCGCGGCATGGTCCGCCAGGTCCAGTTCCTCGTGACCGTCGAGGAGATCGCGGACGGCGCGGCCCGACACCGGGGAGAAGGCATGAAGCTCCACGACCTCCGCCCGGCCGACGGCTCGCGTCAGCCGCGCACCCGCGTCGGCCGCGGCATCGCCGCCGGCAAGGGCAAGACCGCAGGCCGCGGCACGAAGGGCCAGAAGGCGCGTGCCGGCGGCTCCATCCCGCCCTGGTTCGAGGGCGGCCAGACGCCGCTCCACATGCGGATCCCGAAGCTGCGCGGCTTCAAGAACCGCTTCAAGATCGAGTACGAGGTCGTCAACGTCGGCGCCATCGGGGCGCTCGCCGAGGGCGGCGCGTTCGAGCTCGAGGGCGGCAAGAAGCCGGCCAAGTCCGCCCCGATCACCGTCAACCAGGACATCCTGCGCGCGGTCGGGCTCGTCCGGACACTGAACAAGCCGATGAAGATCCTGGGCGCCGGCGACCTGTCGGTCCCGCTGTTCGTCGTCGCCGATGCGTTCAGCGCATCGGCCCGGTCGAAGATCGAGGCGGCCGGCGGCAGCGTCAACGTCCTCGAGGTCCCGTCGAAGTCGACCCGCGCCCTGGGCATCACGGCCGAGGACGACGCGTCCCCGGCCAAGGCATCGACTGCCGACGCTCCGGCCGCCGAGGCGACCCCGCCGAGCGAAGCGAAGCCCGCCAAGTCCAAGGCGTCGAGCGCGAAGGCGTCGAGCGCCAAGGCGTCGAGCGCGAAGACGACGACCGATCCGGCATCGACCGAGTCGACCCCGACTGCCAAGGCATCGAAGGCGGCCCCCGCCAAGGCATCGAAGCCGTCGACGGCGTCAGCCGAGACGGACGACGACGCCGGCGCGGACGCCGACGAGCCTCGCTGCCGAGACCGAAAGCACCGCCGAGCGCGGTCGACAGCGATGCCACGACCACCGAGGTCGAGGCCGAGACGCCATCCGGCGACGACGCCTGACCCGTGTTCGACTCCCTTCTCAACGCCTTCCGAGCGCCGGACATCCGGCGGCGGATCCTGTACGTCCTGGGCCTGCTGATCGTCTTCCGGCTGCTGGCCGCAGTGCCGATCCCGGGCGTCGACAAGGCGCAGCTCCAGAGCTTCGTCCAGGGCAACGCCGCTGGTCGGCCTGCTCGACCTCTTCTCGGGCGGCGGCCTGTCGCACTTCTCGGTCGTGGCGTTGGGCATGAACCCGTACATCAACGCCTCGATCATCATGCAGCTGATGACCGGCGTCGTGCCGTCACTCCAGGCGCTCAGCCGCGAGGGTGAGTTCGGGCGCAACAAGATCAACCAGTACACCCGCTACCTGACGGTCCCGATGGCGATGCTGCAGGCCTATGGCGTGCTCGCCCTGCTCGCCTCCCAGAACGTCCTGACCGGCACGTTCGACCTGTCGAGCTTCACGACCCTGACCCAGATCGCGACGCTGACGGCCGGCGCCGTCGTCCTGATGTGGATCGGCGAGCTCATCACCGAGCGGGGCATCGGCAACGGCATCAGCTTCATCATCTTCGCCGGCATCGTCAGCCGCGCGCCGGGGGCGCTCAACGCGTTCCGCCTCAACCCGAACATCACCCTGCGCCATCGGCTTCGCCGTCGTGGCGGTGGCCGCGGTCGGCGTGATCATCTACATCCAGGAGGGCCAGCGGCGGATCCCGATCCAGTACGCCAGCCGCGTCCGCGGCCGGCGGATGTATTCGGGCGGCCAGACGTTCCTGCCGTTGCGGGTCAACCAGGCCGGCGTCATCCCGATCATCTTCGCGGTCAGCATCCTGCTGTTCCCGCACCAGCTGGCGACCTACTTCTCGACCTCGAACATCCCGATCGTCCAGCAGATCTCGTCGATCATCGTGAACCTGTTCAGCAGCACCTCGCCGTTCTACATCGCGATGTACTTCTTCCTGACGATGGGGTTCACCTACTTCTACACGGCGTTCACGTTCAAGCCCGACGAGACGGCCGAGCAGCTGCGCAAGAACGGCGGCTTCATCCCGGGCATCCGGCCGGGCCGGCCGACGCAGGAATACCTGTCACGGGTCGTGACCCGGATCACCTTCGCGGGCGCCCTGTTCCTGGCCATCGTGGCGGTCTCGCCCGCGGTCATGGCCCTGGCGATCCCCGACCTGGCCACGCTCGGCCTGGGCGGCACGTCGCTGCTGATCGTGGTGTCGGTCGTGGTCGAGACGATGAAGCAGATCGAAGCCCAGCTGATGATGCGCAACTACGAAGGTTTCATCCGCTGATGGCGGGCGGCGAACCTGACGGCCGATCCGCGCGTTGCCGCCTTCTCGGGGGACGCCAGGGTCCGCTCATGACCGTCATCGTCCTCCTTGGGGCGCCCGGGGCGGGCAAGGGCACCCAGGCGCCGGCGCTGGCGGCTCGGATCGACATCCCGGTCCTTGCCTCGGGCGAGCTGCTCCGGGCGGCCGTCGCCGCGGGCACGCCGCTCGGGCGAGAGGCCGATCGCTATATGAGTCGCGGTCAGCTCGTCCCCGACGAGACGATGGTCCGCGTGTTCCTCGATCGACTCTCGGCGCCCGACGCGGTCCGCGGAGCCGATCCTCGACGGGTTCCCGCGGACCCCGATCCAGGCCGAGGCGCTCGACGAGGCGCTGGCCGAGGCGGGTCGACGAGTCGACCGCGCCGCATACATCGACGTCCCGCTCGAGGACCTCGTCAAGCGCATGGCCAACCGCCGGATCTGCACCGCGAACGGCCACGTCTACAACCTCGTCTCGAACCCGCCGGCGAGCGACAGCCTGTGCGACCTCGATGGATCGCGGCTCGTCCAGCGCACCGACGACGAGGAGGCCACGGTCCGCGCCCGGATGGCCCAGCAGGTCCCGCCGCTCCTCGACGTCGTGGAGCACTACCGTTCGCACGGCGTGCTCACGCACCGTCGACGGGCGGCGCCCGATCGACGACGTGACCGACGAGCTGATGGACGCCTTCAGCGGCGCCGGGACGCTCTGCGATGGTCACCCGCAAGTCGCGTGCCGAGATCGAGCGGATGCGCCGCGCCGGCCGGGTCGTGGCCGAGGTCCTCGACAAGATCGAGGCCGAGCTGCGCCCCGGCGTCTCGACGGCTCATCTCGATGCCATCGCCGAGGCGCACATCCGCGCGTCGGGCGCGACCCCGTCGTTCAAGGGCTATCCGGGGATCAACCCGCGACGGCCGTTCCCGGCCAGTGTCTGCATCTCGATCGACGACGAGATCGTCCACGGCATCCCCGGCGAGCGCACGATCCGGGCCGGCCAGATCGTGTCGGTCGACGCGGGCGCCATCGTCGACGGCTGGCATGGCGACGGCGCCCGGACGTTCTTCGTCGGCGACGCGCCGGCCCACGTCGCGGAGCTCATCGACCTGACCCGCGAGGCGATGATGGCCGGCATCGCAGCGGCGGTCCCGGGCAACCACATCGAGGACATCTCGGCCGCGGTCGAGGCGGTCGCCGCCCGGGCAAAGCTCGGGGTCGATCCGCCAGTTCGTCGGTCACGGCATCGGCACGGAGATGCACGAGGACCCGCAGGTCCCGAACTATCGGACCGGCCGCCCCGGGCGCAAGCTCGAGGCCGGCCTGTGCCTGGCCATCGAGCCGATGTTCACCCTCGGCGGCTACGACACCCGCATCGAGCCCGACGACTGGACCGTCGTCACCGCCGACGGCTCGCTGGCGGCCCATTTCGAGCACTCGATCGCCGTGACCGATCACGGTCCCGAGATCCTGACCCTCGTCATGACGGGCCGCACGGTTGCCGGGTTGGGCCAAGTTTGGTACGCTACGCGTTCGTGTGTCGGCCCGGTCGGGCCGACACTGCGCGTGAGAAAGGGAAGCACGAACACCTGTGGCCAAACGCGACGCGATCGAAGTCGAAGGAACGGTCATCGAGCCGCTCCCGAACACCATGTTCGCGGTCGAGCTGGAGAACGGCCACCGGGTGCTCGCCCACATCAGCGGCAAGCTGCGGATGAACTTCATCCGGATCCTGCCCGGTGACCGTGTCCGAGTCGAGTTGTCGCCATACGACCTGACCCGTGGCCGGATCACGTACCGACTCAAGTAAGCCGACCGAAAGCACAGAGAACACCGAGGATCCGTTGAAAGTCAGAGCTTCCGTCAAGGCGCGTTGCGACAACTGCAAGGTCATCCGTCGCCATGGCACCGTGATGGTCATCTGCACCAACCCGAAGCACAAGCAGCGGCAGGGGTAACCGATGGCACGTATCGCCGGAGTCGATATCCCCCGCGAGAAGCGCGTCGAGGTCGCCCTGACCTACGTCTTCGGGATCGGGCTGCCCACCAGCCAGAAGATCCTGGCCCAGACGAACATCAACCCCGACACCCGCGTCCGCGACCTGACCGAAGAGCAGGTCAACCGGCTGCGCGAGCTGATCGACCGCCGCTACAAGGTCGAGGGCGACCTGCGGCGCGAGGTGGCGCTCAACATCAAGCGGCTCATCGAGATCGGCTCGTATCGCGGCGTGCGTCATCGACGCAACCTGCCGGTGCGCGGCCAGCGGACCAAGACCAACGCTCGCCAGCGTCGCGGACCGAAGAAGACGGTCGGCGTCAGGCGCAAGAAGTGACGAGGGACTGACCAGGCATGGCGGAACGCAAGCGAGCGGTCAAGGTACGTCGGCGCGAGAAGAAGAACGTCCCGCAGGGGCACGTTCACATCCAGGCGACGTTCAACAACACCATCATCACGATCACCGACCTCAACGGTGCCGTCATCAGCTGGGGCTCGGCCGGCGTGGCCGGGTTCAAGGGCTCCCGCAAGAGCACCCCGTACGCGGCGGCCCTGTCGGCTGACGGCGCTGCCAAGCGGGCGATGGAGCACGGCATGCGCCAGGTCGAGGTCTACGTGAAGGGTCCGGGCGCCGGCCGCGAGCAGGCGATCCGTTCGCTCCAGGCGGCCGGCCTCGAGGTCTCCGCCATCACCGACGTCACCCCAATCCCGCACAACGGCTGCCGCCCGCCCAAGCGGCGCCGAGTCTAGAGCCCGAGGACACATGGCCCGCTATACCGGTTCCGTCTGCCGCCTCTGCCGCCGGGAGGGCGCCAAGCTCTTCCTGAAGGGCAGCCGCTGCTATTCCAAGAAGTGCTCGTTCGAGCGTCGCCCGACGCCGCCCGGCCAGCACGGCGTCCGCCGCCGCAAGGTCGGCGAGTACGGCCTCCAGCTGCGCGAGAAGCAGAAGGTCCGCCGCACCTACGGCGTCCTCGAGCGCCAGTTCCGCAACTACTTCGTCGACGCCGAGAACCGGCCCGGCGTGACCGGCGAGAACCTGCTCCGCTCGCTCGAGCTGCGCCTCGACAACGTCGTCTACCGGATGGGCATCGCCTCGTCCCGGGCGCAGGCTCGCCACTTCGTCGCCCACGGCCACTTCGCGGTGAACGGGCGACCGACCAACATCTCGTCCTACCAGCTCAAGCCGGGCGACCGGATCGAGGTGCGCGAGTCGCATCGCGCCCGAGAGCCGTTCAAGATCGCCAAGGAGACGCTCCGCTCGCACCAGGCGCCGGAGTGGCTGACGATCGACGCCGCGAACCTGACCGGTGCCGTCGTTGCGCCGCCATCCCGCGACCAGATGCCGCTCGATCTCAACGAGCAGCTCGTGGTCGAGTACTACTCGAGGTAACCCGCACCCATGATCGAACTCGAGAGCCCGCAGATCGAGCCTGTCGAGGAAGCCGGCACGTACGCCAAGTACGAGGCTGGTCCCCTCCAGGCCGGCTACGGCGTCACGCTCGGCAACGCCCTCCGGCGCGTCCTCCTGTCGTCGCTCGAGGGAGCGGCGGTCACGAGCATCCAGATCCGCGACATCTACCAGGAGTTCTCGACGATCCCGGGCGTCAAGGAAGACGTCACCCAGATCGTCCTGAACGTCAAGAAGCTGCGGCTCAAGAGCTATGCCGGCCATCCGGTCCAGCTCCGGCTGATCAAGAGCGGCGCCGGCGCGGTCACCGCCGCCGACATCGCCGAGTCCGCCGACGTCGAGATCGTCAACCCCGAGCTCGTGCTGATGACGCTCGACACCGACGACGTGACGATCGAGATGGACCTGACCGTCGAGCGCGGCGTCGGCTATCTCGGCGCCGAGCGCGCAGAGGCGCTCCCGATCGGCGTCATCGCGGTCGACGCGATCTTCACCCCGGTGCGCAAGATCAACTACTGGGTCGAGAGCATGCGGGTCGGTCAGATGACCAACTACGACAAGCTCACGATCGAGATCGAGACCGACGGCACGATCGGGCCGGAGGAGGCGCTCAGCCGCTCCGCCGAGATCCTGGTCAACCAGTTCCGCCCGTTCGTGACGGTCGGCATGGCCGCCGTCCCGGTCGCGGCCGCGACGGGTGCCGCCGCGCTCCCGGCGAACATGCTCGACATGCCGATCGAGGAGCTCGACCTCCCGATGCGGGCCTACAACTCGCTCAAGCGCAACAACATCGTCAAGGTCGGCCAGCTGCTCCAGCTCAAGGACGACGACCTGCTGCGGATGCGCAACTTCGGCAAGAAGTCGCTCGACGAGATGAAGGAGCGCCTGCGCATGCGCGGCTTCATCGTCCCGGAGACCGAGAGCGACGGCGCCGAGGATGGCGACGCCGAAGAGACCTTCGACGACGACGAGTCCGAGGGCTGACCGATGTCATCCCATCGGGTCGGCGGCCGCAAGCTCAGCCGAAAGCAGGGTCCGCGCCTCAGCCTGTTCAAGAACCTGACCGTGTCGGTCATCCGCTACGAGCGGGTCAAGACGACCGAGGCGAAGGCCAAGGAGATCAGCGGCCGGGTCGAGAAGATGATCACCCTCGCCAAGCGCGGCGACCTGTCGGCGCGGCGCGCGGTGGTGGCCCAGTTCCCGAACGAGCCGCTCGTCGTGGCCAAGCTGTTCGACGAGATCGCCCCCAAGTACGCGGATCGAACCTCGGGCTTCACCCGGATCGTCCGCCTCGGGCCACGGCGCGGCGATGCCGCAGAGATCGTCCAAATCGAGCTTGTCTGAAGCAGGCGCTCGAGAGGGCGTCCCCGGGCGCTTCCGCGCCAGGGTTGAATACGACGGAACGGACTTCGCCGGGTTCCAGGTCAATCCTGGGAAACGGACGGTCCAGGGGGTCCTCGAAGATGCACTGGCCCGCCTCGGTGACGGGGAGAGGCAGGACATCGACGGGGCCGGCCGAACGGATGCCGGGGTGCATGCCAGCGGGCAGGTGATCGCATTCACCTACGCCGGGCGGCTCACGGTGACGGACCTGGGTCGAGCGCTCGATGCGCTCCTCCCGCGGGACGCCACGGTGCGCGATGTACGACGGGCGCCGGACGGCTTCGACCCTCGCTATGCGGCGCGATACCGGGAGTATCGCTACACCGTCTGGAACGGGCCGCGCAGCCCGCTCAACGAGCGCATGGCGCTCGGGGTGCGGGACCCACTCGACACCGCCGCGATGGAGCGGGCCGGGTCGGCCTTCATCGGCCGGCACGACTTCCGGGCCTTCGGGGCGGCGGGCCGAACGTCGGTCCGGACCGTGCATGTCGGTCCGGGTCAGGCGGGCAGGCCGGCTCGTGACGATCGACGTCCGCGCCGACGCCTTCCTGCGCGGGATGGTCCGCCGGATGGTGGCCTGCCTGATCGAGGTGGGCCTCGGTAGGATGGATGAGACAGCGGTCCGGGCGGCACTCGCCGGTCCCGGACCGGCCCTCGACGGGGCGGCAGCCCCGGCCAAGGGGTTGTGCCTCAGGCGCGTCGCCCTCGGGCGACCGTCGCACGAACTGAACGGAGAACACGAGGAACGATGAACGCGAAGACCATTTCGGTCCGAGAGGGCGACATCGAGCGACGCTGGTACGTCGTCGACGCGACGGACGAGACGCTCGGCCGCCTCGCCTCGCGCATCGCGCACGTCCTCGAGGGCAAGCACAAGCCGACCTACCAGCCCAGCCTCGACTCGGGCGACCACGTGATCGTCCTCAACGCGGGCCGCATCGCGGTGACCAGCGACAAGCTCGAGAGCAAGCTCTACAGCCGACACAGCGGCTACCCCCAGGGCTTCAAGCAGGAGACCCTCGGCCATCTGCTCGCGCGGCGGCCGGAAGAGGTCATCCGGCGGGCCGTCAAGGGGATGCTGCCGCACAATCGGCTCGGGACCCAGCAGCTGCGCAAGCTGAAGGTCTACCCCGGGTCCGATCATCCGCATCAGGCCCAGCGGCCTGAGCCGCTCGCCTGATCAGGAGCCCATGACGATGACCATCCCCGCGTTCTACTCCGGCACCGGCCGCCGCAAGACGGCCATCGCCCGCGTCCGGCTGCTGCCGGGTGAGGGCGAGATCGTGGTCAACGGCCGCTCCCTCGAGGAGCATTTCGGGAACGCCGTCAACGAGTCCGAGGTGCGGATGCCGTTCCGGGTGACCGGCACGGAAGGCCGCTTCAACGTGATGATCAAGGTCGAAGGGGGAGGGGTCACCGGCCAGGCCGGTGCGATCCGCCATGGGATCGCCAGGGCCCTGTTGGAGCTGGATCCGGAGACGAACCGGGTGCCTCTGCGCCAGGCCGGCCTCCTGACCCGCGATCCCAGAATGAAGGAACGCAAGAAGTACGGGCTCAAGCGAGCGCGCAAGGCACCTCAGTACACGAAGCGTTAGTCGACGGCGCCGCGCTGGAACGTCCATGCGTGCGTTGGTCGCTCCGCGCGGTCGCTCACGCACCTTGGGGTGCGCTCGCGCCCGTGCTCGCTCCCGCCTTCGCATGAACGCCCCAGCACGACGCAAGGCATGACGACGATGTCAAGGCCGCGATGACCGCCACCGCTGGGATGTTGGGCGGGCGCGACTTGCTGAGTGTCGCCGACCTGTCTGCCTCTGAGGTCGGGCTGGTGTTCGACACGGCCGGGGTCCTGAAGGCGGAGTTTCGGGCGTCGCACCGCCATGTGGCGCCGCCGCTCGTCGGACGGACGCTCGCGATGCTGTTCCAGAAGCCGAGCCTGCGGACGCGGGTCACGTTCGAGGCGGGGATGGCCCAGCTTGGCGGCCACGCGATCTACCTGACCCATGACGTCGTGCTCGGCGCGCGCGAGGGCGTGCGCGACGTGGCCCGCAACCTGGAGCGGTTCGTCGATGGCATCGTCGTGCGGACCGGCCCGCACGAGGTCGCGGTCGAGCTCGCGGCGAACGCGGCGATCCCGGTCATCAATGGGCTCACGCTGCGCGAGCATCCATGCCAGGCGCTGGCGGACGTGTTCACGATGCGCGAGCGGTTCGGTCGCCTTGACGGCCTGGTCGTCGCGTTCGTTGGCGACGGCAACAACGTCTATCACTCGCTGGCTCTGCTCGGGGCGGCCCTCGGGATGGAGGTGCGGCTGGCCCATCCGCCCGGCTACGCGCCGAACGAGCGGATCGTCGAGAAGGCACGGACCCTGGCGGCCGCATCGGGTGGACGGCTGACGTTCGGCCACGATCCGCGCGAGGCGGTCCGTGGCGCCGCGGTCGTCTACACCGACGCCTGGACGTCGATGGGGCAGGAGGCCGAGACCGAGGCGCGCCGCGACGCCTTCACCGGGTTCCAGGTCGACGACGCGCTGCTCGACGCCGCGGGTCCCGATGTCGTGGCGATGCACTGCCTGCCCGCCCACCGCGGTGAGGAGATCACCTCCGCGGTGATGGATGGACCGCGTAGTCTCATCTGGGAGCAGTCCGAGAACCGGCTGCACGTCCAGAAGGCGCTGTTGACCGAGATCCTCGGCGACGCGGGAGTGGCATGAGCGAGGTCCTGTACGAGCAATACAAGGACGCACTTCGACGCGGTCATGTCGCCGCGCTCCGCGGCCGGCTCGATGCATCCGTGGCGGCCTATCAGGAGGCGACCCGGATCGCCCCGGACCGGGCCCTGCCGTACGTCGGGCTCGGCGGCGTCCTGACCCGGCTCGGGAAGTCCGACGAAGCCCTGGTCGCCTACGCGGCCGCGCTCGAGCGGGCGCCGGGCGACGAGGGCGCGATGCGCGGCCGGGCGGACGTCCTCGCCGCCACGGGACGCCGGGCCGAGGCCGCCGACACGCTCGACCGGGTGGCCGAGCTGCTCGAGCGCGATGGGCGCCTGGCGGATGCCTGTGACGTGGCCCGCCGGTCGCTCGAGCTGGCCGAATTGCGCGGCCGGCGCCGGCAGGTCGAGAGCCTCGTCGCCCGACTCCGTGAGTTGCCCGGCGACAGCTCGGCCGCCGAGGCGCTCGCCCGCGCACTCGGGGTCCTCGAGTCGGGCCCCGGGCTCGGGCCCCGCGCCACGAACACGGCGGCCACAGCCGGATCGACCGACGACCCAGACGCGCCGCAGGCTCGGCCGGCGCCCCCGGACCCGGCTTTGCTGACCCTCGCGGTCGAGGAGGCGCTCGAGGCCGGCGACCTCGACGAGGCGCGTCGTCGGGCGCTCGTGGCTGCCGCCGGACATCGGGCCGTCGGCCAGTTCCACGCTGCCATGGACGCCTGCTACCAGGGACTGGCGATCCTGCCGTCGGACCCGGACATCCACCTGCTGCTCGCGGAGCTCTACCTCGATCGCGGCTGGCGGGGACCGGCGGCCGACAAGCTCGTGCTCCTGGGGCGGCTGGCCCAGCTGACCGGCGATGCCGACACCAGGGCTCGGCTGTGCTATCTCGCGGCCGCCCGCTTCCCCGACGATCCGCGCCTGGCGGCTGTCTGCGCCTGACCGAACCCTGAGATCGCAGCGGCCCGGTTTCGACCAGAGGCGATGCTACACTCGGAGGCCATGGACCTCATCAGCTCGATCCTCGATCAGGTCAAGCTGAACACGATCGTCGACATCGGGATCACGTCGCTCCTGATCTACTGGCTGTTCAAGATCATCCGGGGGACGCGCGCGGTCCGCCTGGTCATCGGTGTCAGCGTCCTCGTGTTGGTCTACGCGCTCGCGGTCGCCTTCGACCTGCGCCTGCTGACCCAGATCCTGCAGGCCGGCGCGGTGGTCGGCCTGTTCGCCCTCGTCGTCATCTTCCAGCCCGAGCTGCGCCGCGCGCTCGAGCGGATCGGCGGCTTCGGGTCGTTCGGCTGGATCCTGTCGCCCGCCGATTTGCGCGCCGCGGCCCACGTCTCGACCGAGGTGGCGCGCGCGGCGGCCGCGCTTTCGGCGGAGGGCCAGGGCGCCCTGATCGTATTGCAGCGCGAGACCGGCCTGGAAGAGGTCGCCGAGACCGGCGTGATGATCCACGGTGACGTGTCGGCCGACCTGCTCGGCACGATCTTCACCCCGAAGTCGCCGCTCCACGATGGTGCGGTCATCATCCGCGAGGACCGGGTCGTTGCCGCCGGTGCTCTGCTGCCGTTGGCCGAGACGTCGATCCACACCGAGCGGTTCGGGACTCGGCATCGGGCCGCGCTCGGGATCACCGAGCAGACCGACGCGGTGGTCGTCGTCGTGTCCGAGGAGAACGGTCAGATCAGCCTCGTCGAACGCGCGCGGATCGTCCGGAACCTGACCGAGGCCGGCCTGGCGCGTGCCATCCAGGGCCTGCTCGACCCAGCCGGCGGCCGACGCGGCGCGTTCGCCTGGCGGTCGGCCGGGTCCGCGCGGGGATTCGAGGGGCGCTCACCGCGGTTGCGCGAGCTCGGGCGGTTCGTCGGGCGCCCGGGTGGGACGCCCCGGCCACAGGCGACCGCGACGTCCGTCGCCGCTGCCGCGGGCACAGGCGGGGGAGCGACCGGTCCGGCGACGACATCGGCTCCGCCCACGATCCAGGCCGCGAGCCCGTCTGCGCCCGCCGCCGCCGGAGCGGCCATCCGCTGGGTCGCCACCGAAGCCGCCGGCCCTCCTCCGCCGGGGACGCTGACACCGTCGCGCCCGCGGCCGCCCGAGCCCCGCGGTGACGCGGTTCCTGCGCCGGATCTTCAATAACTGGCCCCTCAAGCTCGCCGCGGTCGGGCTCGCCACCCTGATGTATGGCGGCCTCGCCCTCTCGCAGAACACCCAGACCTATTTCGGGGTGATCTCGGTCGACGTGGCCAACCAGCCGGCCAACACGGTCGTCCTCACCGGGCCCCCCCCGGTGACTCAGATCCGCTACTTCGCACCCACCGGTGTCCCGGTGGCGAGCAGCACGTTCATCGCGAGCGTGAACCTCGCCGGCACGGACGGCAAGACCGGGATCGTGAGCGTGCCGATCGACGTCACCTCGCCCGATCCGCGGATCCGTATCCTCGGCTATGAGCCGAGCTTCGCGCCCATCGAGCTCGACGTCCTCATGACGAAGGCCGGTATCCCGGTCACGGTCGTCCATGGACCGGTCCCCGACGGGCTCACCCTCGGCGCCACCACGGTCGATCCGCCGACCGTGACCATCTCCGGTGCGCAATCGCTCGTGTCCGGGGTCGTGTCCGTCCGCGCCGACGTGATCATCCAGCCGACCGGCATCGACGTCGACGAGGACGTCCGCCTGGTCCCGATCGACCAGCAGGGCAACGCAGTGCGACCGCTGGAGGTCACGCCACCGACCGCACGGGTCAAGATCCAGGTCTCCTCCGATAGTCAGACGCGGACGCTGCCGGTCAATCCGATCATCACCGGTACTCCGGCCGCCGGGTTCGAGATCGAAACGGTGACGGTCGACCCGCCGGTCGTCCTCGTGGCGGGTGATGCCGACACGCTCGCCCAGCTGACGAGCGTGGACACGGCACCGATCCCGATGACCGGCGTGTCCGAGGACGAGACGGTGACGACGCCACTTGCCTTGCCGAACGGCGTGGTCCAGGTCGGCGACCAGACGATCAGCGTGACGATCACCATCCGGCCCGTGACCGGCACGCGGACGTTCAGCGCCGGGCTCCAGCTGATCGGCGCGAACGCGGCGCTGCAGTACACGCTGTCGACCGACCGCGTGCTCGTCACGATCGGCGGATCGACCGCCGACCTCGACCGGCTGTCGGGGGCCGAGCTGGTGGTCGACCTCGACGTGGCCGGCCTCAAGCCGGGCGTCCACGACGTGCCGGTGACCGCCAACCTGCCGGCCGGCACGACCCTGGTCGCCGCCAGCCCGCCGACGGTCACGGTCACCATCACCGAGCTGCCGCCTGCCTCCCCGGGAACGTCCCGGAACTCGCCGGGAACGTCGCCGACCACCTCGCCTGCCGCGTCGGGAGGCTGATCGCGATGGCGCGCCTGTTCGGCACCGACGGGATCCGCGGTGTCGTCAACGTGGACCTCAAGCCGCCGATCGCCTACGCGCTCGGTCGCGCTGTCGCGCACCGACTGGTCGGAGCCGGCGGCGCGATCGTCGTCGGGCAGGACACGCGACGCTCGGGCGACATGTTCGTGGCGGCCATCATCGCCGGCGCCACCAGCCTGGGCGTCGACGTCCATGTCGTCGGCGTGGTCCCGACGCCGGCCCTCGCATACATCACCGGCGCCGGCCCGTACGAGGCCGGGATCATGGTCTCGGCGTCGCACAACCCGGCGCTCGACAACGGCCTCAAGGTGCTCGACGCCCGCGGCCTCAAGCTCGACGACTCGGTCGAGGACGAGCTCGAGCAGCTCATCTGGCGGACCGACGAGCTGCCTGGCGCGACGAACGCGGAGCTCGGCACGATGGTCGATGCCGTCGGCCGCCTGGACGACTACCGGGTGCACCGCCTCGCGCTCGCGTCGTCGATCGACGCGAGCGGTCTGCACCTGGTGCTCGATGCCGCGAACGGCTCGGGCTCCGCGGTCGCGCCCGGGATCCTGGAGGCGACCGGCGCCACCGTCGACGTCATCCACGCCGCGCCCGACGGGGTCAACATCAACGTCGAGGCCGGGGCGACGGCGCCCGCCTCGCTGGCGGCAGCGGTCGTGGCGGCGGGCGCGGACGCCGGGTTCGCGCTCGACGGCGACGCCGACCGATTGATCGCCGTGGACGCCGACGGCGCGATCGTCGACGGCGACCAGGTGCTCGGCATCCTCGCCCTCGACCGGCTCGGGCGCGGGGGGCTGCCGGGCGGCGGGCTCGTCGTCTCGGTCCTGTCGAACGGCGGGCTCCAGGCCGCGGTCGAGGCCGCCGGCGGCCAGGTCGTGCGGACTCCTGTCGGCGACAAGTACATCCTCGAGGGGATGCAGGTCTCGGGCGCCGTCCTCGGCGGGGAGAAGAGCGGCCACGTCATCGTGCTCGAACACACGACCTCGGGCGATGGGATCGTCACTGCCCTCGAGGTCCTGCGGGTGATGACGAGCCGCAACGCGAGCCTGGCCGAGCTCGCCGCCGCCATCCCGATGCTGCCGCAGCAACAGCGCGCCGTGAAGGCCCGTCACAAGGACCAATGGGAAGGCGACCCGGTCCTCCAGCGCTCGATCGCCGACTGCGACCGCCCGCCTGGGGCCGGGTGGCCGGGTCCTCGTCCGGCCGTCCGGCACCGAGCCCGCGCTGCGGGTGATGGTCGAGGGTACCGATGAGGCGCTCGTCATCGAGCTGGCCGACGCGCTCGCGACCCTCGCCGGAGAGCGACTAGACTAGCCTGGTGAATCCTCGGGCGGATGGCTCGCAGGAGCGTCGCCTCCGCCCGCGGAGAGGCCGGTGCCCACTCCTAGTCCCTCTCCGACCTAAAGGGAGACCACGCTGATGTGCGGCATCGTCGGATACACCGGTCCGCGGGAGGCGGGCCCGATCCTCATCGAAGGCCTCAAGCGGCTCGAGTACCGCGGCTACGATTCGGCCGGGATCGCGCTCGTCGACGACCAGGGCGACCTGTTCGTCGAGAAGCGGGCCGGCAAGCTCGTCAACCTCCAGACCGCCATCGCCGACCGCACGCCGCACGCCGCGATCGGGCTCGCCCACACGCGCTGGGCGACGCACGGCCGGCCGAACGACCTCAACGCCCATCCCCATCGCGACTGCACCGGCGAGATCACGGTCATCCACAACGGGATCATCGAGAACTTCCGCGAGCTGCGCGAGGGACTCGAGGCGCGCGGCCACCAGCTGACGTCGGAGACCGACACCGAGGCGATCGCCCACCTGGTCGAGGAGGCCTATCGCGGCGACCTGGCCGATGCCGTGCGCGAGGCGCTCGGCAAGCTCGAGGGCGCGTTCGCGATCGTGGTCATGCACATCGGCGAGGGCGATCGGCTGGTCGGGGCCCGGCGCGACGTGCCGCTCGTGGTCGGCCTGGGCGATGGCGAGAGCTTCCTCGCGTCGGACGTGGCGGCGATCCTGGCGCACACCGACCGGATCATCTTCCTCGAGGACGGCGACGTCGCCGACCTGCGGCCGTGGGGAGTGACCATCACCGACCTCGCCGGGGCGCCGCTCGAGCGCGTCGTCACGACCATCGACTGGTCGCCCGAGGCCGCCGAGAAGGGCGGCTACGAGCACTTCATGCTCAAGGAGATCCACGAGCAGCCCGAATCGCTGACCCAGTGCATCGCGGGACGGGTGGACCGCGATGACCGGATCGCGATCGACGAGCTGGCCGGGCTCACGGACGTCATCCGGAGCGTCGACCGGGTCGAGCTGATCGCCTGCGGCAGCGCCCACTACGCGTCGTTGGTCGGCGCCGCGGCGCTCCAGGCCTGGACGGGCATCCCGGTCCGGGCGAACGTCGGCTCGGAGTTCCGCTACGGTCCGCCGCCGCTCGACGAGCGGACCCTCGTGATCGCCGTGACCCAGTCGGGCGAGACCGCCGACACCATCGCCCCGACCCGTCTCGCCCGCGAGCGCGGCTGCCCGGTGATCGCGGTGACCAACACGGTCGGATCGGCCATCACCCGCGAGGCGGACGCGGTCCTGTTCCTGCAGGCGGGGCCGGAGATCGCGGTCGCGGCCTCGAAGACGTTCGTGACCCAGGTGACGACCCTGATCATGCTGGCGGCGGCCATCGCCAAGATCCGCGGCACCCTCCCGGAGGCCGACGAGGTCGCACTCGGGAGCGCGTTGCGTGCGCTTGCCGTCCGCCGCCGCGCGCGCGCTGGCGAGCGCCGCCGTGACCTCCCCGGACCTCGCTCGCCGGTACGTCAACTCGCGTGGCTTCATGTTCGTCGGCCGCGGGGCGACCTACCCGGTCGCGCTCGAGGGCGCGCTCAAGCTCAAGGAGGTCAGCTACGTCCACGCCGAGGGCTACGCGGCCGGCGAGCTCAAGCACGGGCCGATCTCGCTGCTCGACGCCGAGTGCCCGCTGGTGGCGGTCGCCACCCGCTCGTCGGTCTACGACAAGCTGATCAGCAACGTCATGGAGGGCCGTGCCCGCGACGCCCGGGTCATCGCGGTGGCGACCGAGGGCGACGAGGCGATCGCCGACTACGCCGACGACGTCTGCTGGGTCCCCGACACCCACGAGGCGCTCAGCCCCGTCCTCGCGATCATCCCGCTGCAGCTGTTCGCCTACCACATCGCAGTCGCTCGCGGCACGGACGTCGACCAGCCGCGCAACCTCGCGAAGTCGGTCACGGTCGAATAGGCCGGCCATGACGGACGGCTCGGTCCCGCCGGGGACGACCGAACTCGGGATCGACATCATCAAGGTCGATCGCATCCGCGCGTCGCTGGACCGGTTCGGCGAGCGGTTCACCGGGCGCGTCCTGACCGACGGGGAGCGGCGCTACGTCCGCGACCGGCCCGAGACGATGGCCGGCCGCTGGGCGGCCAAGGAGGCCGTGAGCAAGGTGCTGGGGCTCGGCGTCCGTGGGATCGGCTGGCGAGACATCGAGATCGAGCGGCTGCCGACCGGCCAGCCTGCCGTCAGGCTCCACGGCCGCGCCGCGGCCCGCGCCGAACAGCTCGGGATGGAGCGGATCGCGGTGTCGATCACCCACGAATCGGACTACGCGGTCGCGATCGCCTTCGGGATCCGGACGGCGGGTGGGCGCTACATCTTCCCGCCCGACATCGAGGACCGGCTCGACGAGCGCGAGCGCCGCATCCTGGCCCGGATCGAGCGGCTGCGGGCGACGGCGGAGGCCGGCGGGGCGGCCGCACTCGCGTCCGATGCTCCGGAACCGCATCCGGCGGGCTCGTCCCGTGCCTGAACGCGGACCGGTCGGGTTCGGGCGGCGCGACACGGCCGCGCCCGCCGGCGATGGCGTGGGCCGGACCGATCCGTTCCCGCCCGGCGCGGTCAAGCTCGACGACGACATCGCCGCCGGCCTGATCCCGGAGCGGCCGGCGCGCGGCCACAAGGGCTCGTTCGGCAAGCTGCTGGTCGTCGCCGGATCGCTCGATTACGCCGGGGCGGCCCTGCTCGTCTGTCGGGCTGCCGGCCGGAGCGGTGTCGGGCTCGTCACCCTGGCGGTCCCGGAATCGCTCCAGCCACTGTTCGCGGCGAAGGTCGTCGAGGCGACCACGATGGCGCTGCCCGAGGATGACGTCGAGGAGGTCGACCCGGAGCCGGCCCTGGCCCGCATCCTCGACCACGAGCACGACGCGATCGTGGTCGGGCCGGGCCTGCGGCCAGGTCTGGCGACCGCGGAGCTCGTCCGGATGCTGCTGCGTCCCGCCGAGACGGACACCGCGCCTCTTGTCCTCGATGCCGAGGCATTGCGCTCGATGGCCACCATGGACGGCTGGTGGGAGGGCGACCGGCGGGCGGCCGTTCTGACCCCGCACGTCGGCGAGTTCGCGCGCCTGCGCGCCGGCAGCGGCGACCGGGAGATCGACGACGGTGACCTCGCCTCCGACGATGCCGCCCGCCTGGCGGCCGCGCTCGACGCGGCGGCGACCTGGGGTTCGGTGGTCGTGCTCAAGGGCGCGCGCACCGTCATCGCGGCGCCGGACGGCACGGCGGCCATCGCTCCGTTCGAGAACCCGGCGATGGCCACCGGCGGGACCGGCGACGTCCTGTCCGGGACGATCGGCTCGCTGCTGGCCCAGGGGCTCGATCCGTTCGCGGCGGCACGCCTCGGCGTCTATCTCCATGGCCTCGCCGGCGACATCGGCCGCGAGCGGTTCGGGGACGCGGGGATGCTGGCCTCGGACCTGCCCGAGGGACTGGCCGTGGCGCGCAAGCGGCTGGCCACGGTCGCCGAGCGCCGGAGCGCCACCAAGCGGCTCGGCTTCGCGCATCGCGGCGCACCGGACGGACCGGACCCGGCACGTGCGCGTCCCGCGGCCGACCAGCCGGCAGACCGGACCTGAACGCGTCGGTTCGCCCATGACCGAGCCCACGGCCCGGCCGTCGATCGAGTCGCGCCTGGCCGCCGCGGGTCTGCCACCGCTGCCGCGGACCGCATGGCTCGAGATCGACCTCGATGCCCTGCGCGGGAATCTCGACGTCGTCCGCGTGCTGGCGGGTCCCGGCCAGCCGGTCCGGCCGGTGGTCAAGGCCGATGCCTATGGCCACGGAGCGGTGCCGGTCGCGGCCGCGCTCGAGGCCGCCGGCGCCGACGGGTTCTGCGTCGCTGCCATCGACGAGGCCGTCGAGCTGCGCGACGGCGGCATCCGCGCCCCGATCCTGGTCCTCTATCCGGTGCCGGTGGCGTGGGTCGGCGTCGCGGCCCAGCTCGGGATCGCGGTCACCGGCGGTTCGCCGGCGGAGCTGGCTGCGATCGTCCATGCGGCGGCCGACCTCGATGGAGCCCGCCCGCTCGCCGTCGAGCTCGAGGTCGAGACCGGGTTCGGGCGGGGCGGCTTCCTGGTCGAGGACCTGGTGCCGGCGGCGCGTCTCGTCGCGACCTCGCCCGGGACCGTGCTGGCCGGGCTGTGGACCCATCTCCAGGCCGCGCCGAACCCCGTGATCACCGCGTCGCAGGTGGAGCGGCTCGCCGCCGCGACGACGGCGCTCGAGGCCGCGGGGATCGCGCTGCCCGCCCGGCACGTCGGGGCCAGCGAGGCCCTGCTCGGCGACCAGCTGTTGCCGTATGACGGCGTCCGGCCGGGCCTCATCACATACGGCCTCGTGCCCGACGAGCTCGACCCGGCGACCCTGCCGGTCGCGGCCGCCGGGCTGCGCCCCGCGATGGCGCTGTACGCCCGGCCTGTCCGGGTCGTCGACCTGCCGTCCGGTTCCGGGATCAGCTACGGACCGACCTTCCGGACGGCCCGCCCGAGCCGGATCGCCACCCTGCCCGTCGGCTACGGCGACGGATTCTCGCGGCGCCTGTCGAACCGGGCCAGCGCCATCGTCCGCGGCATCCGCGTGCCGCTGGTCGGCAACGTCACGATGGACGCCGTGATGGCCGACGTCACCGATATCGCGGGCCGTCCGGTCGACACCGACGGACGAATTCACGCTCCTCGGGACGTCGGGGAGCGAGCGGCTCGACGTCCGCGACCTGGCGCCGGAACGCACCACGAACTCATGGGAAGTGGTCGTCGCGATGTCTCGTCGATTGCCTCGGGTGTACCATGCCGCGGCGGGTCCGGTCGGTCTGCGCACGCTCACCGAGCCGAGAGGTTGAACTTCCTTTGGCGCACATCGAGCTCTGGAACGGCGATATCTGCGACTTGGAGGTCGACGCGATCGTGAACGCGGCCAATCTGTCGCTGTGGATGTCGACCGGCGTCGGCGGCGCCCTCAAGCGCGCCGGAGGCGACGCGATCGAGTTCGCGGCCGTCCGGCAGGCGCCCGTCCCGCTCGGCGGCGCCATCGTCACGCCGGCCGGCACGCTCGCCGCCAAGTACGTCATCCACGCCGTGTCGCTCGATCGCGAGCGGCGCACCAGCGGCCCGGTCATCGAGGCTGCGGTCCGCAGCGCGATGGCCCGCGCCCGCGAGATCGGCGCCAGCAGCGTCGCGTTCCCCGCGCTCGGGACCGGCGTCGGGGGCTTCCCGCTCGACGAGGCCGCCCGGATCACCATCGACACCGTCCGCGACGAGCTGACGCACAGTCCGACCATCGACCACGTCGTGTTCGCCCTGCGCGGGTCGGCCGCCTACGCGGCGTTCGGTGCCGCCCTGAACGCCACGCACGAGCCGATCGGGAGCGGGCCGGCGTGAACGTCCAGTTCGAAGCGACCGAAGAGCAGCGAGACGAGCTGGTCGAGCAGGTCGCCCGGGAGATCCAGCTGCGCGGCCTGACCGGGCCGGCCGTGCACTTCCTCGAGGCGAGCCGGCCATACCGCGCGCTCGGTGCGAACGCGATGCTGTTCTTCGATCCGGTGCTGCGCGGGCTGTTCGGTGGCGAGCTGGCATCGGCCAGCGAGATCCTGGCCGACGACACCGGGATCGAGCTGCTGATCGCCCGCCTCGAGGAGACGGACGAAGAGATCGCCTGGGACGCCTGACCGCGACCGGGGTTCCGACCCGTCCCGACGCCGGGCCGGGTAGCATGCACGGGTGACGAGCGAGCCCCGAGCCTTCCTCACCCTCGACACGGGCGCCGCCACCATCGCCGCCGCGCTGATCGGACGGGTCGGCGGCCGCTGGCGCCTGATCGGGTCGCTGTCGATGCCGGCCGGCGCCGATCTCGACGCGGTCATCATCGCCCTGGGCGACCGGGCGATCGCCGCAGACCCCGGGCTGGCCGCCGCGCTCGAGCTCCGTCGGGGCAGCGCCACCGACCTGCCGCGCCTCGAGGTCATCAGCCACCGCGCCACGGAGGATGGCCGTGGTGGCCGCCTCCGAGCGGGCCCTGGCGCCGCTCGTCGCCACGGCGTCCCGCAGCGGCTGGCGAACGGTCTCGGGCAGCGTCGACACGATGGATCCGCTGGTCATGACCACGCTCCTGCTCGACGCCGGCGTCGACGCGATCATGGTCGGGTCGGGCGATCCGCCCGCGGCCGATGAGCGTCGCGGCCTGGGCGAGCTGACCGCGCTGGTGGCCGCCGCCGCGAGCCGCCGGCCCGAGACGACTGTGGTCCTCGCCGGCGGGATGACCGATCACCTGTCGGCGTTCGGCGACGTCGCCAGCCGGCCGGGCGAGATCCTGCTCGGCCCGCCGGCCCGCAAGGGCGCCCCGGGCGGCCCGCTCGCCGAGCTGCTCATCGAGGTCGCCCTGCCGGTCGACGACGCGCGCCGGTCGCTCGCGTCCGGGGCGACCGCGCTCGCCGAGGTCCTCGACCGGCGCGTCGAGATCGTCGAGATCGGCTATGACGCGGGGACGCGCGCCGCGGCGGCACCGAGCGTGGGCGGCGGCCCGACATTCCTCGACCTGGCCATCGTCCCGACCGCGGCCCTCGCGCCCGACGACCCGGACGACTCGGTCATCGACCGGGTCGGGCAGTGGTCGACGTGGGGCGCCGACCGCCATCGCCTGCGCGACCGGATGCGCGAGCTGCGTGTCGCGCCATGGGCGGACGCCACCGGAGAAGGCGTCACGTTGCGGATGGCCGCCGCGCGCGCCGCGCTCGGGCGCCTGGACGAGTGGACGCCCGAGTGGCTCGACCGCCCGCCCGCCGACCTCGTCGTGGCGACCGGTGGCGCCTGGGCCGTGGCGCCCGCGCCCGCCGTGGCGCTCGCCCTCGTCGACGTCCTGCGCCGGCCCGGCGCGGGCCAGTTCGCCCTCGATCACGCCCGGATCCTGGCCCCGCTCGGCTCGATCCCCGATGCGGGCGAGCGGCGGGCGATGGTGTCGGACCTGATCGACGACCTGCTGGCGCCACTCGGGACGTTCGTCACGCCGGCAGGGCTGCGGATCGGCCGAAGTGCCGGTTCGGTGGTCGTGCGCGGCTCGTCGGGCTCGACCGAGCTCGATCTGATGCCCGGCGGCCTCGCCCTCATCGACCTGCCGCCCGGCAGCTCCGCCGTCGCGGAGTTCCGCTTCCGTGACGTGGTCCGGCTCGGGGCGCGTGGCCGGCACTTCGCCATCGACGTCACCGGCGGCCTGGGCGGCCTGGTCGTGGACCTGCGCGATGTCCCGCTGCGGCTGCCCGAGCGGGCCGACCTCCGGGGCGAGCTGCTCGAGTCGTGGCAGACCGCCGTCGTCACGGGACGCGAGGCATGAGCGCGACCGACGTCCGCCTGGTGCCCGCGCGGCGGCTGATCGCCGCCCCCGTCGACGCGTTCTTCGCCCTGGCGCCGGGCGACCGGCCGCTCGTGCTGCCGGGCGATTCGGTGGTGGTCGGGGCGCCCATCGCCGAGAAGCTGCGCGACCCCCGGCTCGACGATCACGACGTCCCGGCCGCGGTCGAGGCTCGTCCCGGCGGGCGCTGGATCGGCCAGTCGCATCGCGGCGAGGACCGCGGTCCCGGCGGCGAGTTCGCGTTCGCCTGGCACGGCCGCTGGCGGGTGGCGACGGGCGATATCGCCGACCCGATCGAGTCGCCGTTCGCCGGCATCGTCCGCGACGTGCGTCCGGGCATCGGGATCACGATCCGGGCCGCCGGTCGCGGGATCCGCGGCATCGTGGCCCTGGGCGGCCCGACCCGCGGCCGGCTCCAGACCGGGACCGACGGTGAGCTCCGGTCCGGTGGTCTCGATGTCGGGTCGGCCGGGAACATCCTCGTGGTCGGGTCGCGGGTCGATGCCGAGACGCTGACCCGGGCGCGCGCGATGGGCGTCAGCGGGGTCGTCGTCGCCGGGCTGTCGAGCAAGGAGCGACGCGACTACCTCGCCTCGGAGGCGCGTCAGCGGGCCGCGCTCCATCGCCTGCCGTCGTTCGCGGTGCTGGTCCTCGACGGCGCCACCCGGCGACCGCTGTCCGGCGCGGTCCAGGCCGTGCTCGCGGCGTTGGCCGGTCGCGAGGTCGCGATCGTGACCGACCCGCCGATGCTGGTGTTCGACATGCCGAACCTCGTCATCCCCGATCCGCCGATCGACCTGGTCCGCATCCGCTCGGGGGCCCTGGCGGGACGCGAAGGACGGTTCATCGAGGCCATCGGGCCCCGCCGCTTCACCGGCGGCGTCCAGCTCGAGGCCGGGCTGGTCCACCTTCCGGACGGCACGACCGCCGCGATCCCGCTCGGGGACCTGGAGCGATACATCTGAGGTCGGCGCGGCGCGATCCTCGACCGCGCGTGATGGGAGCGCCTCGGCGGGCGAACCGGACGCCCTTCGGCTACGCTCGGATGACCATGACGCGCGCGATCACCGACGAGCGGATCCTGCTGAGTCCCGATCCGGGGACGACGACCACGCTCGGCGTCGCCCTGGCCGCCGCGGCGGAACCGGGCGACGTCGTCTGCCTGTGGGGCGACCTCGGGGCGGGCAAGACCCATCTGGCCAAGGCGTTCGGCGCCGGGCTGGGGGTCACCGACACCGTCACCTCGCCGAGCTTCGTGCTGATGGCCGAATACGCCGGCCGGCTGCCGCTCTTCCATATCGACCTGTACCGGCTCGCGGACGCTTCGGATGCCCTCGCCGGCGGCCTCATCGACGACCGCCAGACCGCCGGCGTCACGCTGGTCGAGTGGCCCGACCGCCTCGGTCCGGCGCTCCCCGGGGAGCGGCTCGACGTCGTCATCGAGGGGACCGGCGACGACGAGCGCGAGATCACGCTCCGGGCGATCGGTGAGGGCCCGCGGCGCTACCTCGAGGCCGTCCCGTGAGCGGGGTCGGCGACGTGCTGCTCGCCATCGACAGCGCGACCACCCGAGTGGTCGTGGCGGCCGGATCGCGCGATGGGACGGTCCTCGACGCGACCGACTGGCCCGCCGGCTACCGGCACGGAGAGACGCTGCTGCCGGCCGTCGACGACCTGCTCCGGAGGCTCGGGATCGAACGCGGCCGGCTTGCCGCCATCGTGGTCGGCACCGGGCCCGGGCGCATTCACCGGATTGCGGGTCGGGCATCGCGACGGCCAAGGGCATCGCCCAGGCCCTCGGTCGGCCGATCATCGGCATCCCGACCGGCGAGGCGCTGCTGGCCGGCGCTCCGCGACGACGCCGTCCTGCTGCTGCCGGCCGGCCCGTCGGACCGGCTCGTGGTCCGGCGTGGGTCGCCGGCGCGGCTGGTTGCCGGGGATGCTGACGCGGAGATCGCACCCGGCGCCACTCGTCCTGGCGCTCGACCTGCCCGGGCGGGCGCCGGAGGACGCCCTGGCGCGGGGCGAGGCCGCCCGAGCGGCCCTCGGGGCCAGCCTGCTCCGGCTCGGGGCCGCCAGGCTGGCGGCCGGCGATACCGACGATCTCGCCGGCCTCGTGCCGGACTACGTGACCCTGCCACGTGGCGTCCGATCGGATGCCGGGGAGGTGTCGTGGTCGCACGACCGCCGATGAGGCTGCGCATCGAGCCGATGCGGGTCGAGGACCTGCCGGCCGTCCACGCCATCGAGAAGGCGAGCTTCGACGCGCCCTGGCCGCCGGAGGCCTATCGGAACGACCTCGAGACCAACCGGCTGGCGCAGTACCTCGTCGCCAGGATCGGGGACGAGATCGCCGCCTACGGCGGGATGTGGCTGATGGTCGACGAGGGCCACATCATCACCTTCGCGGTCCATCCCGACTGGCGCCGCCAGCGGATCGGCGAGCGGCTCCTGCTCGCGTTCCTCGACCTCGCCGGCGATCGGGGCGCCCACGAAGCCACGCTCGAGGTCCGGCTGTCGAACCTGCCCGCCCGCCGGCTCTACGAGAAGTTCGGGTTCCGGCCGGTCGGGCTCCGCCCGCGCTACTACAGCGACAACGGCGAGGACGCGCTGATCATGACCACCGAGCCGCTGGCCGACCGCGGCGATGCGCGAGCGGATCGCCCGGTTGCGGGCGGCCGTGGACGCCGCACCGGCGCCGTCGCGTCCCGGCGGCGACGACACGTGATGGGCGCCCGGTGAGTGGCCGCCTGATCCTGTCGATCGAATCGTCCTGCGACGAGACGGGCATCGCGCTGATCGAGGACGGCCGGACCGATCCGCGCCAACGTCGTCGCGTCGCAGGTCGCGCTCCACGCCCCGTCGGGCGGGATCGTGCCCGAGGTCGCCGCGCGTGCGCACCTGCGCTGGATCGTGCCCGTGCTCGAGGAGGCCTGGTCGGACGCCGGGGCGACGTGGGACGACGTCGAGGCGGTGGCCGTCACCTACGGTCCGGGCCTCGCGGGCTCGCTGCTGGTCGGGATCAACTTCGCCAAGGCGCTGGCCTGGGTCCACGAGCGCCCGCTCGTCGGGGTCAACCATCTCGAGGGTCACGTCTACGCCGCCTGGCTGCGCGACCCGGGCGCCGACGACAGGCCGGACCCGGTCTTCCCGTTGGTCACGCTGGTCGTGTCGGGCGGCCACACCTTCCTCGCCGAGATGCGCGACCACCTGACCTACCGCCTGCTCGGCAGCACCCTCGACGACGCGGCCGGCGAGGCGTTCGACAAGGTCGGCCGGCTCCTCGGGCTCGGCTATCCGGGCGGGCCGGCGATCGGCCGGGCGGCGGCGACGGCGACGCGCCACGACCGGGTCTTCCCGCGCGCCTGGCTGGGCGATTCGTACGATCTCAGCTTCTCCGGGCTCAAGACGGCGGCCCGTCGCATCATCACCGAGGCGCGCGCCGACGCAGGCCTCGCCGACACGCCCGAGGCGCCGCTGCCCGACGACGTCGTGGCCGAGCTCGCGTGGGGCTTCCAGGACGCCGTCGTCGACGTGCTCGCCACGAAAGCGATCCGGGCGGCGCGGGCCACCGGCGCCTGCTCGATCGTGCTCGGCGGTGGCGTCGCGGCGAACGGCGCGCTGCGGTCGCGCCTGGCCGGCGAGGCCGAGGCGCTCGGGATCCCATTGATCGTGCCTCGGCCGGACCTGTGCACCGACAACGGCGCGATGATCGGTGCGGCCGGCGCGCGGCGGTTCGCTGCCGGGGAGCGCTCAGGCCTGGACCTCGACGCCCGGCCATCGCTGCCGCTGGCCCGGCGGTGAGCCGGACGACCATGACGGCACATCGCCGCGTTGTCGCCTCCGCTCGTTCACTCACGCACCTCAGGGTGCGCTCGCTCACGTGCTCGGCTCCGCCTTGCGCTGTGCTCGCCATGGCCGCTCGGCAGTGAATGGGGCGGCGACCCCGCGCGTCGATCCGGCCGGCGTCCGCGCCACGCTCCGTGCCGCGGGGCTGCGCGCCCGCCACGGCCTATCGCAGAACTTCCTGGCCGACCCGGACGTGCTCGACGCGATCCTCGCCGAGGCAGACCCGCCCGCCGGGCGGCGCGTCCTCGAGGTCGGACCGGGCCTCGGGCTGCTGACGGCCGGGCTGCTCGACGCCGGGGCCGTCGTCACCGCGGTCGAGCTCGACCACGGGCTGGCGGCCTTCCTCGGCGAGCGGTTCGCCGGCGTCGACGACCCTTCGGCTGATCGAGGGCGACGCGCTCGACCAGGACCTCACCCGGCTGGTCGAGCCGCCATACGACGTCGTCGCCAACCTGCCGTACCACATCACCAGCCCGATCCTGCATGCCCTGCTCGGTGCGCCGCCGCGACCCGGCACGGCTGGTGCTGATGGTCCAGCGCGAGGTGGCCGAGCGGATCGCGGCGCCGCCCGGGAAGATGAGCTACCTGTCGGTCTTCGTGCAGTACCACGCCCGGCGTGCGGATCGCCTTCCTGGTGCCGGCCGCGGCATTCGAGCCGGAGCCGGCGGTCGAGTCGGCGGTGATCGTGGTCGAGCCGTACGACGCCGACGACCGGCTCGATCCGGCGTCGGAGGACGAGCTGTGGCGGCTGGTGCAGGCCGCGTTCCGCGAGCGCCGCAAGATGATCCACAACGTCCTGTCCCGCCAGCTGCCGCTCGATGCCGGCCGGGTGACGGGCGCTCTCGAGACTGCCGGGATCGCGCCCGACCGCCGGCCGCAGACGCTGGCGGTGGGGGAGTGGCTGGCGCTGCACGACGCGCTCGGGCCGATCGGGCCGGACGGTCGCGGTCGGCGCGCGCCGGACGCGACGGCGTGACCGCCACGTGACCGCCACGTGACCGACCCGCTCCGGCGCCTCTCCCCGGTCGTCCGGCTCGCCCCCGCGAAGCTCAACCTGACGCTGGCCGTCATCGGCCGCCGCGACGATGGCTACCACACGCTCCACTCGGTGTTCGTGCCGCTGGCGCTGGCCGACCGGCTGAGCCTCGCCCCGGTCGGCGGCGATCGCGACACGCTCCACGTGACCGGCGGCGATGCCGGGCCGCCGGCCGACAACCTCGTGCTGAAGGCTCTCGGCGTTGCCCGCGCCGCGGTCGGCGGCGGCTGGCCGGGCGGACCCGGGCCGGCGCCCGCGCTGGCGGCCCGGCTCGAGAAGCGGATCCCGATCGCGGCCGGCCTGGCCGGCGGATCGTCCGACGCCGCGGCCACCGTCGACGCTGCGCTCGAGGCATGGGGCGCCGAGCTCGACGACGACCGCCGTCATGCCGTGGCCGCCCGGCTCGGCTCGGACGTGCCGTTCTTCCTGGCCGGCGGCCCGGCCCTCGTCGAGGGGCGCGGCGAGCACGTCGCCCCGCTCCACGGCCTCCACGGGACGCCGGGCGTGCTGCTGGTCACGCCGGTCATGGCCGTTCCGACCCCGGACGTCTTCGCCGCCTTCGACGCCATCCGCTCGCACGGCGACGGCGCGGTCCGGATGTCATCGGCGCACCTGGCCGAGGAGCTGCGCTCCGGGCTTGACGGCGACGGCGCTGGTGGCACGCGCCGGCGTCCTCGCCTCGGCCAACGATCTCCTGCCGGCGACCTCGCTGGTCGTGCCCGCGCTCGTGCCGTTCAAGCGGGCGCTCAGCCGCCGGCTCGGCCGGCCGGTCGGGCTGTCGGGCTCCGGCCCGACCCTGTGGGCGCTCTATGATTCGGAGGCCGAGGCCGTCGTCGCCGCCGAGACGGTCCGCGAAGGGCTGCGCGACGGGTCGCTGTCGGCTCCCGGGCGCGTCTGCGCCGTTCGTCTGCGCCACGACCATCGTCGGCCATACCGAGCAGGGGAGGGAACCATGACCCGCCAGGCGATCTCGACAGCCGGCGCCCCGGCCGCCATCGGGCCGTACAGCCAGGGGATCGTCAGCGATGGCCTGTTCTTCAGCGCCGGCCAGGCGGCGCTCGATCCGGCCACCGGGGCGCTGGTCGAGGGCGGCATCGAGCCCGAGACCGAGCGGGTGATGGCCAACCTCAGCGCGGTCCTCGACGCCGCCGGCTGCTCGTGGGCGGACGTGGTCAAGACGACCATCTTCCTCGTCGACATGGCCGACTTCGCCACGGTCAACGCGATCTACGGCCGGTTCGTCGGCGATCCGCCGCCGGCGCGCTCGACGGTCGGCGTCGCGGCGCTGCCGAAGGGGGCCCGCGTCGAGATCGAGGTCGTCGCCCGCCTCGGTTGACACCCCCGACGAGGCAACCCTACGATGCCCCGACCCTGTGATGACTCCTGAACCCATCGCGCCGGACCCTGACGGGGTCGGCAGCGACCACCGCTCCGCGACCCGGGCCCGACGGCGCCGCCCCTCGTGAACCCCCCAAGTCCCGCATCGACGTCCGGTACGGTCGCCGTCGTGCTGGCGGCCGGGCTCGGCACCCGGATGCGCTCGGCCGTTCCCAAGGTGCTCCACCCGCTGTGCGGCCGCCCGATGCTCGCCTACGCCCTCGACGCCTGGGCCAGCACCGAGGCCGGATCCGTCGGCGGCAGGCCGATCGTCGTCTTCTCGCCCACGGTCGGAGCGGTCATCGACGCGTTCGGCGATCGGGCGCTGTTCGCGCTCCAGGACGTCCCGCGCGGCACCGGTGACGCCCTCAATGCCGCACTGGCGGTCGTGCCCGCCGGCCGTGACGCGAGATCCTCGTCCTGTCCGGCGACGTGCCGCTGGTCACCGGCGCCGACCTGGACACGATCCTCGAGGCCCGCCGCGAGGACGATGCGGCGATCGCACTCGCCAGCGTGTTCGCCGCCGAGCCGGCCGAGCTCGGGCGGGTGGTCCGCGGCGAGTTCGGCACGGTCGAGCGGATCGCCGAGGCGCGTGACGCGACCGACGACGAGCTCGCCGGCAACGAGGTCAACGCCGGGCTGTACGCCTTCGACGCCGCCTGGCTGCGCCGTCGGATCGGCGCGCTGCTGCCGTCCCAGGCGACCGGTGAGCTGTACCTGACCGACCTGATCCGGCTCGCCCGCGAGGACGGCCGGCTGGTCAGCGCGATCGCGTTCGAGGACGACGGCCGGTTCGCCGGCATCAACGACCGGTCGCAGCTGGCCGCCGCCGAGTGGACGCTGCGGGTCCGGCTCAACGAGGCGCACATGCGGGCCGGGGTGACGATGCGCGACCCGTCCACCGCCTATCTCGACTGGACGGTCGAGCTGGGCGAGGACGTCATCCTCGAGCCGAACGTCATCCTGCGCGGCGCGACGACCGTCGGCGCGGGCAGCGTCATCGGGGCCGGGAGCCAGCTCATCGACGCGACGATCGGCGCGGGCGCCCGGATCTGGGCCAGCGTCGTCGAGTCATCCACGGTCGAGGACGAGGCGACGGTCGGGCCGTTCAGCCACCTGCGGCCCGGCACGGTCGTCGGGCGCGGCGCCCAGGTGGGCAACTTCGCCGAGCTCAAGAACACGCATCTCGGGCGCCGGCACGCGGCAGCACCACATGAGCTACCTCGGCGACTCCGAGGTCGGCGCACGACGTGAACATCGGCGCCGGGACGATCACCGCCAACTACGACGGGACGCGCAAGCACCCGACGACCATCGGCGCGGGCGCGTTCATCGGCGTCGACACCATGCTCGTCGCCCCGGTCGAGGTCGGCGAGGGCGCGAAGACCGGGGCCGGCGCGGTCGTCACGAAGGACGTGCCGGCCGGCAAGCTGGCGGTCGGGGTGCCGGCCCGGATCCGCGAGCCGCGGGCGCGACCGGACCCCGGGCCGACGGAGCCTGCCGCGGAGACCCCAGCCTCCGCCGACGAGCCCGCGAGCTAGCGGTGGAGACCGTCGTCCAGCTCCTCGTCATCGTCCTGCTGACCTTCCTCGAGGCGATCTTCGTGGCCGCGGAGATCGCGCTCGTGACGATGCGCCGGACGCGCATCGACCAGCTCGCCGAGGAGGGGGACCGCGCCGCCAGGCGGGTCAAGGGCCTGGTCGCGCAGCCCGGCCAGTTCCTGGCCGTGACCCAGATCGGCCTGACCTTCATCGGCTTCCTCGCCTCGGCCTACGCGGCGGTCAACCTGACCGCGGCGCTCGAGACGGCCCTCTCGGGGAGCGGCCTGCCGGTGCTCAGCACCTCGGCCGGAGCGCTGGCGCTGATCATCGTGACCCTGCTCCTCAGCCTGTTCACGATCGTCTTCGGCGAGCTCGTGCCCAAGAGCCTGGCGCTGGCCCACACCGAGCAGTTCGCGCTCCGCCTGAGCGGGCTCATCGTGGTCATGCTCCGCATCCTCCGGCCGCTGGTGGCCGCCCTGACCGCCGTCACCAATGCGGTCTCGCGGATGCTCGGCGCCGGCGAGGAGGCGCAGGGAGTGATGAGCACCCAGGAGCTGTCGCTGCTGGTCGAGCGGGGCGGCGAGCAGGGCATCCTCGAGGCCGAGGAGGAGCAGATGATCCAGGCGGTCATCGAGCTCGGCGACCAGCGGATCCACGAGGTCATGGTCCCGCGCATCGCGATGGTGTCGCTGCCTGCCGGTGCCACGCTCGAGGAGGCGATCGACATCCTCATCGACGAGGGCCACAGCCGCGTCCCGGTCTACGAGGAGACCATCGACGAGGTCGTCGGGATCCTGTACGCCAAGGACCTGCTGCCGTTCCTCAAGGGCTCCGTCGTCGAGCGGCCGGCGCTGCGCTCGATCCTGCGCACGCCGGTGTTCGTGCCGGAGTCGATGAGCGTCGACGACCTGCTCCACGAGTTCCAGCGCCGCAAGGTCCACATCGCGATCGTCCTCGACGAGTACGGCGGGACCGCCGGCCTGGTGACCATCGAGGACCTGCTCGAGGAGATCGTCGGCGAGATCCAGGACGAGTACGACGAGGAGGAGCCGCTGATCGTGCGCCTCTCGGAGCACGAGGCGCGGATCGACGGTCGCGCCGACGTCGACGATCTCGAGGAGCTGTTCGACACGAACTTCGGGCTCGAGGATGCCGACGAGTACGACACGGTCGGCGGGCTCATCTACCACCGCCTCGGGACCGTCCCGAAGCCGGGCGACGTGATCCCCATCGACGGCCTGACCCTGACCGTCGAGACCATCGACGGACGACGTGTCGGCAAGGTCCTGGCCGTGCGCGACCGCCAGGACGACGGTCCGCAGGACGACGAGGCCGACCGCTAGGCCCGGATCAGCGCGCTCAGGCGCTGATCACCCCGACGATGATCTCCTCGAGCCGGGCACGCGCTTCGGGCTTGACGACGCCGGCCGCGTCGAGCTCCGCCAGGGCCTCGTCGCGGTAGCGGCGCGCCTGGTCGCGGGTGTAGTCGCGGGCGCCGGTCCGCTCGAGGATGTCGATGACCTCGGCGACCTCGGCCGGTCCGGGGTCGTGGTTCGCGTAGACCGCGCCGAGGCGCTCGCGATCCTCCGGCCCGGCGTGCTCGTGGGCGTACAGGACGGGCAGCGTCTTCTTGCGGTGGGCCACGTCCGACGGCTCCTTGCCGGTCGCCCGTTCCGGGCCCCAGATGCCGAGCAGGTCGTCGTTGATCTGGAAGGCGAGCCCGAGGGCCCAGCCGAACCCGCGGTAGCGCGCGATGACCTCTTCGTCCTCCGTCGCGAGCAGGGCGCCGGCCTCGATCGAGGCGGCGATCAGGGCCGCCGTCTTGCGCCCGATCATGTCGAAGTAGAGCCCGACGCTGCCGAGCTCGTCCGACGAGCTCATCGCGATGTCGAGGTACTGGCCCTCGCACAGGGCCAGGCAGGTCTCGTCGTACAGCCGCATCAGGCGCAGGACCGTGTGGTCCGGGAAGCCGAGGTCGGTCAGCCGGTGGAGCGCGATGCGGGACAGGCTGAACAGCGTGTCGCCGGTGTTGATCGCCTGGGGGACGCCATGGAGGGTCCACAGGGTCGGCCGATGGCGTCGCTCGACGTCGCCGTCCTCGATGTCGTCGTGGACGAGCGAGAAGTTGTGCCCGAGCTCGACCGCCGCGGCGCCCGGCAGCGCGCGCTGATGCTCGCCGGTGATGCTCGCATACGCCAGGAGCCCGAGCAGCGGCCGCATCCGCTTGCCACCCGACGCGCCCGAGCCGTCGAGCGCGAGGTGGTAGCGGACCATCTCGTACAGGCCGTGGGTCGAGGGATCGCGGTCGCGAACGAGCGCGACGATCTCGCCTTCCGTGTCGGCGATCAGGGCGGCGAGGTCGATCTCGGGCGACGCGGTGGTCATGTCGGGCGGAGTGTACACGAAACGTGTACCACGCAGGTAGCCTGATTGCCCGGGCCGGCGGGCCGTGCCACCCTCGGCCGCGAGGCCACGACGGCTACGACGCCGGTGCGGGGGACGCGTCCGCACCGACGTCTGGACATGGATTCGCCGAACGGGCCGAACCGGATGAGCCTGCTCGGCTCCGGGCGGTTCGGCGTCCTCGGTGGTACCGTCGCGACGATGCCCATCCCGCGCCGCTACACGACCGACGCGATCGTCCTGTCGCGCTTCGACCTCGGCGAGGCCGACCGGGTGCTGACCCTCATCACTCCCGGCATCGGCAAGCTCAAGGCGATCGCCAAGGGCGTCCGCCGGCCGACGTCGCGCCTCGGCGGCAGCCTCGAGCCATTCGCCGAGCTGACCGTGGCGCTCGCCCGCGGCCGGACATTCGACGTGGTCACCCAGGTCAGCGTCGGGCACGCCTGGCTCAACCTGCGCGATTCACTCGAGTCGGCCGCGACCGCCTGGTATCTCGCCGAGCTGGCTGACCGCTCGCTCGAGGAGCGCCACGCGGCCGAACCCCTCTACACGCTCCTCCGCCGCGCGTACGAGCTGCTCGACGCGGAGATGGCACCCGGGCGCGTGGCGCGCTGGTACGAGATGCACCTCCTCGACGAGCTCGGCCAGCGACCCGAGGTGGACCGCTGCGTCGAGTGCGACCGGGTCCTCGAAGCCGACGAGCGCTTCCGCTGGGTCCCGCCGCTCGGCGGCATCCTGTGCGAGCGCTGCCCGGGCCCGCCGCACGACCGGGCGGGGATCTCGCTCGACGCGGTCAAGCTGCTCAAGGCCTACCAGCGGCTGGATATCGAGGCCATCGCCGCGCTCCGCCTGGCGCCTTCCGTGGAGCGCGAGGCCGAGGCCGCGCTGCGCGACTTCGTCCGGGTCGCCCTCGAGCGCGACGCCCGATCGTTGGCATTCCTCGACGAGGTGCGGACGGCGCCGACGAAACGGACTCGAAGCGGGGTCCGTGCGGCTGTCGAGATCCGGACCGACGACATCCCGACCGCGCCCGAGGCTCCGGTGCTGCCGTCGTGAGCGTCGTCCGGCGCGGCCTGGTCGCAGGGGCGGCCGGGGCCGCCACCGTCGTCGGTGCGCGGGTCGTCGGCCGGCGGCTGGTCGCCCGCACCGAAGCCCGGCTGTGCGTGACCACGCAACAGCCCCACGGTCCGGTGTCGGACCGCGCGCGCGCCCTCCATTCGACGCTGTGGGTCGCCGACCTGCACGCCGACTCCCTGCTGTTCGGCCGGGACCTGCTCACGCGCTCGGACCGTGGCCAGGTGGACGTCCCGCGACTGATCGATGGCAACGTCGCGCTCCAGGTCCTCGCCGCCTCCACCAAATCGCCGCGCCATCTCAACATCGAGCGCAACGACGACCGGAGCGACGACGTCATCCTGCTCGCGCTGGCCCTCGGCTGGCCGCCGGCGACGTGGCGGCACCTCCTGCCGCGGGCGCTCTACCTTGCGCACCGTGCCGACGCGATGGCGGCGCGGGCAGACGGCCGCTTCCGGATCATCCGGACGAGGTCCGACCTCGCCGACTACGAGGCGGCCCGGCGCGAGCGACCGGCCATCACGGCGGGCCTGCTGTCGATCGAAGGCGCCCATGCCCTCGATGGCGACCCTGCCAACGTCGAGGTCGTCGCCGACGCCGGCTTCCGGATGATGTCGCCGAGCCATTTCTTCGACAACGCGTTCGGCGGGTCCGCGCACGGGATCGAGAAGGGCGGGCTGACCGCGCGCGGCCGCGAGATGGTCGAGCGGATGGAGGTGCGCGGGATGCTCGTCGACGTGGCTCACGCCTCGGCCGCCACCGTGACCGACGTCCTCGCGATGGCGACACGGCCGGTCGTCGCCTCGCATACGGGCCTGCGCGGGTGCTGCGACAACGCCCGCAACCTGTCCGACGAGCACGCCCGCGGCATCGCCGCGACCGGCGGCGTCCTCGGCATCGGGTTCTGGCCGACCGCCTGCGGCGGGGACGACGTCGAGTCGATCGCGCACTCGGTCCGCTACGCGGTGGATGTCGCCGGCGCCGAGCACGTCGCGCTCGGCTCCGATTTCGACGGCGCCGTCCCGGTCCCGTTCGACGCGACGGGCATGGTCCAGCTGACCGACGCGCTGCTCACGGCCGGTCTCGACGAGGCGACCGTCGCCGGCGTCATGGGCGGCAACGTCCGCCGGCTCCTCGCCGAGGCGCTGCCGGATCGCTGAGGCGCGCCGGATCGAGCCGCGGGCCCGATGACCGGACACGGACTCGGCCTCGCCAGCCTGCTCTGCTAGCATCGAGGACCCCACAACGCGCACATCGGAGTCCCCGTGACCGACGATCCCACCCGCGATCCGAACGACGTCGCGCCCGCCGTCCCCGAGCTCGAGACGATCGTGTCGCTGTCGAAGCGGCGCGGCTTCATCTTCCCCTCGAGCGAGATCTACGGCGGCATCAACGCCGTGTGGGATTACGGGCCGCTCGGCGTCGAGCTCAAGAACAACGTCAAGCGGGCGTGGTGGCGGGCGATGGTCCAGGAGCGCGACGACATCGTCGGGCTCGACGCCGGGATCCTGATGCACCCGCAGGTGTGGGTCACCTCGGGCCATGTCGGGAGCTTCAGCGACCCGCTGGTCGAATGCGCGACCGACCACCGGCGGTTCCGGCTCGACGAGCTGCCCGGCGCCGAGAACCTGAGCGCGACCGACCTGGCCGACCCGACCATCGTCGAGCGGCTCGGCCTGCGCTGCCCGGTCGACGGCGGGCCGCTGTCCGCGCCGCGCCGGTTCAACCTCATGTTCAAGACGTTCATGGGCCCGGTCGAGGACGAATCGGCGGTCATCTACCTCCGGCCCGAGACGGCGCAGGGCTCGTACGTCAACTTCAAGAACGTCCAGCAGTCGACCCGCAAGAAGCTGCCGTTCGGGATCGCCCAGATCGGCAAGTCGTTCCGCAACGAGATCAGCCCCGGCAACTTCGTCTTCCGGATGCGCGAGTTCGAGCAGATGGAGATGCAGTACTTCGTCCGGCCCGACGCGGCGGCGGCCGAAGCGTTCGAGCAGTGGCTGCCCGCGCCGCCGCGCCTGGTACGAGCGCTATGGCGTGACGCCCGAGCGGCTCCGCCTGCGCGAGCATGCGCCCGGACGAGCTGGCCCATTACGCCAAGAAGGCGGTCGACGTCGAGTACCGCTTCCCGTTCGGCTGGCGGAGCTCGAGGGCGTCCACAACCGGGGCGACTTCGACCTGTCGCGCCACTCCGAGGCGTCGGGCGAGAAGCTCGAGTACTTCGACCAGGCGACCGACGAGCACGTCATCCCGTGGGTCGTCGAGACGGCGGCGGGCGCCGATCGGGCGGCCTTCACCTTCCTCATCGACGCCTACCGCGAGGAGGACGTCCGCGGCGAGACGCGGGTGTCGCTGGCGCTCCATCCCGACCTCGCGCCGTACAAGGTCGCGGTCCTGCCGCTGCTCAAGAAGCGGCCCGAGATCGTCGAGCTGTGCCACCGCATCAAGGACGACCTCAAGCGCCACACGATGGCGGTCTACGACGACACGGCCGCGATCGGCAAGCTCTACCGACGCCAGGACGAGATCGGCACGCCGTGGTGCGTCACGGTCGACGTCGACTCGCTCGAGGACCGCGCGGTGACCGTCCGCGACCGCGATTCGATGACCCAGGAGCGGGTGCCGGTCGAGGGCGTGACGCGGCTCATCCTCGATCGGCTCGAGGCGGCGCGGAACGGCTAGGCAGATGGCGACCGGAGAGCCAGGCGGCCGATCGGACGGCGGCGAACGCGATCGAGGCCGCCGTGGCGGCCTGGCTCGGAGGCCTGGACGCCACGCAACGGGCGACCGCCACGTTCCCGTTCGACACGGACGAGCGGTTCGCCTGGCAGTACACGCCGGGTCCGCGCGAGGGCCTGGCCATCCGCGACATGAGAGCCCGACCAGCGTGCGGCCGCGATGGCCATCGTCCGTGCCTCCCTGAGCGACCGCGGCGCGGCGTGAGGTCGAGGCGGTGATCGCCCTCGAGACGGTCCTCGGCGCGCTCGAGCGCACGGCCGGCCATGCCGGGCTGGCAGCGGCGGGACCCGGAGCTGTACTGGTTCGCGGTCTTCGGCGAGCCGGACCGATCTGCACCCGTGGTCCTGGCGGGTCGGCGGTCACCACGTGGCGATCCAGGTCACGCTGGCGGGTGGCCAAGTGGCGGGGAGCGCGCCATCGTTCCTCGGCGCCAATCCGGCTGTGGTCCCGCACGGGCCGACCGCCGGCGCCCGCGCCCTGACCGGGGAGGAGGAGCTGGCCCGCCGACTGCTCGCCGGCCTCGACGGCCCGGCACGACGGAAGGCCATCGTCGACGACGTCGCCCCGGCCGACATCCTCAGCGGGAACGGCCCGCGAGCACTCGTCGCCGCGATCCCGACCGGCGTTCGCTACGCGGAGCTCGATGCGACCAGTCGCGAGGCGCTCGAGCGACTGGTCCAGCACTACCTCGAGCGCGCGCGGCCCGAGGTCGCCGCGACGGAGTGGGACCGGATCCGGTCCGCGGGGCTGGACGACGTCACGTTCGCGTGGGCCGGGCCGGACGAACCCGGTCGCGGCCACTACTACGCGGTGCGCGGACCGGCCTTCCTCGTCGAGTACGACAACACCCAGGACGGCGCGAACCACATCCACGCGGTCTGGCGGGACCTGACGAACGACTGGGGCGATGACCTGCTCGCGCGCCACTACGCCCCGAGCACCGCGCGGGGTCGCAGCCCGCACGCCCGTCCTGACGGCCGCTCAGCCGGTCGCGGTCAGCCGCTCGAACCGGCCCAGCAGAGCCCTACTCGTCGGCGTTGGCCTCGGCGGCCTCGATCGCGGCCGCCAGGTCGGCCCCGGCCACGCCGCGCGGCTCCTTGCCCTTGGGCCAGTACAGCTCCTTGTGGACCTGGTCGTCGGGGTAGCCGAGCGCGAGGAGCGTCGCCTCGGCCGACAGGATCATGTCCGGGTTGCCGCAGATGTAGGCGATCGAGTTCGCCTGGCTGAGCCCCAGCTCGTCGAGGACCGGCTCGAGGATGGTCTCGACTCGCCCTGTCCGTCCGGTCCAACCCTGGTTGCGCGCATCGGTCGGGCGCGAGACGGTCGGGATGTAGGTGACCGGATACGAGCCCGACGCCTGCCAGTCCTCGAGCCGTGCCCGGTAGCCGAGCTCGTCCGCGTACGACACGCCGTTGAGGAACACGACCCGCCGCGGGCGCCCGTCGATCTCGAGCTGACGCATCATCGCCACGAACGGCGCGTTGCCGGTTCCCGACGAGACGAAGATGTGGGTCCGGTCGTCGTCGGGCAGCAGCATGAACTTGCCCTTCGGGCCGATCATCCGCATCGCCTGCCCGACCTCCATCCGCCAGAGGAGGGGAGTGAACGTGCCGCCCTGGACGAGCCGCACGTAGAGCTCGTAGCCCTCGCTCCCGGCGACCGCCGGCGGAGAGGCGACCGAATACGGCCGCTGGACCATCCGGCCTTCGACCATCACGCCGATCGTCATGTACTGGCCGGCCTCGAACGGGGTCGGCTCGCCGTCGAACTTCACCCAGAAGTAGGCGAGCGACTCGTTCTCGTCCACCCGGCGGATCAGGCGGGCGTTGTACTGCGGCGCATCGGGCTCGATGACCCGCTGGTCGATGGCGAGGTCGGTCATGCGCTGATGGTACCCGGCGGCTCGCCGGCTTCGTCGCCGGGCCCGGAAGGCCGGGCGAGCCGGCCGAACGATCGGCCGGACGAGCCGAAGCCCGGAGGGCTCGCACTCCGGGCTTCGGCGGGGAGGAGGACGGCGGCGGGAGGCCGAGACGGCCCTCGCGCCGGGACGGTGCCGGTGGACGCTGGGGTTACGGGCAGGTCACCCGCGGGTTCCACGGGGAAAAGAGGTCGGTGGGGTTCGGATCCCAGATCCAGGCGTGCAGGCTGTAGTACGCGGGCAGGCCGAACCTGTTGCCAGCTGGTGTCGAGTTGAACGTCTGACCGAAGAGCGAGGGCGGCCCGGAGTGTTGCGCGTCCCAGCTGGCCTTGATGGTCAGGTATTCGAGCGCGACCAGTCGCTGCGTGCCGTTCGAGCCCGGCTGGAAGACGAGGAGCTCGGGCGTCGCGGCGTCGACCGTCGCAGCTGCCGAGGCATCGCCAAGCTCCGGGACCAGACCCGGATCAAGGTAGTGGACGCCCATGGCGCCCGTTCCGGGATTATCGATACACGTGATGCCATTGACGTCGGCGACGCGGACCGCGTACCCGGCTGCCTTCGCGGTGTCGAGGTCATGGAAGCGTGCGGTCGCCGCCCTGGCGGCCGCCAACTCCGACTGCCCGTCGGACTTGGCTGTCACGGGGATGGCGAAGATCGTGAGGGCCACGATGGCCGCACCGATGAAAAGCGGCCAGCGCCTGGCCGGACGTGGCGCGATGGACTCGTTCATGTCGATGTTCCCTGCCTCCTCGGCGATCAGACTTCGATGGGGAGTTCGTAGATCTCGGGCGTGGGATGTCCAGCCCGCTCGTGGATCCGAAGGACAGACTCGCGGGATGGCCCCGTCGCCAGGCAGAAGACCTTGCCCGCGTCGGGGTCGAGCCACGCGTGCTCGAAGTGCACGCCCTCCTCGGCCTCGATCGCGAGGTCCTGTCGGTGCGCCTCCGCGAGCTGCTCGGCGCTGACCCCGAAGAAACCGGAGTGCACGTCCATGAACTTCGACATCGCGACCTCCTCGATGACCGGCCCGTCCGGACCGCCTTCTGGATCCCAGCCTCGGGGTCGGCGGCGCCGTCGTCATCGGGAGAACGACCGAACGGCTGCAGGTCGAGGCGGCATCGGTCGAATGACCGATGACCGAGCGTGAGCGTGTCCTACACTCCGGTCATGGACCATCCGCCGCGCGCCGTCCGCTGCCCGCTCCTGATCGGGCGGGACGAGCTGCTCGAGCTCACCGACCGCCGCCTCGACGACGTTCTCGCCGGGCATGGCCAGTTCCTGCTGCTGGCCGGGCAGGCCGGCATCGGCAAGACCCGCCTTCTCGGGGCGATCCAGCGCAAGGCCGACGCGCGCGGGTTCGTGGCGGTCGAAGGGTCGGTATCGCCGCAGGATCACGACGTGCCCGCCGCGTCCATCCTCGACCTCGCCCGCTCGATGGTCCGGATGCCGGCCTTCGAGGCGCTCGGCATGGCCCTGCTCGACCTCGACAAGGCTGTCCTGGTCGCGGAGCACGCCCAGCGTCGGCGGCTGGTCATGTCGACCGTCGAGCTGATCCTCGCCGGTCTCCCCGGGCCGACGATGCTCGCCTTCGAGGACCTGCAGTGGACCGACGACGTGAGCCTCGAGATCATCGCCGAGCTCGCGCGACGGTCGCGCGACCGAGGCCTCCTCCTGATCGGCGACTACCGCACCGAGGACGTCCCTCGCGGGACCAGCCTGCGCCAGTGGCGAGGGCGTCTCATCACCCAGCGGATCGCCGAAGAGGTCCGGCTCGACCCGCTCGATGCGGCCGAGACTGCGCTGGTGACGACGCTCATCCTCGACACCGGCCTGCCGGCGCCGCGCGACGTCGCGGCGGCGGTCTACGAGCGGACCGACGGGATCCCGCTCCACATCGAGGAGCTGCTCGGAGCGCTCAGCTCCGATGCGCGGGCCGACGGCACGGCGATCCGTGAGGCCGGCGTCCCCGAGACCATCGAGGACGCGATCATCGCCCGGATCGCGACGCTATCACCCGAGGCGCAGGTGACGGCGAGGGCCGGGGCGGTCATCGGCCGCTGCTTCGTGCCCGACGTCCTGGCCGGGATCATGGACGTCCCACCGAGCGCGATCGAGGCACCGCTCCAGGAGCTGGTCGACCAGTTCGTCCTCGACCCGCCCGGCGTGCGCGGGCTGTACGACTTCCGCCATCAACTGTTGCGCGACGCGCTGTACCGCACGATCCCGAACTCGGAGCGGCGCCGCTATCACGCACGGGCCGGCGAGTTCGGCGCGCGGCTCGAAGGGGCGTCCGAGATCCATGCCTCGGTCCACTACGAACGGGCTGGGTTGCGCCGCGAGGCATTCGATGCCGCTCTCGTCGGGGCCCGGGAGGCTGCCCGGCTGTCGGCCCGGCGGGAGGCCTTCGAGCTCTATCGACGCGCCGTGGACAACATGCCCGATGACCTCGATCGTCTGGAGCGTGCCTCGATCCTCGAAGCGTGCGCCGAGCAGGCGAATTCGATCGAGGAGCACGAGATCGCACAGTCGATGTCGCACCAGGCGGCGCTCGCGTTTCGCGACGCCGGCAGACCGGCACTGGCGATCATGGCGCTCACGAATATCCTCACCATATGGCGACGCGACGGTCGACCAGTCTCCGAACGCGCGGCCCTGTCGGACGAGCTGTGGGCTGAGCTCGAAGGACTGCCCGACGACCCCGACGTCCTCGGCGCGCGCGCGGAGGTATCGCTGGATCGGGCCTTGATCGACATGGATGCACGGAGACTGCCGCAGGCGCGGCTAGAGCTGGCCCGGATGGCCTCCTACGGCAACGAGCTCGGCGACCCGGAATGGCGGGCGATCGCCGAATGGAAGTCGGGCCTGGCGGACGGTATCGATGGTCACGTCCGGGCCGGGATCGCCCGCATGGGCGACGTCGCCCATGCTGCCGTCGCCGTGGGCTGGGAGTCCACGGGCGTGACAGCGTTCCGAGAGGCGTCAACGGTCGCCGCCGGCGCGCTCGACTACGTGGCCGCCGTTCATTGGATCGACGAAGGCGTGCGATACGCCGATTCGATCGAGCAGTCGCACTGCGCACACGTGATGCGGGCGACGCTGGCGATGGTTTCCTGGGCCGGCGCAGAACCCGAGGACGCGCAACGCCGGGCGCGGCAGGCGATCGTCGACAAGGGCTGCCGCCGCGGCGCCGCGGCGGCACGCTGGGCGCTAGGCTACGTGTCGATGTCGCGCGGTCAGCTCGACGAGGCGGGTGCCGAGTTGACCGAGGCGCTCGACTTCGGGATCGCGAGTGAGGAGATCGAGCTGATCCTGCCGCCGCTGTGGGGCCTGGCGGAGGTCGCCCTCCAGACCGGCGATCACGATCGAGCGTTTGCCATCTGTCGAGACGCCTTCGTGCGCGCCGTCGCGATCGGCGAGCGGGTGCTCCTGACGCCGTTCGTCGTCACCGGCGCCCGGGCAGCGCTGCAGGCCGGTCGCCCGATCGAGGCTGGGGCCTGGCTCGAGGACTGCACGAGGCTCCTCGACTCCATCCCGGATATCACGGGGGCCGCTCTCGACCACGGGCGGGGGATCGTCGCCCTCGCCGAGGGGGCCACCGGCGTTGCCCGAACCGCGCTCGAGTCGGCGGTCGAGGGCTGGGACCGGCACGGTCGGTCGTGGGAGGCCACCGCGGCTCGGCTTGACCTGGCGCACAGCCTGATCCGCACCAACCGGTTTGCCGAGGCGGCCACGGTGGCGGCCCAGGGCACGGGCGGTGGCGGATCGGCTCGAGTCGCCGTTCCTCGCGGATCGGGCGGACGCGCTGCTGCGGATGGCACGCGGTCACGCGTCGGACGAGGAGCCGTGGCGACCGCTCACATCGCGCGAGTTCGAGGTCGCGCGGCTCGTCGGCGAGGGCCTGACCAACGGTGAGATCGCCGACACGCTCGGCATCGCCCCGAAGACGGCGAGCAGCCACGTGGAGCACATCCTGTCCAAGCTGGGGGCCTCGCGCCGCGCCGAGATCGCGACCTGGGCGAGCCAGGTCCAGGCGCGTCCCGCGTCGAGGACGGTCCAGTCGCCACCACCGATGGAGCACGTGACGCGGGTCTAGACTCGTCGCAGGAGACGTGCGATGACGGACGACGCAGACGTTCACTGGCTTCCGTCCAGAAGCCATCCAGTTCCTGGCGGACCTCGCCGACAACAACGAACGGAGCTGGTTCCAGCCACGAAAGGGCGACTACGAGCGCCTGCTCAAGACGCCGCTCGAAGAGCTCTGCGTCGCTCTCGACCAGCGTTTCCGCGAGCGCGGGCTGCCGTTGAGCGCCGATCCGGCCAGATCGCCATTCCGGATCTATCGCGACGTCCGGTTCTCGAAGGACAAGTCACCCTACAAGACGCATGTCAGCGCGTCGTTCCCGTCCCTCGAGGGTCACGCCGAGGGCGGTGCCTACTTCCACCTGTCACCCGGCGAGATCTACGCAGGCGGGGGGATGTGGCACCCGGATCGCGAACGGCTGGCGGCGTGGCGCGCCCTCGTCGATCGCGGCGTCGGGCTGGAGGCGCTGGATGACCCAGCGTTCGTGGCGACATTCGGCTCGGTCGGCGGCGATTCCCTCAGTCGAGTCCCGGCGGGCTTCGCCAAGGATCATCCGCGCGCGGAGCTGCTCAAGCTCAAGGACGTCACATTCGGTCGCCGCTTGTCGGACGACGACGCGACCTCGCCCGACCTGCCCGACATCCTTGCCGAGACGTACGCCAGCGCGGTCCCGGTCTTCCGCCTGCTGAGCGGGCTGTCCGCCTAGGGTCGGGCGGTCCGAACGAGGACCTCGATCTGGTCGCGGTGCGCCGCGTCGTGGTCCGCCAGGTAGCCCTCGCTACCCAGCCGCAACCGGAGTCGAGACGGGTCCGACGGTACAATCGCTCCGACACCGACTGCGACCCCGACCGCGGCCGCCCACGCGTGGCCGCCGCCCTGGAAGGACCCGCCCGATGACCCAGACCGCTCCCTCTGCCGCCGACCGTTCCCACCGCGCGGCGAAGCGCTACATCTACGCCTGGGGCGGCGGTCAGGCCGAGGGCGACGCCACGATGCGCGACCTGCTCGGCGGCAAGGGCGCCGGCCTCGCCGAGATGACCAACGCCGGCCTTCCGGTGCCGCCCGGCTTCACCATCACGACCGAGGCCTGCAACGACTACTTCACCGCCGGCGAGAAGCTCCCGGACGGGCTCTGGGACGACATCCTCGAGGCGGTCCACGAGGTCGAGGCGCAGACCGGCAAGCGCTTCGGCGACGCTGCCGATCCGCTGCTCGTGTCCGTCCGCTCGGGCGCCAAGTTCTCGATGCCCGGGATGATGGACACGGTCCTCAACCTCGGGCTCAACGAGGAGACGCTCCACGGGCTCATCGCGCTGACCGGCAACGAGCGCTTCGGCTGGGACGCCTACCGGCGCTTCATCCAGATGTTCGGGCGGATCGTCATGGACGTGAAGGGCGAGCGCTTCGACCACGCGCTCGAGGCCGCCAAGCAGGCCCACGGCGCCGCGCAGGACACGGACCTGACCGCCGACGACCTGCGCGAGCTGTCGGCCGAGTTCAAGGACATCGTCCGCGACGGACACCGGGCGCGACTTCCCGAGCGATCCGCTCGAGCAGCTCGACCTGGCCATCAAGGCCGTGTTCGCCAGCTGGTTCGGCAAGCGGGCGATGGACTACCGCAACAACCAGCACATCGCCCACGACCTCGGCACCGCGGTCAACGTCGTGACCATGGTGTTCGGCAACATGGGCGACGACTCGGGGACGGGCGTCGCGTTCACCCGCGACCCGAACACGGGCGAGAAGGTGCTCTACGGGGAGTACCTGACCAACGCCCAGGGCGAGGACGTCGTGGCCGGCATCCGGACCGCGCCGAAGATCAGCCAGATGCAGACCGACATGCCCGCGGTGTACGGCGAGTTCGTGCGCATCGGGGAGCAGCTCGAGAAGCACTACCGCGACGTCCAGGACCTCGAGTTCACGATCGAGCGCGGCAAGCTGTACATGCTCCAGACACGGAGCGCGAAGCGGACCGCCGCGGCCGCCGTGCGGATCGCCACCGACCTCGTCGCCGAGGGCGTGATCTCGAAGGAGGAGGCGCTCGGCCGCATCGAGCCGGCGCACGTCGACCAGCTCCTGCGCGACCAGTTCGACCCGGGCGCCCGGGCGAAGGCGCCGCGCATCGCCAAGGGACTCAACGCATCGCCCGGGAGCGGCCGTCGGACGAGCCGTGTTCGATGCCGACACCGCGGTCGAGTGGGTCGGCAACGGCGAACGCGTCGTCCTCGTCCGGATCGAGACCTCGCCCGACGACTTCCACGGGATGGCCGTGGCCCAGGGCATCCTGACCGCCCGTGGTGGCGCCACCTCGCACGCCGCGGTCGTCGCCCGCCAGATCGGCAAGCCGTGCGTGGCCGGCTGTCACGAGCTGGCGATCGACTACGCCAAGCCGGCCGCCGAGGCGAACGGGGTGACCTTCGCGGAGGGCGACTGGATCAGCGTCGACGGCTCGACCGGCGAGGTCTTCCTCGGCGCGCTGCCGACCGTGTCGGCACGGTTCGAGGACCAGCCGGAGCTCCAGACCGTCCTCGGCTGGGCCGACGAGGTCCGCCGGATGCAGGTCTGGACCAACGCCGACAAGCCCGAGGAGGCGGCCCTCGCACGCACGTACGGCGCGCAGGGCATCGGCCTGTGCCGGACCGAGCACATGTTCCGTGAGGGCGAGCGGCTCGAGATCGTCCGTGGCGCGATCCTCGTCGCGAACGCGGCCACGCGCGCCAAGGCCAAGACCGCCGCGGGCGGCACGCTGACCGCGGACGAGGCCGAGGCGGTCGGCATCTTCGACGCCGCGATGGGCAAGCTCGAGCGCCTCCAGCAGGGCGACTTCGAGGGCATCTTCCGGGCGATGGACGGCCTGCCGGTCGTCATCCGGCTGATCGATCCGCCGCTCCACGAGTTCCTGCCGAACCTCGAGGACCAGCTGGTCAAGGTGACCCGGGCCGAGGACGCCGGCGGCGCCTCCGAGGAGGACAAGCAGCTGCTGGCGACGATCAAGGCCATGCACGAGCAGAACCCGATGCTGGGCCTGCGCGGCTGCCGGCTGGGGCTGATGATCCCGGACTTCGTGAAGGTCCAGACCCGGGCCATCCTCAACGCGCTGATCGCGGTCAAGGCGTCGGGCGGCCACCCGAAGGCCAAGATCATGATCCCGCTGGTCGGCCACGTGAACGAGCTCAAGGCGACCAAGGACCTCCTCGAGGCCGAGGCGAAAGCCGTCGAGACGGCCGCCGGGCTCGACGTCGAGTACGTGTTCGGGACGATGATCGAGGTGCCGCGCGGGGCGCTGACGGCCGACGAGATCGCCCACCATGCCGCGTTCTTCAGCTTCGGCACCAACGACCTGACCCAGATGACGTTCGGCTACAGCCGCGACGACGCCGAGGGCGGCTTCCTGCTCAAGTACGTCGAGGACGGCATCCTGCCGTTCAACCCGTTCCAGACGCTCGACGACGCGGTCGTCGGGCTGATGAAGACCGCGGTCGACAAGGGCCGAGCGACCCGCCCCGACATCGAGCTCGGGATCTGCGGCGAGCACGGCGGCGACCCGGAGTCGATCCACAAGTGCGAGCGGATCGGGCTCGACTACGTGTCGTGCTCGCCGTTCCGCGTCCCGGTCGCCCGGCTCGCGGCGGCCCAGGCCGTTCTGGCCGGCGCGGAGCGCGACAAGTAGGCGACTCTCGGGTCCGCGGACCCCGACGACTGACACCCCCATCTCGACCAGGCATCCGCCGGCCGGCTCCGTCGCGATCTTCCTCGACACGGCGCCGCTTCGGCGGGACCGCGACTACCGCTGGCTGTGGTCCGGGCAGGTCGTCAACGGCATCGGCAACCAGATCACGCGCGTCGCCCTGCCGTTCCAGGTCTACGTCCTGACCCAATCGACGCTCGCGATCGCCGCGCTCGAGTTCTTCCAGCTGGTGCCGATCCTGCTGTTCGCGCTCGGCGGCGGCTCGCTGGCCGATGCCGTCGACCGGCGCCGGCTGCTGATCGTCACCCAGATCGGGTTGGCCGCGTGCAGCCTGGCCCTCGTCGTCCTGACGGTGACCGGGACCGCCGGTCGTGCTCGCCCTGTTCGTCGTGGCCTTCGTGGCCGGCGGGCTGTCGGCGGTCGACCAACCGGCGCGTGCGTCAGCCATCCCTCGGCTCGTCCCGCCGGAACGGCTCCCGTCGGCCATCGCGCTCAACCAGCTGAATTTCCAGCTGGCCTCGATCGTCGGCCCGGCGATCGGCGGGATCCTCATCGCGACGGTCGGCCTTGCCGGTGCGTATACGGTGGACCTGGTCTCGTTCGTGGCGTCGCTCGTCGCGCTTGCTCGCGATCCATCCGTTGCCGCCGATCGGCGTCGTCGCCCGCCCCGGTCTCGAGGCGATCCGCGAGGGCCTCCGCTTCGCCCGACGCCGGCGGGCGATCCTCGGCTCGTTCGTCATCGACCTCAACGCGATGGTCTTCGGCATGCCGACCTCCCTGTTCCCGGTCCTGGCGCTCAACGTCTTCGGGACGGGCGCGGCAGGGTTCGGGCTGCTTGCCGCGGCGCCGGCGGCGGGCGCATTCCTCGGCGCCCTGTTCTCGGGCTGGGTCAGCTCGGTCCGCCGGACCGGCCGGGCGATCCTGTTCACGGTCGTCGCGTGGGGCCTCGCGATCACCGCGTTCGGCCTCGTGACGATCTCGTTCCCGCTCGCCCTGTTCTTCCTCGCCGTGGCAGGTGCGGCCGACGTCTTCTCCGCGGTCTTTCGCTCGACCCTCGTCCAGCTCGAGACGCCCGACGAGCTGCGTGGCCGGGTGATGTCGATCCACGCCCTCGTCGTGACCAGCGGGCCACGGCTCGGCGACATCGAGGCGGCCCTCGTCGCCGCGCTGACGACCCCGCAGTTCGCGATCGTGTCCGGCGGGATCGCCTGCGTCATCGGGGTGGGGGTCGTGGCTCGTCGGTTCCCGGAACTGGCCGACCACGTCATCCGGGCCGGCGTCGGGGCGGCGGCCAGGTGACATCCCGGGAGGTGCCGTGGCCCGGCCTCAAAACGGTTCCGCGCCGCACCGATTCGGGCAGGGCGTACTTGACCGGGGTGGGTCACAGGCGCGAAGGTACGAAAGTCCTCATCCAATCCCCGCGAAGCCGGACGACACCACCCACATGACAACCGCCAGGGGAGCCCGTGGCCCGCTGGGGGCGCTGATCCTCCTCGCGCTCATCCTGCCATTCAGCGCCACGACCACGCTCGCCGATAGCGGCGCGAGCGTGCCCGCGGGCTTCCGCGACGAGGCGTTGCTGACCGGCCTCGTCCAGCCCATGGCGGTCGTGTTCGCCCCGAACGGGAACGTGTTCGTCGCCGAAAAGCGCGGCACGATCCAGTTCTACTCGAGCATCACCGACACGACACCGACGCTGTTCGCCGATCTCAGCACCAACGTCCACAACTACTGGGACCGCGGCCTGATGAGCCTCGCGGTCGACCCGGGGTACCCGGCGCGTCCGTACGTCTACGTCCTGTACGCCTACAACCACGTCCTCGGCGATCCAGCAGCGGCACCGCGCTGGCCATCGGCCGACGCGAACGACCCGCCGGGCAGCTCGTATGACGACCAGTGCCCGAATCCGCCCGGCTCCACGACCGACGGCTGCGTGATCTCCGGCCGCCTGTCTCGACTGACAGCCTCAGTGGCGGACGGCGTCATGACGGGCTCCGAAGACGTCCTCGTCGAGGATTGGTGCCAGCAGTTCCCGAGCCACTCGCTGGGAAGCCTGGCGTTCGGGCCGGAGGGGGCTCTGTACGCGTCGGCCGGGGAGGGCGCGAACTTCTTCAACGCCGACTACGGGCAGTTCGGTGGGTCGCCCGGGTCCCCGACGCCGGCCGATCCGTGTGGCGACCCGCCCGGATCGGCCGGCACGACCCTGACGGCCCCGACCGCCGAGGGCGGTTCCCTGCGCAGCCAGGACCTGCGGACCATGGGGGACCTGGTTCATGACCCGGTCGGGCTCGACGGATCGGTCATCCGGATCGATCCGGACACCGGTCTCGGCTGGCCGACGAACGCCCTGGCTGACTCGCCGGACCTCAACGCCCGGCGCATCGTCGCCTATGGCCTGCGGAACCCGTTCCGATTGACCGTCCGGCCAGGGACGAAAGAGATCTGGATCGGCGACGTCGGCAACCTCACCTGGGAAGAGGTGGATCGGCTGCCGGACCCGTCGGCGGCTTCGGCTCCCCCCAACTTTGGCTGGCCTTGCTGGGAAGGGCCCGCGACCCAGGGCGCCTATGTGGAGATCGGCCTGAACCTGTGCGATTCTCTGCAGGCGAGTGCGGTCACCCTGCCGTTCATGGCGTACAAGCACGGCATCCCGCTCACCGCCGGTGAGGCATGCGGGACCGGCAGTTCGTCGATCTCCGGGTTGGCGTTCCTGTCCGGTGCGAGTGGCTATCCCGATTCGTATGACGGCTCCCTGTTCTTCACCGACTATGCCCGCCGCTGCATCTGGGTCATGCCGGCCGGCGCCGATGGCCTGCCCGACAAGAACGCGATCACCTTGTTCGCCGACCTGGACCGGACCACGGACGTCCCCGGCGGCGCGGTGTTCCTGACCATGTCCCCGGACGGCGACCTCGTCTATGCCGACTACGACCGCGGAGAGATCCGGCGGATCCACTACTACGTCGCGAACCAGCCGCCGGTCGCCACGTTCACCGCCACGCCATCGTCGGGCAAGGCGCCCCTCCAGGTCGATCTCGACGCACATGCGTCGAGCGACCCCGACAACGACAAGCTGACCTATGCCTGGGACCTCGACGGCGACGGCCAATTCGACGACGCGACGGGAGTGACCGCGTCGACGACCTACAACACCATGGGCAACGTGGACGTCGGTCTGAAGGTCACCGACTCCGGTGGCCTGTCCGATACGACGACGCGGACGGTCGCGGTCGACAACGGGCCGCCGCACGTGACCATCGACACCCCGTCCCCGACTTGACCTGGAAGGTCGGCGACGCCATCTCGTTCAGCGGGACCGCGACCGATCCGGAGGACGGGACGTTGCCACCGTCCGCGTTCCAATGGACGTTGACGATGCGCCATTGCCCGTCGGACTGCCACTCGCACATCATCCAGACGTTCACGGGCGTCTCGTCCGGGACCTTCGACGCGCCCGCCCACGACTACCCATCCCATCTGCGTGCTGTCGGTGATCGTCACCGATTCGCAAGGCTCGACCGCGACCGACCAGATCGAGCTCTACCCGAAGACCGGCACGATCTCCACCGACACGTCGCCGGCAGGGATCGCCACCACGCTCGGTGACGTCAACGCCGCCACCCCGACCGTGACCGGGATCGTCGGCACGCAACTGACCGTCACGGCGCCCGCGACCCAGGCCATCGGGGAAGGGACATGGAGCTTCCGGAGCTGGTCCGATGGGGGCGCCCGGTCCCATACCGTGCTCGTGACGGAAGGGGCACAGCACCTGACCGCGACCTACGCGCTCACCGGGACGACTGATGCGTCGGCCACGTGCGCCGGGGCGGGCGCCGCCGTGACTCCGTCGGGCCAGTGGCAGGCCGGCAAGTTCGGCACTGCCAACGACGTGGACTGGTATCGGTTCAAGCTGACCAGCACGACCCGGATGCGGCTCGTCCTGGGCGCCTTGTCCGTGCCGGCCGACATGCGCCTGTACCAGGGCTGCACGAAGCTGCTGCAGACCTCCGATCGCACGGGTCTCGGCAGCGAAGAGATCATCCGGACGCTGCCCGCCGGGACCTACGCGGTCCGTCTCCACGGTCAGGGCTCGCCCACGACGCCCGCCCACGTCCTGCTGATGCAGAAGCTGGGCAGTGGTGTCCGCCTGCTGTCCTCCCGGGCCATCGTCGCCGGGAGCTCGCTCCGCCTCGTCGGCGAGGTGTACAACAACACCAGCCGGACCAGGGGCCGGGTCGTCGTGACCGCGCGGCTCTACGACGCCAAGGGTCATCTCCTCGCGACGCGCAGTGCGAACACCCTGCTGCCGTACGTCCCGTCGCACACGCGGGCGCCCTTCAGCATCGGTGGCTCCCTGCCGGCCGGCTACGACCACGTGACGTTCTCGGTCAGCGCTCCGATCTCGAGCCGGTCGTTCGTCGATCCCTCGCGCACGACGACGACCTCCGCCCCGGATGCAGGTGGGCACTGGGTGGTCGCCGGGAGCGTCAGGAACCAGCTGACGACCAGGGTCGGCACCCTGGCGCTGGCGGTCACCCTGTACGACAGTCGCGGGCGGGTCCTCGATGTCGCTCGGGCCAGCGTCGGCACGACCATCCTGAACCCCGGCCACTCGACGGCCTTCAGGGCGACGATCCCGTCGATCGGGCTTCGCCCCGACCGCGTCGCGATCCGGGGCATGATGGGTCGCTGAACAAGAGGACGCCGCAGGGTGCGGGCCGCGTCGCCGACGGAGCGACGCGAAATCCACGCCGTTAGACTCGGGCCATGGTCTCCACGGATGTCGCTCGATCGCCCCACCGGGTCACGATCGTCGGCGGCGGATTCGGCGGCCTGTACGCGGCACGCAGCCTGGGGATCGACCCGGAGGTGCGGGTCACCCTCGTCGATCGGCGGAACTTCCACCTCTTCCAGCCGCTGCTGTACCAGGTCGCGACGGGCGCCCTGAACCCGGGTGACATCGCGCAACCGCTGCGCTCGGTGCTGCGCAGGCAGCGCAACACGACGGTCATCCTCGGCGAGGCGACCGGGATCGACGTCGACCGGCGCGAGGTCCTCGTCAACGACGGCGGGCCGATCGCCTACGACACCCTGATCGTCGCGACGGGCGCCCATCACAGCTACTTCGACCACCCCGAATGGGCCAGGTTCGCGCCCGGCCTCAAGACGCTCGAGGACGCGACCGAGATCCGGCGACGGATCCTCATCGCCTTCGAGGCGGCCGAGCGGGAGTCCGTTCCCGAGCGGCGGCGTGCCTGGATGACGTTCGTGCTGGCGGGCGGCGGGCCGACCGGCGTCGAGCTGGCCGGCGCCCTTGGCGAGATCGCCCACGACACGCTCCGGCGCGACTTCCGGTCGATCCGATCGGGCGAGGCGCGGATCATCCTGGTCGAGGCGATGGACCGGATCCTGCCGACCTACCCGCCCGACCGCTCCGCATCCGCGCAGCGCCAGCTCGAGCTTCTCGGGGTCGAGGTCACGACCAAGACGCGCGTCGTCCACATCGATGAGGAGAGCGTGGGCGTCGTCGGACCGGACGGCGCGACAACGACGATCCCGTCGCGGACCGTGCTGTGGGCGGCGGGCGTCCTCTCGTCGAGCTTCGGGCGGAAGGTCGCGGCCGCGACCGACGCCCCGACCGACCGCTCGGGCCGGATCGTCGTCGGGCCCGACCTGACGATCCCAGGCCACCCCGAGATCTTCGTCGTGGGCGATGCCGCGGTCGAGCCCTGGAAACCGGACCACCCGACGCCGGGCGTCGCCCAGGGCGCCATCCAGGGCGGCACGTACGCGGCCAAGGTCATCCGGCGCCGCATCCTGGACCGGCCGTACGACGCCGTTCCGCTACAGCGACCACGGCGACGTCGCCGTCATCGGCCGGCTGTCGGGAGTGACGAACATCGGCTGGCTCGGGCCGTTCGGCCGCCAGAGCGGCTTCACCGCCTGGGCGCTGTGGCTCGGCATCCACCTCGTGTACCTGATCGGATTCTCGAACCGGATCGTCGTGCTCGTCCGCTGGGCGTGGACCTTCCTGACCCACGGCCGCGGCACCCGGCTCATCACCGGCAGCCAGCTGCTGCCCGAGATCGAGGAGCCCGAGCCGCCGGTCCTCGCGCCGATGGAGCCCGACGGCGGGGCGCCCGAGGGCTGATCGCGCCGGCTCAGACCGCCGCCGGCACCTCGAGCAGGAACGTCGTCCCGTCCGGGCCGGTGCGTTCCACGCCGATCCGCCCGCCGCTCGCCGCCAGCAGCTCGCGGGCGATCGTGAGACCGAGCCCGAGCCCGGTCGGGCGTCCGGTCGTCGGATCGGTGGCACGAGCGGTGTCGGCGCGGTAGAAGCGCTCGAACACATGGGCCACATCGTCGGGCGCGATCCCGGGACCCTGGTCGGTCACCCGGATCCGGACGACGCTCCCGTCACGGCCCGCCGTGACGGCCACGACGCCGCCGAGCGGGCTGTGGACGAGCGCGTTGGCGATCACGTTGCGGACCGCCCGGGCGAGATGGCCGGGATCCGCCCACGCGACGGTGCCCGGCACCACGCTGACGTCGAGCTGCGCCTCCCGGTCACGCCGGGGTCCGTCGAGGGCGAGCGCGATGTCCGGGATCGCCGCTGTCAGGTCGACCGCCGCCGGGTTTGGCCTGGAGCGGGGCGGCCTCGGCGCGGGCGAGGTCGTCGATATCGGCCACCACGCCGCCGAGCGCCGCGGCGGCCGACCGCGCCGCCTCGAGACCGGCCGTGTCGGTGGGGACGACGCCGTCGATCATCGCCTGGAGCTGCGATTCGAGGACGGTCGCGGGCGTCGCGAGGTCGTGGGCGATGTCGCTGGCGGCGCGTCGGCGGAGCATCTCGGAGCGCTCGAGGCGGTCGGCCATCGCGTTGAACGCCTCGGCCAGCTCGGTCGATTCGAGATCGTCGCCGCCGGTCGCGCGCGCTGTCGCGTCCCCGGCCTCGAGCCGGCGGGCTGCGGCGGCGACGTCGCGCAACGGCCGGGTGAGCCGGCCCGCGATCGAGGTGGACAGCAGCACGATCACCAGCACGCTGATGAGCCCGGCGACGACGAGGGTCGCGTTGAACACCGGCAGGAAGCCGCGGTCGCCGGCCCGCGCCGGGATGTTCGCGTCGAGCGTCCCGACGGTCTGGCCGTCGAGGACGATCGGGGTGGAGTACGTCGCCGCGTCGCCGCCGGGCGGGTGGCCGAACGCCGCCAGCGTCGTCCCGTCGGTCGAGACGACCCTGACCTCGCCACCGAGCGTGTTCGCGAGCCGCGTCACCAGGGCCTGGGCACGGGCCAGCCCGGCCGGGCGCGACAGGCGGTCTGCCAGTGTGTCGGCGGCATCGTCGAGGCGCTGCTGTTGCTGCTCGGTCAGGACGGCCTGATAGCTGTTGCTGACGACCCGATTGACCACGACGCCGACCAGCAGCAGGACGGCGACGACTGCGATCCCGAGCAGCAGCCCGAGCCGCCACGCCAGCGAGCGATGGCGCGAGGCCGTCGGCGCCGCCGGTGCAGGTCCGCTGGGGACCCGCTCGCTCACCCGCCGTCCCGCGTGGCCACGAGGCGATAGCCTGTCTGCGGGATCGTCTCGATGAGCCACGGACTGGCGGCGTCATCGCCGAGCTTGCGTCGCAGGTTCGCGACGTGGACGTCGATGACCCGGTCGTAGACCTCGTCGGGCCGGCGGGTGACGACCTCGAGCAGCTGGTCGCGGCTGAGGACCGCGCCCGGACGCCGGGCGAGCGCCGCGAGGAGCCCGATCTCGCCAGGCGTGAGCCGGCCGGCGACAGTCGCGGTGCCATCGCCTTCATCGAGTGTGAACCGGCGGCTGACCGGATCGATCGACGAGGCGCCCGGCGTCGAACGACAACGGGGGTTCGTCAGTTGCGGCGGTCGCACTCGCGACCCCGGGACCGCCGGCCGCCGCGCCGGCTCGGCTGCGGCGCAGGATCGCCGCGACACGAGCCGTCAGCTCGTGCGGGTTGAACGGCTTGGCCAGGTAGTCGTCGGCGCCCATCCGCAGCCCGGCGATGCGCTCGAGGTCGCTGCGCTTGGCCGAGGCGATGAGGACCGGCGTGTCGCCCCGCTCGCGGATGGCGGCCAGGACCGCCTCGCCGCTTACCCCGGGGAGCATCAGGTCGAGGACCACCAGGTCGGTCGGGTCCGCATCGAACGCGGCGATCGCCGCGCGGCCGTCGGTCACGACGTCCACGGCGTGCCCGTCGCGTTCCAGGTACAGGCGGAGGATCTCGCCCAGACGGGGCTCGTCCTCGACGACCAGGATCCGGGCACGGGCGACCATCGGCACCAATCCTAGTCGTGCGCCGATCAAGGAAACGTGAAGAGCGCCGAGCGTCCACACACGTTCTTGACACCCCCCGCCGATGGTGACGGCATGCCGCGGCCGACGCGGCCTCATGACCACCGAGGGATCCACCACGATGCTGACGCTTCGAACGGCCGGCCTGGCCGGCCTCCTGGTCGCCACCGCACTGGTCGGCGGCACGATCATCGGGTCCGTGGCGGCCGCGCCCGCACGGCCTGCGACCGGGTCCGGACCCGGCTCCGGCGGCCGCTGCGAGCCCGGATCCGGCGCGTGCCGCCCAGGTCGGGGAGTACTGCGCGGACTTTCGCACGGCATTCGCCGCGGCCCTCGGCGTCGACGAGTCGGCGCTCGTCCCGGCGGCGAAGGAGGCCGCCATCGCGACGATCGATGATGCGGTGACCGCGGGCCGGCTGCCGCAGGCCGCGGCTGACCGCCTCAAGGCACGGATCGACGCTGCCGACCGGCGACGGCTGCGCGCTGCTGGCCGGTCGCGTCAACCGGATCGCCGCAGCCGCCGGACGGGCCGCTGCGGGCGGTGCTCTCAAGGCCGGCCTCGGGGTCATCAAGGACGGGCTCACGGCGGCCGCCACGGCTCTTGGCGTGACGCCCGCGGAGCTCGGGGCGATCTGCGCGCCGGCAAGACCCTCAAGACGGTCGCCACCGAGAAGAGCGTGCCGTATGACGCCGTCACGGCGGCGGTGGTCGCGCGCGGTCAAGAAGGACCTCGATGCGGCCGTTGCGGCCGGGACGATCAAGCAGGCGCGGGCCGACCGGGTGCTCGCGCGGCTCCAGCAGAACCTCGCCGACGGCCGGCTGCGGCCCGCCGCGCCGACCGCGCCCAGCGGATCGGCGACGCCGTCGTCCGGAGGCTGATCCGGCGCGGGCGGGACGTCGGGCGCCGCGACCTACTCGAAGACGACGACCTGGCGCAGCCCTGCGCCGGCCCGCAGCCGGTCGAAGGCGCCCTCGAGGTCGTCGAGGCGCGATCCGTCGGTCGATGAGCCGCTCGACGGGCAGGCGACCGGCCAGGTGCTCGGCGGCGTAGCGCGGGAAGTCGGTGGCCGGGTCCGCGAAGCCGTAGTTCGAGCCCAGGATCCGGCGGCTGCCGTCGACCAGCGGATAGACGCTGAAGGCGGCTCGTGCCTCGAACGGGGTCATCCCGACGAGGACCGCGGTCCCGCCGAGCGGCAGGCTGTCGATCGCGAGCTCGACCGTATCGACCCGGCCGATCGCCTCGAACGTGAAGTCCGGTCCGCCGTCGGTCAGGTCGCGGAGCGCCTCGAGCGTGGCAGCCCGGTCGTCGCCGGCGACCAGCCCGTCCGTCGCCCCGACGGCGCGTGCGGCGTCCAGCTTGGCCGCGACGCGGTCGATGGCGACGATCCGCGACGCGCCGGCGAGGACGGCGCCCATCACGCACGACAGCCCGACGCCGCCGAGACCGATGACGGCCACGCTGGCACCGGCCGGGACGGCCGCGGTCTTGAGGACGGCCCCGACCCCGGTCGACACGCAGCAGCCGATCAGCGCCGCCACGGCCGGGTCGACGCCGTCGGGCAGGGCGATCGCGGCCGCCTCGGGCACGACCGTCGCCTCGGCCATGGTCCCGATCCCGCAGTAGGACAGGACGGCCTCACCGTCGGCCGCGGCCAGGACGGTCGCGCCGTCCGGCATCCGGTGGCGGAACGACGGCGAATCCGGACAGGCCCACGGGCGGCCGGACCGGCACGATCGGCAGACGCCGCACGGCACCAGCCACGACAACGCCACCGGCTGCCCGACCGACAGCGACCGGACGCCCGGCCCGACCGCCTCGATCACCCCGGCGCCCTCGTGACCCATCGCGATCGGCGTCGGACGCGGCCACTCGCCGTCGCGGACGTGCAGGTCCGAGTGGCAGACCCCCGAGGCGAGGAGCCGGACACGGACCTCGCCGGCGCGCGGCTCGGCGAGCTCGAGGGTCTCGATCGTCGATGGCCGCCCGATGGTCCGCAGGACGGCGGCCCGGATGGCGGTCATGTCTCGGTGACGCGCCGGCGCTCGGTGTGGCGAGCGGGCGTGTAGGGGACGTAGGCCGGCCACCACATCGCGGCGTCGACCAGCGCGTCGATATCCGCGTCGGCCGCGACGCCGGCCACGCCCGCGACGACCGCCTCGCGGGCGACCGCGACCGCGATCGCCCGGGTCACCGCCCGCAGGTCCGCGACCGGCGGATAGATCGCGCCCGTCTCGAGGCGCTCGTCGGTCACGTGCGCGGCCAGCGTCCGGGCGGCGAGCAGGAACATGCGGTCGGTGACGGTCCGCGCCTCGGCCGCGATGGCACCGAGCCCGACGCCCGGGAAGACGAAGACGTTGTTGGCCTGCCCGATGACCCGCGCGCCGCCCGTCCACCTCGACGTCGCCGAACGGCGAGCCGGTCGCCACCAGCGCCCGACCGCCGGTCCAGCGCAGGATGTCGGCCGGGACCGCTTCGGCGTTCGCGGTCGGGTTGGACAGGGGCAGCACGATCGGCCGGTCGGCCACGGCGCCGACTGCCCGCATGAGCGCCTCGTCGAACGAGCCGCCGACGCCGGTCGTGCCGGCCACCACGGTCGGCCGCACGCGCTCGATGGTCTCGACCGCCGACGGGTACTCGGTCGTGAAGCCGTACGCCGCGAAGTCCGGCGCCGGCAGCGCCTGGTCGCGCTTGGTCGCGTCGAGGTCCTCGCGCCGGTCGTGGACGAGGCCGCGCGAGTCGACCAGGACCACGGCCCGCCGCGCGGCGGCCTCCGACATCCCGCCATCGACCATGGCCAGCCTGAGCAGCCGGGCGATCCCGATCCCGGCGGCGCCGGCCCCGACGAGCACGGCCCGGGTCGTCGACAGGTCCGACCCCTGCGCCCGCAGCCCGGCCAGGACGCCGCCGACGACGACCGCGGCCGTCCCCTGGATGTCGTCGTTGAACGACGGGACGCGGTCCCGGTAGCGATCGAGGATCCGCAGCGCGTTGACCTGCTTGAAGTCCTCCCACTGGATGACGCAGCCCGGCCAGACCTCGGCGACGCCGACCACGAACGCCTCGACCAGCTCGTCGTAGGCGGCGCCGCGCAGGCGCGGGGCGCGGTGGCCGAGGTACAGGGGATCAGCCAGCAGAGCCGGGTTGTCGGTGCCGACGTCGAGCGAGACGGGCAGCGTCAGCACCGGATGGATGCCGCTGGCCGCCGTGTAGAGCGCGAGCTTGCCGATCGGGATGCCCATCCCGCCGGCGCCGAGGTCGCCGAGCCCGAGGATCCGCTCGTTGTCGGTCACCACGATCAGCCGCACGTCCTCGTACGGTCCCTGGCGCAGCACCTGCGGGATCCGGTCGCGATCCTCGGGGGTGATCCAGACGCCGCGCGTCCGCCGGATGATGTGGCTGAACTCCTGGCAGGCCCGCCCGACCGTCGGCGTGTAGACGATCGGCAGGAACTCCTCGAGGTGCTCGGTCAGGAGCCGGTAGAACAGCGTCGCGTTGCGGTCCTGGAGCGCGGCCAGCCCGATGTAGGCCTCGAGCGCATCGTCCTTGCGGCGCAGGTGCTCGAGCTCGAGCTCGATCTGCTCCTCGATCGAGAGGACGCGGTCGGGCAGCAGGCCGCGCAGCCTGAAGGCTTCCCGCTCAGCCTCGTCGAAGGCGAGGTCCTTGGTCAGCAGCCGGCTGCCGAGGAGCGCCGGACCGGCCAGCGCGATCGCCGCGGGCTGCCCGGCAGCGATCGCATCGAAGGGTGCCGGGAGCGGTCGCACGTCACGAGCATACCGGCGCCCGACGGCGCAGGCGCGATCAGCTGCCGGTCACCACCACGGTGCCGACCATCCCGTACGCCTCGTGCCCGGGGAGATGGCAGATGTACAGGTACGTGCCGGGCGTGTCGAACGTCACCGTCGTCTCGCGTGTCGCGCCGGCCGGGATCGTCACCTCGGTCGGGCGCGAGTCGTGGACCGGCTCGGTGCCCGTCCGGTGGCGCTCGTGGAGCGCCGCGTCACCGACGATCCATTCGTGGTCGATCGGGTCCTCGTTCTTGAGCACGATCCGGACGGGCACGCCGGCCGGCACCGTGAACTGGCCGAGCCCGTAGTGCGAGTAGTGGATCGGGATCTCGACATCGCTCGCGGCCAGGGCCGTGGGGCGGGCCCAGGCGGCGGCGATGCCCGCCAGCCCGAGCGTGAGGACGAGGCTGGCGGCCAGGGCGAGGCGTCCCGGCCGGTATGCGCCGCGCATCGATCGGTTCCCGCTCAGCCGGCCGTCACGCGGCCGCCATCGGCGGCCGTCGCCGGATCAGCAGCATGATCCCGCCGACACCGACGACGATGAGCGCCACCCCCGCGATCGAGCGGATGACGTCGAGCGTCCTGTCGGGCACGAGCTGGCTGCCCGGCTGATCGAGGCCGGCCATGATCCGGGATGGTGCGCCGGCGCCCGACGCGTCGATGGCGAGATCGAAGCCGAGCTGCGGCACCGTCGCGTCGATACCGACCTTCGTCAGCCAGGCCGACGACGGCACCCAGGCCATCCCGCGATCCGAGCGCAGGTCGTCGAGCAGCGACTGGGTCGCCGGGGCGCTGTGCTCGAGCAGCGAGCCCGTCGTCGCCGGTCGGTGCCGGGAGCAGGGCGGGCTTGCGGTCGGTCATCAGGTAGACGTCGGCGGTGACGCGCTCGGCCGGCGTCTTGCCGAGGGCCAGGATCCGCAGCGGGACCCACGGGTTGTCGGTCGGGATGGTCACGTGGACCGGCGTCCCGTCGCCGACCGCCTGGCCACGGGCCTTGGCGGCGTCGGCGTCGAAGACGGCGGCCAGGAAGATCGGCGACCGCGCCGAGTAGAAGTCGAGCACCTCGGGCGCGTCGGGCGGGAGCCGGAAGCCGTGCTGGGTGGCCCACTGGCCGACCGCGGCCGACCCGCCGCGCAGGACCGTGATGTCGAGCGCGTCGATGCGCACCTTCATCAGCTCCTCGGCAGCACCCGGCACCGCCGCAGCGGCCGCCCGCACGCCGTCGAACTCGGGGACCGGGTCGGTCTCGCGGACGAGGCGCTGGAGCGTCCAGTCGCCGCCCTTCTCGACGCTCGACGGGACCCCGGGGAGTGGCGTCAGCGACCCGAAGGCCCCGCCGCCCCCGGCGAACTGGAAGGCCGTGATGTAGTGCTCCTCGCCGTCGTGATAGCCCGCCAGGGTCGTCGTCTGGAGCAGGTTGACCGCGCCGTTCGGGCCGATCAGCCCGCCGCAGGCGAGGGCCGGGCCGGCCGACAGGGCGATGACGAGCGCCGCGGCGCCGAGGGCCAGTGAGCGGCGGGCCCGCGCCCGCATGATCGATCGGTCCATCGTCGATCTCCTCGTGGGCGACCGGCCTGCGCGGCCGGTCCTGTTGGGCGCCCAAGACTCCGGACGGCCCGCCGGTGTTCCCTCGGTCGTTCCGGGCGGCCGGTCCGGGGCGCGACTGGGCCCATCGCGTGGTGGCCGGCCTTGACCGCGGGTGCAACGATTGCGCTCATGCAGCAGCACGTTCCGCGGCGCGCCACTCGGCCTCGGCCGTCGCCTCAGCCTTCGCCCTTGCCCTGGCGACCGCTCATCGCGCTCCTCGCTCGTCGGCGCCGCCCCGGCCGCCGCCGCCACACCGGCCGATTTCCCCTCGTACGACTCGGGCTACCACACCTACGCCGAGATGGTCACCGAGATCAAGGCCGCGCAGACCGCCCACCCGGACATCGTCCAGGTCCGCTCGATCGGCAAGAGCTACCAGGGCCGCGACATCTGGGTCGCCAAGGTGTCCGACAACGTGGCGACCGACGAGAACGAGCCCGAGGTCATGTTCGACTCGATGCACCACGCGCGGGAGCACCTGTCGCTCGAGCAGGACCTCGCGCTGCTGCGCTGGCTGACCGACGGCTACGGCAAGGACAGCCGGATCACGAACATCGTCAACACCCGCGAGATCTGGATCGTGTTCATGGTCAACCCCGACGGCGCCGAATACGACCTGACCGGCTCGCCGTTCCGCTCGTGGCGGAAGAACCGCCAGCCGAACGCCGGGACGACCGCCATCGGCACCGATGTCAACCGGAACTACGGCTACCACTGGGCGTGCTGTGGCGGTTCGTCGTCGAGCAAGTCGTCGCCGACCTATCACGGCTCGGCCGCGTTCTCGACGCCCGAGGCTCGGGTCATCCGCGACTTCATGGCCAGCCGGCGCATCGGCGGGCGGCAGCAGATCCGGACGGCCATCACGTTCCACACGCGCCGGCCAGCAGATCCTGTGGCCGTACGGCTACACGAAGACGGACATCCCGGGCGACATGAACGCCGAGGACCACGCCGCGCTCGTCGCGCTCGGCAAGAAGATGGCCGCGACCGACGGCTACACGGCCATGCAGTCGAGCAGCCTGTACGTCACCGACGGCGACGAGATCGACTGGGCGTACGGCCACGAAGGCATCTTCATGTACACGATGGAGCTCTATCCGAGCCACAGCCAGGTGAGCACGGACGCCCGGTTCTACCCGCCCGACGAGCAGATCGGGCCGCAGACCGAGCGGAACAAGGATGCGATCCTGTCCCTCATCGAGGCCGCCGGCTGCCCGTACGCGGTGATCGGCAAGGCGACCCAGGACTGCGGCCCGCTGTACGACACGTTCCAGACCTACAGCGGCTGGACGACGAACCCGCTCGGAAAGGACACGGCCACGGCGGGTGCCTGGCAGCGCGCCAACCCGGCCGCCACCAGCCGCCAGGCCGGCACCACGCCATCGGGCTCGATCGACCTCGTCACCGGCCCGAAGGCCGGCACGACCGACCATTCGTACGACGTCGACGGCGGTGTGACGACGGTCCGCTCGACGCCGATCGTGCTTCCGGCGACCACCGGCTCGCTGACCTTCCGCTACTACCTGGCGCACAGCTCGAACTCGTCGAGCGCCGACTACTTCCGCGCGTACGTCGAGGACGCGACCGGGAAGCGGACCATCGTCAAGCAGGAGCTGGGAACCGCCAGGACCGACCTGCCGACCTGGTCGACCGCGAGCGTGTCGATGGCGCGCTGGGCGGGCCAGACGATCCGCATCGTGTTCGCCGCCGCCGACCTCGGACGGGCGAGCACGGTCGAGGCGGCCGTGGACGACGTCCGGATCACCCGCCCGTAAGCGGCAGCCGGACCACGATCGACGTCCCGCCACCGGGCGGCTCGCCGGTCGGTGAGATGGCGCGGATGTCGCCGCGATGGGCGACGACCAGCCCGCGGGCGATGGCCAGGCCCAGCCCGGATCCGACCGAACCGTCGCCCTTGGCGAACCGGTCGAACACGTGGGGCAGCAGTCGCCGGCTCGATGCCGCTGCCCGTGTCGCGCACCTCGAGGCGCAGCCAGCGGGACTCCTCGACCGAGCCCGCGACCGTGATGCGGCCGCCGTCGGGCGTGTGGCGGAGCGCGTTGGCGACGAGGTTGGCCAGCACCTCGCGGATGCGGACCGGGTCCACCTCGACGATCGGGAGGTCGCCGTCGATCGCGGCCGCCAGCGTCACGCCGGCGGCGACCGCCGCGGGCTCGAACGAGCGCACGACATCGCCGACGAGGACGTCCGGATCGGTCGGCTCGACGTGGAGCGCCAGCGTGCCGGCTTCGGACAGTGCCAGCGTGCGGAGGTCGTCGATCAGCCGGCCGAGCACCTTCGTCTCGTCGAGGACGACCGCGATATGGGCCGGATCGGGCGGGTAGACCCCGTCGACGATCGCCTCGAGGTTGCCCTGGACGACGGTGAGTGGCGTCCGGAGCTCGTGGCTGATGTCGGCGAGCAGGGTCCGGCGCTGGGTCTCGTCGGCCTCGAGGCGGGTGATCATCGTGTCGAACCCGCCGGTCAGCTGGCTGACGACCGGCAGGCCGCCGCTCGAGCGCGACCGACCGCCGACGCGGACCGAGTAGTCGCCGGCCTCGACCCGGTGGGTGGCATCGACCAGCTGGTCGAGCGTCCGCGCGGTGAGGAACAGGGTCCGGCCCATCCCGACCAGGACGCGCGACGACGAGAGCCAGCGCGACGAGCCCGGGCAGCGGCCCGAGCTGGGAGACGACGATGGCCATGGCCGCCACCAGCGAGCCGATGACGAACAGGAACAGCAGGCCGAACACGCAGCCGAACCCGCGATGGCGTCGCCCCACGGCGGACCGAAGCCCCCGTTGCGTCCCGCCTCCTGCATCCGTCGACGGCGCCACTCCTCGCGCGCCGTCCGCCAGTCGGTGCCGTCCCAGCCGGGGCGCGCCGGGCACCGGCCGGCCGCGGTTCCGCCCCCGCCGGCGCTGCTCCTCGTCGGGCGTCATCCGTCGCCGGTCCGGTCGTCCGCGAACCGATAGCCCACGCCGTAGACGGTCAGGATGTAGCGCGGGCTGCGCGGGTCCGGCTCGACCTTGCGGCGCAGGTTCTTGATGTGCGAGTCGATGGCACGCTCGTAGGTCTCGAAGGCGATCCCGTGCAGCGCGTCGAGCAGCTGGGCACGGGTGAAGATGCGACCAGGGCGCGCAGCCATCGTCGCGAGCAGCTGGAACTCGGTCGGGGTCAGGTCCACGCCCGTGCCGCCCACCTCGGCGCGCATCCGCGGCAGGTCGAGGACCACGTCGCCGGCCCGGATCGTCTCGGCCGCCTCGGGTGGACGGTCTGCGCGGCGGAGGACGGCGCGGACCCGGGCGACCAGCTCGCGCGGGCTGAACGGCTTGGTCAGGTAGTCGTCCGCGCCGAGCTCGAGCCCGAGGAGCTTGTCGAGCTCGTCGTCGCGGGCCGTCAGCATCACGATCGGGATCGTCGAGTCGCGCCGCAGCTCGCGCGTGACGTCGAGGCCGTCGAGGCCCGGCAGGCCGAGGTCGAGCACGACCAGGTCCGGCCGACGCTGGCGGATCGTCGTCAGCGCGGACGGCCCGTCGCCGGCGGTCAGGACCGCGAACCCGGCGTGCTCGAGGTAGTCCCGGGCGAGGGTCGCGATCTTCGGTTCGTCGTCGACGACGAGGATGGTCTTCATCGGTCGCATCGTAGAGCGGGAAGCGCCCCCGGAGATGTCGGGTCCGGGGGCGCGGGAAGTGGGGGAGGGGCCGGTCAGGCCGGCCCGGTCGGCGTACGTGTCGTGCTTGGCGTCGTCGGGGCGCCCGGGCCCGAGGTCGGGTCGTGCGCCTGGCGATGCCAGTCGTCGAATGTGTCGTGGGCGCGGCCCTGCCAGCGCGAGCCGTCCTGGCCGTCCCAGCCGGGTCCGCCCCAGCCGCCACGCCGCCCCGGGCCGCCGCGCCAGAAGATGGCGCGGATCAGGGCGAACACGACGAACAGGAAGAACAGGCCGGCGAACAGCCCGAAGATCCCCCACCCGAAGCCGAAGGCGTGCCAGCCGTACGGGTAGGCGTAGGGCGCGACCACGACCGGGGCGACCGCCGGCGCGCCGCTCGCGGTGACGGTCGTGACCGCGGTGTTGACGCCGGCCTGGTAGGCAGCGTTGGCGATGAGGCCGCCACCGAGCGCGAGGACCGCGACGAGGAGGATGGCGGCGAGGATGCGGGGCATTCTGATGGACTCCTTTGATGTGCTGGAGGGACCCGTCCGGATCCCTTTGACTGAGTCCATCCTCGCGATCGGTTGTGGAGCCGATATGGAGGCGGCATGGCCTTCTTGGGGCCCGGGCTGGCTGTATTGACAGTGTAACGTCGCTACTGTCATCATACGGTCATGCCCGATGACGACCGCTACTCGCTCACGGAGCTCGCCGACCTGGCCGGGGTCACGCCGCGCACGGTGCGCTACTACCTCGCCCAGGGACTGCTGCCCGCCGTCGGTCAGACCGGCCCGGGCAGCAAGTACGGGGCTGACCACCTCGACCGGCTGCGCCTGATCAAGCGGCTCCAGGCCGAGCACCTCCCGCTGGCCGAGATCCGGCACCGGCTCGACGGGCTCGATCCGGATGCGATCCGCGACCTGGCTGGGTCGCCGGAACCTGAGCCGCCGTCCGATTCGGCGCTGGACTACCTGCGGACCGTGCTCGGCGATCCCGCGGTCGGCCGGTCGACCGGCCGAGGGCTACCGGAGTCGCGCTGAAGGCGCCGGCCGCTGCCATGTCCGCGCCCGATCGCGCCGCGCCCTGCCCGCGCCAACCGCTCCGCCGTCTCTCGCCACAGCCGCCGCGCCGGCCCAGACCACGTCGATCGAGCGCTCCCAGTGGGAGCGGATCGTGCTCGCTCCCGACGTCGAGCTCCACCTTCGCCGCCCCCTGTCCCGCAGCCAGAACAAGCAGGTCGATCGCCTCGTGACGATCGCCCGTGAGCTCCTCGAGGAGGAACGACCATGACGACCCGCACCGACACCACCTTCACCGTGCGCCAGGACCGCCGCCTCATCCGTCCGAACAGGCACAGCAAGCGCTTCCTGCTGGCCACCATCGCCGCGCCGCGGGCGGCCGCCGAGCGCACCAGGCCACCGGTCAACCTCGCCATCGTGCTCGACCGGTCGGGCTCGATGTCGGGCGACAAGCTGCGCGTCGCCAAGGCGGCCGTCGCCGAGGCGATCGGTCGGCTCGGGCCGGACGACCGGTTCAGCGTCGTCGTCTACGACGACGTCGTCGACGTCGTCATCGCGTCCACGCCGGCCGCCGGCGAGTCGCGTCGTGCCGCCCTCGAACAGCTTCGGACGATCGACGCCCGGGGCAGCACGAACCTCGGCGAAGGCTGGCTGCGTGGCTGCGAGCAGGTGGCCGGTCACCTCGTCGAGAGCGGCGTCAACCGCTGCCTCCTGCTGACCGACGGCCTCGCCAACGTCGGCATCACCGACGCCGGGGAGCTGGCGCGTCACGCCGCCGAGCTGCGAGCCCGCGGCGTGTCGACCTCGACGTTCGGCGTCGGCAACGACTTCGACGAGGGACTCCTGCAGGCCCTGGCCGATGCCGGTGGCGGCCACTTCTACTACATCGCCGACGCCCCGCAGATCGCCGACGCGATCACCTCCGAGGTGGGCGAGACGCTCGAGATCGTGGCTCGCGAGGTCGCGATCGAGGTGACCGCCCGGGACGACATCCGGATCGAGCCCATCAGCCCGTACCGGGCGACCGTGCACGGCAACCGGACGACCGTCGCGATCGGCGACCTCGCTTCCGACCAGGTGGTCGAGGTCGTCCTGCGGCTGTCGTTCCCGTACGGCGACGTCGGCCGCGACACCGGGGCCATCGTCGTCGCTCACCGACCGTGACGGCACGTTCGGGCCGGGGGGCATCGCCGCGACCGAACCGGTCCGGCTGACCTGGAGCTACGCCGACGACGCCGCCAACGACCGGCAGGTCCGCGACCGCACGGTCGACCGGGTCGTCGCCCGCCTGTTCGCCGCCCGGGCGCGCCAGGAGGCAGTCGGGCGCAACCGCGGCTGGCGACTTCATCCACGCACGATGGGCGCTCACGGCGACCGCGGAGCGGATCCGCTCCTACGCCGACGACGATCCCGAGCTGCTGGGCCTGCTTCGCTCTCTCGAGGCGACGCCCCGACGTTCGCCGCGCCGATGTCCGAGCCGGGCCGCAAGAACGCCCACTACGCGAGCGCCAACCTGCTGCGCAGTCGCGATGCGCAGGGACGGTCGGTCAAGCGCGCCTGACGCCCGCCGATCGAGCGGCTCTGAGGGCTTGATTCGCGGCGTATAGTCCGCACCGAGGGAGGTCCGGTTCATCTGCCCGTGCCCGGCACCGGACGTCCAAGGCGCTTGGAGGGCGTTCATGTCTCTCGAGGGAGTCATCATCGGGCTGCTGGCGATCGTCATCGGACTCGCCTGGGCATTCTATGGGTTGAAGCTGTTCGTGATCCTGCTCCCGATCTGGGCATTCTTCTTCGGGCTCATCGCGGGCGCGCAGTGGAGCGCCGACATCTTCGGGCAGGGCTTCTTCTCGACCGTCCTGTCCTGGGGCATCGGGCTCGTCTTCGGGCTCGTGCTCGCGGCGATCTCGTACTTCTGGTACTACGCCGCGATCGTCATCCTCGGCGGCGCAGTCGGCTATGCGCTCGGGGTGGGCTTCTTCGACTGGCTCGGCCTGGGCACCGGCTTCATCGTCGTGCTCATCGGCCTGATCGTCGGGGCGATCTTCGCCATCGGGACGTTCATGCTGGGCGTGCCGATCCTGCTGGTCATGGTCTTCTCCGCGTTCAGCGGGGCGGCGGCCGCCGTCAACGGCGTCCTGATCCTGTTCGGGACGATCAAGCTCGAGACGCTCGACCAGGGCATCTTCGGTGCCCTGTTCGCCCAGGGCATCGTCGGCATCGTGATCTTCCTCGTGCTCGGCGCGGCCGCGCTGTTCTACCAGATGCGCGACGTCGGCACGTCGATCACCTCGATCGACCGGAGCGCCTACCGCTACAGCTAGGCTCGACATGGAGCCGCGGTCGCTCGTCGCCGCCATCGACCAGGGCACGACGAGCAGCCGCTGCATCCTGTTCGACCGGGCCGGCGAGGCGGTCGCCGGCCACCAGCTCGAGCACCGCCAGATCACGCCGCGACCCGGCTGGGTCGAGCACGATCGCAGACGAGATCCTCGACCGCGTGCGGACCTGCGTCCGGGTCGCGTTGCGCGAGGCGGGCGCCGATGCCGGGGCGCTGGCCGCCGTCGGCATCACCAACCAGCGCGAGACGACCGTGGTCTGGTCGCGCCGGACCGGTCGACCGATCGCGCCCGCGATCGTCTGGCAGGACACCCGGACGGCCGACGCCGGGGCACGTCTGGCGGCTGCGCGACCCGGCCGGTGCGGACCGTTTCCGTGACCTGACCGGGTTGCCCATCTCGACCTACTCGTCGGCGCTCAAGCTCGCCTCGATCCTCGACGACGGTGGTCGGGAGCGGCGCGCGGCCGCCGAGGCCGGCGAGCTGGCGTTCGGGACCATCGATTCGTGGCTCATCTGGCAGCTCACCGGCGGTGTCGACGGCGGCGTCCACGTCACCGACGTGACGAACGCGTCGCGAACGATGCTGATGGGTCTCGCCTCGCTCGCCTGGGAGCCCGAGCTGCTCGACTCCGTCGGCATCCCGGCGGCGATGCTGCCCGCCATCCGCTCGTCGTCCGAGGTCTACGGCCACGGGGTGGGGGAGCTGGCGGGCGTCCCGATCGCCGGCGATCTCGGCGACCAGCAGGCGGCGCTGTTCGGCCAGACGTGCTTCGAGCCGGGCCAGGTCAAGTGCACCTACGGCACCGGCTGCTTCATGCTCATGCACACGGGCGAGCAGCCGGTCCCGTCGCGCCACGGGCTGATCACGACGGTCGCTGCCCGGCTCGGGGACGCGCCCGCGACGTATGCGCTCGAGGGCTCGGTCGCCGTCGCGGGCGCGCTGGTCGGCTGGCTGCGCGACAACCTCGGCATCATCGGTGACGCGTCGGAGGTCGAGGCGCTCGCCCGGTCCGTGCCCGACAGCGGCGACGTCGTGTTCGTGCCGGCCTTCTCCGGGCTGTTCGCGCCGCACTGGCGGAGCGACGCCCGCGGCGTCATCGCCGGGCTGACCGGTCACGCGACGCGCGGCCACATCGCGCGTGCCGCGCTCGAGGCGACCGCCTACCAGGTGAACGACCTCGCGGTGGCGATGATGGCCGACCTCGGCGAGGACCTGCCGGCGGAGCTGCGCGTGGACGGCGGGATGATCGGCAACGACCTGCTGATGCAGTTCCAGGCCGACATCCTCGGGCGGCCGGTCGTCGCGCCGCGGATCGCCGAGACCACCGCGCTCGGGGCGGCCTATGCGGCCGGGCTCGCGGTCGGCTTCTGGCGGGACCTCGATGAGCTGCGGTCGATGGACCGGACGGGCCGTCGCTGGGAGCCGGCGATGGACGAGGCGACGCGGACGGCCGGGATCGCCCGCTGGCACAAGGGGGTCGAGCGGACGCTCGGCTGGGTCGAGCCCGGCGCGTAAGCCGGGCGTCCGGCGCCGCCCCGCACCGCGCGGTCGGCGAACGGTCGACGGCGGATCGCCCGATCCTCAGCGATCCGCCAGCCCGGCGATCGCCTCGGCCACTTCGAACAGCGACCCGACGACGGCCCCTGCGCCGGCGCCCGCCAGCGCCGCCTCGTCCACGGCCGAGCCCGCGGTCACGCCGATCGGGATCATCGCTGCCGCGACGGCCGCCGCCATGTCCCACGTCGCGTCGCCGATGTACCAGCAGCGCTCGGGCTCGACGGCGAGCCGCTTGGCCGCGAGGAGCAGGAGATCGGGCTCGGGCTTGGCATGCTTCACGTGGCTGGCGTCGACGATCGTCGGCGTCCGGTCGAGACCGAGGGCCTCCACTGACGACGTCACCTGCGACGCCCGGCTCGATGTGGCGATCGCCCACGGCAGCCCGCGCGCTTCGATGGCGGCCACGAGCTCGCGAACGCCCGGCAGCGGGCGCGGCACCCGGTTGAGCAGGCTGTAGAGCTCGCCGGACGCGTGGTCGATGGTCTCCGTCCGCTCGTCGTCGAGCGACACGCCGGCGAGCGCCGCGATCTCGCGTGCCAGCCGCCGCCCGTCGAGCCCGATGAGCGGCGCCAGGCGGTCCCGGGTCGTCGGGATGCCCGCGTCCGCGAACGTCTCGACCCACGCGGTGATCCGCGTCTCGACCGTGTCGATCAGCGTCCCGTCGAGGTCGAACAGGATGGCGGCTGGACGCGGCAGCCCGACGAGCGTGCCGTCCACCGCGCTATCGGACCGGGCGCCAGAACGCCATCGCGCCATCGGTGATGACGCGGGTGTCGGTGCCGTCGGCGCGGACCGTCGTCAGGTGGACGACGCCGTCGTCGGACACGATCGGCAGGACGACTCCGGCGTCGTCGGGCGACCAGATGCGATGGCTCAGCGCGTACTGGTCGAAGAAGGGCAGCACCTGCTGCGTGAAGAGGTCGGACACGCGGACGTTGCGCTGCGAGGTCGGCGTGCCGGTCGCGACGGTCACGAAGGCCAGCCGGAGTGCCGTGCCGGGCGGCGCCGCCGCGGCCACGCGAGTCGGGTCGCCCGGGACCACCCGTGCTCCTGGCGAGGACGATCCCGCCGTCGTCCGCGCGACCTGGTCGCTGCCGGGCGTCACGAGCTGGAGCGCCGCGATGGTCGACCCGTCGGGCGACCAGAAGAACGCGACGACCCCGTCGGGCAGCAGCGTCCGGACAGCGCCCGAGGCCGCGTCGATGAGCCGGAGCGGACCGACGGGGAGGTCGAGCGGAGGGCCGGCCGCGTTCGGGGCGATGAACGCCAGCTCGGTCCCGACCGGCCCGAAGTCGAGGGCGGTCGACCCGTACACCCCGACGCCGTGACGGATGGTGTGATCGGCCGACTCGACGATCACCTGATCCGGCGTGGCCGAGGCCAGGCTGCTGTAGCCACGGAACCCGGCGTCCGCGCTCAGCGCCGGGGCGCGGAACTCGCCGGTCGCGCTCGCCACCGGTCCGAGCGCGGTCCCGTCGGCCCCGATCTCGCCGAAGAAGGCGTCCGCCCCGCCAGAGCTGTGGACGAGCAGGCGGTCGGCCCCCGACCACGCCCAGTAGAGCGGCGACCCCGTGCGGACGAGGGTCGCGGGCGCGCTCGCGTCGGCCGGCGCGACGCGGAGGGCGATACCCGCAGGCTCGGTCGTCAGGAAGCCCACCCGCCGGCCATCGGGCGACCAGTACAGGTAGAACGGCGGGCTGTCCGCGCTGTGGTAGATGACGACCGGATCGGACGGCGCGGTGGCACCCGCATCGGCCGGGAAGACGTAGATGCCGGAATCCTGGTCGGTCGTGCCGATGACCGCGATCCGCGATGCCGTCGGGTGACCAGGCCGGGAAGCTGAACTTGATGCCCGGCCGGCCGATCGGTGTCACCGAGCCGCCCATCGCGTCCATCGTGACCAGCCGCGCATCGGCGCCGACGACCGCCAGCCGCGGGCAGGCCGGCGAGGGTGGCGAGGCTGGCGCCGGCCGTCGCCTGGGGCACGGTCTCGGGCGGCGTCGTGACCACGCCCCGGCCCGAGATGAAGGCCAGGAAGACCATCGACACGACGAGCGCACCGACGATCGCGACCGTCAGGATCCGCCGGCCGCGACCGGGCCCGACCGGCGGGTCGTCGGCCGATCCGTCGGGCGTCTCGTCGATGGCGACGGGGTCGTCCATGCGGAGAACGATACGGGACATCGCCGACACCGGCCGTTGACGCGTCGATGTAGCATCGCCTCGCGCCGCGCGACGTGCCGCGGCCGAAGGAGGGTTCAGCCACTGTGGCGACACGCAAGCGGAAGACCGTCTACCCGCCGGCCCGGACCGACACGAAGCCGGCCCAGCGCCCCGGAGCGGGGCCCGAGCCATATGTTCGCCCCACGGTGGCGACGATCGACCTGAACGCCGGGAACGGCCGGGCCGGATTGTCGGTGGGGGACCGGGTCAGGATCGCGGGTGGCGGCCTCTACGCCGGCGAAGTCGCGGTCATCGAGAAGCTGACGGCGGGAGTCATCCCGGCGGCGCTCGTCCGCACCGAGGCGGGACGCACCCGCCAGGTCCGGACGATCGATCTCGAGCCGGTGGCCCGCGAGGCCTGACGGCCAAGCCTCAGCGGCGAGCCCGACCGTATGTCGTTCACCCACGTCGAGGTCCCCGGCGGTCGCCTGCGGGTCGCGGACGACGGCGCGGGACCCCCGATCGTCCTGCTCCATGCGGGGGTCGCCGACCTCCGCGCATGGGACGCGATGGTGCCGCCGCTCCTCGCGGCCGGCTACCGCGCCGTCCGTCCCGACACCCGGGGCTACGGGGCGTCCACGACCGAGGACGTCGAGTTCTCGCTCGAGTCCGATGTCGTCGCCGTGCTCGACGCGCTGGGGATCGGCCGGACGGCTCTGGTCGGCAACTCGCGGGGCGGGATGACCGCGCTCGACACGGCGATCGCGTTCCCGGATCGCGTCGTCGCCGTGGTCGGTGTCGCCGCGGGGCTGGCCGGGTTCGATGGCGGCGGCACCGCCCGAGGAGATGGCGATCAACGCGGAGTACGAGAAGGTCGACGCGGCCGACCCGTTCGACGCCGATGCGCTGACCGAGTTCGAGGCGGGGGTCTGGCTCGACGGCCCCGGACAGCCGGCCGGTCGGGTCGAGGCATCGCTGCGGGCGTCCTTCATCGAGATGGCCCGGCCGCTGAACGAGCCCGGCCGGGTCAGGGGCCGGCGGATCGCCCTCGACCCGCCGGCGAACGACCGGCTGGCCGAGCTGCGCTGCCCTGTCCTGGCGATCGCCGGCGCGCTCGACTTCTCCGAGGTCACCGCGGCCGCCGAACGGATCGCCGCCGGCGCGCCCGATGCACGTGCGCAGGTCTGGCCCGACGTCGCGCACATGATCGGGATGGAGCAGCCGGATCGGCTCGCGTCGGCGATCGCCGAGTTCCTCGCGCCGCTCGACCGCTGGGCCTGAGCGGCGCAGGGCGCGGCGTGCGGCTCGCCTACACGGTCGGCCTGGCTGACCTGTTCTGGATGTGGCTGACGTCCTGGATCACGCTGGCAACGGTCGCCTTCGGGCTCTTCTTCATCAGCGTCCTGCTGGTGCCCGGCGACTACCCGCGAGCGCTCGACGTGGCATGCGGGATCTTCCTGATCGTGGCCGCGTTCACCGTGGCGCCGCTGTTCTGGATCCGGATCACCGGGATGTCGGCCCTGATCGGCGTGGAGATCGTGCTCGTCCTCGACTCGACCGGGGTGGGCGGCTGGCCGATCGCGATCCGCGGCGGACGGCCGTGGACCCGCCTGCACCGGCCGCGGATCGAGAGTCGCGTCATCGTCCTGCCGTTCCGCTGGGCCACGTCGGCCCTCGGCTGGGTCGTGATCCCGCGGGCTGCGCTGACCGACGAGCAATTCGAAGGGCTCGTCGAGATGCTGCGCGCCCACGGCTCGCTGGCGCGCGGAAACGGCCGAAGTCTCGTCGGCCGTCTCCTTGCGCCGTTCCTCGACCGGCCGGCGGCCGGCGATGCCGACGCCTCCGATCGCTGACGGTCAGCTACCGATGCGGTTGACCGTGGCGTGGACCTCGCCCGCCGGGACTGGGCCCGAGAACGTCAGGACGAGCACGCGCTCGACGCCCACCGTGTCGCCGACGCACGCCGGCTGATCGAGGGTCATCGTCCGGCCGTCGGCCGCGATGGTCAGGACGTGGCGGGTGTCCGATGGGCAGCCCACCCAGGTGAGGACGATCGACGCCGGATCGCCGGCAAGGTTGGCCACGCCGATGTCGGTGGCGACCTCGCTGCCCTCGGAGGCCTGGCCCGAGCGGGCCGTGGTCAACGTCCCGGACAGGTCGCTGATCTCGACGAAGGCGCTGCCGCCGATATCGTCGACGAGGTCGACCCGGACGACCGCCGGCGACGCGCTCGGCGCCGGAGTCGCCGACGGGAGAGCCGACGGCGACGGGGCGACGGTTGCGGACGGCGAGGCGCTCGGGAGCGGGCGGAACCACCACGGTCCGGCGCTCGAACACGCCACCGACGGTGGCCGCCGCGAGCGCCACGGCGACGAGGAGGGCGGCGGCCGCGACGAGCGTCGCGATCCGTCGCGCGGACGCTGCCCGGGCCGAACCCATCGGGTCGCGGCGCAGGACGAGGAGCGGGTCGGGCCGGCGCGGATGACGGCGGGCGTGGTCGAGTGCGGCACCGATCGCCCGGTCGGGTGCGGTGGACGGTCCGTCGGCCAGCAGGTCGTCGAGCCGGCGGTCGAGGTCGTTCGAGGCGTTCATGCGGTCCGCTCCTTGGGATCGTCGAGCCGGTCGTCGGCGTCGATGGCGGCGCGGAGGGCCCGCGTCGCGTGGTGGATGCGTGAGCCGGCCGTGCCGACCGGGATGCCGAGGACGTCGGCGATCTCCGCGAGCGACAGGCCGTTGTAGTGCTGCAGGACGAGCACGGCACGCTGGTCGGGCGTGAGCCGGCGGAACCCGCGTTCGAGCTGGTCGCGGTCGGCGATCCGGCCGAACGCATCACTCTCGGCGGTCGTCGAGCGCCGGCGACCCCTCGTCGGGGAGCAGGCGGACGATCGGTCCGCCGCGGCGCTCGCGCCTGGCCTGGGCGATGCTGGCCCGCACGATGAGTCGGTAGGTCCAGGCGTCGAACCGGTCCGGGTCCCGTAACCGCGGGAGCTCGTCCCAGATCGTCACCAGGGTCGCCTGGAGCGCGTCCTCGGCGAGGTGATGGTCGCGCAGGATCCGCTGGGCGGTCGCGAACAGGCGCCCGGCGGACGACCGGATCAGGGACTCGAATGCCACCTGGTCGCCGGCGGCAGCCCGTTGGACGAGATCGCGTTGCATGTCGATCGTTTCTATCCCCCGGCTTCGGGGAGCCCTCGGTGGCCCCGCTCGAGACGTATGGGGCGATCCGGCCTCCGCTTCTTCAATCTTCGTCCAGGTGATTCTCAGCGTCGTCTCAGGCAACGGTCTCAGGATCGCAAGTGTTCTCTCCTCCCGCACGGACGCCGGCGGGCCAGCGGATCGGGCTGACGATCTCCTCCCTGTCAGTCCAGATCGCGGGCCCGCCGGCGTTCGATCTTTCGGCGAGTTGACCCGATCCGTCCGCGGCTGCACCCTACGGCCATGACCCGACGGCCCATCATCGGCGTCGGTGCCGTCCTGGTCGCCGTCGCGATCACGCTGGGGATCGCACTCGGCGTGCCCGGCAGCCCGTCCTCGACCGGCCCGTCAGCCGCCCCGTCGAGCTCGTCTTCGAGCGGCCTCGGCGCCCTGGACTCCGGCTGCGCCGACGAGCCATCCGGTCCCCGGCCACGAGGTCTTCGGCTTCGTCCCGTATTGGGAGATGAACGGCGACATCGCCGCCCACGTCGCCAAGACCGACCTGTCGACGCTCGCGCTCTTCTCGGTCACCAACACCAAGACCGGCGCGCTCGACACCAAGCAGCTCGGCTACAAGCGGATCACCGGCGACATCGGCACGCAGCTCATCCGCGAGGCCAAGGCGCGCGGGACGAAGGTCCAGCTCGTCTTCTCGAGCCTCGGGACGGCGCGCAACGACCGCCTGTTCGGGTCGGTGCCGATCCAGGACGCGACGATCGCCGCCGTCGTGGCGCTGGCCAAGAGCATCGGCGTGGACGGCGTGAACGTCGACGTCGAGCAGCTCCGCGCGGACCTTGTCGCGCCGTATGGCGCATTCGTCGGCCGGCTGCGCGACGCGTTGCGCACCGCCATCCCGGGCGGATCCGTGTCGGTCGCGACGACGTCCGGGCTGACCGGCGCGGCGATGGCGCTGGCGGCCGTCCAGGCCGGCGTCGACCGGGTCTTCCTGATGGGCTACGACTACCACACCGGGACCACCGAGGTCGGCGCCTCGGCGCCGATGGCCCGCCGCGACGGGGCCGTCCAGGACCTGCCGTGGTCGCTCGACCTGTATGCCGCGACCGGCGTGCCCGTCGAGCAGACGATCCTCGGCCTTCCGCTGTACGGCACGCGCTGGCGGGTCGAGGGCCCCGAGCTCGGCTCGCCGCGGCTCGGCGACGGGGCGATCTGGGTCCCTGCCGACAACCCGAAGTTCCTGGCCAGCCCGCCCGCCCCGCCCGAGGTCGACCCGATCGAGATCGTCGAGCACTACGCGGTCGCGCCGACCGTCAGCCCGGTGCCCGGCGATTCGCGCGCGACGGCCGGCTGGCAGGCGATCTACGTCGACTCGCCGGCGACCCTCACGCCGAAGCTCGCGCTGGCCGACGAACGTGGCCTCGCCGGCGCCGGGTTCTGGGCCATCGGCTACGAGCGCGGGCTCCCCGGCTATACCGACCTGATCGCCACGTTCGCCGAAGGGTGACCTCCCGTAGGTCAGACCGATCCGAGCGCCTGGCCGGCGAGCGCGCACAGGCCGACGACGACGATCGGCGGGACCCGTCCGGTCAGCAGCAGCGCCAGCGCGCCCCCGGCGACCACGATGTCGACCGGAGCCGTGATCGCGCTCGTCCAGACCGGCGTGTAGAGCGCCGCGAGCAGGATCCCCACGACCGCGGCGTTCGTGCCGGTCAGTGCCCGCCGGATGCCGACCGACGTCCGCAAGCGAGCCCCAGAACGGCAGCGCGGCCAAGACCAGGAGAAGCCCCGGCAGGAAGATCGCGACAAGCGCGATGGTCGCCCCGGGGACCCCGTTCGGGCGCCGGGATCGACACGGCACCCAGGTACGCCGCGAACGTGAACAGCGGCCCGGGCACCGCCTGGGCCAAGCCATAGCCGGCCAGGAAGCGATCGTCGCTGACCCACCCGGGATCGACCACCGTCGTGTGGAGGAGCGGCAGGACCACGTGACCGCCGCCGAACACGAGTGCGCCGGCGCGATAGAAGCCGTCGAACAGCGCGACCGGCTGGCCGCCCGGTCCGCGCAGGAGCGGAAGCGCGAGGAGCAGGACCGCGAAGGCAGCGAGCGCGACGATGCCGACCCGGCGCGACACCGGACTCGGTTCCGGACCGAGCACGGACGCGGGCGGCGGTGCCAGGACGAGCCGACCGACGACGGCGCCCGCCGGCGATGATCGCGACCTGCGAGAACGGCGTCGTCCAGGCCAGCGCCACGGCCGCCGCTGCCAGCGCGACCGCCCGGCGCGGCCAGTCCGGCGTGAGCGCGCCGGCCATGCCCCAGACCGCCTGGGCGACGACCGCGACGGCGGCCAGCTTGAGACCGTGGACCCAGCCGGCGTCCGCCAGGTCGGCGGACGCCGTCAGCAAGCCGATGGCCGTCAGCGCGACCGCCGATGGCAGGGTGAACCCGAGCCACGCGGCCAGCCCGCCCAGCATCCCGGCCCGCCGCGTGCCGATGGCGAACCCGAGCTGGCTGCTCGCCGGCCCGGGCAGCGCCTGGCAGAGCGCGACGAGATCGGCGAAGGCAGGTCTCGTCGAGCCACTGCCGCCGCGTCACGTATTCGCGCCGGAAGTAGCCGAGATGGGCCACCGGCCCGCCGAAGGAGGTCAGTCCCAGTCGCAACGCGACGCCCAGGACCTCGAGGACGGGCCGGGATCCGCCGATCCGTCCGGTCCGCCGCGCCGCGTTCGCGCTCACCCGCGGAGGCTACCCCGTCGGCCACAGGGTTCGCAGGACGGCCGAGGACCGGATGCGTCCATCAGGCAGGCTCGCCCGCCACGTCGTCGACGGATCCACCGAGATCGTCGACGGCGGGATCTTCGTGGTCCCGGCGGACCGGCTCGTCGACGTCACCGAGGACGGCGTGCGCCTTCGTCCGGGCCGGCACGGCGCGCCCGCCCGTTCGATCGACCACCTGCTGTCGAGCGCCGCACGGGTCTACCGGGATCGACTCATCGCCGTTGTCCTCGCCGGGACCGGGGCCGACGGCGCCGCCGGCGCCCGGGAGGTCAGTCGGGCAGGCGGTACGGTCGTTGTCGAGCGTCCCGAGCACGCCGCCCCGGCGATGCCCGAGTCGCTGCCGCCGACGATCGTCGACGCCGAGGCCCCGCTGGGCGCGATCGGCAGGATCGTGGTCGATCTCATCAAGGTGGCCGGCCCGGCGCCGCAGGAACGCCTGGACCCGATCGCGGAGGAGCTCCGGATCGCAAACGAGGACCTCGCGACCCGCAGCGAGGAGTTGCGGCTCCAGGCGGTCGCCATCGTCGAGCAGAAGCAGGCGACCGAGGAGGAACACGACCGGCTCAGCTCGATCCTGGCCAGCATCGGCGACGCCGTGGTCGCGGTCGACCACGAGGGTCGGACGATCGCGACCAACGTCGTCTACGACCGGCTGTTCGGCGGGCCGGACACCGAGCTCACGCTCGAGGACGTGGCCGGCATGCCGTTCCTCCCCGACGACCGGCCGCAGCGGCGGGCGGCCCGTGGCGAGCGGTTCCGGGTCGAGTTCGCGGTCAGCGACCCGGACGGGACCCGGCGTTGGTTCGAGGCCGTGGCCGAGCCGCTGACCGCCAGGGACCGGACGTGGGGTGGCGTGCTGTCCATCCGGGATGTCTCGGAACGGACCATGCGGCTGAGTCTCGAGCGCTTGATGGCCGCCGCCGGGCACGAGCTCAAGACACCGACCGCCGCCATCCACAACTACCTCCAGCTCGTCGAACGACGGCTCGCGAGCGGGGAGACCGCCGACGCCGACCTGTACGCCCGCCGGGCGATCGTCCAGGCCCAGCGGCTCGACGAGCTGGTGGACCGCCTGTTCGACGTCAGCCGGATCCGGAGCGGACGGCTCGAGATCGTCACCGAGCCGATCGACCTCGCGGCGGTCGTTCGCGAGGCGGTGGAGGTGTCGTCGGTGGTCGCCAACGCTCCGCCGATCGAGTTCACGTCCCGGCCCGCCACGCTCCGGGTCCTGGGAGATGCCGGCCGGCTCGAGCAGGTCTTCCTCAACCTGGTCGCCAACGCCATCGAGCACGCGGGCGGGAAGGGACCGATCGAGGTCAGCGTGCGACGGTCGGACGGTTTCGCGGTGGTCGATGTGCGCGACCATGGTCACGGCATCGCGGCTGATGAGCTGTCGATGCTGTTCGAGGCATACACCCGGCTCGGGCCGGCGAAGGGTTCGACCGGCCTCGGGCTCGGGCTGTTCGTCGCCCGCGAGATCGTGGCGGCCCACGGCGGCACGATCACCGTGACCTCGCAGATCGGTTCGGGGTCGACGTTCACCGTCCGCCTCCCCGCGACGGCCCCGGCCCCGCGGCCAACATAAGGCGGCGAAGGCCGGGTCGTGACCATCCGGCTGGCGATCGTCGAGGATCACCCGGCACTCGCCGACGGGTTGGCGGCCCTGCTGAGCGGCTCGCCGGACGTCGAGGTCGTCGGGACGGCGCCGGACGTCACCGAGGCGGCCGCCCTGCTCGAGCGCGAGTCGCCCGACATCGTCCTGTGTGACATCCGTCTGGCGCGGGGGGACGACGGGTTCGACCTGGTCCGCCAGTTCGCGCCCACCCCGGCGTTCATCATGCTGACCGTGGCGTCGCGTCCGAGCTTCCACGCTCGGGCTGTCGACCTCGGCGCCAGCGGGTACCTGTCCAAGATGGCCTCGCTCGACGAGATCCTCGATTGCGATCCGATCTGTCGCGGCGGGCGGCTCGGCTTATCCCAGCGATGCCCGGCGCTCGGCGAAGGCCGCCCTGCGCATCCCGACCGTGCGTGAGCTCGAGATCCTCGCGCTGGTCGCAGAGGGCCATTCCAACGTCGAGATCGCGGACCGGCTGTCGCTCCGGGTGAAGACCGTCGAGAGCCAGCTCCGGCGCCTGTTCGACCGCTACGACGTGACGAGCCGGACCGCGCTGGCCAGGCTCGCGATCCGCCAGGGCTGGATCGTCGAAGACGAGTGACTCGCGCCCGCCCGGGTCGGGCGCGAGTTTTCATCCTCGCGCCATGACGATGGCCGCCGTATCGTCAGAGTGCGAGGTCAGCAGGGTCGACCATCACCCCGCCCCTCCGGGACTGTGTCCCCTTTGGCTTCGTAGCCCCTCGTGGCCCGGACGAGCAAGATCGGGCGACGAGGGGCTCAACGCGTCCGTCAGGCCGCGGTGCGGCGAGACGGTGTTTGCCGGGCACGCCGGTCAGGCGATCACGCCAACCGATGTCTCCAGGCCGCGCCTCTGGGCAGAGCTCAGGGAGCGGGGACAGGCTCGGTATGCAGTTCGACCTCGGGCTCGCCCTCGATCGTCACGCGCGGCAGCCAGCGCAGGAACGACGGCAGCCACCAGTTCCAGTCGCCCAGCAGTGTCATCGTCGCCGGCAGGAGCACGCTGCGAATGACAGTCGCATCGAGCAGGACGGCGACGGCCAGTCCGAGGCCCAGTTCCTGGATGAAGGCGAATGGGATCGTGATGAAGGCCGCGAAAACGAGGACCATGATCGTCGCAGCGCTGGTGACCGTGCCAGACGTGATCGAGATCCCCTTGGCTACCGCCGCCCGCGAGTCCAGGCCGCGATCGCGGGCCTCCTTGACCCGGGTCAGGATGAACACGTGGTAGTCCATCGACAGGCCGAACAGGATCGCGAAGACGAAGATCGGGACCCAGCTCTCGATGACGGCCGATTGGGCCAGCCCAAAGGCGTGGCCGAAGATCCCGTCCTGGAACACCGCGACCATGACGCCGAACGCAGCGGCCGTCGACAGCAGGTTGAGCGCGATCGCCTTGATCGGGATCACCAGCGAATGGAACACGACCAGAAGCAGCAGGAACGACAGTCCGAGGACGAACGCGAAGACAAGTGGGATGGCATCGAGGTAGATCTGCGTCACGTCCATGGCGCTCGCCGCGTTGCCGGTGACGTACGCCTGCACGCCGGGCAAGCGAGCCGAAGGCCGCCGGCACAGTCTGCGATCGCACCTCGCGGACGGTCGCCTGCGCGGCCGGGTCGTTCTGCTCACCGGCGATCGTGAAGGAAACCAGCGCGACCTTCCCGTCGCGTGACGGGAACACCTGGACCGGACCGCTCAGGCCAGGCACGGCGAGGCCGGCGGTCTTGAAGTTCTCGACAGCGGCCTTTACGTCCGCGCGATCGTAGCCGGTCACCGCGACCTGCAGGTCCTGGGTGCCGCCCTGCGGCCACTTCGCATCGATGATCTTGACCGCCTGGACGCCGTCGATCTCGTCGGGGAAGGAGGTGAAGTCCGTGACGCCGATCCGGAGGTGGATCCACGGAGAGGCGAGAAGCAGCATGAACGCCGTCGAGAGGATCGCGTAGCGGACCGGATGGCGCATGACCGCGGTCACGAACCGAGCCCAGAAGCCGACGCCCTCCGGTCGTTCGCGACCGAAGTACGGGACGCGCCCCCTGTTGATCCCGTCGCCAAGGATCGCGAGCGTCGCCGGCAGGAATGTCAGGCTGCCGATGACCGCGACGAAGATGACGCCGATCGTGCCGATCGCCATCGAGCGGAAGATCGAGACATCGATCAGGAAGAGGCCGGCGATCGAGATCATGACCGCGAGACCACTGAAGAAGACCGCCCGGCCGGCCGTGCTGCTTGCCGTCTCGATCGCGAGCATCTTGTCCCGGCCCTGGCGCCGCTCGGAGCGGAACCGCGTGATCATGAACAGCGAGTAGTCGACCGAGACGGCGAGACCGATCAGGACGACCAGCTGCGTGGCGTACGGGCTGGCGGGCGCGATCAGCTGGCTGAAGATGCCGAGGATCCCGAACGCCGCAAGGAGCGCGGACACCGCGAGGACGAGTGGCACGATCGAGGCCACGAAGGCCCCGAACGTGATGAGCAGGATGATGAAGGTCAGGCCGATCGTGACGAACGTCCGGTCGAGCCCGCTGTTGATCAGGTTCGTGATGTCTTCGCTCGTGAGCGTCTGGCTGACCGAATGGACGGTGAACCCGGAGTTGTCGGTCTCGATCGCGGTGATCGCGTCGCGGACCGGCACCAGGTAGCGGTCCACCTTGGCCTGGTCGCCGGTGATCCGGCCGGTCACCCGGACGGCGGTCCCGTCCGGCGACACGAGTCCGGCCGTCGGCGGCGCGCTGGCCGGATCCTGGACCTGGTCGAAGACCGGGACGGTCGCACCGTTGTCGGTCACGGTGAGGCTCTTGAGCTTGTTCACGACCCCGGTCACGTACGCCTGGTACGCGGGGTCGGTGACCTTGAGGCTCGGGTGCGTGATGACGAGCGTCAGGTCCTCGGTCGGCGTGCTCGACCCACCTGCGTCGAAGACGGCGGTGGCCTTGGCCGATTCCGTCGTCGCCTGGTTCGGGTTGCCGTTCGGATCGTCGGTCTTGATGCCGCCGATCGCTTGGCTGAACACGAACAGGCCGATCGTCGCGATGAACCATCCGGCGGCCACCGGCCAGCGGTGGCGGGAGCTCCACATCGCGACCCGAACCGTGGCGGGCTCGCGGGACGGACGCGCAGAGGACGGTTCGGACATCGGTCAGACTCTTTCTGGTACGGACGGCAGGGCAGACCCCGTCGCCTCGTGGACGATCTCGCCTCCGCCGGTTCGGCGGAGTACAGCATTCTCAGGCTGGCCGGACGGACTGGTCCGAGAGCCGGACCCCTCCGGTGTTCTTCGCATCCTGATCCGTGCTGCGACATTCTCGACCGAATCCATGAACGCCGTGTTGAAGGGCTGTTCATTCCACACGAACGACGATCCGGCCCCCTGTGTCACCGCGGAAGGAGAGCAATCGATGCCCCTCCTCCTCGACACCCATACGCTCGGACCTGCGATCGGTTCGAAGGGCTGGATCGTCAGAGTCGCGCCTGTCGGCTCGCGCGTGACGCGCCACGTGCCGGCGAACATGCCGTCGAAAAGGACGGTGCCCATCGCGGCACCGTTGCCGGGCGGCAGCGGGATCGCCCGACCGGCCGGGATGATCCTCGACCGGTCGGCGTGGCCGATGAGGACGTTGTCGTACTCCGGCAGGAAGCGTGGCGGCGCCGGCGTCTCCGGGTCGGGCCGTGGCGCGTCGGGCAGGTCGAACAGCTCCTTTCCGCGCTCGTCGCGGAAGGTCTCGAGCCGCGGTCGCAGCCGATCCACCGTGCCACCCAGGCCGGTCAGACCCGACCATGCCCTCATGTCCTGGACCGTCGCCGGCCCGAACGCCGCGAGGTAGCGGAGGACCAGCTCGTCGATCGAGGGCGAGGAGGCGAGTGGCCGCCCGAGCCATGCCTCCACGGACGTCCGCGCGACAGGGCCGGTCCTGCCCCAGAGCCCGCGCGGCGGGACGTGGACGAGTGGGACCAGGTACGAGACGACGTAGGCCAGCGAGTCGGTCGGCACATCCGGAAAACGTTCACCGAGGATGCGGGCGATCTCGGGGTTCGTCCGTGGCGCGGCCTCGACGAGCTCGCGACCGGCCGCCATGACGTCGGTCATGTCCCTGCCTGCCACGGCCCGGCCGAACGGACTGCCGCGGAACCCGCGCTCGAGGACCGGCTGGATCAGCGGGCGAAGGGCGAGCGCGTCGTCGGCGCTGACCAGGTGGATGGTGGCGCGCATCAGCGACATCCGGACCGCGCGCCGCTCGACGATCGCGTCCGAAAGCTCGGCGGGTTCGAAGGCGATCAGGCGTGACCACAGGCCGACATATGGCGCCAGCGGCGCTTGTGCCTGGAGGCCGACGAGGTGTTCGACCGCCGCTGAGTCGCCGGTAGCGCGCGTCGTTCCAGCAGCAGCTGACGGGCGAGAAGGGCGCGGTTCAGGGCGCGCCGAGTGAGCATCGCTTCACGCTAGCGGATGAGCGACCGGCTCCGCGCGGGCGCGTGCGCGATCGCGCCGGGCTCAGTTGCCGGGAAGCTCGGAGTCGGCCAGCTCGTCGACGATGTCCCGTTCGGCGACGGTCTTCGGGACGATCCGCCGGGCGAGTCGTTCGCCCTCGGCACTGAGCTCGGTCAACCGGGGATCGCCGCGGTCCAAGCCGGCCTTCTCGTGTTCGAGCGCTGCCAGCCGCATCGAATCGGCGGCGATGTCCTCCTCCGTCGCTCGGAGGTCCTGCTCCAGATCAGGCATGGTGCAACTCCTCTGGGGGTCCGTCGGCGGCAGGGATCCAATGGCCGTCGCGATAGACGTACCAGATCGACTGCGCCTCGCCGTCGAGTTCGCGTGCCCGGACGATCGCCCCTGGGTAGTCCTGTCGCAGGCGAGCCTGGAGATCGAGCGGCTCGGCGATCCCGTCCGCCACGATCGCCTCCGCCAGCGCCACGAACTTCGGATCCGCGCGCGGGTTGAGTACGAGGGTGATCGACATCGGGGCGCCTCCTTGCGTCGGACGTCCGTCCATCGACCAGTGGACCACGCGCGCCGTTGCAGATTCATATCGCCGGCGGGGCGGGGGACGCCAGCGGCGCCGCTGATCCGTCGCCGGAGCGTGGAACGTCAGGCGGGAGACTCTTCCCCGACGTCGTCCTCATCCCCGGCCGCGGCGGTCACCTCGGTCTTGCTCGAGGTGGCTCAGCTCGATCAGGGTCGGCCCGTCGTCGCGCTCCTTCCAGCGCGTCTGGAGCATGACCTCCTCCGACTCGCCGGTGACCCGCAGGACGACCGTGAACCCGGCGCCGGAGCGCTCGATCGAATCGATGGTGGCCGCCAGGGCGGGGAGGGGCAGGAGCGCCACGACCTCGCCCAGGTTTCGCTTCAGCTCCTCGCTGAAATGCTCCGTCGCCTGCCCGACGTCCCCGGCGACGAGCGCGTCACAGAACGCCTCGGCGCGCTCGCGGACCGCTGGCTCTTCCATGCCACTCCATGGTATCGCGCCAGCCGGGGCTTGCGGCAAGCCCCGGGTCATGGCCTAGAGTCCACAGGCTTCGGCCAGACCGCCTGGCCGGCAAAGGACCCGAGGGCGCCGATGAGCCGTTACGTCGTGGATCTCGAGGAGATCGACCAGTCACAGGTCGCGCTCGTCGGCGGAAAGGGCGCGAACCTCGGTGAGCTGTCCCGGATCGAGGGCATCCTCGTGCCGGCCGGGTTCTGCGTGACGACGGACGCCTTCCGGCGGGTCATGGCGGACGCGTCGTCGATCGACGAACGGCTCGATCGACTGTCGCGCCTGGAGCCCGACGACCGGAAGGCGGTCGGCACGCTCGGCGCCGAGATCCGTCGGACGATCGAGGGGATCGCCATCCCCGACGATCTGGCCGCCGCGATCACCGGCTCGCTCGCAGAGCTCGGTGAGGGGGCCGCCTGTGCCGTCCGCTCGAGTGCCACGGCCGAGGACCTGCCGATGGCTTCCTTCGCGGGCCAGCAGGACACATACCTGAACGTCGTCGGGCCGGCCGAGATCCTCCAGCACGTCAGCCACTGCTGGGCCTCGCTCTTCACGGAACGAGCCGTGACCTACCGGCTGCGGAACGGCGTGGACCACCGCACGGTCCGGATGGCCGTGGTGGTGCAGCGGATGGTCTTTGCGCAGGCCGCCGGCATCCTGTTCACCGCCGATCCAGTCACCGGCAGCCGCACGGTCGCCTCCGTGGAGGCCGTCTACGGGCTCGGCGAGGCCCTCGTCTCCGGCCAGGTGAACGCCGATGCCTATGCGGTGCGTGACGACGAGATCCTCTCCAGAGCGGTCGGCGCGAAGGAGAGAGCCGTCCGCGCGCGACGGGCCGGCGGGACGGAGGAGGTGGCGATCGATCCGGAGCAGCGGGCCCGGCCTGCGCTGTCGGACGCGCAGGTCGTGCGGCTGGTGCAGCTCGGCCGGCGGATCGAAGCGCACTTCGGCCGTCCCCAGGACATCGAGTGGTGTCTCGTCGACGACGGCTTCCAGATCGTCCAGAGCCGGCCGATCACCACCCTGTTCCCGATCCCGGAGGCGGACGACGGCGAGAACCACGTCTACGTCTCAGTCGGCCATGGGCAGATGATGACCGACGCGATGAAGCCCCTGGGGCTCTCTATGTGGCAGCTGACCACCAGACGGCCGATGGTCGAAGCTGGCGGGCGCCTGTTCGTCGACGTGACCCAGGCCCTTGCCTCGTCGGCGACCCGCGTCGGCCTCCTGGAGGTGATGGGAAAGGGCGATCCACTGATCAGGGACGCGCTGGAGACCGTCCTCGAACGTGGCGACTTCATCACGTCGCTGCCGGACGAGGCCACTGGCGGGCCTCCGGCCGACGGCCCGTCCACCGCGCCCGCTTCGCCCGCCACGATCGAGGTCGATCCGGCCATCGTCGTCGACCTGATCGCACGCAACCAGGACTCCATCGCCGCCTTGAAGCGCGACATCGGGGCGAGATCCGGCTCGGAGCTGCTGGACTTCATCGTGGCCGACATCGGGGAACTGAGGCGGATCCTGTTCGATCCGCACAGCAATCAGGTCTGGATGTCGGCGATGGAGGCAACGTGGTGGCTCAACGAGCAGCTGCTGGCGTGGCTGGGCGAGAAGAACGCGGCCGACACGCTCACGCAGTCCGTCGCCCACAACGTCACGTCGGAGATGGGGCTGGCGCTGCTGGACGTCGCAGACGTGATCCGGCCGCATCCGGACGTCGTGGCCTTCCTGGAGCGCGTCGATGGCGAGGGTTTCCTGGACGAGCTGGCCAACCTGGCCGGTGGCCGGGAAGCGCGCGATGCCATCGGGGCCTGGCTCGACACATACGGCATGCGCTGCGTCGGTGAGATCGACATCACCAAGCCCCGTTGGAGCGAACGCCCCACCACGCTCGTGCCCCTCATCCTCGGCAACATCAGGAACTTCGAGCCGGGCGCCGGCCGGCGCCGCTTCCAGCAGGGGCGGCAGGAGGCGCTCAAGAAGGAGCAGGAGCTGCTGGAGCGACTGCGGGATCTCCCGGACGGGGAGCAGAAGGCCGGCGAGGTGAAGTCGAAGATCGACCGTGTCCGAACCTTCATCGGGTATCGGGAGTATCCGAAGTACGGCATGGTGAGCCGCTACTTCGTCTACAAGTTGGCACTGTTGGAAGAGGCCGCGCGCCTCGTCGATGCTCGCGTGCTTCGTGAGAAGGACGACATCTTCTACCTCAGGTTCGAGGAGATCCGGGACGTCGTCCGCACGCAGCGCGCCGATGAGCAGCTCATCCGTGCGCGCAAGGAGGCGTTCGCCTCGTACCGGGCGCTCACGCCGCCCCGCGTGCTCACGTCCGACGGCGAGGCCGTCGCCGCGAGGTATCGGCGCGACGACGTGCCGGCCGGCGCTCTCGTCGGCCTGCCGGTCTCCGCCGGGACCGTCGAGGGCCGGGCGCGCGTCATCCTGGACATGGCGGATGCCGATCTCGAAGCCGGCGACATCCTCGTCACGGCCTTCACGGATCCGAGCTGGACGCCGCTGTTCGTCGCGATCGCGGGGCTAGTGACCGAGGTGGGTGGCCTGATGACACATGGCGCGGTGATCGCGCGCGAGTACGGCTTGCCGGCGGTCGTGGGGGTGGAGGATGCCACCCGGCGGATCCTGGACGGGCAGCGCATCCGCGTCCATGGAACCGACGGCTACGTCGAGATCCTGCCCTAGGCGGCTTGGCCGGTGATACCCCAGGTGGGTATTGACAAAGGTCTTGACAAATCGGGCCTCGAGGCGCATCATTCAGGGACTCGGGCTTGTCAAGACTTGACAGGCCCACAGCCATGTCCAGCCCCAGGAGGCGCCGTTTGGCGGTCGGTGTCGCAGCCGAAGTGAAGAACAAGCTCTCGGTCGTCGAGGTCGTCGGCGAGACCGTGAGCTTGAAGAAGGCAGGCACCACGTACAAGGGTCTCTGCCCGTTCCACGGCGAGAAGACACCGTCGTTCGTCGTCACGCCCGCAGCGCGAGTCATGGCACTGCTTCGGGTGCGGCCTGGGAGGCGACATCTTCAGTTTCGTCATGCAGCGCGATGGCGTCACGTTTCCTGAGGCCCTCCGAACGCTGGCCCAGCGCGCGGGTGTCGAGATCGACGAGCGCACCCAGCGCGAAGATGCCCACAAGGCCCGCCTGCGCCAGGTCCTCGATAGCGCGATCGCCTTCTACCACGCCGTCCTCACGGCCTCGAACGCAGGCCGACCGGCCCTCGAGTATCTCCATGGTCGTGGCTTCACCGACGCGACGATCGAGACGTACCAGCTCGGCTGGGCGCCCGGCGGCTGGGACCAGATGACCCGGACCCTGGCGACGAAACGCGACGTCCGTCCGGAGGAGCTTGTCGAGGTCGGTCTCGCGTCTCCGCGGCAGAGCGGTCGGGGCGGGGTCTACGACAAGTTCCGGGCTCGTGTGCTCTTCCCGATCCGCGACCAGAACGGCCATGCCGTGGGGCTCGGTGGCCGGCTGCTCGAGGGCGACGGGCCGAAATACCTGAACTCCCCGGCGACGCCGCTGTTCGACAAGAGCCGGACGCTCTATCCGATCGACAAGGCGAAGGGCCCCATCCGCAAGCTCGGCCAGGCGGTCATCGTCGAGGGCTACACCGATGCCCTGATGGCGCACCAGGCCGGCTTCGACAACGTGGTCGCCAGTCTCGGCACCGCCCTGACGCCAGGCCAGGTCGCCCTCCTGACCCGGTATGCCAGCCGGATCGTGCTCGCCTATGACGTCGACGCGGCCGGCGAGAAGGCCGGCGGGGCCGGGATGACGGCTCTCGTCGGACTCATCGGCGAGCTCCAGAAGGACACCTCGGGGGTGAAGCTCGAGGACGTCCGCGTCGCGCGGCTTCCCGACGGCAAGGATCCCGACGAGGTCGTCCGCGAGTCGCCGCCCGTCTGGGAGGCCGCCGTCGCGAAGGCCAAGCCGCTCCTCGAATACCTGATCGACTATCACACGAGCCGGTTCGACCTCAAGACGAGCTCCGGCCGCATCGGCTTCGTCGAGGCCGTGATGCCGGCCATCCGCGAGGTCGCCGACCCACTGCGGCGCGACGAGGCGATCGGCCAGGTCCGTCTCGCATCGGGCGTGGAGGATCGCGTCCTGCGCCAGGTCCTCGAGCGGCCAGCGAGGAACCCGATCAGCCAGTCTGGGCCGTCCCGGATCACCGCCGATTCGGTCCTGGCGTCGCCAGACGCGCTGCCCGTCCACGACATCCTGCGTGCAGTCACCCCGGTCGAAGCTGAGCTGCTGCGGCTCCTCCTGCTCGTCCCGGACCAGCAGCTCCGCGTCGTCGACGAGCTCGGACCGGACCAGCTGCCGAGCACGGTCGCGCGCGAGCTCTTCCGGGCGATCGTGCTGCAGCGCGCTCCGAACGACCAGGGCGTGCACCCGCCATTCGACTCGGCCGCCCTGCTGCTCGCCCTCGACGACGAAACGGCGGCGCTCGCCCGAGCGTTGTATGCGAAGAACGGTCCTGATGCGCGTGGGCTCGACCCGGCGCACCTGGACTACGAGATCACCCGACTGCTCCTCGAGCTCGAGGACGACCAGCTGCGCGACCGCAGCGACTACAACGAGGCCGCTCAAGGAGAGGCCGAGCGGGCCGGCGATCGCGACGCGATCGGCCGGTTGATGCTCGAACGACGTCAGATCAATGAAATGCGCCTGTCGCTCGACCGGCGCCGAGACCAGACCCGGCTGCTCGCCAGCCACCGGAGGTAACCCATGTCCGCCGATCCCCTAGACAAGCAACTCGTGGAGGCCGTCCTGTCGCGGCCGCGTCGCGGCAAGGCCGACCTCGAAGAGGCCAAGCTCGCCGGTCTTCGCCCGTCGCGGCCGAAGGCGGGCGTCGCCATCGCCGGCGACGACGATGACGAAGACGACGACGACGATCTCGATCTCGGTGTCGAGGCCGCCGAGGACGGCGCCGATGTCGGCATCGTGGTGGTCGCCGAGGACGGCGTCGTAGACCCCGCCGCCAAGCTGCCGGCCGATGCGCCGGCCAAGCTCGACCCGAAGGAGGTCGAGGAGCCCTCCGCCGAGGAGCTCGAGGCGATCTCGGCCGACATGATCGGGATCGACGACCCGGTCCGGATGTACCTCAAGGAGATCGGCAAGGTCGCCCTGCTGACCGCCGAGGAAGAGGTCGTCCTGGCCAAGGCCATCGAGCTCGGCGAGCAGCTGGTCGAGGCACCCTGGAAGGGCATGGTCTCGCTCCACGAGTGGACGCTCCACGACACCGAGCGCAAGACCCGGACCGCGAAGGCGCAGCATCGGCTGCCGTTCGGCGAGGAGGCGCACGATCTCGTGCGCCGCGCGATCTCGGACGCGACGACCGCCGACCTGCTGGTCGCGTCGCCCGACTTCCACCTGATCAAGGCCGGCCGCGACGCGCAGTCGGACGGGACGAAGGAGCGCCTCAAGGAGGCCAAGAAGCTCGTCCACGCCTACAACGAGGCGCCGTCGGCCGAGACCTTCCTGCCGTTCCTCGACTGGTCCTTCCTGGCCGTCCACAACGGCGACCTCGACTCGCGCGACAACGTCGGACTCCGGGCGATCTGGGACTGGACCCGCGAGGACGTGGCCTACCCGGCGCTCGAGCGCTGGATCCTCGCCGGCAACGACGCCGAGCTGCTCAAGCGGATGGGCTACGACCCCGAGGTCCCGCTCAACACCAAGCTCCGTGACCGCAAGGGCACGATCGTGGTCATCGGTCGCGACGCGCGCGAGCAGCTGACCTCGGCCAACCTTCGGCTGGTCGTGTCGATCGCGAAGAAGTACATCGGCCGCGGGATGTCGTTCCTGGACCTGATCCAGGAAGGCAACATCGGCCTGATCCGGGCGGTCGAGAAGTTCGACTACGAGAAGGGCTTCAAGTTCTCGACCTACGCGACGTGGTGGATCCGCCAGGCCATCACCCGGGCCATCGCGGACCAGGCGCGGACGATCCGCATCCCGGTCCACATGGTCGAGACGATCAACCGGCTCATCCGGGTCTCGCGCGGCCTGCTCCAGGAGCTCGGCCGCGAGCCGACGGTCGAGGAGATCGCCGAGGCGATGTCCAAGGGCCAGGAGGTCCAGGTCACGCCGGAGAAGGTCCGCGAGATCATCAAGGTCTCGCAGGAGCCGGTCTCCCTCGAGACCCCGATCGGCGAGGAAGAGGACTCGCATCTCGGCGACTTCATCGAGGACCGCGGGGCGCTCGCCCCGGCCGAGGCGGCCTCGCACCAGCTCCTCAAGGAGCAGGTCGAGGCGGTGCTCGACTCGCTGACCGGTCGCGAGCGTCGCGTGCTCCAGCTCCGGTTCGGCCTCGAGGACGGGCGTGCCCGGACCCTCGAGGAGGTCGGCAAGGAGTTCAACGTCACCCGCGAGCGGATCCGCCAGATCGAGGCCAAGGCGCTGCGCAAGCTCCGCCACCCGTCCCGCAGCCGCAAGCTCAAGGACTACCTGGAGTAAGCGCCGTGCCGGCGACGAAGACCAAGGCCAAGGTTCAGAAGGCGGAGGCGGCAGGCCCGGGTCCGCTGGTGTCGGCCGGCGTGGCTCGCGGACCATGTCGCCGACCCCGATGTGCGGCTGGTCCATGTGTCGCCCGATCGGCGCGTCTACAACAAGCGCCACATCGCGGGCGCGACGTACAGCGACCTCCACAAGGAGCTCGCCTTGAAGGGCACGGCCCCCGAGACGGGAGAGGCCGAGCGCGAATGGCTCGTGCCGTCGGCCGAGGAGGTCGGCCGTGTCCTCCGCCGATGGCGGGTGGGGGAGGGCGACCGCATCGTCTTCCTCGACGACGTCGGGATGAACCGGCAGGCGATCCGCGGCTACTGGCTGCTGCGCCTGTATCGCTACCCGGCCGATCGCCTCCACATCCTCGACGGCGGCATCGAGGCCTGGCGCCGGGCAGGCGGTGAGACGACGACCGAGGTCCCCGAGGCCGACCTGGCCGACGGATTGCGCACGCCGGCGACGCTCGGCGAGCGGGACGACGACCTCATCGCCACGTACGAGCAGGTCCTCGCCTGGAGTCGCGAGGCCGTCGAAGCCGGACGGCCCGACCCGGCATCCTCGACGTCCGGACCGCGGCCGAGTGGGTCGGTGAGGACCTCCGGGCGAAGCGCGGTGGCCACATCCCGGGCGCGCGGCAGCGCTGCTTCGTCGACCTGCTGACTGAGGAAGGGACGTTCCGTCCGGTCGACGAGATGGTCTCGCTCGTGCGCGCCAGCGGCGCCGACCCGGCCGAGATCCGGGCCACCTACTGCCAGGGCGGCGTCCGCGCCGCGCTCGTCTGGTTCGTGCTGCACGAGCTGGCCGGGTTCGACCAGGTCCGCTCCTACGCGGGTTCGTGGGAGGAGTGGGGCAACCGGGCCGACAGCCCGATCGAGCTGCCGTAGCGCGCCGTCCGCACGCGTTTCCTCTGGTTCCGTGCGCGGTACGATTCGTGGGCTCGGGGATCGCAGCAGGAGGACGTCATGGCAAGCTCAGCAGACGCCGCGGCCGACCAGGCACACACGATGATGCAGGACCTCGCCGACCATTGGGGCCTGGTCGCCGCGATGGGTGTCGCGAGCATCGTGCTCGGGCTGTTGGCGATGTTCTACCCCGGGGCCACCATCGTCACGATCGGCATCTTCTTCGCCGCCTGGCTGTTCGTCAGCGGCGCCTATGAGGTGATCACCTCGTTCACCCGCGACGGCGACACCGGTGCCCGCGTCCTGCACGCGCTCATCGGCGTGTTGGCGGTCATCGTCGGCTTCGCGCTGCTCCGGACACCGTTCCAGTCGGTCGAGGTGTTCATCTTCGTGCTTGGGATCTTCTGGCTCATCCAGGGGATCATGACGTTCGTCGCCGCTTTCGCCGTGAAGCAGGGGCGTAACTGGCGCCTGTTCAGCGGGATCCTCGGCATCCTGGCCGGGATCATCATCCTGGTCTACCCGATCACCTCGGCGGTCACGCTCGCCTTCATCGGCGGGATCTGGCTCGTCATCCTCGGCGTCACGCAGATCATCGCCGGGTTCCAGCTCCGGCGGGCGCGCAGCATGATCTGGGAGGGATCTCAGCCGGCTTGAGCTTCGGGCCTCGCCGGCCCGGCGGAGCCTCCGTGCTATCCTGTCGCGCGGCGCCGGACCCGGCGCCCGCGACGTTCGCGGCCCCGGCTCGTCCGGGTCGGGATGTCATCCGTTCCGGCGTAGCTCAGTGGTAGAGCGGGCGGCTGTTAACCGCTTGGTCGTAGGTTCGAGTCCTACCGCCGGAGCCACTTTCCTGCACGAATTGCCCTGCCGCGTGCCCCCATGTGCCCGGCTGGACGGATACCGTCACCGTGCGCGATACCAGCCTTCGCAGCCCCAGGGTACGGCTCACGACTACGGCCCTCGAGGCCCCCGGCCACAGTCGGGGCGTCTCTGGCCGTCGTGCGGCCCGTTCCTCGGCGATCCATGCCTTGCCGAGCTGCCAGTAGTCCCCGCCGTCGCCGGGGTGACCACGTCCATCGCGCGTCACTGATCGAGGTAACCGCCTCTTTCGTCGAGGCAACTCCCGGGCCTAGTTTGTGAGAGTCCGGGGTCGGATCGGCGCCACCGGGGGACTGAGCGGCCTGGGGACGACACGGAGGTGTGGCGTGTTGCCTATCCCATCTTTTGGCCGCCCTCGACCGATGAGAGCGGGTGTTGCGCTCTGTCTTGCGGGCCTTGCCGCTCTCGCGCTTGGTCCTGCCACCGCCCTGGCCGGCACCAGCAGCCTCTCGAGCCCGACATCATTGTCGGGGAACTCGACGCTGGCCTCGGTCCCATTCACCAAGACCGACTCCGGCGTCACTGCGACAGGGACGGCCGAGATCACGGTCCACTGGAACCAGCCAGCCACGCTCGGCACTGTGTTCGACCCAAACCTCGTTCGCGAGGGGCGGTCGTTGGACCCCACCGACTCGTACGGGCGGACGCCCATTGGAACCATGTCGGTCGACTACACGCTCGACGACCTCATGGTGTCGTGGGACGGTATCGGACCGCTGAACCTCGGCTCGCCCACGTTCACCACGAGCGGCAATTGTGATCTCAAGGCCGACGGTGGCGATTACGTCTGCCACCTCACTTCGGGCAGCAAGGTCGAACTGTTTCCGCCGCCTCCCGGCGTCATCCCCGGCTACCTCGGGCCGTACGTGGACCTCAGCCTCGCGAGCGACGTGACGATCACGCCGGTGGGGATCGACACCATCCGGTCCGCGGATGTTGGCGGTCTCTCGATCGGCACGGCCAACCTCTCCCTCCTCGAATCGCCGGTCACCGACAGCCTCTTCGTTCCGTGCACTGTCGGAGCGGGCGATAGCCTGTCGTACACGCTCGGCGGTCTGTCTGCGACGGACGGCCTTAGCGTCGACTCGGGCCTCGTCTTCGAGGTCGGCGGCGCCTTCCCGGACCCCATCATCCCAGGCCTCGAACACAAGGTCGCGTTCGCCTCGCCGTCAATCGATGTCGGCACGACGACGGGTGACATCGCGATCACGGGCGCGGGTGCGACGTTCGACATGGGCGCCGTCCAGAAGAACAACATCCCGCCGGTCGTCGACGCGGGGCCATCGCCGTACGCGGGCAATGAAGGAGCGCCGATCCAGTTCGACGGGTCGGCGAGCAGCTCGGTCTGTGGCTTCCCGACCCTCCGGTGGGACTTCTCCGACGGGGGTGTGGCCTTCGGCGCCAAGCCGTCCCACACGTTCACCGATGGCGGAACCTACAGCGGCCAGCTGACCGCGACGGATGCCACGGGACTCGTCTCGACGACCACCTTCAGCATCAATGTCGCGAGTCTCGCCCCGGTCGTTGCGGCCGGCCCGGACACGAGTTCGCCGTGGGGCCGCCTCGTTGCGTTCAATGGCAGCGCGACCGCGCCCGGAGCCGATGACCAGGCGACCTTGACGTACAGCTGGGACTTCGGGGACGGAACGCTCCCCACGGCGCCGTCCGCATCCGGCGGCTCTGGTGTCTTCCACGCCTACACGACGCCGGGCACCTATACGGCAACCCTCACCGTGGCGAATGAGGACGGCCAGTCGTCGAGCGCCAGCCGCACGATCACCATCGTGAAGCGGACCGTGTCGGTCGGATATCTCGGCGACACCGCAGGCACCTACGACACCCAAGGCGCGCTCAGCGCGTCTCTGGTCGACCAGTACGGATCGACCCTCAACGGCCGGCCGATCACGTTCACCGTCAATGGCGGTGCAGCAGGATCCGCTGTCACCAACTCGAGCGGTATCGCAAGTACCGCGTACACCCCGCTCCTCGATGCTGGCTCGTATCCGACTGTCGCCTCATTCGCGGGTGACAGCCTGTACATCGGCGACACCGGGTCCGGGAACATCGCGATCGCGCGGAAGACAACCACCACGTCCTACACGGGTGCCCTCAGCGGCGGACCCAACAAGACGGTCACCCTCAGCGCCACGCTCGTCGACGCGACGGGCAAGGCCCTCGCGGGTCGGACCATCGTCTTCGCCCTCGGGACTCAGACCACGAGCGCGCTGACGAACGCAAGCGGCGTCGCGAGCACGTCCCTCAAGCTCAACCAGAAGAACGGGAAGTACCCGCTCACCGCTACCTGGACGCCCGTTGGGTCCGACGCGAACCATTACGTGGGAAGCGCCGCCTCGACGACGTTCAACCTCCAAGCGAAGTGATCGCCTCTGGCGACTGACGCCCGGAGGCACATCAGACGACGGGCGGACCGATGGTCCGCCAGTCGTCCACATCGGCGCGTCGGAGCCTGTCCGGCGCCCTCGGGGCGGCGGCCGAGAGGGAAGCCCAAGGACGGGGTGGACCAGACGCAGCAACTGCTTGCGCTGATCCTCGGGATCCTCGGATCATTCGACCGCTGCCTGGGCCAACAGAAGCGGGGCGTCCTCAGCACCGCAGCCGATCGCTCGACAGACCTGCGGGTCGCCCCCGCAGTTCGGGCAAGGTCGGATGCGGTCCGACATGATGGCCGCGAGGCGAGCGAGCGTCGCCGGATCGTCATCGACCGGGATGACCGGGGTCGCCACCGGTGCCGGCAGCAGCCGGCTTACGATCGGGAAGTTGGAAACGAGCATCGGTGACAACTCCAGGTGAATCTGTGTTGCTGTCACGATGCGGCAGCCACACGCGCCCGTCATCGTTCACGTTGGGTAGTTCGAGACGCCATTCGTTGCAGCAACCATGCAGGCACCGATGACTGCGCTCTCGCCTCGACCAGCGTCACGCGATCGCCACGACGCTAACCGACGGGATCGCTCCAACCGCCCCTGGCGTAGCGTGCCCGGCTCAGCGCCAGCCGACGAGGAGCGCGAGGCCGAGCAGGCCGGTCGCCAGATAGACCATGAACGGCGGGACGTCACCGAACACGAGGTAGCCGCCGGTGATGATCACGCCGAAGGCGACGCAGACCCAGCCAAGGGCCGGCAGCACCGGGGCCACGATGAACCCCACCCCGAGGGCGACGAGCCCCAGACCGGCCAACAGGATGAATGCGCCGAACAGGCCACCCATCAATCGTTCGGTTGGGACGGGGGTCGCCTCGCCGGTGCCGGCGACGAACGCCGACGCGACGTCCGGTGTCACGACGAGGCGACCGATGAGCGAGACGATCCACAGCACCGCGCCGATCGCGACGGCGAGCCCGGCGATCGAGGTGAGGACGCGGGACGCCGTCGGCGTCGATCCCGACCACCATCGGAAGCTCGGCCATGCCCGCGGCCGTCAGGACGGTGCCGGCCAGGAAGAGCACGTTCGTTACACGCCACGCGGTCGGATGACCGGCGACGATCTGGAGGTACAGCTCCCGCGGCGAGGTCCATGCCCGCATGAGGACGGGATTGGCGGCGCCGATGAGGAACAGCATGGCCCCGATGGCCAGGACGAGGCCTTCGACCGACCGATCCGTCATGGCGCTTGCTCCTTCTGCATGACTCGATCCTAGAGGCGATGAGTCTGCGGTCGAAGCCGCCCGAATTGGACTGGCCTTGTGGTGGTCCTGGGGATCGCCGCAACGACAGGAGAGAGATATTGGGCGGGCTAGCCGATGTCCGCCTCCCGGTCGATGCGGCCCACTACCGCACGTCCAGGTCCTTGATCCCAAGGGTCGCGCCGGGGTCGAAGTGTGCGACGTCAAAGACGAGGACGGCCTCCACGCGTTCCGAGCCCGCGTGCCAGCCATGCTGGTAGATGTTCCGGATCGGCTTCCCGCCATCATCGAGTGATCGGACATCAAGGCCGACGGCGCCATCGACGATGGAGACGCCCGTCGGCCAGGTCTCGACGGGGGCGAAGTCCACAGCCGTCAGGATGCCGTTGGGTAGCCGCGCCTCTCCGAGCGAGACCTCGTAGTGGCCGGTGTGATCGATGGGGATGTCGAGGCGTGCGATGCGGAGCGGCATCGCGTCGGCGAGCGCGTCGGGAGCGATCGAGGGTCGGCCGCCAAGCAACTCGGCCTCGGTACCGTCGTAGTACCCGCCGGGGTTCATCACCGACGACGTCTGGAGGTGAGGATCATCCGCACACTGGACGCCGGGGATCCCTCCGCAGTTCAGGTTCAGCCGGTGGGCCGATCCGTCACGAAGGGTGACACTGACGTCGACCGGTGGGCCACCCGAGTAGATGTTGAGGTCCGGTGTGGGCTGCGGGATCATGTCGAGGCTGGCGACCTGCTCCCGGGTCGTACCGAGCTGGGCCGCCACCCAGTCAGTCATGGTCTGGCAGCGGATGGCGTTGTAGACCTGGCTGCACGGCGTCCCTGCCGCTGCGGTCGCGATCAGCGGCGCTGGCGACGCCGAGGTCGATCCGGACGAGGGCGAGACCGGAATTCCGGGCGACGCTGTGGTCGGAGCGACCGGGGATCCGAGGGACTGACTGCATCCGATCACCATGAGCGACACCGCCGCCGCCGTGAGGAGTGTGATCGAACGTCTCATGACGTGATCATGGCGGGGTCAGTCTGTCGCCGCATTCCGTGATCTCCCGCAACCGCGATGTCATAAGGCGGCAACCGGCCACACATGGTTCTGCATGGTTGACGCGTAGGAACTTCCTCCTGCCTCCATCAGGCTTTTGTGACGAGGACGCGCACCGACGCGATCCCGATCGCGATCCTGCGCAAGGACTCATGGAGGCTTGCTGTGAACAAGCGACGATCACTTCTTGGCATGACCGGGGCCGTTGTGGCTCTGGTGGCCCTCTCCGGCTCCGTGATGGCGGCCAGCCCGCTCACGAACCCCAGCTTCGAGGACGGTTCCTTCGTCCAGCTCCAGGCCCCATACGACTTTGCCCGTCTCGCTGCCGGGTCCCCCGCCCTGGAGGGTTGGACGATCAACGGCGGCGGCGTGGACTGGATCGGGAGCTACTGGCAGGCCGCAGCGGGCTCGACCAGGAGCCTTGACCTCGATGCTTCCGAAACAGCCGCTCCAGGCGGCGTCAGCCAGACGCTCGACACCGTTGTGAACGGCACGTACGTCGTCACGTTCAGCATGTCGGGCAACCCGGACGCCGGGCCGGCCCTCAAGCGATGACGACCGTCGATGCCGCCGGCACGACCAAGTCCTATGGCTACGACACGAACACGCATGGCACCACCCTCGCCAACATGCAGTGGGCGAGCCAGACCTTCACATTCGTCGCGAAGAGCAACTCCACCACGCTGACCTTCACCAGCACGACGCCCGGCGGCTTCGGCCCCGCGCTCGACAACGTCAAGATCGCCGCGACGCTCGCGACGGGTGCCGACTGCAAGAACAGCGGCTGGAAGACGATGCTGGACAGCGTCGGCAACTCCTTCAAGAACCAGGGCGACTGCGTCAGCTTCTATGCCACGGACGGACGCAATCTCGGGGCGATCGCCAACTAGCAGCCACCGCAACGCTTATCACCACGGCCCTCGACCTGCCCCAGCAGGCGGGGGCCGCTCCATGTCCGAACGACGGTCGGGCGGGTGTCAGCCACCCGCCGGGTCTAGGCAGGGCTCGTTCCAGAGCTCGACCACTGGGACATCGCGCTCCCAGCCGAGGATCGAGATGGTCGCGGTCCCGAGCGCGAACATTGACCCCGACGCTGCGGGCAGGTCGAGCCAACGCGCAGCCAGGACGCGAAGCTGGTGGCCGTGCCCGAAGATGAGGACGTCGCCGTCGACGACCGCCTTCGCCTGCGCGATGACCCGGTCGGCTCGGGCGGCGACCTGGTCGGCGGTCTCGCCATCCGGCCATGGGCCATGCCAGATCGTCCAGCCCGGGTACTCGGCGCGGATGTCGTCGGTCAGTCGGCCCTCGAGGCTGCCGTAGTCCCACTCGCGCAGATCCGGATCCGTGACAGCCCGGTCGTTGAAGCCCGCCAGCGCAGCGGTCTCCGTGGCACGCGACAGGGGACTTGTCAGCACCAGCGAGAAGTCGTGATCTGCAAGTCGTCGTCCGAGCGCGCGCGCCTGCTCCTGCCCGGTCGGGGTCAGCGGCACATCGGTGCGACTGGTGTGGCGCCCGAGTCGCGCCCACTCTGTCTCGCCGTGTCGGGCGAGCCAGAGTGTCGGGCGCGCGTCCGGATCCGTGACGGTCATGATCGTCCTGAGATCGGTGTCGGGACGGAGGGCGTCGGCCGGGTCCGCGGCGAAGAACTGGCGCGGCCGCCAGCCGAAGATCGGGGCGAGGATGACGCCCGGGACCTGCGTGATCGCCGTGTTGTAGCGATAGACCTGGTCGTTGTAGAGCTCGCGCCGGTCCGCGATCATCGCCTCGAGGCGCTCGATCTGGTCCTGGAGATCCTGGACGTTGCCCTGCGCCTTGATATCGGGGTAGCGCTCGACCACGGCGAACAACGACCGGACGGCCGCGCTGGTCGCCTCTGAGGTGACCGCCTGGTCGGGGATCGGTGCGGTCGGCACGTAGGCGGCGCGGAGCTCGGTCACCCTCGTCAGCACCCCCTGCTCATATGCCATCAGCCCGCGCACGGCTGCGACGAGGTTGGGGAGCTGGTCGTGGCGTTGCTTGAGGACGACATCGATGTTCGCCCACGCCTTGTCGATCCGTTGCCGGAGGGCCACGACAGCGTTGTAGCTTGTTAGCACGATAAAGCCGACGATGACGCCGACGAGCACCAGGGCGAAGATCACCGCGCCGAGAGCGGGGCTCATCCGTTCAGCCCGCCGCCGAGGATGACCGCGAGGGCGGTCGCCGACGCGATCGCCACGATCGCACCGAGCAGGCCGATGAAGAACCGGGCCTGGCTCCGACGGACGACCTGGCCCGGCGAGCCATAAGCGACCAGGAGGGGGACCTCCGCCGACGACGCGAGGACCAGGGTGTCGGGCGCGATCACGAACCTCTGTTCGGCCTTGGCAGCCTCGGTCGCGGTCGCGATCGGCAGCGAATGGGCGGCCGGGTCGATGACCGGCGCACTGACCGGATGCCCGATCCCGAAGCCCGGGATGGCGGCATTGCCCCAGGCGGAGGACGGGTCGGCGGCGAGAGTGCCTGTCGCGCGTCGCGGCCGCCATGTCGGCTGCGATCTCAGGGTCGTCGAGGAGCGCATCGGAGCCACTCCCTGCGTTCGCCGCCGTCGGATCGGGGAGGTCCGAGAAAGGTAGGGCGCGACCGACGATCGTGACCGGGTCCCCGATCTCGAGCCGGAACTCGCGGTACCGCTTCGATCCGTCCACTCCGGGCGCCAGTGTCCAGGCGTCCGGCTCGGGATCAGTCATCGCCGCATCACCGGCGATCGGATCTCCCCTGCGAGCCGACTGCCAACGACGGATCGGCTTCCGGGGAACCTCCGAAGCTCGGCGGCTTCTCCGGTGCGTCGACCCGAGCACCGTGTGGGAACACGCGGATGGATCCGGTCGCGTCGCGCACGCGAAAGCCGATCGACCGTTCGTCCGTCAACGCGTGGCCGCCCGGGAGGGGATCGCGACCGTCGTCGACGGTGGTCCGGAAGTAGACGCACGGCACGCGCTCGAATGGCGAGACCAGCGTCGTTTCGGCCATCTCGATGATCCCGCTGATCCGAACCTCGCCGGCGGCGATGGACGCGATCGACGAGGTCGAGATATCGGCCACTCGAAGGCTCGAGCGGTAGTCGTTCATGCCGCGGACCATCAGAACGAGCCCGCCTGCGATGCCGACCCCGGCCAACGCGGTCAGCGAAGCGACGTTTCCGGCATCCACGGCCCCATCGTACGAGACCGCCCGGTCATCCCGAGCGGCGCGACGGCGTGATGGCCACGATGATCAGCAGCACCCCGAGCCCGATCGCGGCGATCGGCCACAGCAGGTCGAAGTCGAGGGAGGGGAGCAGCTGGCGGACCAGGAACAGGCCGCCGATGACGATGAGCAGCGCCCCGAGAACGAGGCCGCCGCGGGCTCGGTCACCGGGATCCCGGCGGTGGCGCTGCCGCGCGCCGGCGGCCGGATCGCCGCCGCTCCGTCCGGCGCCGGCCGGCATGTCGGGAGCCGGCGCGCCGCCAGGGGACATCCCGCCGGGCATCGCCCCAGCCGGTGCCTCGGGGACGACGATCGCCATGACGATGTAGACGATGACCGCGATGCCGCCGGTCAGGAAGGCGAGCACGACCCAGGCGATCCGGACCAGCGACGGGTCGATGTCGAGCGAGTCGGCGACACCCGCGGCGACACCCGTCAACATCCGGTCGTCGCGCGATCGATACAGCCGGTCAGTCACAGCCTTCCTCCGGGTCGAGGGTGAAGGAGCCCGCATTCGCCGAGGTCTGCAGCTCGATCTTGACCTCGGCCGTATCGAAGCCGGGCGTCGTCCAGGTCGAACCGTCCTTGACGAGGCCGTGGCCGTCGTAGTCGTAGCTGCCGACGATATTCTCACCGGTCCGCAGCTTCAGGGCTGCTCCGGGCGGAGCGCACAGGCGAACGGCGCCCGCGTTGGCCTCGATCGTCCCCGTCACCGACACGTTCGGCAGGCGCACGCCCAGCGATCCGGCGTTCAGGGTCGCGTCGAGCCCGCCGATCGACGTGACCGTGCTCAGGTCGATCGTGGCGGACCCGGCGTTCTGCTCGAGGTCGAAGGCGCCGAGCGATGCGCCGCCGAGGTCGACCGTCGCTCCGCCGGCGTTGACCTGGATATCGACATCCACGTGCGGGGCATCGGGGACCGTGACCTGCCACGTGTCGCGCGCCCCGAAGCCGAAGAACGGGCCGCCGTTGCCGGGACGCGATCGGACGGTGAGAGAGGCGTCCGTGGAATTGACGGTGGGTCCGCGGCCATCGGCGTCGCTGCCCACGACGTGCCAGGCGTTGCCGGGCGCGACCCCGACGGTCATCTGCCCGCAGTCGAGCCGCAGATCGACAGAGCCGGCTCCCGCGAACGTGCCATCGTGCGACGGGAACGCGACGCTCCCGTTGTCCGACCCGCAGAACCCGGTCGAGATCGAACCGAACCCCGCGCTGAGCAGCCCGCCGACCATCAGGCCGACCGTCGCCGCCACGATGAGCCCTCCGACGAAGTCTAGGCGCGTGTGACGCAGGACCAGGCCGACGCCGACCCCGACCAGGATCAGCGGCCACAGTGTCCAGAGACGGTCGACCTGGTCCGAGTCGAGATAGCCCGACCGAACGAGGAGCGGGACGGCTCCGACCAGGATGAGGAACACGCCCCAGCCGAGGAAGCCACGTCGGATGTGCATGTTCCCAACGGTACTCGGGCGACCCTCTCGGACAACCGCCGAATGTCATGACTTTGACCGGATGGGTGTGTGCTAGCCTCACCCCGAGGAGGGAGCCGATGCGTCTCAGCCAGTGGCGCGCGAAGGCGCCTCACAAGGATTCGGTCGCGCCCAAGGTGATGGACGTCATCGGCCAGGCGTTGGCGGCGCTCGGCGCCGAACCCGATCCCGAATGCTGGATCGCCTGGGGCGACGATCCCGGCATCCGCTACCTGATCCTCGCACCGACTCCGGGCGGGCTCGTCCAGGTCAACGTCCGCGTCGCGGTCCCGGGTGAAGGGCCTCGGGCGTCCGGCAAGGTCATTCGCTGGAACCGCCTTCAGCTGGGCGAGCTGGCTGTCGAGATCCAGGGCGGTCATCGGCTCGTGACGTTCCAGGTCGAGACGTTCGTCCTCAATGGGGCGGACGCCACCGCCGACGGCATCGCGACGTTCGCCCAGTCGCTGTTCGCTGCCGTCGATGGGCGGGCGCCGGTCGTGACGACGTCGGCGAAGACGCGGGGCGTCGCGGCACCGAAACGGGGCGCGGTCCCGCGGCCGGCCACGAAGGGAACGCGCTGACCGCACCCGATCACGACTCCGGTCGGGGGTGCCGCTGGTGCCGGCCGCGATCCGCGGGACCAGCTGGCTTCGGTTCGGTGGCCGGGTCGAGTGGATGACGCGACGACACGGCTCACTGCCGCTCTCCGGGCTCTCGTCGTCGATGCACCCGATCAGCCCATCCCCGGGCGCATCGCGCCGTGGCTGACAGAGCTGTCGAGCGACTGGCCGAAGGGCTCGCGCGAAGCGGCCCGCGCGGCGTTCGAGGCGTCCGGTCTGCCATACTCAGAGCCGCTCGAAATCGACGTAGGAGGACCCGTGGCATCGACCGGACTCTCGGCGGATCCGAAGGAGTACCGCGCCCGACTCGCCGACCAGAGCGACGACCAGATCGATGCCTGGGCAGCTGAGCTGATGCGCGATGTTGCGATCCGGCGGGGCGTCGTCAAGGTCGTCGCGGATTTCCGCCAAGCGGGCGGGCTCGATGAGCCAGGTTTCGAACGCGTGTTCGCATCCGGGGGCGGACCACCGGCGATGATCGGGCGCGACGCGAAAGGGCGGCTCATGGTCCCAGCCATCACGCTTTTCGCATTGGTGCCGGGCATCCGGGCCCAGCTTGCCGACGGACGCGCCCGGCTGGTCGAGTACCTGATCGCGAACTTCGACGAGATCGTCTACGTCTAAGAGCCCCGCCGGCGGGGGAGGCGGACCCGCCACCGTCAGCCGCCTGGATCGAGTCGGCGGTCTGATCCGGCTGACACATCCGTTCCCGTGCCTGCTCGATGGTCTCGTCGTCGGGGTCGTCGCGGCCATCGCCGGTGCCGACCTGGCCACCGCAGTCCGGCTCGGGGTCGCGATGACGTCTCTCCAGGCATCCATCGGCTCTCTCAACGACCTGGTCGACGCGCCCCGGGATGCCGGCCGGAAGCCCGCGAAGCCCATCCCGGGTGGGCTCGTCTCGCGCGCGGCCGCCCAGTCGGCCGTCGCGGTCGCGGCCGTCCTGGGCATCGCCCTGTCCGTGCCATCCGGTTGGCAGACGATGGCCCTCGCGATCGTCGTGCTGGGGATCGGCTACGCCTACGACCTCGGCTTCAAGGGCACGGCATGGTCATGGCTCCCGTTCGCAGTCGGCATCCCGCTGCTGCCCGTCTATGGCTGGCTCGGGGCGGCGGGCGACCTGCCCGGAGCGTTCGCGATCCTCCTGCCCGCGGCTGTCCTGGCCGGCGCCGGCCTGGCGATCTCCAATGCCCTGGCCGATGTCGAGCGCGACACCGCGGCCGGCACCGACTCGGTCGCGACGAGGCTCGGGACGGGCCGCGCCTGGGCCGTCCAGGCGACCCTCCTGACGGTGGTCATCGGCGCCGCTTGGCTGACGCTCGCCGTCGGCGGCCCGGGCGGCCGTGCCGTCGGTGGAGCAGCTGCCGCGGTCGGTGCGCTGGTAGCGACCGTCGTCATCGGCGCCGGCATCGCGCTCGCCCGGCATGCCGATCCAGCACGACGCGAGCGGGCATGGGAGCTCGAGGCGATCGGCGTCGGCTTGCTCGCGGCGGCCTGGCTGGCCGGCGTGCCGCTGGGGTAGTGGCGCGATGTGCGCCGGGTGGACGGACTAGAACCCGTCCTCGCTGCGGACCATGGCGATCGCATTCTCGAGACGGAGCTTGGCGATGGTCAGGTACTTGGCGAGGTTCGCCCGGTCCGTCGGGCCGATCGATCCGCGCACCTCGGCACTGCCGAGGACGCCGACCAGCTCGTCGACGGCGTCCGCCAGGCTCTGCTTGGCATTGACCAGCGAGTCGTCCGAGATGTCGCGCGGAGGGGATGCCGCTTCGCCGGCCCACACCGTCCCGGCCCCGGTTTCGTCGTCGTCGCGTACCGGGTCAACCGCGACCGCCTCGGCCTCGACGCCCTCCTCCGCGTCGGTCGTCGCGCGCGGACGGCGGCCCTCGATCTTGTCGCGCAGCTTGATGAGCGTCAGCTCGCCGCGAGCAACCTGCTCGGCCAGGCGCCGCCGCTTCTTCGGGTCCTCGACCTTCATCAGCTCGTAGGCGTGGGACAGGCTGTCCTTGCGCAAAGACACCAGTTCGCGGATCTCGGGCGGGGCGTCGGCAAGGCGCAGCCTGTTCTCGAGGTAGCCCTTGTCCTTGCCCAGCTTGTCGGCCAGCTTGCGGATGCTGTAGCCGTGTTCGTGGACCATACGGTCGTACATCGCCGCCTCGTCGAGCGGCGTCAGGTCCTCGCGCTGGAGGTTCTCGATGATGGCGATCTCCAACGCGGTGTCGTCATCGATCTCCTCGATGAGCGCCGGGATGCTGTCGAGACCGGCCAGCCGCGACGCGCGCCAGCGGCGCTCGCCGGCGACGATCTGGTACGTGTTCGGCCCCAGCGGACGGACGAGGATGGGCTGGAGGACTCCATGCTCGCGGATCGATGCGGCCAGCTCGTCAAGAGCCGCCGGCTCGAAGACCATGCGCGGCTGTTCGGGGTTCGGCTCGATGTGATCGACCGGGACGATCCGGACGCCGACCGAGCGAGTCGGGCTGTCGGGTGTCAGCAGGCTGACGATCGCGGGCGAAAGATTGGTGTCCTCCGACAGCCGCCTGGCGGCCGCGGCGCGGAAATCAGTTCGGGGCAAGGTCGATCACCTCCCGGGCGAATGCGCGGTAGATCCGAGCGGCATCGCTGTGGCCCGCGTACGTCGTGATGGGCCGGCCGACGAGTGGCGCCTCGCCGAGCTTCACCGTGGTACGGACGATGCTGGTGAAGACGTGGTGGTCACCGACGACGCGCAGCTCGTCGAGCATGTCGCGCGCGAGGTTCGTCCGGCCGTCGAAGAATGTCGGCAACAGTCCGAGGATCCTGAGGTCGCGATTCAACTTGAGACGGATCGCGTTGATGACCTTCACCAGGTTGTTGAGTCCCTTCATCGCGTAGTACTGCGTCTGGACCGGGATGATGACGCCGTTGGCGGCAACGAGTCCGTTGACGGTGAGCAGTCCGAGGTTCGGCGGGCAATCGATCAAGACGTAGTCGTAGTCGTCGATCTGACCCTCGAACGCCTCGCGAAGGATCTGCTCCCGACCGAGGGCGGTGAACAGTTCGCCTTCAGTCGATGCCAGATCGATGTGGGCCGGCGCGACATCGATGCCGGGCGTCTCGGTCGCGAGGATCACCTCGCCGAGCGTCGAGCGTCCGTCGGCCAACACATCCGCCATCGATCGTTCGACGGTGTTCAGGTTGATGCCGAGGCCGGCCGTGAGGTTCGCCTGGGGATCCATGTCGACGCACAGGATGCGGAACCCTTCCTCCGCAAGTGCACCGGCAAGGTTGATCGCCGTCGTCGTCTTGCCGACGCCCCCTTTCTGGTTGGCGATCGCGATCACGTTCGTCACCGGGGCATCACCTCAGGATCTCTGCAGCCCGCGCGAGGGCCGTCTGGGAGGGGAAACGAGTGTCGTCATGGTACGCGCCCCGGTCCGTTTCGGGCACCCCGGTTATCCACACGCTTTGCGAGTTGTTCACCGAATCTGTGGATATCCGGGCATCGTCAGACGCGTCCATGCGGCGGATATGATGGGGGCCTGTCCTTGCGCAAAGACACGCGAATGAGGAGTGCCGACGGTGTCGACGAACGCCGAGCGTTTCGCGCGACTCGAGGAGATGCGCATCGCGTCGCGCGCTGGTGGGGGAGCCGCTCGTGTCGCGAAACAGCACGATGCCGGCAAGCTCACGGCGCGAGAACGACTTGACCTGTTGCTCGATCCCGGGACATTCACCGAACTCGACGCGTTCGTGACGAATCGTGACCCCTCGGCCACGGAGTCGTACCTCGGCGACGGCGTCGTCACCGGCCATGGCGAGATCGATGGCCGGACGGTCTTCGTCTTCAGCCAGGACTTCACGGTCTTCGGCGGTTCGCTGTCAGAGGCGTACGCCGAGAAGATCTGCAAGGTGATGGATCTCGCCATGAAAGTCGGCGCCCCGATCATCGGACTCAACGATTCAGGTGGGGCACGGATCCAGGAGGGCGTCGTCTCGCTCGGTGGCTACGCCGACATCTTCCTGCGCAACGTCCTCGCCTCCGGAGTCGTGCCGCAGATCTCGGTCATCCTCGGCCCGTGTGCCGGTGGGGCGGTCTACTCGCCGGCGATCACCGACTTCACTGTGATGGTCGAGGGCACGAGCTACATGTTCGTCACCGGACCTGGGGTGGTGAAGACGGTGACGCACGAGGACGTCGATTCGGAATTCCTCGGCGGGGCGACGACACACACGACGCGGAGCGGCGTTGCGCATCTCGCGGCGCCGGACGAAGCGAGCGCACTCGACGCCGCGCGTGACCTGCTCGCTCACCTACCGCAGAACAATCTTGATGCGCCCGTGATCGTCGCGACAACCGACGCGGCGGACCGGATGGACCCTGCCCTCGACTCCATCGTCCCAGACGATCCGCGCCAGCCCTACGACATGCATGACGTCCTCCATCGCGTCGTCGACGACGGCGACTTCCTCGAGATCCAGCCGGCATGGGCGCAGAACATCATCGTCGGGTTCGCACGTCTCGGGGGCCGGAGTGTCGGCGTCGTCGCGCAGCAGCCGGCCGTCCTCGCCGGCGCTCTCGACATCGATGCGTCAGTCAAGGCCGCGCGGTTCGTCCGCACGTGTGATGCCTTCAACGTGCCGCTCGTTACGCTCGTCGACGTCCCGGGGTTCCTGCCAGGAGTCGACCAGGAGCACGGCGGCATCATCCGGCATGGCGCGAAGCTGCTCTTCGCGTACGCCGAGGCGACGGTGCCGAAGGTCACTGTCATCACCCGCAAGGCGTACGGCGGCGCCTATGACGTCATGAGCAGCAAGCACATCCGCGGCGACATGAACTTCGCGTGGCCGACGGCCGAGATCGCGGTCATGGGCGCCGAGGGCGCGGTCAATGTCATCTCCCGTGATGCCATCGCCTCGGCCCCGGACCCGGATGGGGAACGCGCCCGCCTCGTCGAGGCGTATCGCGCAGATTTCGCCAACCCGTACATCGCTGCGGCCCGCGGCTATGTTGACGACGTCATCCGCCCCTCGGAGACGCGCCCCCGACTCATCCGGGCCCTGACGCTGCTGGCCGACAAGCGGGATACGAATCCACGGAAGAAGCATGGCAACATCCCGCTCTGACGTAGGTACGGCGCCGGCGTCTTTGCGCAAAGACGGGCTCCGCGGGTGACGGGCGAGCGACCGCCATTCGATCGCGTCCTCATCGCCAATCGCGGGGAGATCGCAGTCCGGATCATCCGCGCATGCCACGAGTCTGGGATGACCGCGGTCGCCATCTACAGCGATGCGGACGCGGAAGCACGACACGTCAGGCTCGCCGACGTCGCCATCCGGATCGGTCCCGCGGCCCCTGCGGAGAGCTACCTCCGGATCGACGCGATCGTCAGTGCCGCCCTCGCGACGGGCGCGCAGGCCATCCACCCGGGCTACGGGTTCCTGTCCGAGCGAGCCGCGTTCGCCCGCGCGGTCGAGGAGGCCGGGTTGGTCTTCGTCGGTCCGTCGTCCGCGGTGATCGACGCACTCGGCGACAAGCTTCACGCCCGGCGCGTCGCGCGCTCCGTCGGGGTGGACCCGGTCCCCGGCACCCACGACCCGGCACCCGTCGACCGGGCCGACAAGGTCGACGGGATCGTCGCCGACGCCGAGCGGATCGGGTTCCCGATCATGGTCAAGGCGGCCGCCGGGGGAGGTGGCCGCGGCATGCGACTGGTCGCGAGGCCGGCGGATCTCCCTGCGGCGCTGGCAGCCGGATCGGCGGAGGCACAGGCGGCGTTCGGTGACGGCTCGGTCTACCTGGAGCGGGTGATCCAGCCCGCCCGCCATATCGAGGTCCAGCTCCTCGGGGATGCATCGGGCCGCGTCGTCGCGATCGGAGAGCGGGATTGTTCGCTTCAGCGCCGCCACCAGAAGCTCGTCGAGGAGGCCCCGGCGCCCGGCCTGTCGCGCGACGAACGGCGCGATCTCCACGACCGCGCTGTCCGCGTCGCGGGCGCAGTCGGTCTTCAGAATGCCGCCACGGCCGAGTTCCTTCGCGCACCGGACGGGGCGACCTGGTTCCTCGAGGTGAATACCCGACTCCAGGTGGAGCACGGCGTGACCGAGCTGGTGGCCGGGCTCGACATCGTCGTGGAACAGTTCCGGCTGGCGGCCGGCAGGCCGCTGTCGACGGCGGCCCTGGCGGCCGCTGACAGAGCCGCCGAGCCCTCCAGCCACGCGATCGAGGTCCGGTTGTCGGCCGAGGATCCAGCCCGCGACTTCGCCCCGGGCCCCGGTCGGATCCGCCACTGGGTCATGCCGGAGGGCCCCGGTGTCCGGGTCGACACTGGGGTGGGGGACGGCGACCGCGTGCCGCCGGACTACGACAACCTCGTGGCCAAGATCATGGTCCATGCCGGCGACCGTTCCGCCGCCATCGCCAGGTTGCGGCGGGCTCTCGACGAGACGGAGGTTGCGGGCATCCAGACCACCCTGCCATTCCACCGGTTCGTCTCAAGGCACCCCGGCTTCGCCGCCGCCGAGCTGTCCACTGATTGGGTTGCCGAAACCTGGGACGGGCCGGCGGAGCGCGCCGCGGTCGTCGGAGAGGCGGCCGCCGCGGCAGCCGCATCCACGGTCGAAGCCACGACCACGACCGCGACCGCGACACGCGACCAGCCGCCAGCCACCGCCGCGGCCAGCGGCTGGGCCACCGCGGCCCGGGCCGATGCCGTCGACCGATGGCCACGGTGAGCCGCCGGTGAGCCGCCTCCGGGTCACGGACCGGGACACGGGGGACCACGTCGCGGACATCGAGATGGCCGGCTCCGCGGTCCCGCTCGCGGCCTTCGCTCCTGGAACGCGCCCGCTGGTCCTGCCTGCTTCGATCCCTCCGACCGCCCGCGGCCGGACCGCCGTCGAGGTCGTGGTCGCCGGCTGGCGGTTCGAGTTCGAGGTCGAGGATGCCGACCTCCACGACCTCCGTGAGCGCGCCACGTCTGCCCGCGAAGCCGGTTCGCACAACGGGCCGACGGACGTTCGTGCCATCATCCCGGGACGCGTCGTGTCCATCGCCGTGGCGGTCGGGGACGACGTGGACGCCGGACAGCGGCTGCTCTCGGTGGAGGCGATGAAGATGGAGAACGAGCTTCGCGCCCCGCGGGCCGGCACCGTCGACCAGGTCGCCGTCGGACCCGGCCAGACGGTCGAGCTCGGCGACACACTGATCGTCCTCCGATGACGCGCCCGGACCGGCCCCTCGGCGAAGGCCCCGACGCAGCCCGGGACCGCTGGCGCGAGACGCTCCGGGCCAAGGCGCTCAAGTCGGCTGCGGAGCGCCGCGACCCCTTCGAGACGTCATCCGGGATCGTCATCCGGGACCTGTACACGCCGGCCGACACGGCCGGACTCGACGAGGACCGCGACCTGGGTCGCCCCGGCGAGTACCCGTTCACCCGGGGCGTGCAGCCCACGATGTACCGGAGTCGCTTCTGGACGATGCGCCAGTACGCTGGCTTCGCCACCGCCGAGGAGACCAACCGGCGCTTCCGCTACCTCCTCGAGCAGGGCCAGACCGGGCTGTCGGTCGCGTTCGACCTGCCGACGCAGATGGGCTACGACTCCGACGCCCCCGACGCCGAAGGGGAGGTCGGCCGGGTCGGGGTCCCCATCTCGAGCCTGGCCGACATGGCGATCCTGCTCGACGGGCTGCCGCTCGGGCAGGTCAGCACGTCCATGACGATCAACGCCACGGCCCCGATCCTGCTCGCGCTCTACGTCGCGGCGGCCGAGGCCCAGGGCGTCGAGCGGGCCGCGATCTCGGGGACCACCCAGAACGACATCCTCAAGGAATACATCGCCCGCGGGACCTGGATCTTCCCGCCGCGGCCGTCGATGCGCCTCGTGACCGACGTCTTCGAGTACTGCGCCGCCGAGCTCCCGAAGTGGAACACCATCTCGATCTCGGGCTATCACATGCGCGAGGCCGGCGCGACGGCCGCCCAGGAGCTCGCCTTCACGCTCGCCGACGCGATCGCCTATGTGGAGGCGGCAGTCGCCCGCGGGCTCGATGTCGACGACTTCGCCGGGCGCCTCTCCTTCTTCTTCGCCGCCTGGTCGGAGCTGTTCGAGGAGGTGGCCAAGTTCAGAGCCGCCCGTCGGATGTGGGCGACGATCATGCGCGAGCGGTTCGGAGCGACCGACCCGCGGTCATGGGTCTGCCGTTTCCACGTCCAGACGGCCGGGTCGAGCCTGACCGCCCAGTCGGTCGACAACAACGTGGTCCGGACCACCGTGCAGGCACTTGCGGCTGTCCTCGGCGGCGCCCAGAGCCTTCATACCAACTCGCGCGACGAGGCGCTCGCGCTGCCGACCGAGGAGGCTGCGCGGCTGGCGCTCCGGACCCAGCAGATCCTGGCCTACGAATCCGGCGTGACCGAGACGCCCGACCCGCTGGCTGGCTCCTACTACGTCGAGAGCCTGACCAACGAGCTCGAGGCGGCCGCCTGGTCGTACCTCGACGAGATCGAGGCGATGGGCGGCACGCTGGCCGCCATCGAGGGCGGCTTCCAGCAGCGCCAGATCCAGGAGGCCGCGTACCGGGTCCAGCGGGCGATCGAGACGGGCGACCAGGTCGTCGTCGGGGTCAACCGCTTCCGCGACGACGCGCTCGCGACCCCGAAGCTCCACAGGATCGACCCGGATGGCGAACGCCGCCAGGTCGAGCGAGTCCGGCGGGTCCGGGCGGAGCGGTCCGCCGCGGACTGGACGACGACGATGGACCGGCTCGAGGCGGCCGCCCGCGATGACGGCAACCTGATGCCCGCCATCCTCGACGCCGTACGGGCCTACGCCACGGTCGGCGAGATCAGCGACCGCCTCCGCGTGACCTGGGGCGAGCATCGCGAGCTCATCACCGTATGAAGAAGAGGTCGCGCGGCATCTGGCGGCGAGGCTCCGGCCTGTCGCCCGACGACCTCCGCCCACTCGGCCTCCTCGCAGACAGCCCGTACGATGTGGCTGGCGTCTGCTCGGCGATCGATCGCATCGGTGCCTACGCGTGGACGTCGTATGGCGGTTGGTCGGAGGTCGACGGTATCGCTCGGCGCGGCTGGGTTCAGGCTCGCCCGATCAAGGGACCGACGTTCCTGCTCCAGCTTCTCGAGCGTGTTCGGCGGAGGCGTGGTCGGTACAAGCAGCGTCAAGGAGCCCGGAGGTGGGTGGCTGAACGTGGAGATCCGTCCGCACCTCGACGGTCCCGGATCGACCATCGAGGTTCGGGGCGATCTCGACGCCGAGATGCACGACTCGGTCCGAGACGCGATGGGCGATCTCCGCATGACGGTGACCCGCACCTGGGATCCGACCGTCCCCTGACCGGATCAGCGCGCCCCGAGTGGGATCCGCCAGCGGCTGTGCCAACGCCCGATGCCGTTCTCGACGAGCACATCGAGCCTCGTCACCGGCCGCTCGAACGGGAGCGAGCCGGCGGCCGCCGCCGCGATCTCGGCGAGCGGAGCGTCGGCCGACTCCGTGATCGTCAGGTGCGGGATCACCTCGTCGAACGCCCCGCCATACGGCGGATGGTCCGGGAATGCGCCCACCAGGTCCTCGATCAGCCGCGCGAACGGGCGCGCCGGCTCGGGGGCGAGGTAGGCCACACCGGGCCACAGGCCGACCCGCTCGAAACGGACCTGGAAGGGCTCGTGCCGTGCGGCGATCGCGGCGAGTTCGCGACGGACCCTGGCGTCGAGCTCGTCCGGCGCCACGAACGGATAGAGGATCGTGACGTGCGCCGGTATCCCGACGCCCGCGACCGGGTCGTGGCGCCGGCGGATGCGCTCGAGGGCCATCGGGATCGGCAGTCGAACCACGACCGCGCTCTCGGCGCCATCAGAGGTCATGGCCGACAGGGTACGCTGCGGCGATGCCGACGATCCCGTCGCCGAAGCCGCCCGACACCATCGGCCGTCTCGGCCGTGTCCACCACGTGGCCCTGATCGTCCGATCGCTCGACGACGCGCTCGGACTGTGGCGCGACTCGCTCCATCTCGAGCTGGAGACAGTCATGGACATCCCTCGATGACCGGGTCCGCATCGCGTTCCTCGGGGTGGGGGAGTCCAAGATCGAGCTCGTCGAGCCGACCGACGACTCGACCGGCGTCGCGCGCTTCCTCGAGAACAAGGGCGAAGGCTTCCACCACGTCTGCTTCGAGGTCGCGAACCTGGCCGAGACGCTCCTCCGCCTCGAGATCGACGGCATCGAGCTGATCGACTCGAGCCCGCGCCGGGGCGCGGAAGGCCCGGTCGCGTTCCTCCATCCCCGATCCTGCCACGGGGTCCTGGTCGAGCTGATCGAGGAGCCGGGTGGGCCGGCCTGGGCGTCTCTCGGCTACTGACTCGGCTCAGCCCGGCTTCGTGGCCAGCAGCGAGAACATCAGCGGCAGCTCGCCGCGGGCGTCGAACGGGAGACGCCACTTGCCCTCGGCGTCCTCCACGAGGAAGCCGACCTTCCAATCGAGGAACGGATGCTCGACGAGCCTGTCGATGCGCAGGCCGGCATCGATCAGGGCGGTGACGATCTCGCCGAGGCCGTGATCCCAGCCGTGCTCGACGTTCTCGCCCGCGTCGGCGTCGCGATCGGCATATGAGCCCTTGACCTGGAAGACCAGCGGCTCGCGATGCTCCCAGTACGGGTAGCGCAGGCGCAGCTCGCCCGGCTCGACGTCCTCGTCCTCCAGCGCCATGACGACCGGGTGGACCTCGGTGATGAAGAACCGTCCGCCCGGCGCCAGGAAGTGGGCGACCACCCGCGCCCACGCGCGGATGTCCGGCAGCCAGCCGAGCACGCCGCGCGAGGTGTAGACGATGTCGAAGGTGCCTTCGAGCGCCGCTGGCAGGTCGTACAGGTTCGCGCACACGAAGCGGGCCTCAGGAAAGCCGAGCTCCTCCGCCAGCTCCCGCGCCAGGTCGATCGCGGCGGGCGACAGGTCGGCGCCCGTGACCCGCGCCCCGAGACGCGCCCACGACAGCGTGTCGATCCCGAAGTGGCACTGGAGGTGGAGGAGCGAGCGGCCCGCCACGTCGCCCACCATCTCGATCTCGTATGGCCGGAGCCTGATCCCGCCCGCCTTGAAGCCCTCGAGATCGTAGAAGCCGCCGGTCGCGTGGATCGCGGTCCACGCGTCCCACAGCGCACGATTCGCCGCGAATGACGCCTCGTGATCGGGCGCCGGGTCGGTCAACGGAGGGACCACGCGAAGAGCACGTCCGGGGCGCGGTCGGCCGCCTGGCAGAACGTCACGAGGCGGCCGGCAAGGTCGCGGATCCAGGGCTTCTCCTCGCGCGGCAGCCCACCGAGCTCGTCCTCGACCAGCTCGATCCATCGGCCGGCGATGGCGCCCAGGTCGTGCTCGGGGATCATCGCGACGGCACTGATCCACGTCGGGTCGACGCGCTCGATCGTTCGCTCTCCGTCGGGATCGGGCGCCTCGATCTCGAGCCGGGCGTCGATGAAGTCGGACGGCGCCTCGCCGCCGGTCACGGTCCGGACCGCCTCGGCGAACAGGTCCAGCCAGGTCGGGTCGAGGCCGCTGCCCAGGGCGAGATGAGCCGGGAAACGGCCGGGGTCGTCCAGCGACGCAAGGTCGTCGAGACCGATCGCCAGCAGGATCGCCGGTGCCTCGCCCGCGACGAGGTCCATCAGCCTGCTCATCGCACGTCCCCCTGCGGCACCGGTCGGCCTAGCCCCGGTAGCCGGCGTCGCGCAGGAGGGTCGGCAGCTCGGTCGGGGAGCCGGCGACGCGGAAGCCGGCCGCCTCGAGCGCGGCGACCTTGGATGCGGCCGTGCCCGCGCCGCCCGAGATGATCGCCCCGGCGTGGCCCATCCGCTTGCCCTCGGGTGCCGTTCGACCGGCGATGAACGCGACCTTCGGGATGTCCGCCAGGTGCTCCGCGGCCCACGCCGCGGCTTCCTCCTCGGCAGCGCCGCCGATCTCGCCGATCAGCACGATCGCCTCGGTGCCGGGGTCTGTCGCGAACAGCTTCAGGACGTCGAGGTGGGTCGTGCCGATGATCGGGTCACCTCCGATCCCGACGCAGGTCGACTGCCCGACGCCGGCGTCGGTCATCGCCTGGACCGCCTCGTAGGTGAGCGTGCCGGAGCGGCTGACGACACCGACGCGCCCCTCGCGGTGGACGGAGCCCGGGATGATGCCGACCTTGGCCGAGCCGGGCGACGTGGCGCCCGGGCAGTTCGGTCCGATGAGCATCGCGCCCGCCCGCTTGACCGTCTCGACCGCGGGGATCATGTCGAGCGCCGGGATGCCCTCGGTGATGCAGAAGATCGTCGCGATGCCTGCCGCGGCCGCCTCCATGATCGCGTCGGGCGCGCCGCCGGCCGGCACGAAGATGCAGGTCGTGTTCGCGCCGGTCTGATGGACGGCCTCGGCCACCGTATCGAACACGGGGACCGACCCGTCAAGCGCGGCCTGGCCGCCTTTGCCAGGGGTGACGCCGGCGACGATCCGGGTTCCGTACGCCTGCATCGCACGGCTGTGGAACTCACCCTCGCGGCCGGTGATGCCCTGGACCAGCAGTCGCGTCCCGGGGCCGACGATGATGCTCACGAAGCCGCTCCCCGGGATGCCGCCACGGCCTTGGCCGCCGCGTCGTCGAGCGAGGTCGCCGTCGCGAAACTCGCCTGCTCGAGCAGGACGGCAGCCTCGGCCGCATTGGTGCCGACGATCCGGACGATCATCGGGACGTCGCGCTCCTGGACGGCCCGTGCCTCGATCAGGCCGCGGGCGACCTCATCGCCGCGCGTGATCCCGCCGAAGATGTTGACGAGGATGGCATCGACCTTCGGGTCGCCCAGGATGATCCGCATCGCGGCCGCGACCTTGTCCGCCCGGGCTCCGCCGCCGATGTCGAGGAAGTTCGCCGGCTCGCCGCCGGCGCGCTTGACGAGGTCCATGGTGGTCATCGCCAGGCCGGCGCCGTTGACCATGCAGCCGATGGTCCCGTCGAGCTTGATGAAGGTGAGCCCGGCCTCGCGTGCCTCGCGATCGGCAGGGTCCTCCTCGTCGGGGTCGCGCAGGTCCTCGAGACCGGGATGGCGCGGGAGCGCGGAGTCGTCGATGGTGACCTTGGCGTCGAGGCAGACGAGCCGTTCGGCGACCGCGCCGTCCGCCCCCGTTTCGCGGACGATCGCCAGCGGGTTGATCTCGACCAGGTCGGCGTCGTAGGCGAGCATCGTCCGGACGAGGCCCTTGGCGATCGCCACCGCCGCCTTGAGGTGGCCGCCGAGCCCCATCGCGAAGGCGAATTCCCGGGCCTGGTAGTCGAGCAGCCCGAGCAGCGGGTCGGCGTGCCTGCGGACGATCGCCTCGGGGTGGTCCGCGGCGACCTGCTCGATCTCGACGCCGCCCTCGGCCGAGCCCATCAGCAGGATCCTCCGGCCGGCGCGGTCGAGCACGGCGGACATGTAGAACTCGCGCGCGATGTCGGCGGCTTCGGCGACCAGGACCTTGCGGACGGTGATGCCCTTGATGTCCATCCCGAGGATCGCCTCGGCGACCCGTTCCGCGTCGTCGGCGTGGACGCGAGCTTGACGCCGCCTGCCTTGCCGCGACCACCGACGAGGACCTGGGCCTTGATCACGACCGCCGTCGCGCCGCCCGCCAGGATCCGCTCCGCGGCCGCACGTGCCTCGGGCACCGTGTGGGCGACCTCCCAGGCGGGGACCGGGAGGCCCTGCGCGACGAGCAGGGACTTGGCGTCGGCTTCCTGGATCTTCACGCGACTGCAGGGCTCCGCTGGCTCGAGGGGCGGCCGAAGCCGGGGACGCTGATGGTAGCCCAGCGGCCGAGACGCCGAAGCCGGGACGAAGCGTCGTTCGTGGAGGTGGACCGGCCGCCGTCCGTCCCGGCGCCTCGCTACAATCGCGGTCATGGCCCACACGATCACGCTCATCCCCGGCGACGGCATCGGTCCGGAGCTGGCGGAGGCGACGACCCGCGTCCTGGACGCGACCGGGATCGGCTTCGAATGGGAGTCGGTCGAGGCGGGCGAATCGGCGATCGAGGCCTACGGCACCCCTCTCCCGGACCACGTCCTCGAGTCGGTCCGGCGCACGAGGGTCGGATTGAAAGGTCCCATCACCACGCCGGTCGGAGGGGGCTTCCGGAGCGTCAACGTCGGGCTCCGCCAGGCGCTCGGGCTGTACGCCAACCTCCGTCCTGCCAAGTCGATGCGTGGGGTCGAGTCGCGCTACGAGGACGTGGACCTGATCATCGTCCGCGAGAACACCGAGGACCTGTACGCCGGCATCGAGCACATGGTCGGCCCCGACGCGGCCGAGAGCATCAAGATCATCACCCGCGCAGCCTCCGAGCGGATCGCCCGGTTCGCGTTCGAGTACGCCGTCGCCAATGGACGGCAGAAGGTCACCGCCGTCCACAAGGCCAACATCATGAAGCTGTCGGACGGCCTGTTCCTCGAGAGCTGCAGGACGATCGCGGCTGACTACGAGGGCAGGATCGAGTTCGAGGACCGCATCGTCGACAACATGTGCATGCAGCTGGTCCAGAAGCCCGACCTGTACGACGTCATGGTCCTGCCGAACCTGTACGGCGACATCGTCAGCGACCTGTGCGCCGGGTTGGTCGGCGGACTGGGCGTCGCGCCCGGCGCCAACATCGGGACGGAGGCGGCAGTGTTCGAGCCGGTCCACGGCTCCGCCCCCAAGTACGCCGGGCTGGACCGGGCAAACCCGACCGCGATGATCCTGTCCGGGGCGCTGATGCTCCGGCACCTCGGCTACGCGGACGTGGCCGCGGCACTCGAGGGCGCCGTTCGCGAGGTCATCGCCGAGGGCCGCTCGACGACAGCCGACCTGGGTGGTTCGACGGGCACGCAGGGCTTCGCCGACGCCGTGATCGACCGGATGACCGCCATGCCGGCGGCCCGATGACGGGGCTGCCGGACACCCTGCGCATCCCGCGCAAGCCGCCCGGCACCGCGCCGGTCGGGCTCGGCATCACCCGGCGGGTCGACCGCTGGTGGGTCGCCCCCGGCGTGCAGGGCGCGCTGTTCACGATCTGTGCCACCTACCTGTTCATCAGCGGCATCCTGTTCACGCCGTTGTTCGGCACGCCGTATGAGCACGACGGCTACCTCTCGCCGCTGTTCTCGCCGCTGATCACCCCCGACTGGCTGCCGACCTGGTTCAGCCCGGGCATCTTCATCCTGTGGATCCCGCTCGGCTTCCGGGCGACCTGCTACTACTACCGCAAGGCCTACTACCGGTTCTACTTCGCGGACCCGCCAGGCTGCGCGGTCGGTGAGCCGCCCATCCACCATCGCTATCGGATGGAGACGGTCCTGCCGTTCGTCCTCCAGAACGCCCATCGGTTCTTCCTGTACCTCGCGTTCATCCCGCTGTTCTTCCTGTGGGTCGACGCCGCCTCCTCGCTGCGGGTCGACGGCCAGTGGCGGATCGGGCTCGGCGTGTTCATCCTCGGGTTCAACGCCCTGCTGCTGTCGGGCTATTCGTTCTCCTGCCACTCGCTCCGGCACCTGGTCGGCGGCCGGATCGACTGCTTCTCGTGCACGCGCCGGACCCAGGTCCGCCACGGCATCTGGCAGCGGCTGACCAGCCTCAACCGCCATCACATGGCGTGGGCGTGGGCGAGCCTCATCACGGTCACCCTGGCCGACGTCTACGTGCGCCTGCTGGCGCTGGGCGTGATCACCGACCCAGCGATCCGCTTCTAGGCGTTCGATGCTCCAAGCACCGCCGACGAAACCGCAGGTCCGCCCGCACGACGTCCTGGTCATCGGGGCCGGCGGGGCCGGGCTGCGCGCCGCGATCGCGGCGAAGGTCGCCGGTGCGGACGTCGGGCTTGTCTGCAAGTCGCTGCTGGGCAAGGCGCACACGGTCATGGCCGAGGGTGGCGTGGCCGCTGCGATGGCCCACGTCGCGGCCGCGGACACATGGCAGATCCATTTCCGCGACACCATGGTCGGCGGCAAGCTGCTCAACAACCCGCGGATGGCCCAGCTCCATGCGATGGAGGCCCCGGATCGCGTCCGTGAGCTCGAGTACTGGGGCGCGGTGTTCGACCGGACGGCCGATGGCCGGATCCTGCAGCGGCCGTTCGGCGGCCACTCGCACCCACGCCTGGCCCACGTCGGCGACCGGACCGGGCTCGAGATGATCCGTACGCTCCAGGATCGCGCGGTCGCGCTCGGGATCCAGGTCTATATGGAGTGCACGATCACGAAGCTGGTGACCGGACACGCCGGGGCCAGCGGCGCGGTCGGCTACTGGCGGACGACCGGACAGCCGATCACCTTCCCGGCCAAGGCCGTGGTGCTGGCGACCGGCGGCATCGGCAAGGCGTACGAGGTCACCTCGAACTCGTGGGAGTACAGCGGCGACGGCCAGGCGCTCGCCTATGAGGCCGGAGCCGAGCTGATCGACATGGAGTTCGTCCAGTTCCACCCGACCGGGATGGTCTGGCCGCCGGGCGTGCGTGGCCTGCTGGTGACCGAGGCCGTCCGTGGAGAGGGCGGGATCCTGCGTAACAAGGATGGCCAGCGGTTCATGTGGACGTATCTCCCCGACGATCGCCGCGACGAGTACGCCGCGACCGACGAGGAGGCTGCGCATTGGGTCGAGGATCTGTCGGCGGGTCGCGAGACCACTGCCAGGCGACCGCCCGAGCTGTCCACCCGGGACAACGTCGCACGGGCGATCTACACCGAGGTCAAGGAGGGCCGCGGCTCGCCGCACGGCGGCGTCTTCCTCGACATCAGCTACCTGCCCGCAGAGACGGTCCGGCGCAAGCTGCCCTCGATGTACGAGCAGTTCAAGGAGCTCGCCGACGTCGACATCACGACCGGCCCGATGGAGGTCGGGCCGACCACCCACTACGTGATGGGCGGGATCAAGGTCGACGCCGACACCGGCCGGACCGCGGTCGCCGGCCTGTACGCCGCGGGCGAGGTGGCCGGCGGGATGCACGGCGCCAACCGGCTCGGCGGCAACTCGCTGTCCGACCTGCTCGTGTTCGGGGCGCGGACCGGTGCCGCCGCCGCGGCGTTCGCCGCCGACGCTCCCGAGCCGTACATGGACCCGGTCCAGGTCCAGACTGCCGTCAGCGGGCTCGGTGCGCCGCTCGAGCGCGACGAGGGCGAGGACCCGTACGCGATCCAGCGCGACCTCCAGGAGATGATGCAGCGACTGGTCGGCATCTTCCGGGTCGAGTCGGACCTCGACGAGGCGCTCACCGGGTTGGCCGAGCTACGTCGCCGATGGACGACCGTCCGCGCGACCGGCGGACGGACGTACAACCCGGGCTGGAACCTCGTCTTCGAGCTCGACCACCTGCTGACCGTCTCGGAGGCGATCGCCCTGAGTGCCCGCCAGCGCACCGAAAGCCGTGGCGCCCACAGTCGGCTCGACTATCCGGCGACGGACGACGCCACGTGGGGCTCGCTCAACACGGTCATCTCACGAGATATCGATGGGTCGATGGGGGTCACGACCGCGCCCCTTCTGCCGATGCCCGACGAGCTGCGCGCTCTGCTGCGCAGCGGCGACCACTGACGACGGAGGCACCGATGCCCGACGCACACCTGAAAGTCTTCCGCGGCAGTCCCGGCACAGAGGGTCGATTCGACGAGTTCGACGTCCCGGTCGAGGAGGGGATGGTCGTCCTCGATGCGCTCCACTGGATCCAGGGCCACGAGGCGCCCGACCTGGCCGTCCGCTGGAACTGCAAGGCCGCCAAGTGCGGGTCGTGCAGTGCCGAAGTCGACGGCCGGCCGAGCCTGACCTGCAAGACGCGCCTCTCGGACTTCGATCTCGAGCAGCCGATCACCGTCGAGCCGATGCGTGCGTTCCCGCTCATCCGCGACCTCGTGACCGACGTGTCGTGGAACTACGAGGTCAACAAGACCATCCAGCCGTTCACCCCGCCCGACGACGTCCCGCAGGAGGACTGGCGCTGGCAGCAGGGCGACGTCGAGCGGGTCCAGGAGTACCGCAAGTGCATCGAGTGCTTCCTGTGCCAGGACGTCTGTCACGTGCTCCGCAACCACGAGACCGAGCGGCCGTTCATGGGGCCGCGCTTCCTCGTCCGGACGGCCGGTCTCGAGATGCATCCGATCGACCAGGCTGACCGGCGCGAGTACCTCAAGGACAGCGGCGGGATCGGCTACTGCAACATCACCAAATGCTGCACCGAGGTCTGTCCCGAGCACATCAAGATCACCGACAACGCGATCATCCCGCTCAAGGAACGCGTCGCGGACAAGTACTACGACCCGATCCAATGGGTGTGGAACAAGGTCCGTGGCGGTGGCTCCGGGGGCTCGAAGGCCGGCGTCGAGCTGCCGGTCCTGCAGGGATCGCCGCCCGCCGACCAGGCTCCCGATTGAGCGACACGCTCTTCCCGGATCTCGAACCCGAACCGAACGACACGCGCGCGTCGCGGCCGAGTCCGCGTGGATTCGTCATCCGCACCGACGGTGCCGCGCGTGGCAACCCGGGACCGGCGTCGCTGGGGGCGGCGCTGTTCGACCTCGCCCGGCCCGACGCTCGTGACGCCCGGGCGACGCCGGACGCCTCGATCTCGGACTATCTCGGGATCCAGACCAACAACGTGGCCGAGTACACGGGCGTCGTCCGCGCGCTCGACCTTGCTCGCGAGCTGGGCGCTCGTGAGGTCCACCTCCTGCTCGACTCGAAGCTGATCGTCGAGCAGGTGACCGGGCGCTGGCGGGTCAAGGACGCCAAGCTCATCCCGCTGTGGTCAGCGGCGCGGGCGACGCTCGGGGGTTTCGACCGCTGGTCGGCGACGCACGTGCCACGGGCACTCAATACCGTCGCGGACGCGCTGGCGAACGAGGCGATCGACCGGGCGCAGGCTGGTGGTCCGGCGTCGGTCGTCCGGCGGCCTGGCGGCTGACGGTCGGTCGCGGCCCTCCAGACCATCAGGGTCACACGACGTTCCGATCAGCCGTCGAGGCCCCGGAGATCGCCGACGCGGGCCGCTTCGTTCGCTGTCCGGGTCGTCCCTGCTGCCACGACGGGCCCGGGTCGCGTTTCAGGAGATCGGACGCACGCTTCGTTCGTCCGTTGGAACGCCCCGCGTTCCAAGCGCCGCCGATGCCGGCTCTGACCCGTATCGACGGGTCGCGACGAGCAGGCCGGGTAGGATGGTGACGTCAGCGAGGCGGTCGGATGGCTGCGCGTCGGCGATGGGGTGACCCGTCGTGCGGCGTGAGGAAAGTCCGAGCTCCGCAGCGCAGGGTGGCGGGTAACGCCCGCCCGCCGTGAGGCGAGGACCAGTGCCACAGTGACGATGCCGGTCGTTGGCGCAAGCCGGCGACCGGAGTGAAACGGGCAAACTCCACCCGGAGCAAGGCCAAATAGGAGGGCGCAACTCGTCGGCGGGCGACCGTCGACGAGGGAGAGGTGCGCTGCCCAGCCCTCGGGTCGGCCGCATGAGCCGTCGGGCGACCGGCGGCCCCAGATGGATGGCCATCCCCGTCGCGCCGCAAGGCGAGATGGGACAGAACTCGGCTTACAGACCGCCTCGCTGACGTTCGATCGCCGACCTGGCGGGCCATCCCCGCGTTGCCGCCTCCGGGACTTCGCTCGCGCCGCGCGATCGGGCCGGCCGTCAGTCCTCGTCCGGTCTGAATGTGTGGGGCGCGACGCAGGCGTTGCAGATGGGCGTCGCCGCTTCGAGGTCACCGAGGGGGATCGGGACCTTCCGGTCCGGGTAGAGGCACTCCACGTCGTACAGGCGTTCCGAACCCATGTCGACGCTGATCAGGCGGCGGAACGTGCAGCGCTTGATCCGGTGCGGCGCCATGTGGAAGGCGTCGGGCTGGGGCGGGATGACCGGTAGCGGGAGCGCCATGTGCGTGTGATGAGCCTCGCGTCCATCGGTCGAACGGATGGTCCGGTCGACTCTGGCGGTGGAGCCTAGCATCGCCCCCGACGAAACGGCAACACGCGAAAGGTACTAGACTCCGCGCCGTTCCACCCACCGGGGGCCACACGGAGGGCGCGCGTGCTCGATGACCCGGCGGCGGGTTCTCCGCAGCCTGTCACGGCGGAGCCTCGCTTTCCGACCGCACCCGCCGCGACAGACGCGGCGTCCCGGGAGGCATCGGGCGAGGGCCGTTCACAGAACGCCCTGGTCTGTCCGTTCCTGCGCGCGATCGACGAGGCCGGCGCCCTGGGACTCCCGATCGAGTCCCCGGACCCGGCCAACCGCTGCGCAGCGCTGCTCGACGCGGTGCCTCAATCGCTTCGCCAACAGGAGCTCGTCTGCCTGACCAGCGGACACGTGAACTGCCCGCGCTACCTGCGCGGCTCGCTCGGGGCGTCTGAGTCGCTCGAGCGCGTCCACTCGACCAGCACGCTGACGCGCTCGATCGTCGTGGCGCTCGCTCTGTTCGCTCTCGCGTTCCTCGTGTCGCTCACGTTCGTGCTCGCCAACGGGGGGCTGGTCCTCACGGCCGCCGGCCCGTCGTCGACGCCAGCCGGGGGAGTCCTCGGCGACATCGAGACGGCCGCGCCGACAGCGGCAGTCGGTCCCACGACGGCGCCGACCGTGACTCCGACCGCCGCGCCGACCCCCACGCCGAAGCCGACGGCGACGCCGAGCCCGACATCGACCGCGACGCCGAGTCCGACCCAGACACCGGACCCGTCGCCCAGTCCGACCTCGACCCCGACCGCGAGGCCGACGGCGACGCCGCCTTCGGGTGCCAGCGCGAGCCGGCTTGCCCTGCTCAAGCCGTGCCCGAACGGAGCGAACTGCTACATCTACGTCGTGCGCTCGGGCGACAACATGACCAGCATCGCCAACTACTTCGGCGTGTCGCTCGCGAAGGTCCGGGCCATGAACCCGTGGACGAAGAACGGGCTCACGGTCGGCCGCGAGCTGCGGATCCCACCGCCCACGCGCTAGCTCGAACGGTCGAAGGCGCGACCGCCTCGCGGTCGCCCTGCTATCGCGAACGCCCCGGCCGCTGCCCGCCCTCGCCAGGACCACTCGATCCACGGATTCCGACTTGACGCGCCCCGTTTGCCCGCTAGAATGGCGCGAAGTGGCACAAAGTGGTACGAAGTGGGGAATCTCCAGGTCCCCCGACCGCCCAGGCCCAGACGACCAGGGGTAGGCCCAAGAAGTGTTCACCGGCGAGTACCGGCACACGGTGGACGACAAGGGACGCATCGCTGTCCCTGCGAAGTTCCGCGCCCAGCTCGACCAGGGCTCGATGGTCTCTGGCTGGCTGGACGACTGCCTCGCGATCCATACGAGGTCCGCCTTCGAGGCGTTGGCCGAGAAGATCGCGGCACTGCCGATCGGCGATACGCGAGCGCGGAGCTTCCAGCGCTACGTGTTCTCGACCGCGAGTGACGCGGAGATGGACAAGCAGGGCCGGATCCTGCTGCCCGCCAACATCCGCGCCTTCGTCGGACTGACCGACGAGGCGGTCTTCGTCGGTGCCCGCGATCACGCCGAGATCTGGGCGCCGGACCGGTGGGACGCCTACCGGAAGACGCTCGACGACCCCCAGGAGCTGGCCCGCGCCTTCGAGGGCATCGGGATCTAGCTCGAACCATATGCGCTTCCAGGGTCCGCTCGGGATCCGATTCGTTCTGGATGGAGGAGAGATGGACGGAGGGCACCTGCCGGTGCTGTTGGACGAGGTCATCGAGATGCTCGCCCCGAAAGCCGGCAGCCTTCACATCGACACCACCCTGGGCGGCGGTGGGCACACCGAGCGGATCCTGGAGGCCGCCAACCCCGACGGACGACTCCTCGGGCTCGACGCCGATCCGGCGGCGATCGCCCGGGTCGAGGCGCGGCTCCGTCCGCGGTTCGGCGATCGACTCGTCCTTCGCCAGGCGAACTTCGTCGACCTGGCGACCGTGGCCCCGGCGGCCGGCTTCGGTGCCGTCGACGGCTGCCTGTTCGACCTCGGCCTGTCGAGCTACCAGCTGGCCGACACCGACCGCGGCTTCGGGTTCCGGGCCGGCGGCCCGCTCGACATGCGCTTCGACACGAGCCGGGGCGTCCCGGCCGCCGAGCTGCTGTCGACCCTCGACGCCGCCGAGCTGACCGCCCTCTTCCGGCGCTACGGCGAGGAGCCGAAGGCGCCACGGATCGCCCGTGCCATCGTCGATGCCCGGCGCGTGGCTCCGATCACCACCGCCGAGGAGCTGGCCGCGCTCGTCGAGCGCGTGGCCCCGCCCAACCCGCGGATCCGTCGCCGGACACATCCCGCCACCCGCGTCTTCCAGGCGCTGCGGATCGCGGTCAACCAGGAGCTCGAGGCGTTGCAGGCCGGGCTGACCGCCGCGCTCGACCTGCTCCGGCCGGGCGGGCGACTGGTCGTGCTCAGCTACCACTCGCTCGAGGACCGCATCGTCAAGCGGTTCTTCCAGGCCGAGCGACGCGGCTGCGTCTGTCCACCAGAGATCCCGATCTGCGTCTGCGGTCGGAACCCGCGGCTGCGCCTCGTGACCAACCCGTCGATCACCCCGACCGACGCCGAGATCGCCGCCAACCCCAGAGCCCGGAGCGCCCGCCTGCGGGCCGCCGAGCGTCTCGCCGCGTAACCCCCAGCACTCGGAAGGAGGAGCCCAAGATGAGCAAACGTCATACGTCCAACCGTCGCAAGACCTACGGGCGCCGCCAGCACGAGGTGCGGGAGCGGCAGGATCGCGGAAATCACAGCGAAGGCTTCGAGCTCGAGCTCGGCGACTGGGGTCCCGCCGGCCAGGCCGACCCGCTCGGCTTCCTCGATCCACGCAGCCCGCGCATCCGCTTCGCGCTCGGCGACTGACGGATGGCCGTCTACGAGGGCGCTCGCCCTCGCACGATCGGACTGCCGCGTGCTCGGCGTGTCGCGGAGGGACCCCGTCTCGACCGCCGCCGGGTCCGCGGCGCCTTCCGGGCCGGTCGGCAGACCAACCGGCTCGGCCTGGTGCTCGGGGCGATCGTCGTGGCGTTCATGCTGGCCTTCTTCTCGCTCGCCCAGCAGGTCCGCGTCTCGGCGACCGGGCTCGACATCGGGCGGCTGGAGCTCCAGCGCCAGGACCTCGACGACACCGCGGCCGACATCCGCTCCGATCTCAACCGCCTGGGCCGCGAACCGGCCATCCGCAAGCAAGCCATCGATGCGGGCCTCGGGCAGCTGTCCGACCCGATCATCCTGACGCCTCGCTAGACGATCGACCCAACGATGCTGGGCCGTACCGACTCACGCCGCCGGCTCCTCTTCCTGCTGCTCGTCTTCGTCGTCGGCACCTGCGCATTGGTGTCGCGCCTCGCCTACTGGCAGGTCATCGACCAGCCTCGGCTGGCCGCCGAGGCCTTGTCCCAGACGACCATCACGCTCGACACCCCGAGCAAGCGCGGCGACATCTACGACCGGACGGGAACCATCGTCCTGGCCACGACCGTCCAGCGCGAACGTCTCGTGGCCGCACCCGACCAGCTCAGCGTCGACCAGCGCCGGCAGACCGTGGCGACCCTGGCGCCGATCCTCGGGCTCTCCGACGCGGACGCGGTGGCACTCCGCGACAAGCTGACCGGCACGGCGAAGTACGTGATCCTGCGGCACGGCATCGATCGCCAGACGGGTGACCAGATCCGTGCCGCGATCGCGGCGGGGACGGCGTTCGCGATCTCGCTGGAGCCCGAGCCCCAACGCGTCTACCCGCAGGTCGGTGGCGGACCGAACTCGAGCCTGGCCGCGCATCTGCTCGGCTTCGTCAACCGCGACGGCGGCGGCCAGTACGGCGTCGAGCAGGAATACCAGTCGACGCTGGCCGGCGAGCCGCGCATCGTCGTCGCCGATCGGGACGCCAGCGGTCAGCCGATCCTCGACGATGCGACCGTCACCCAGGTCGGCCAGCCCGGCACCGACCTCACCCTGACCATCGACGCCGGCCTCCAGCTGCGCGTCGAGCAGGAGCTGTTGGCCGCCTGGATCGCCGACAAGGCCAAGAGCGTGTCGGCCGTCGTCATGGACCCGCACACCGGCGAGATCTACGCGATGGCGACCTACCCGAGCTATGACGGCAACGACTACCAGGCGATCGCGGCCTCGAACCCGTCGCGGTTCATCGATCCGATCGTGGCCAGCGTGTACGAGCCCGGGTCGGTGTTCAAGATGATGACCGCCGCCGCAGCGCTGACCAATGGCACCGTCACGCCGCTGACCCGGGTCAAGGACACGGGCACGCTCCGCCTGGACGGCGGCCGGACCAAGATCGACGACGCCGACCGCAAGGGCATGGGCTGGATGACGTTCCAGGACGGCGTCGCCTATTCACGCAACGTCGTCGCCGCGAAGGTCGCTCTCGGGCTCGGCAAGACCACCGCGCAGTCATCGGCGATCCTGCACGACATGTGGCTCCGGCTCGGCTACGGGAAGCCGACCGGCATCGACGTCGCCGGCGAGGTCAGCGGCCTGGTCCGCGACCCGGCCATCACGCCGTGGCGCCAGATCGACCTCGCGAACGGGGCATTCGGCCAGGGCGTCGCGGTCACCCCGATCCAGCTGGCGACGGCCTACGCGGCGCTCGCCGACGGCGGGACGATGGTCCAGCCGCACGTGGTCAAGGAGATCGGCGACCGGGTCGTGCCGGTCGCGCCCAAGGCGACCGGCGTCGTCGACCCGTCCGTCTCGCAGACCCTCGTCGGCATGATGGAGCACGTCATCACCGAGGTCCCGTTCTACCGTGACCGGACGCTCGTGCCGGGCTACGACGTCGGCGGCAAGACCGGGACGGCCCAGATCTGGGACCCGAAGGCGAACCACGGCCATGGCGCCTGGAAGGTCAACCTGTTCAACTACTCGTTCGTCGGCTACATCGCCCGCACACCCGGCGTGCCCGACCTCGTCGTCGCCATCCAGATCGAAGAGGGCACGCCCACGGTCCTGCGCGTCGGCCACATCGAGATGCCGGTGATGTCGTTCGAGCTCTTCCGGCGCATCGCGACCGACGGCATCACCACCCCCGACCTGCTTCCGCCGAAACCTGCACCGCTGACCCCGCACCCGGATCGGTGAGCACGGCCTGTGCGACACTGCAGTCCGTGACCGACGTCGATCCGTCGACCCCGGTTCCGGGGCAGCCCCCGGCGCCCGCCTTCACCGCCGACGACCTGGTCCGCCTCACCGGCGGGCGGCTCCTCGCCCGGTCCGAACGACCGATCCGCGGCGCCGCGGTCGATTCGCGGCTGGTCGAGCCGGGCCAGGTCTTCGTGGCGCTCCCGGGCGAGCATGTCGACGGGCACGCGTTCCTCGCGGACGCCGTCGCGCGTGGAGCGGCCGCCCTCGTCGTCGCGCGGCCGATCGCGGACCCGGAGGGCATCGGCGACGTCACGGTCGTCCGCGTCGCGGATCCGTTGGCTGCGCTGGGCGCGCTGGCGGCCGGCTGGCGTCGCCGGTTCGATCCGCTGGTGGTGGGCGTGACCGGCAGCATCGCCAAGACCTCGACCAAGGAGGCGATCGCGGCGGTCCTCGGCGCGCGCTTCCGCACGCTGCGCAACGAGGGCAACCAGAACAACGAGGTCGGCCTGCCGCTGACGTTGCTGCGGATGGGTCCCGAGCATGAGGCGGCCGTCCTCGAGATGGGGATGTACGTCGGCGGCGAGATCGCCGAGCTGGCCCGCATCGGCCGTCCGCGGATCGGTGTGGTGACCGCCGTCCAGCCCGTCCACCTGTCGCGCATCGGGTCGATCGAGGCGATCGAGGCGGCCAAGGGCGAGCTGCTCGAGGCCCTCCCGCCCGACGGCGCTGCCATCCTCAACGCCGACGATCCGATCGTCCGCCGGATGGGCGCCCGGTCCGCCGCGCGGTCGACCACCTACGGGTTCGCCGACGACGCCGACGTCGGTGCCGAGGCCGTCGCCTCGAACGGCCTCGACGGCATGCGCTTCACGCTCCGCGCCGAGGGGACTCGCCGTCCGATGACGATCCCGACGCTCGGGCGGCTGTCGGTGCACAACGCGCTGGCCGGCGCCGCGGTCGGTCGGATCGCGGGCCTGTCGTTCGACGAGATCGAGGCGGGGCTGGCCGGCGGCTGGGCCGCGCCGCACCGGGTCCAGCTCATCCGTCTCGGGGCCGTGACGATCGTCGACGATTCGTACAACGCCTCGCCGCGTTCGGTGGTCGCAGCGCTCGACCTGCTGGCGGGGCTGCCCGGCCGGCGGGTCGCGGTCCTCGGCGAGATGCTCGAGCTCGGCGAGGCGAGCGACGAGGGTCACCGGGTCGTCGGGGAGGCGGCGGCGCGAACGGTCGACACGCTGGTCGTCGTCGGGGCCGGTGCCCTCGGGATCGCCGATGGTGCGGTGGCCGCGGGCATGGACGGGGCACGCGTCGTTCGGGTCCAGGATGTCGATGGCGCCCGCGACGCGCTCGGCCCGCGGCTGCGCGACGGTGACGTGGTCCTGGTCAAGGCGTCGCGCGGGATCGGTCTCGACCGGCTCGTCGACGACCTCCGGCACGAGCTCGGACGCGGCGCGCGCCGATGACCGAGACCTTCCCCCAGGTCGAGCTGATCCAGGGTCTCCTCCTCGCCTTCGCCCTGGTCATGATCCTGATGTCGCCGTACATCCGCCTGCTCCACGCGGTCGGGTTCGGCAAGCGGATCCGCCAGGAGGGGCCGGAGAGCCACTACATCAAGGAAGGGACGCCGACGATGGGCGGGCTGCTCATCGTGATCGTCGTCATCAGCATCTACTTCTTCCTCCGTCAGGGACCGGATGCGGCGACGTTCGCTCCTCTGGCGGCGCTTGCCGGGGTCGGGGCGCTGGGCGCCTTCGACGATTACCTGAACGCCCGGACCGGCGAGGGGATCCACGTCCGCCAGAAGCTGATCTGGCTGACCGTGGTCGCCTTCGTCGCAGCGCGGCAGATCCAGCAGACCTACCAGATCACCGCCATCGCGGTCCCGTTCGTCGGTCCGGTCTCCATCGATCCCCGGATCTACGTCCTCTTCGCAGCGTTCGCCATCGTGGCAGCGGCGAACGGCGTCAACATCACCGACGGCCTCGACGGGCTCTCGGGCGGGACGGTCGCGATCGCGTTCGTCGCGTACATGCTGATCGCCCTGCTCAACGTGCCGGCCCAGCCCAACCTGGCGCTGCTGTGCGCGCTGATCATCGGCGCGCTGCTCGGGTTCCTGTGGTTCAACGTCCACCCGGCGCAGATCTTCATCGGCGATTCGGGGGCCCTGTCGCTCGGGGCGACCCTGGCCGTCACTGCGCTCATCACCGGCCAGATCCTGGTCCTGCCGCTGATCGGGATCATCTTCGTCGTCGAGACGGCATCGGTGATCCTCCAGGTCTCCTGGTTCAAGCTGTCCGGCGGCCAGCGTCTCTTCCGGATGAGCCCGATCCACCACCATTTCGAGCTGGGTGGCTGGGACGAGGAGAAGATCACCATCCGCTTCTGGATCATCGCGATCCTGGCCGCGCTGCTCGGCGTGACGCTGTTCCTCGCATCGCTGAACCGGCTCCAGTGACGACGATGACGACGACCGGGCCCATCGACCTCGACCGCCTGACGCTCGACGACGTTCGTGCCGGCGCGCTGCGCGGCCGGCCGGTCACGGTGCTCGGACTGGCGCGCAGCGGACTGGCGCTGGCCCGCTTCCTGGCCGATGCCGGCGCGGCGGTGACGGTCTACGATGGCCGGCCCGCGGACGCGCTGACCGAGGCGATCGCCGGGCTCGGTGCGCGGCCGGTGACGCTCGCGCTGGGACCCGCAGTCGACCCGGCGGCGACCTGGGCGGGCGCCGAGCTGGTGGCCACCTCGCCGTCCATCACGCCCGACTTCCCGACGACCGAGCCGCGCCTCCGCGCCGCGCTCCGGGCGCTGGTCGACGCGCGAGCCGGTGGCGACACCACGGTCCCGGCCCTCGTGTCGGAGGCGGACCTGTTCCTGCGGCTGTGCCCGGCGCCGACGATCGGCGTGACCGGGACGAAGGGCAAGACCACGACCTCGTCGCTCACGGCGGCCGTTCTCGCGGCCGATCCCGACCACCCGGTCGTGCTCGGCGGGAACATCGGGATCCCGATCGTCGAGCTGCTCCCGGAGCTGACGCCTGGGCACCGCGTGGTGGACGAGCTGTCCGAGCTCCAGCTGCCCACGCTGTCGCGTGGCACGACGGTCGCGGTCTATACCAACGTCACGTCCGACCACCTCGACCGGCACGGGACGCTCGAGGGCTACCGACGGGTCAAGCGTCGGCTGGCCGAGCTGGTCGACCCGGCCGGCGCGCTCGTGCTCAACGACGAGGACCCGGTCGTCACTTCGTATGCGGGTCCCGCCGGCGTGACCACGATCCGCTATCGGCGCGACGTGCCGGTCGCGGGCGGGCTCGGCGTGGTGGACGGCTGGATCGTGGCCGACGGCGTGCCGCGGCTCGGGCTCGCCGGCGGCGGAGTGGCCGCGACCGGACCGAGCGGCCGGATCATGCCGGTCGACGAGCTCGCGATCCCGGGCGCTCACAACGTGTCGAACGCACTCGCCGCCATCGCGGTCGCCCTCGCGTTCGGGGTCGATCCGGCCGGGATCCGCGGGGCGGCCGCGGCATTCACCGGCGTCGAGCATCGGCTCGAACCTGTCGCCATCGTCGACGGCGTCCGGTTCATCAACGATTCGCAGGGGACGCAGCCCGATGCGGTCATCGCCGCCCTGCGGGCATTCGGTCCGCCGATCGTCCTGATCGCCGGCGGGCGAGACAAGGGGATCGACCTGACCGACCTCGCCCCGGTCGTCGCCGAGCGGGCGGCCGCCGCGGTCCTCATCGGCGAGAGCGGTCCTGGCCTCGAGAGCTCGTTCCGGGCGGCCGGCCTGACCCGCACCGAGCGTGCCGCCAGCCTCGAGGAGGCCGTCGGCCGGGCCGACGCCATCGCCCGCGACATCCTCGCGACCGGCGATGGACCGGATCAGGCGACCGTGCTCCTCAGCCCGGCCGCCGCGAGCTTCGACATGTTCGTGGACTACGCCGCCCGCGGCCGGGCGTTCAAGGCGGCCGTCGCGGCACTCGCCGCGGCCCGGCCGAGGGAGGGGGACCGATGAACCTGGCACCGCCGATCCCGCGCCTCGAGCGGGCGCGCCGCGACAGCGAGCCGAAGTCCGGCGACCCGCGGGCCACGGCCAACCGGACGCCGGTCAAGAGCCGGGCCGGAGCGCTCCGGCGCGAGCGCCACCAGGCCGACTACGTGATCCTGGTCGTCGTCGTCGCGCTGACCGCCATCGGCATCCTGATGGTCTACTCGTCGTCGGCGCTGAAGGGCTACCTGTCGCAGGACGCCGACACGTTCGCCACCGTGGGGCCGCAGATCCAGTGGGCGATCCTGGGCCTCGCTGCGATGCTGGTGATGATGCGGGTGGACTACCGCTATCTCCGCCTGGCGTCGGTGCCGCTGTACATCATCGCCATCGCGCTGCTCATCCTCGTCTTCGTCCCCACCCTGAACATCGTCGTCGGGGGATCCGCTCGGTGGCTCAAGCTCGGCCCGCTGCCGGCCGTCCACCCCGCCGAGTTCGCCAAGCTCGCCCTCGTCATCTACCTGGCCCACTGGTTCGCCAAGCGCGGCAGCCGTGTCCGTGGCTTCTGGAGCGGGACCGTCCCATTCCTGATCATCGTCGCGCCGGTCATCGCCCTCGTCTTCAAGGAGCCCGACCTCGGGACGACCGGGGTCATCACGCTGACCGCATTCACGATCTTCTTCGTCGCCGGCGCGAACCTGTTCCACCTCGCGGTGATGGCCGCCGGCGGGGCGATGACCATGCTGATGGTCGGCCTGCAGGCCTATCAGTCGGACCGCATCCTGGTCTGGCAGAACCCATGGCTCGATCCGCTGGGCAAGGGCTTCCACACCATCCAGGGGCTGTTGGCACTCGGCGTCGGGGGCCTTTTGGGGACCGGGCTGGGAGCCAGCCGCGTATCCGTGCCGAACGCCTTCAACGACTTCATCTTCGCCGAGGTCGGCCAGGAGTTCGGGCTGCTCGGCGGGATCGTCGTCATCACGCTGTTCCTGCTGCTGGCCTACTCGGGCGTCCGGGTGGCGCTCGCGGCGCCCGACACGTTCGGGGCGCTGCTGGCGGCCGGGATCACCGCCTGGCTGTGCCTTCAGGCGTTCATCAACATCGGGGTGGTCGTGGCGCTGCTGCCGATCACGGGGATCACCCTGCCGTTCATCAGCGCCGGCGGGTCATCCCTCATCATCAGCTTCGCCGCGGTCGGGATCCTGTTATCGATCTCGCGCGAGACGGTGGAGAAGGGGACGTGGAACGACGATGCGATTGCTGATCGCGGCCGGCGGGACGGGCGGACACATCTACCCGGCGCTCGCCGTGGCCCGCTCGCTCGCAACGACGCCTGAGGCGCCCGAGCTGCGCTGGCTTGGCGGGCACCGCGGCCTCGAGGCGACCATCGTCCCCGCGGCGCATATCCCCCTGCGCCGGCTGGCCGCGCGATCGCTCCGGACGACGGAGGCCGACGTCCACGCCATCCTCGACCCGATCCGCCTCGGGGTCTCGGTCCCGCAGGCGACCGCCATCCTCGCCCGCGAACGACCCGCTGCCATCTTCACCACGGGCGGCTACGTCGCGGTGCCGGTCCTCCTCGCGGCCGCACCGCTGGGCATCCCGGTCGTGCTGTGGGACGGCAACGTGATCCCCGGCCGCGCGGTCCGCGCCACCGCCCGGCTGGCGGCCGCCCTGGCCGTCTCGTTCGATGCCACCTGCCGGGCGCTCGCAGCCGCGGCTCCCGGGCGGCCCTGCTTCGTGACCGGCACGCCGATCCGGGAGGTCGGCACCCTCGACCGGGCCGCCGCCCGCCGACGCGCTCGAGATCGGCCCCGACGAGCACGTGATCCTCATCTTCGGCGGCTCGCAGGCGGTCCGGCGGTTCAACGCCGCGGTCGCCGAGGCGCTGCCCCGCCTCGTCGAGCAGGTGACGGTCCTGCACGTCACCGGTGACGACGGGTATGCGGCCGCCCTGGCCGGCCGCGAAGGACTCCCGGAGGCCCTCCGCAGCAGCTACCACCCGTATCCGTTCCTGCGCGACGAGATGCTGGCTGCCCTCGCCGCCGCGGACCTGGTGGTCGGGCGGGCGGGCTCATCGACGCTCGCGGAGGTGACCGCGCTCGGGCTGCCGATGGTCGTCGTCCCGTATCCGCACGCCGCCGGGCACCAGCGGGCGAACGCGGTCAGCCTCGCGACGGCCGGCGCGGCCCGGCTGGTCGAGGACGAGGACTTCGACGCGGCGGCGCTGCTCGACGCCGCGGCGCTCCTCGACGACCCTGCCGCGCACACCGCGATGTCGGCCGCGGCCCGCTCGCTCGGCCGCCCGGGCGCGGCGGACGCCGTGGCCGAGCTCGTGATGGCCGCCGCGGCCCGGCAGCCGTTCCCGGACGCGACCGAGATCGAGCGACGCGCCCGGGGTCGCGCGGCGTGATCACCGGCTTCGACGCGATCGCCACCGGGACGGACATCCAGCGCCGGATCGGCGTCAAGACGTCCCGCGACGAGCCGCTCGGGCGGTTCACCACGATGCGCGTCGGCGGCCCGGCCGACCTGTTCGCCACGGTCCACAACGCCCACGAGCTGCGCGCCCTCGTCCGCTTCGCCCGGACCCGCGGCCTGCCGCATTTCGTGCTCGGGCCGTGGCAGCGACCTGGTCATCGCCGACGCGGGGATCCGCGGCCTCGTCATCCAGGTCCGGGCCGAGGGGTCGCGGACCGATGGTGACCGCTACACGGCCGAGGCGGGCGTCCAGATGGCCCGCGCGGCGACCGAGACCCAGCACGCGGGCCTGACCGGCCTGGAGTTCGGGCTGGCCATCCCGGGCACCGTCGGCGGCGCGGTGTGGGCCAATGCCGGTGCCCACGATGCGGACATGGCCGGTGTGCTCGAGTCGGCGCGCGTGCTGTCCGCCGATGGGACCGAGGCGATCGTGCCGGCCGGCGAGCTGGGGTTGTCGTACCGCGACAGCCGGTTCAAGCGTGCCGACCATGACGGAGAGGTCGACGCGCCGCGCGACGTCGTCGTCGACGCGACGTTCCGGCTCAGCCCCGCTGACCCGGACGTGATCAAGGCACGGCTCGACGACATCCGCCGTTGGCGACAGGCGCACCAGCCGCTCGGGCTGCCGTCGGCGGGCAGCGTCTTCCGCAACCCGCCGCGGCGATTCGGCCGGCCGGCTGATCGAGGCCGCGGGCCTGAAGGGTCTGCGGATCGGTGGTGCCGTCGTCTCGGAGAAGCACGCCAACTTCATCGTCAACGACCAGAAGGGCCAGGCCGCCGACGTCCGTCGACTCGCCGACCGTGTGCGCGCCGAAGTCCGGGCGCGGCACGACGTGGACCTCGCGTTCGAGATCGAGTTCGTCGGCGACTGGACCGGCTGGGAGGCACGCAGCGTGAGCGGCGGACAGGCCGGCCGGCTCCCGGTCGTGGTGCTGCTCGGCGGTCCGTCGGCCGAGCATGACGTGTCGGTCGTGTCCGGGACGGCCATCGCGGAGGCGCTCGCCGGGGAGGGCCACCCGGTCGAGCAGGTCCTCATCGACCTCGAGGGCAGGTGGTGGTGGCTGCCGCCGGGACATCGGCGCGAGGGCCGGCCGGCGGCCGCCTACGACGACCCGGCGTCGCTCGGGCGCGAGCGGCCCGGTCACGGTCGGAGCCGCCATCGACCGGCTGGCCGCCGCGCGACCCGCGCCGGTGGTCGTCATCGCCCTCCACGGTCCGTTCGGGGAGGACGGCACGGTCCAGGCCCTGCTCGAGGCCGCGGACCTGCCGTACACCGGATCCGGCGTCGCCGCCTCGGCGATCGGGATGGACAAGGTCATCTTCAAGCGGATGTGCCGCGGCATCGGGCTGCCGGTCGTCGACTGGCGCGAGGTCCACGCGGCGCGCTGGGCGAGCGATCCGGCCGCGGTGCGGACCGAGCTCCTCGCGTTCGCCGCCGCCGCGTCCGACCCGCGCCTGATGGTCAAGCCGGCTCGACTGGGAAGCTCGGTCGGGATGACCCTCGTCCACGACCCGGCCGAGCTCGATGCCGCGCTCGACACCGCGTTCCGTCACGACACGCTCGCTCTCGTCGAGACATACATCGCCGGCGCGCGCGACCTCGAGGTCTCGGTCATCGGCAACGGCCCGGCGGACCTCGAGCTGTACGGCCCGGGCGAGATCGTGTCGGGTCACGAGTTCTACGACTACGAGGCCAAGTACACGGCGGGGCTGTCCGAGACCTCGACCCGGGCCGAGGTCACCGACCGCCAGCGGGCGACGATGCTGAAGATCGCCCGCGACGCGTACCGGGCGATCGGCGCCGAAGGGTTCGCGCGGATCGACTTCCTGCTGGCCGGCGAGTCGATCGTGCTGTCCGAGATCAACACGATCCCGGGCTTCACCCCGATCAGCCTCTTCCCGACGATGCCGGCCGAGGGCGGCTACACGTTCGCGGGCGTCTGCAGCAAGATCGTCGAGCTGGCCGTCGAGCGCCACGCCGCCCGCGCACGGCCCGCCCTGACACCGGCGGACCTGCCCCGATGAACGGTCGACCCGTCGCCAGCCGGAGCCGGACGCCACTCCCCGGGCGCCGGTCGCGCCAGGTGCGGCGGGCATCGGCCGGCCTGTCTCCGGTCCGGGCCGGGGCCGCCCTGGTCATGCTCGCGACGGCGGCCGCGATCTACGGCGTGGGCGCGTCGTCCGCCTTCGACTACCGGTCGGTCCAGGTGACCGGCGCCCAGCTCACGGACCCCGCCGTCATCGAGTCCACCCTCGCGCTCGCGCGCGGGCAGAACCTGTTCGCGCTGGCCACCGGCCCGTTGGTGGCCGCCCTCGAGGGGCTCCCGACCGTGCGCTCGGCCCAGGTCGAGGTCCGCCTCCCCGGCACGCTCGCGGTCACCGTCGACGAGCGCGTTCCCGTCATGGTCTGGCAGGTCGGCGACCGGCGATATCTGGCCGACGCCGACGGCACCCTGTTCGGCCTGATGCCGGCACACCCGCCGGCCGACGTCGCAAAGCTCCCGGTCATCGACGATCTGCGACTCTCGGCGGCCGATCTCGACGTCGGCAAGCGTCTCGACCCGGTCGACCTCGATGCCGCGACGCGGCTCGCGTCGCTGGTGCCGGGCGATGTCGGCAGCTCGGCCGTGTCGCTCTCGGTCAGCGTCAGCGATGAGAATGGGTTCGTCCTCGGCACGAAGCCGGGCACGTGGTCGGCGGTCTTCGGCTTCTACACTCCGAGCCTGCGGACGACCGACATGATCCCGGGCCAGGTCCGGCTGCTGCGCAGTTTGCTGACCGGTCGCGAGGCCGACGGTCCAGCGGGTGATCCTCGCCTCCGAGACCGACGGGACATACGTGCCGCGGGCGGCACCGTCGCCATCGTCGGGGAATCGTCGCCCAAGCCGAGCAAGTCGCCGTGAGGTGGCGGACGGCCGTCGCCGTCGGGTAGCCTTGCCCAAACCACCGGAGCGAGGACGATCAACCCGTGCTGCTGCCCCTGCTCGGACTCCTCGTGGGCGTCCTCATGGGCCTCGTCCTCAACGTCAACGTCGGGTTCGAACTCAGTCGCTATTCGGCCGTGGCGATCCTCGCCGCGCTCGATTCGGTCCTCGGAGCAGTCCGGGCCGAGCTCGACGGGGTCTACGACAATCGCATCTTCATCAGCGGGTTCATGGTCAACGCCATCGTCGCGGTGCTCCTGACGTTCATCGGCGATCGGCTCGGCCTCGATCTCTACCTGGTGGCCCTCATCACCTTCGGCCTGCGCATCTTCGATAACGTGGCCCTCATCCGGCGCCACTTCCTCTAAGCCGCGACAGCCCCTTAACGGAGAAGAACGGAACGGTGGAACGAGAAGCGGTCCTGGTCGGCATCGACGTCGGCACGAGCAAGGTCTGTGCCCTCATCGGCGAGGTGAGCCGCGACGGCCGGCTGACGATCATGGGCCATGGCACCGTGCCGGCGTCCGGACTGAAGAAGGGCGTCGTCATCAACATCGACCAGACGGTCCGCTCGATCGCCGACGCGGTCGAGCGCGCCGAGCGGCTGTCCGGCTGGAAGATCGACCGTGCCTTCGTCGGAGTCGGCGGCCAGCACGTCGAGAGCCTCAACTCGCGCGGACAAGTGGCGGTCACCGCCCATCACCGCGAGGTCACCCGCGAGGATGTCAACCGTGCCATCGAGGTCGCCCGGGCGGTGTCGATCCCGTCGAACCGCGACGTCCTCCACGTCGAACGCCGCGGTTTCACGGTCGACGGCCAGGAGGGCGTCAAGGACCCGCTCGGGATGAGCGCGCTCCGGCTCGAGGTCGAGACCCACATCGTCACCGCGTCGGCCACCGCGGTCCAGAACCTGACCAAGTGCGTGGCCGCCGCCGGGGTCAAGATCGACGAGCTGGTGGCGAACTCGCTGGCCGCCGCGGAGGCGGTGCTGACCGAGACGGAGAAGGAGCTCGGCGTCGCGGTCGCCGACATCGGTGCCGGCACCATCGACCTGGCGCTCTTCCAGGACGGCTCGCCGTTCCACACCCGGGTCCTGCCGGTGGGCGGCGCCAACGTGACCAACGACGTCGCGATCGGGCTCAAGACCAGCATCCAGGTCGCCGAGGAGCTCAAGATCAAGCACGGAACCTGCGACCTGCGCCAGATCGACGAGGACGAGCAGATCAGCGTGTCGGTCCTCGGAGAGGACGCCGGGCGAACGGTCAGCCGGCTCGAGGTGTCGCAGATCATCGAAGCCCGGATGCGCGAGACGTTCGAGCTGCTGCGCAACGAGATCCGGGCCGCCGGCGTCGGCATGCTCCCGGCCGGGGTCATCCTGACCGGCGGCGCGTCGCAACTGGCGGGCGCGGCCGAGCTCGGCCGCGAGGTCCTCGAGATGCCGGTCCGTGTCGCCGCGCCGGCCGGCATCGGCGGGCTCGTGGACACGCTCCTCACTCCCGCCTACAGCACCAGCGTGGGCCTGCTCCAGTGGGGCGCCGCGGCGCTGTCGGCCGGCGAGCCGAACCGCTACGAGTCCGCGCCGGTCGGTGGCGGCATCGGCCGGCTGCGCGACGCGATCCGGAACATCTTCCCGTAGACACGCGCGAGCTGACGATCCGGACCGGCCGTGGTCGCGGGCTCGTCGACCTGACCGGCGAATGCGCCGGGTTCGCGGCGGAGGCATCCGGCGGTGGCGACGGCCTGCTGTCGATCTTCGTGCCGCACGCGACGGCCGGCCTCGTGATCGTCGAGGTCGGCGCCGGCTCGGATGACGACCTGATGGCGGCCCTCGACCGCCTGCTGCCGCGTGAGGAGCGGCTGTACCGCCATCGTCACGGCTCGCCCGGTCACGGCGCCGATCACGTCCTGCCGCTGCTCGCCCCGCCGTCGCTCACGGTGCCCGTCGTCGGCGGCCGGCTGGCCCTTGGGACGTGGCAGTCGATCTGCCTGCTGGACCCCAACGCCGACAACGAGGTCAGGACGGTCCGCCTCTCCTTTCTTTCGGGCTGAGCGGTGCGTCCTGACACCACCCGGACGCTCGATCCGGGCCAGAAAGTCGGCCAGATCGCGATGTTCGGGTACCCGGCCGGACGTGTCGGGCGGTATACTCCCGCCAACCCAATCGGACCCGCTCAGCACCGGGAAAGGCCACCCGGGTCCAGACGAGCCACCGTCGCGCAGAATCCCCATGTGGGTCGCTGAGGAGAGCCCGATGCCGTTGCGTTCCGATTCCGAGAACTTCGCGCTGATCCGCGTCATCGGTGTCGGCGGCGGGGGGAGCAACGCCGTCAACCGGATGATCCGCGCGGAGATGATGGGGGTCGAGTTCATCGCCCTCAACACCGACGCGCAGGCCCTCCTGCAGGCCGATGCGCCGCACAAGATCCGGATCGGCGACAAGATCACCCGCGGTCTCGGTGCGGGCGGCGACTCGACCATCGGCCAGCGCGCGGCGGAAGAGGACTCGGAGAAGATCAGCGCGGCCCTGTCGATTCGGACATGGTGTTCATCACCGCCGGGCTCGGCGGCGGGACCGGCTCGGGCGCCGCTCCGGTCGTCGCCCAGATCGCCAAGGAGACGGGCGCGCTGACGATCGGCGTCGTGACCAAGCCGTTCACGTTCGAGGGCGCCAAGCGCAAGCTCGTCGCCGAGAAGGCCGCCGAGGAGCTCAAGGCACAGGTCGACACCCTGATCACGATCCCCAACGACCGGCTCAAGGACGTCGTCCAGAAGAACACCAGCATCCTCGACGCGTTCCGGGTCGTGGACGACGTCCTGCGCCAGGGCGTCCAGGGCATCAGCGACATCATCACCATGCCGGGCCTCATCAACCTCGACTTCGCCGACGTGCGCGCGATCATGCGCGACGCGGGCTCCGCGCTCATGGGCATCGGCCGGGCGACCGGCGAGAACCGCGCCGTCGAGGCCGCCCGTCAGGCGATCGCCAGCCCTCTGCTCGAGGTCGACATCGCCGGCGCCCAGGGCATCCTGTTCAACATCACCGGCTCGTCGACCCTCAGCCTGTACGAGGTGACGGAGGCGGCCGAGGAGATCCGAGCTGCCGCCGACCCGGAGGCCAACATCATCTTCGGGACGAGCTTCAACGAGCGGCTCGGCGACGAGGTGATGATCACGGTCATCGCGACCGGCTTCGACGGCGGCAAGAAGCGTCACGTCAACCGCCTCGAGGCGACCGCGGTGATGGACTCAGGTGCCATCGCGCGACCGTCGCGCGAGCGAGACTTCCTCGAGGAGCTCCAGCGCCAGCGCGAAGAGGTCGCCGACGGCGGGTCGTACCCGTCGCAGGCGCCGTCGACGCTCGACGACCAGGCGGCGGCCGTTGTCGCGGCGCCGCGGGTCGAGCGGACCGTCGGCGAGCCGGTCCCGGCCAAGCGCTCGACGACCTACGACGCGGACGACCTGGAGATCCCGAGCTTCCTCCGCCGGAAGTGACCCCGGCCGGCGTGCCGGCCGTCCGCGCATGACCGACCCGGCCCGCGTCGACGCCTACCGCGCCGCTCGCCAACGCGTCCTCGCACGGATCGAGGATGCCTGCGCGCGCGCGGGTCGCGATCCCGCCGAGGTGTCACTCGTCGCCGTCTCCAAGACGGTCGCCGCGGATGCGTTGCGCGACGCGGTCGCGGCCGGGCTCGATCGGCTCGGCGAGAACCGGGTCCAGGAGGGGGTCGCCAAGGTGCCCGAGGTGCCCGGCGCGCGCTGGGAGCTCGTCGGCCCGCTCCAGTCGAACAAGGCACGCCGCGCGCTGGAGGTCTTCGACGCGATCCAGACCGTGGACTCGGTCGAGCTCGGACAGCGGCTCGACCGGCTCGTGCCCGAGGTCCGGCCGGGCGCCCGCTATCCGGTCCTCGTCCAGGTCAACGTGGACGAGGACCCGGCCAAGGCGGGGTTCGCGGCGGCCGACCTGGACGTCGCTCTCCCGGACCTTCTGGGGTTGCCGCACCTGGCCGTGCGCGGCCTGATGACCGTCGGCCGGCTGACCGCGGACCCGGCCGAGACGCGGCAGACGTTCCAGGCTTTGCGCACTCTCTCGGAACGCTTGCGCGCCCGCTGGCCCGCGCTTGGCCCGGAGCTGTCGATGGGGATGACCGACGACTTCGAGCTGGCGATCGAGGAGGGCGCGACGATCGTCCGCGTCGGTCGGGCGCTGTTCGGTGAGCGACCCCACCCGCATGAGCCACACGCCTGACGCGAGACGGTTCAAGGGCCCCTTCGCGGACGACTGGTAGACTCGGGGTTCGATGCCGTCCGTGCAAGACGCCCTCATGGCGCGCCTTCCGGGATCTTGAGCTTCCCGACCGCTCGATTCGCCGTCCGCCTCACGCCGCGGTCCGCGGTCGAGCGCGTCGATGAGGTGGTCGACGGCGTCCTGAAGGTCCGCGTGATGGCGCCCGCGGTCGAAGGGGCGGCGAACGCTGCCCTGATCCGCATCCTTGCCGACGAGCTCGACATCGCCCGGCGCGATGTCCGGATCGTCGCCGGTGCCAGCAGCCGACAGAAGCTGGTGGTCATCGACGGGGTCGACCCGGAGGTGATCGTTGCCCGTTGGCCGGGGCTGCGGGTATGATCGCCGGGCGTTCACGGGCGATTGGCTCAGTCGGTTAGAGCGCGCGGTTCACATCCGCGAGGTCACTGGTTCGAATCCAGTATCGCCCACCACTCCCCTCGATCCCCGTCCGACTACAGTGGCGGCTCGGGCAAGGATCGCGAGCGACCGGTCACCTCGGCGAATTCCCAGACGGCGATGTCGGGCGGTGTCACGCCGAGGCTCGTGAGGGCGGTGCAGACCTGGCTGCGGTGGTCATTCCCGTGTTGCACGACCTGCGCGAGACGCACGCCCGCGGGTGCATGGAACTCCCAGCCCGTGTCACCGATCTCCGGCATGTCCGCGTCGGGGTCGACCCCTCCGGCGAGCACGTCGGCCCACGCCGAGCCATTCCTCGTGATGATCGAGCGCAGGTCGGCGAGGGGAGTCTCCGCTCGCTCGTCGAGCTGCTCGGTCCCGGGCCGGAAGAAGGACAGGTACCAGCTGTCGGACGCGACGAGGTGTCGCACGGTGTCGACGATCGGGCCGAACGTGCCGGGGGCCGGCGTCGCCAGCTGCTCAGGTGTCAGGGCGGCGCAGACGTCGATGATGCGCTGGGTCGCCCAGATGTGATGGGCGAACGCGTCGGTCAGCAGTGAGGTCGGCATCGATCCATCGTAGATCGGGTCTGGCATCCTCAGCAGGATGCACGAGCACGTGACCGGGCTGTCCGCGCACCGAATCCCAGACTCGATCACCTGCACCGCGCTCTTTCGGCGCAAGGCCGTCGGCAAGCTGGTCCGCCCGGACCGTGCGCGCCAGGCCGCCGCCGAGGGATCGAACGCGCCTACCATCGCCGAACGATGATGGTCCTCCGCGAACCCGGGGAAACGCGCCGTCAAGCGGCACGACGGTTGCTCGCACGCGAGGACGATTTCGGGGTCGCCCTCGTCCTCATCCTCGTGACCGTCACCGTCTTCGCTGCGGCCGAAGGGACGATCGGCCAGTTGGCCAGCGTGGCCCTCAGCGGCGGGACGCTGCTCTTCGTCCTTCACACGGCCGGAGCCCGGGGCCGGACCTTCCGGGCGGCGGCGATCGTGGTCGTCGTGGCGATCCTGTTCGCGGCCGCCGCGTACTACGCGGGCAGCGCGATTCCGACTGCGACCGCCGGATTGGTCGGCTTGCTCCTGGCAGTCGTCGCCCCGATCGTCATCCTGCGGCGGATCGTGCTCAGCCCGACGATCACCTTCCGCCTGGTGCTCGGTGCGCTGGCCATCTATCTCCTGCTCGGACTGGCCTATGCCTACCTCTTCCCACTCGTGGCCACCCTGACGAACGGCCCGTTCTTCGTCCAGACGTCGACCCCCGATGCCACCGACTACATCTACTTCAGCTACACGACGCTCGCGACCATCGGCTACGGGGACTTCACCGCGGCGACCAGCATCGGGCGGATGGCCGCCGTCTCCGAGGGGCTCGTCGGCCAGCTCTACCTCGTGTCGGCGGTCGCCCTGCTGGTCGGCAACATCGGTCGCACGCTGCGCCCCAGCCAGCCGAAGGACCCACCCGAAGATTGACCGTCAAGGGCGTCACGCTGCCGGAGTGCCGGTCGTCAGAACGGGCGACACCAGCCTGCTCCTCCGCGCAGAAGCCCTCGGTTCCTCCCCCGAGGGCTTCTTCGTGTCCGGATGGCGGGCGCCCACGCCGGGCCATCCGGCGGCGCGGGCTCCCTGGCCTAGGTCTCGGCGGCGAGCCGGCGCAGGACGGCGGGAAGGATCCCGCCGGCCAGGAAGTACTCGACGTCGATCGGACCGTCCAGGCGCGCGATCGCCAAGAACCGTCGCTCACTGCCGTCGTCCGCGCGGGCGATGACCGTCACGTCCTGGCGGGGGGTCGGCCCGCCGGCCAGCCCGCTGACCGACAGCGTCTCGCGGCCGGTCAGACCGAGCGACGCCGCGGTCTCGCCGACCCGGAACTGGAGCGGCAGGATCCCCATCCCGACGAGGTTCGAGCGATGGATCCGCTCGAAGCTCTCGGCGATGACGACACGGACGCCGAGGAGCGCCGGGCCCTTGGCCGCCCAGTCCCGCGACGAGCCCGAGCCGTACTCGCGACCGGCGATGATCGCCAGCGGGACGCCCTCGGCGGCATAGCGCATCGCCACGTCGTAGATGAAGTCCTCGTCGCCGTCGGGGAGGTGGATCGTGTACGGACCCTCCTTGCCCTCGACCAGGCGGTTGCGCAGCCGGATGTTGCCGAACGTGCCGCGCATCATCACCTCGTGGTGCCCGCGACGGGCGCCGTACGAGTTGAACTCGAGCGGCCCGACGCCGTGGGCCTGGAGCCACTGGCCGGCGGGCGACCACGGCGCGATCGAGCCGGCAGGCGAGATGTGGTCGGTGGTGACCGAGTCGCCGAGGACGGCCAGGACCCGCAGGCCGTCGATGTCACCGACGGGGTCCGGCGTCGAGGCCGAGGCCGTCGAAGAACGGCGGCTTGGCGATGTAGGTCGAGTCGTCGTCCCAGGCGTATCGGTCGCCCGACGGGATCGGCAGCGCGCGCCACCGGTCGTCACCCTCGAACACGGTGGCGTACGTCCGCCGGAACAGCTCGGGGTCGATGCTGGCGGCGATGACGGTGCGGATCTCGTCGGGCTCGGGCCAGATGTCGGCCAGATAGACCGGCCGCCCGTCCGACCCGGTGCCCAGTGGCTCGCTGGTCAGGTCGATGTCGACCCGCCCGGCCAGGGCGAACGCCACGACCAGCGGCGGCGAGGCGAGGTAGCTCGCGCGCGCGAGCGGGTGGATGCGACCCTCGAAGTTGCGGTTGCCCGAGAGCACGGCGGCGACGACCAGGTCGTTCTTCTCGATGGCAGCTGGCGACGGCGTCGTCGAGCGGGCCGGAGTTGCCGATGCAGGTCGTGCAGCCGTAGCCGGCCAGCGCGAAGCCCAGCGTCTCGAGCGGGTCCATCAGCCCGGCCGCCTCGAGGTAGCCGGTCACTGCGCGCGAGCCCGGGGCCAGCGAGGTCTTGACCGTCGGCCCGACCCGCAGGCCGCGCGCCACCGCGTTGCGGGCCAGCAGGCCGGCACCGACCATCACCGTCGGGTTGGAGGTGTTGGTGCATGACGTGATGGCCGCGATCGCCACCGAGCCGTGCCGGACGATGGCGTGCTGCCCACCGACCTCGATGGCGACGCCGCCGTTGTCGGTGGCACCGGTCGTGCCGCCCTCATCGGTCAGCCGCCCGAGGTCCTCCTTGGACGCGGCGGTCGGGCCGGTGGCCGGGAAGGCCGCCTCGAAGTTGGCCGGGAGACCGGGCAGCTCGACCCGGTCCTGCGGGCGGCGCGGGCCGGCGACGGATGGTTCGACGCTGGCGAGGTCGAGCTCGAGCAGCTCGTCGAAGGTCGGTCCGTCGCCGGGCAGCCGCCACAGGCCCTGCGCCCGCGCGTAGCGCTCGACGAGCTCGACCCGCTCGGCCGACCGGCCCGTGAGGTGCAGATATGCGAGCGTCTCGTCGTCGATCGGGAAGAGGGTCGCGGTCGCCCCGAACTCGGGGCTCATGTTGCTGATCGTCGTCCGGTCGGCCAGGGCGAGGGTCGCCAGGCCGTCGCCCGCGAACTCGACGAACGAGCCGACCACGCCGTGCGCGCGCAGCATCTCGGTCACGACCAGGACGAGGTCGGTGGCGGTCGAGCCACGCGGCAGCGCGCCATGGAGCCGGACGCCGACGACGTGTGGCATCGGCTGGTAGAGCGGCTGCCCGAGCAGGACGGCCTCGGCCTCGATGCCGCCGACGCCGTAGCCGAGGACGCCGAGGCCGTTGACCATCGTCGTGTGGGAATCGGTGCCGACCAGCGTGTCCGGGAAGGCGACCCGACCGCCGGCGCCATCCTCGCGATCGGTCACCACCGTGGCCAGGAACTCGAGGTTGACCTGGTGGATGATGCCGGTCCCGGGCGGCACCACGCGCAGGTCGCGGAACGCGGTCTGCGCCCAGCGCAGGAGCTGGTAGCGCTCGCCGTTGCGGTCGTATTCGCGCTCGACGTTGAAAGCGAACGCGCCGGGCGTCCCGAACCGGTCGACCTGGACCGAATGGTCGATGACGAGGTCGGCCGGGACGAGCGGGTTGACCTTCGCCGGATCGCCACCGAGATCGGCCATCGCGTCGCGCATGACTGCGAGGTCGACCACGGCCGGGACGCCGGTGAAGTCCTGGAGGAGGACCCGGGCGGGCATGAACGGGATCTCGGCCTCGGCCGCGACGCCGGGCCGCCAGGCGAGCAGTGCCTCCACGTCTTCCGGCCGGACCATGCCGTCGCCGGCGTGGCGGAGCAGGTTCTCGAGCAGGATCTTGATCGTCACCGGGAGACCGATCGAGGTCGATCCGGTCGGCCACTGCCGCGAGCCTGTGGTACCCGTAGTCGGTGCTGCCGATCCGCAGGGTGTCGCGCGCGGCGAACGGATCGGGGATCGAGGACCGGGCTGTCATGACGCGCCTCCTTCATCGTCCGCGCGTGTGCGCGGGGTCAGTCGGCGCCGGGCGGGTGCGCCCGCCCCGGGTCGAATCGGCCCTCAGTATAGGTCGGCCCGGACGCGACCGCGCCGATGCGGTCGCTACACTCGGGCCGTGCGACATCGAGCTTTCGCGGCAGCCCCGGGACGATCCCGATGAAGGCGTGGGGCGACCTGCCCGGCGACGATCCGGCGGGGGAGCAGGGAGGGGAGCGAGCGGCCGGCCACGATCCCGAACGTGCGCTGGAGCACGCCGAGACCGCCGCCGCCGTCGAGGCCGCCGGGATCGACCTCGACCCACCGCCGCCCGGCTCGCACCGTCACGATCCAGAGCACCCCGGTGACCACACCCACCCGCACGTCCATTCGAACCCGGGTCAGCCGCCCATCACCGGGATCGTCGGGGCGGGCGCTGTCGGGACGGCGCTCGGCGCTGGCGCTGAGCCGCGGCGGCTGGCCGATCCAGGCGGTCGCCAGCCGCGATCCCGCCCGGCGCGAGCGCTTCCGCTCGCTGGTCGACGTCACCCGCGTCTTCGCCGATCCGGAGCCGATCCTCGACGAGGTCGAGCTGATCATCCTGGCCGTCCCCGACGACGCGATCGCCGGGCTCGCCCGGTCGCTGCGGATGTACGGCGGACAGGCGATGATCCACACCAGCGGCGCACTGGGGGCCGAGGTCCTGACGCCGGCCATGGCGGCCGGCACGCAGATCGGCGCGTTCCACCCGCTGGTCGCCTTCGCCGATACCGAGCGGGCGGTCGCGGCCCTGCACGGCGCGACGGTCGCCATCGAGGGCGACGACCAGCTGGCCGCCATGCTCGCCGACATGGCCGAGGCGGTCGGCGCGACGGCCGTTCGCCTGGCGCCCGGCTCCAAGGCCGCCTATCACGCGGCCGCGGTGCTGGCCGCCGGCGGGTTCGTGGCGCTGCTCGACGCCATCGCCGAGCTCGGGCGGGTGGCCGGCCTCGACGAGGCCGGCTCGCTGGCGATCTACGGGCCGCTCATCGAGGGCACGCTCGGGAACGCTCGCGCGCTCGGGATCCGCGCGGCGCTGACCGGCCCGATGACGCGCGGGGACATCGGGACGCTGGTGGCCCACCTGGCCACATTGCGCGCGCACGCACCAGGGGTCGTGGATCTGTACGTGGCCGCAGCGGGGCGCGAGATCGATCTGGCCGAGGACCGTGGCGCGCTGGCACCGGCGATGGCGAGCGACATGCGGAACGCGCTCGTCCCGGCCTTGCAAGCCCCGGCTGAACCGGTACCATAGCCTCCCATGGATCACAGCATCGCGGCCAAGTACGCAGCCCGGCCGGCGGCCCATTTCGTGCGTCCCTCGACCCGGGTCAGGGAGCGCCGCCTCGGCCTGCGTCCGTCGAGCTCGTTCAGCGCACCGGCGTCGCATTCGACGGTGGTCCGCGGCCCGGAGATCGCGCCGCTCACCCGCGTCCGCGCCGGGTGGCGTGCCATCCAGCCCGCCATGCCCAGGCGGCGCGCCGGCGGTCGACCGCGACCGGCCGTCATCATGCAGTGGGCAAGGTCCGGGCGCCCCGGCACGCCCCGGCCGGGCGCCTCGTCGGCGCCGTGGCAAGGCTGAGGACCTCGACCGCCACCTCCGCCGGCGGGATCGTCGTTCGGTATGAATTCGGGCCAGCCGTGGCTGGTGGTCGGGAGCCGGAGGCGAGAGCGGGACGGCCGGACCTGGACCCTTCCCAAGGGGACGCCCGACCCGGGCGAGACGCGCGAGGAGACGGCGCTCCGCGAGGTCCGCGAGGAGACCGGGCTCCAGGTCCGCATCACCGGTCCGCTCGATTCGATCGAATACTGGTTCGTCCAGTCGGGGACCCGCATCCACAAGACCGTCCACTACTTCCTGATGGAGCCGGTCGGCGGCGACCTGGCGGCGCACGACCACGAGTTCGACGAAGTCCGCTGGATCACGTTCGAGAGCGCCGGCTCGATGCTGACGTTCGAGACCGAGCGGGCGTTGGTGGCGCGGGCCGGCGACGCGCTCGCCCGACGGCAGGTGCCCGACGGCACGGCCCCGGCGGCCACCAAGCATGCCGAGGCGGCCCAGTGACCGACGCCCCGGACGCGACCATCCATGTCACGCCGCTGGCCGACGCGCATCGCGCCCTCGGGGCTCGCCTGATCGAGTTCAGTGGCTGGCTGATGCCCGTCCAGTACGGCTCGATCCTCGAGGAGCACAAGACGGTTCGCGAGCGGGTGGGGCTGTTCGACCTGTCGCACATGGGCGAGCTGTACGTCGAGGGACCCGAATCGGGTCACGCCCTCGCCGCCGCGCTCGTCTCCGACCCGCCGAGCCTCGCGGTCGGGCGCGCCCAGTATTCGATGATCTGCGCGCCGGACGGCGGGATCGTCGACGACCTGATCGTCTATCGACTCGACGCGATCCGCTACCTGGTCGTCGCCAACGCGGGCAACGCGCCCGTCGTCTCGGATGGCCTGGCGACACGGCTGGCCGGGTTCGCGGCCGTCCTCGACGATCGGTCGCTGGCGACCGGCCTGCTCGCGGTCCAGGGTCCGCGCGCGCTCGAGACGCTCGCTCCGCTGACCGACGTGGACCTTGGCGCCCTGCGCTACTACGCGGCCGCCGAAGGGAAGGTGGCTGGCATCGACGCGCTCGTGGCGCGGACGGGATACACCGGCGAGGACGGGTTCGAGGTCTTCGTCGACACGGCGCGGACCGTCGAGCTGTGGGACGTGCTGCTCGAGGCTGTTCGGGCCCACGGTGGGCTGCCGATCGGACTCGGGGCGCGGGACACCCTCCGGCTCGAGGCCGGCATGCCGCTCTACGGCAATGAGCTGGACCTCGACACGAACCCGTACGAGGCGGGGCTCGGCCGCGTGGTGAAGCTGACCAAGCCCGATGACTTCGTCGGCCGGGCACCGCTCGAGAAGGTCGCCCGCGACGGTCCGGCGCGGAAGCTTGTCGGGCTGATCGTGGAGGGACGGGGCATCGCACGCCACGGCTACCCGGTCTTCGTCGGACAGCGGCGGACCGGGATCGTCACCAGCGGGACGCAGTCGCCGACCCTGGGCGTGCCGATCGCCATGGCGTACGTCGCGCCGGGCGACGCGGAGCCGGGTACCGTTGTCGATGTCGAGATCCGCGATGCCCGCGTCCCGGCGCGGGTGGTCGCCCTGCCGTTCTACAAGAGGGGTGCCTGAGCCGATGGTCCCGAGCGATCTGCGCTACACCAAGGACCACGAGTGGGTCCGCATCGACGGGGACGAGGCGACCATCGGGATCACCGCCTACGCGGCCGACCAGCTGGGCGACATCGTGTTCGTCGAGCTGCCCGAGGCCGGACGGACGCTCGACCAGTTCGCGGCGTTCGGCGTCGTCGAGTCGGTCAAGGCCGTGAGCGACCTGTTCGCCCCGCTGAGCGGCGAGGTCACCGAGACGAACCCGGACCTTGGGGCGAGCCCCGAGCTGGTCAACAGCGACCCGTTCGGGGGCGGCTGGATGATCCGCCTCCGGATCGCCGACGCCGGCCAGGTCGAGGCCCTTCTCGACGCCGACGCCTACGACGCCCTGATCGCCGCCGGCTGAGCCGATGCCGTACGGTCCCCATACCGCCGACGACCGGGCGAGGATGCTCGAGGCGCTCGGACTGACCTCGGTCGACCAGCTGTTCGAGGACATCCCGGTCGCGCTGCGGGCCTCGCACCTCGACCTGCCCGAGCCCGAGCCCGAGCTCGAGCTGGCCGCCCGGCTGTCCGGACTGGCCGCCCGCAACCGGACGGACCTCGCCTCGTTCCTGGGCGCCGGGGTGTATCGCCACTGGAGCCCGCCCGCGGTCGACCAGCTGCTGCTGCGAGGCGAGTGGTACACCGCCTACACGCCGTACCAGCCCGAGATCAGCCAGGGCACGCTCCAGAGCATCTACGAGTATGAGTCGCTGCTGGCCGAGCTGGTCGACCTCGACGTGGTCTCGGCCTCGCACTACGACGGCGCGGCGGCCACGGCCGAAGCCGCCCTGATGACCTGTCGCGCGACGCGCCGCGAGCGGGTCCTGATCTCGCGTGGCGTCCACCCGCACTACCGCGCGACCACGCGGACGTATTTCGAGGGCGGGCTCGAGCTCGAGGAGATCCCGCTGGTCGTCGATGGCGACAGCGCGGGCACGACCGATCTGGCCGCCCTCGAGCGGATGCTGGCCGAGCCCGGCCGTCCGGTCGCCGGCGTCATCGCCGCGCAGCCCGACTTCCTCGGCCTGCTCGAGCCGATGCCCGAGATCGGGCGGCTTGCGCACGCGGCCGGAGCGCTGTTCGTCGCGGTCGTCGAGCCGGTCAGCCTCGCGGTCCTCGCCCCGCCGGGCGCCTATGGTGCGGACATCGCCGCCGGCGAGGGCCAGCCGCTCGGCATCGCCCCGCAGTACGGCGGCCCGTATCTCGGGATCCTGGCCTCGACCGACGCGCTCGTCCGCCAGATACCCGGTCGGCTTGTCGGCATGACCACCGACCTCGACGGCCGCCGGGCATTCGTGATGACGATGCGCGCGCGCGAGCAGGACATCCGTCGCGACAAGGCGGCGAGCAACATCTGCACCAACCAGGCCCTCCTCGCGCTAGCTGCCTCGATCTACCTCGCCACGATCGGTCCGCACGGCCTGCGCGACGTCGCGGCGCTCGGCGCTGCACGCGCGGCGGAGCTCGAGCAGGCGCTGGCTGCCGTCGGGGTGTCCCGGCTGCACCCGGGTCCGTACCTCAACGAGTTCGTCGTCCGTGTGCCCGACGCGCGGTCGGTCCACCGGCGACTGATCGCATCGGGCGTCCTGGCGGGCCTCGTCCTGGCCGACGCGGAGCCCGATGACCCGAGTCTCGCCGACGGCCTGCTCGTGTGCGCCACCGAGGTCACCACGCCGGCCGAGATCGCGACCTTCGCCGGAGCGCTGTCGGCAGTCCTGGCCGACTTCGACATCCCGCCGGTCGTCGCGGAGGTCGCTCGATGAGCGTCACCGGCGAACGGCTCCAGCCGACGATCTTCGAGCGCGGCCGACCGGGCCGCGGCGGCGGCAAGATCCCCCACGCACCCAAGGACGCTCTCGACCGGATCCCCGCCGACGCCCGACGAATGACGGCCCCGGCGCTGCCCGAGATGAACGAGCCCGACGTCGTCCGCCATTACGTCAACCTGTCGCAGCTCAACTACGCGGTCGACACCGGGTTCTACCCGCTCGGCTCGTGCACGATGAAGTTCAACCCCAAGCTCAACGAGTGGGCCGCCCGTCTCCCGGGCTTCGCCAGCCTCCACCCCATGGCGCCCGACGAGGTCGCCCAGGGGACCCTGCAGCTGCTGTGGGAGCTGGAGCAGGCGCTCGTCGAGATCTCCGGGATGCGACGCCGTCTCGCTCCAGCCGGCAGCCGGCGCCCAGGGCGAGCTGACCGGGATCCTGATGATCCGTGCCCACCATCGCGCGCGCGGCGACGCCGGGCGCGACCAGGTCCTCGTCCCGGACTCGAGCCACGGGACCAACCCTGCGACCGCGTCGATGGCGGGCTACCAGACGATCACCGTCCCGTCGGCCGCCGACGGCGGCGTCGACCTCGATGCGTTCCGCGCCGCGCTCGGGCCGCGCACGGCGGCCGTGATGATCACCAATCCGTCGACCCTGGGCCTGTTCGAGGCGCGTATCGGTGAGCTGCTCGACGCGGTCCACGAGGCAGGTGCGCTCGCCTATATGGACGGCGCGAACCTCAACGCCATCCTCGGCCGGTTCAAGCCGGGTGAGGCCGGCTTCGACGTCATGCATTTCAACGTCCACAAGACGTTCTCGACCCCGCACGGCGGCGGCGGCCCGGGCGCGGGACCGGTGGGGGTCGGGGAGACCCTGCTTCCGTACCTGCCCACGCCGCGCGTCCTGCGCGAGGACGACGGGACGTTCCGCCTCGAGCGGCAAGGGGAGCGGCCGACGTCGATCGGCAGGCTGCGCAGCTTCGTCGGGAACACCGGTGTCCTCGTGCGCGCGTATGCCTATATCCGGGCGCATGGCGGCCCCGGCCTGCGCGAGGTCAGCGACGACGCGGTCCTCGCCGCCAACTACCTCAAGCACCGGCTGGCCGGGACATACGACATCCCCTATGACCGGCCCTGCAAGCACGAGTTCGTCGCGTCGGCCGCGACTATCAAGAGGAAGACCGGCGTCCGGACCCTCGACATCGCCAAGCGCCTCATCGACTACGGCTACCACCCGCCGACGATCTACTTCCCGCTGATCGTCGAGGAGGGGATGCTGATCGAGCCGACCGAGACGGAATTGGTCGAGACGCTGGACGCTTTCGCCGACGCGCTGATCGCGATCGCCGCCGAAGCCGAGGCCTCCGCGGACCTCGTCACGAGCGCTCCGCACAGTGCGCCGGTCCGGCGCCTGGACGAGGCGGCGGCGGCTCGTCACCCGAATCTCCGCTGGCGCGGCATGACCGGCGCGGACACGCCGTGCCCAGACTGACAGACACTTGGAACAACCGAGCGAACGTTTGTTAGGTTGCGAGTTGACAGTCCGTGAAACGCTGTGGATAGTACCGGCAGCGCACCGACCTGATCCGTGCTGGCGTCGTTGCTCGCCCATCGGCCGAAACGAGCGGGAGGCTCGATCCGGACCTAGCGAGCATGTTTATCGGCGTTGAGATGTGCGGCGGGCCGCGGTAGCGGGAGTCATTCGGGCAGCAACCCGTTCGGAGGAGTTCCCATGCAGAAACGTCTACTTGGCATCGTAGCCAGCATCGCCGTCATCTCGGCGGCATGCGGCGGTGCCGCCACCTCGTCGGCGCCCGCGGCGTCGCAGCCGGCAGCGGCTTCCGCGCCGGCAGCGTCCGAGGGCACGCCCTCGGGCTCGGCCGAACCCTCGGGCTCGGCCGCGGCCGCGTCGGGCGGGCCTCTTGCCGCCGACCAGGTCCTTCATCTGTCCCTCGGCGCCGAGGATCCCGACTCGCTCGATCCGAGCACGGCCTCGACGAGCACGGACATCGGTGTCCTCCACGCCCTCGACCGGGGCCTGATCTACTACGACAAGGATCTCAACCCGGTCCCGTCGCTGGCCACCGCGCTGCCGACCATCTCGGCTGACGGCCTGACCTACACGTTCACCCTGCGCGACGGCGCGAAGTACAGCAACGGCGACCCGATCGTCGCCGGCGACCTCGTGTACGCGTTCAAGCGGATCCTCGACCCGCGGACCGCGTCGACCTACCAGGCCTTCTACGGCGACGTCAAGGGCGGCGCCGAGATCCTGGCCCTGACCGGCAAGAAGCCGGCTGCCACGGACGCTGAGATCAATGCCGCGCTCGACAACCTCGGCGTGGCGGCTCCCGACGACAAGACGTTCGTCGTCACCCTCGCCCATCCGACCGGCTACTTCCTCGACATCGTCGGCCTGTGGGGCGTCACCCCGATCCAGAAGAAGTGGGTCGAGACCCCGAACTTCACCGAAGCCGCCAACTACGTCAGCTCGGGCCCGTTCATGATGAAAGACTGGACCCATCAGGCGTCCATCACCCTCGTCCCGAACCCGAACTGGTATGGCCAGAAGCCGACCCTCACCGAGATCGACTTCAAGATCGGTGGCGATCCGACCGCTGACCAGGCGACCTACGAGGCCGGCCAGCTCGACATGCTCGCGGCGAACCCGCCCGACGTGCCGCGCATCAAGGCCGACGCGACGCTTGGCCCGATGGTCCAGACGCAGCCGGTCCTGGTGACCGACTACTGGGGCTTCAACACCGCTGATGGCCCGACCGCCAATGTCCACCTCCGCCGTGCCCTGTCGATGGCCATCGACAAGGACACCATGCTGACCACCGTCTACGGCGGCCAGGGCGAAGTCGCCGACAGCCTGGTCCCGCCGGGCATGCCCGGACACCAGGAAGGCATCGGCCTCAAGTACGACGTCGCCGGTGCGCAGACAGAGCTCGCTCAGGCGCTGACGGAGCTCGGCACCACCGACACCAACAAGGACGGCAAGGTCACCGCCGCCGACCTCCCGCCGCTGACGTTCGGGTTCAACACCAACGCCGGCCACGAGCTTCCGTCGGCCTACATGCAGAACCAGTGGCGGACCAATCTGGGCGTCCAGAGCACCCTCGTCGGCGAGACCTTCGACCAGTTCCTGGTCGATCGCCCGGCCGGCAAGTTCTCGATCGCCCGGAACGCCTGGGGCGCGGACTATCCGCACCCGGACGACTGGCTGCGCGCGCTGTTCCAGAGCCAGAGCGGCAACAACGACTCGAAGTACAAGAACCCGCAGTACGACAGCCTCATCGCGCAGGCAGGCGCCGAGCCTGACCTGACCAAGTCGATCGCCCTCTACAACCAGGCCCAGGAACTCCTGGTCCAGGACGCCCCCGCGGTCTTCACCCGGTGGCGCGTTGCCAACTACGAAGTCCAGCCGTACGTCCAGGGCGTCCAGGGCACTGCCCAGGACTCCGTCGTCATCGGCGACTACTTCTACGAGAACATCTCGATCGCGCAGCACTAGACGACTCGGTCGTCACCAGATCCGGGAGCCGGCCTCGTCCGGCTCCCGGCAGATCCCCGGGACCGTGGGCGCGTACGATCGCACCCACGGACCGGGACCCTCGCATGACGCTCGGACGGGACTAGCCGAAAGAGGAATCGGATGATCAGGTACATCGTGCGTCGCTTCTTGTGGATCATCCCGGTGCTCTTCGTCGTCTCGCTGATCACCTTCTCGCTGATGCATGCGGTGCCGGGTGGACCGTGGGCCCGCGAGAAGGCCGTCCCGGCCGCGATGGTCACCCGCCTCAACGAGAAGTACGGGCTCGACGAGCCGGTCCCCGTCCAGTACCTCACGTGGGTCGGGAACCTCCTGCAGGGCAACCTCGGGCCGTCGTACAAGTTCCAGGACCGGACCGTCAACGACATCGTCGGCGGCGGTATCTGGCCCACCGTCCAGCTCGGCCTGATGGCCTTCTTCCTGTCGGTGGCGGTCGGCATCCCACTGGGAGTGATCGCGGCCCTCGGCCATAACCGGTGGCCGGACTATGCCGCGACCGGTATCTCGGTCCTCGGCATCGCAACGCCCAGCTTCGTCCTTGCGATCTTATTGATCTTGTTCTTCGGGGTCACACTCAAGGCATTGCCCACGGGCGGCTGGAAGGGTCCCGACACCTGGATCCTGCCGACCATCGCCCTGGCCAGCTTCCCGATCGCGATCATCACGCGCTATACGCGTGCGTCGATGCTCGAGGTCACGCGCAAGGACTACATCCGGACCGCCCAGAGCAAGGGCGTTGCCGACCGGGCGGTCGTGAGCCGGCACATGATCCGCAATGCCCTCATCCCGGTGGTCACGATCCTCGGCCCGACGCTGGCATTCCTCGTCACCGGCTCGTTCATCATCGAGTCGATCTTCGGCATCCCGGGCATCGGGCGTTACTACATCACCTCGATCGGCCAGCATGACTACGGGGTCCTCATGGCGATGACGGTCCTGTACGCGTTCGTCGTCGCCTTCCTCAACGTCATCGTCGACGTGCTCTACGCCTTCATCGACCCGCGCATCCGGTACAGCTAGGAGTCCCGCTCGATGGCCACCGAAACCCTGCGAGGCGGCATCGCCAAGCCCAAGCCGTCAGCCAGCCTCTGGCGCGACGCCTTCGGGCGGCTCCGGAAGAACAAGCTGGCGATGCTCGGGCTGATCCTCGTCGGCTTCGTGACGTTCATCGCGATCTTCGGCTCGATCCTGGCCCCCTACAACTACCAGGACCAGGACCTCGCGGCGGTCGTCGCCAACAAGGGCCAGCCACTTCCGCCGCTCAGCGGCGGCCACATCCTCGGCACCGATCAGATCGGCCGTGACCTGCTCAGCCGGCTGATGGACGGCGCCAGGATCAGCATGTCGGTTGCGATCGTCGTCCAGATCGTGGTCATCTGCATCGGCGTGCCGATCGGCGCCATGGCCGGCTGGTTCGGGGGCCGGACCGACAATATCCTGATGCGCTTCACCGACGTGATGTACGCGTTCCCGGACCTCCTGTTCATCATCCTGCTGACCGTCGTGTTCAAGCAGACGCCGTTCGGCCAGGCGATGGACGGGCTGCTGCTCGTGTTCGTGGCCATCGGCCTGACCACCTGGGTGACCGTCGGCCGTCTGGTCCGCGGCCAGATGCTGGCGCTCAAGGAGACCGAGTTCGTCGAGGCGGCCAGGGCGATCGGCGTGTCCGACCGCAAGATCGTCACCAAGCACCTGCTGCCGAACGGGATCGGGCCGATCATCGTGGCCATCACGCTCGGCATCCCGGCGGCGATCCTCGCCGAGGCGACGCTCGCCTATATCGGCATCGGGGTCCAGGCGCCGCGCGCGTCGTGGGGCAGCCTCATCAACGACGGGCAGGCGGTCATCCGCTCGAGCCCATGGCTGACGTTCTTCCCGGCGGTCTGCATCGCCGTCGCGCTGATCAGCTTCACGTTCGTGGGCGATGGTCTCCGTGACGCCCTCGATCCGAAGCTGAAGGGGAAGCAATAGGTGGTCAGCGCCGAGGAGGGCATGTCCGCCGCCGACGCACCGACCATCGTCGAACTGTCCGCTGACGACGTTCTCCGTGCCCGTACGGAGGCAGTCACCAAGGCGGGGGTCGGACGCAAGGCCGATCACCTGCTCGAAGTGCGCGGGCTGTCGACCCATTTCTTCACGCCTGACGGGGTCGTCCAGGCGGTCGATGACGTCAGCTTCGACGTCGGCTACGGCGAGACGCTCGGCCTGGTCGGCGAATTCGGGCTGCGGCAAGAGCGTCACGGCGCTGTCGATCGCCCGTCTCGTCCCGGACCCGCCGGGCAAGATCGTCAGGGGATCGATCCTGTTCGACGGCATCGACGTCCTGAAGCTGAACCCCGACGACATGCGCAAGCTGCGCGGCAAGGAGATCGGCTTCATCTTCCAGGACCCGCTGACCAGCCTGAACCCGACGCTGACCATCGGCTATCAGATCGGCGAGGCCATCCGCGAGCACATGGGCCTGTCCGAGAAGGCGACCCAGGAACGGACGATCGAGCTCCTTTCGAAGGTCGGGATCCCCCGGGCCAAGGAACGGCTCAAGGACTATCCGTTCCAGTTCTCGGGCGGGATGCGCCAGCGCGTGATGATCGCCATCGCCCTGTCGTGCGACCCGAAGCTGATCCTGGCCGACGAGCCGACGACCGCGCTGGACGTCACCATCCAGGCCCAGATCCTCGAGCTGATCCAGAACCTGTCGAGCGAGTTCGGGACGGCCGTCCTGATGATCACCCACGACCTCGGCATCGCCGCCGGGATGTGCGACCGCGTCAACGTGATGTACGCCGGTCGGATCGTCGAGACCGGCACGGTCGACGAGCTGTTCGAAGAACCGCGCATGCCGTACTCCTGGGGCCTGCTCGACTCGCTACCCCGGATCGACGATGTCCGCGGTGATCGCCTCCGGACGATCGAGGGCCTGCCGCCCGTCCTGATCAGGCCGGCGGACGCCTGCCGCTTCAACCCGCGCTGCCGGTACGCCCGTGACGTCTGTCGCGAGAAGGAGCCGGAGTTGACCCAGCGAGGAGCGACCGAACACCTTGCGCGCTGCTGGGCGACCGAGCCCGAGGGCTGGATCGCGTGACGGCGACCGCGCCGCCCGAGGTTCCCGGTCTCCGCCCCCACGATCCCGCCAACCTCGTCGAGGTCGACGACGTCAAGGTCCACTTCCCGGTCCGGGGCGGTGTCTTCCAGACGACCAAGGCAACGGTCAAGGCGGTCGATGGGGTGACCTTCGACGTCCGGCGCGGCGAGACGCTCGGACTGGTCGGCGAATTGGGCTGTGGCAAGAGCACCATCGGGCGGGCGATGATCCGGTTGCGCGACGCGACGAGCGGGACCGTCCGGTTCGACGGCGTCAACCTCGGCACGCTGTCGGGCAACGACCTGCGCCGGACGCGACGCCGGATGCAGATCATCTTCCAGGACCCGTACGGCTCGCTCGATCCCCGGATGACGGTCGGCTCGATCATCGCCGAGCCGATCGAGACGCATAACCTCGCCGAAGGCGACGCCAAGCGGGAGCGCATCGCCGACCTGCTCCGCCTCGTCGGGCTCGACCCGCAGTACATGAGCCGCTACCCCCACGAGTTCTCGGGCGGACAGCGCCAGCGCATCGGCGTGGCGCGCGCGCTCGCGGTCGAGCCCGAGTTCATCGTCTGCGACGAGCCCATCTCGGCGCTCGACGTGTCGATCCAGGCGCAGGTCCTCAACCTGCTGAGCGACCTCAAGCGCCGCCTCGGGCTGACGTACCTGTTCGTCGCGCACGACCTGTCGGTGGTCAAGCACATCAGCGACCGGGTCGCGGTGATGTATCTCGGCAAGATCGTCGAGATCGGCCCGCCGGACGAGCTGTATTCGGCGCCGGGCCACCCGTATACGCGGGCGCTGCTGTCGGCGGTGCCCGTCCCGGATCCGGTCGCCGAGCGGAAGCGTCGCCGGGTCATCCTCAAGGGAGACGTGCCGAGCCCGATCAACCCACCGCCCGGCTGCCGCTTCCATACGCGGTGCTGGCTGTACGAGCGTCTCGGTCAGCCGGAGGAGTGCCGGACGATCGATCCGCCTCTGACCATGGTCGCCGAGCTGCCCGACCACCAGGCCGCCTGCCACTTCTCGGCCGAGGCGCTGAAGACGGATGTCGGGATCGCCCACATCGGCGACGCGCTCGTCCGGCACGGGACGCCGGCATCGGCCATCGCGTCGCTCGCGGCGGGCGTGTCGGAGGGGCCGACCGAGGAACAGATCGCGGCCTTCGCGGCCCCGGCTTTCGCCGACATGTCCCAGGAGGGGACCGAGGTGGAGACGACCGAGGGCCTATCGGCCGAGGACCCGAACATCGGGGTCAGCAAGTCGGATGCCGCCGACGAATGGAGGAAGGACTAGACACCGTCACCCTGGCCGGATGCGCCGGTCGAAGGCCCACGCTATCCTGTGCCGCGTCCGGATCGCCCGTCGCTGACGGGTTCTCATCGACGCAGGTGACAGGCGATCCAACTGGAGGAGGAGGAAGCATGAAACAAGTCCGTATCGGTGCGCTGTTCGCCGTGACCGCGATCGTGTTCGCGGCCTGCGGTGGAGCAGCGACCAGTACAGCGCCGACGGCGGCGCCGGCGGCGACCACGGCGCCGTCGACCGAGGCATCGTCCGCGGCGTCCACCGCGCCGTCGGTCGAGCCGTCCGCGTCCGGAGCGGGTACCCCCAAGCAGGGCGGAACGGCCGTCGTGGCCATCCCGAGCGACATCAAGTGGACCGACTCGGCGCTCGTCGATGACGCCAGCTCGACCTACGTGATGCAGAACGTCATGGAGACGCTCGTCACGCTCAAGCCGGGCAGCGGCAGCGACATCATCGGTTCGCTTGCCGACAGCTGGACGATCAGCTCCGATGGCCTGACCTACACGTTCAAGCTGCACCCGGGCATCAAGTTCTCTGACGGGACCGACTTCAACGCCGCGGCCGTCAAGTTCAACTACGACCGCTGGATCAACATCCCGACGTCGTACAGCGACCTTGGCTACACCTACTACATCGACACCGTCATCGGCCACGGCGCCAAGAGCACCATCGCCTCGACGGCGGCCCCCGACGACTCGACCTTCGTGATCACCCTGAAGGCCCCGAACTCGGCCTTCCTGGTCACCCAGACGCTGACCCCGTTCGCGATCGCCAGCCCGAAGGCGCTGCAGGACGGCGACGCAAGCGCGCCGGACTTCAAGAACAACAAGTACGCCCAGGGCGGGCCGCCGGCCATGGTCGGCACCGGTCCGTTCGTGTTCAAGGAGTGGACCAAGGGCGACCACGTCACCCTGACCAAGAACCCCTCGTACTGGAACGCCGCAGCCGGCGGCCCGTACCTCGACGCCGTCACCTTCAAGCCGATCACCGACACGACCGCGACGCTCAACGCGCTGCAGTCGGGCGACGTCGACGTCGCACAGACCCTGGCGCCGATCGACGTCCCGACGGTCCAAGGTGACAGCAAGCTGCAGTTCTACGACCGCGGCAGCGCCTGCAACGTGGGCGTGCTCGGCATGAACCAGACCCACAAGCCGTTCGACAATCCCAAGATCCGCCAGGCAGTCGCGTATGCGATCAACCGCCAGGCGATCGTCGACGCCTACTTCGGGACGACCGGCGTCGTCCTCAAGAACTGGACCCCGCCAGGCACCATCTTCGCCAAGGACGAGCCGGTCCCGGACTACAACCCGGACATGGCCAAGCAGCTCATCGCCGCCAGCGGCGTCACGGACCTGTCCTTCGACATGTGGTATCCGTCCGGCGTCAGCCGGCCGTACATGCCGGATCCGAAGGGCGAGTTCCAGGCCATCCAGACCGACCTCGAGGCCGTGGGCTTCAAGCCGAACCCGATGACCGCGCCGTGGAACCCGGACTATCTCGCCGCCGAGTCGAAGGGCAGCTACCCTGCCTGGCTCATCGGCTGGAACTGCGACTGGCTGGGCATCGACAACTTCCTGTACACGGCCTTCTTCGGCTACCACAGCGGTGCGCCGAACCCGGAGTACGCGTACAAGAACGACGCGATGAACCAGGACATGCTCGACGCGCTCGCGTCGTCCGACCAGGCCACCCAGACGGCCAAGTGGGCAGCCGCCCAGGATCAGATCGTCGCCGACATGCCGTCGGTGCCGATCGTCTCGGGCAAGACCCCGGCAGCCGGCCAGGCATACGTCAAGGGCTTCGTCCCGGGACCGACCCTGCTCGAGCTGTTCCAGAACGTCTGGCTCGACAAGTAGTCGACTGACTCGGCGCCAACGGCGCCCTTCAGGCGTAGCATCGGATCCCCCGGCGGCAGTCGCCCCGGGGGATCCGCGCCATCGACCGCGGTGAGGCAGGACCAGCCAGATGCTCCGGTTCATCGTTCGCCGACTGCTCGGGGTCATCCCGGTCCTGTTCGGGCTGTCCATCCTGCTGTTCGCGTTCGTCCACCTGCTGCCCGGCGACCCGGCGACGGCCATCCTCGGCCAGCACGCGACTCCCGACCGGGTCGAGGCGATGCGCGAGTACCTCGGCCTCGACAAGCCGCTCTGGCAGCAATACCTGAGCTACCTCAACAACGTCCTCCACGGTGATCTCGGCGCGAGCATCGTGAACAGCCAGCCGATCCTGGGGGAGCTCCTGCAGCGCTTCCCGGCGACCATCGAGCTCACCGTGGCGGCGATGATCTTCGCCGCCGGCATCGGCATCCCTCTCGGCCGCTACGCGGCGCGGCATGCCCAGGGCTGGTCGGACGGGGCGGTCACCGTCATCTCGCTGCTCGGCATCAGCATCCCGGTCTTCGTGCTGGGCCTGTCGCTCCAGTACATCTTCGCCGTGAAGCTGAACTGGCTGCCGGCCACCGGCCGCATCGACCCGCGCGCGGGTCTCGAGATCAAGACCAACTTCGTCCTGATCGACAGCCTGCTGATGGGTCGGCCCGACCTGTTCCTGAACGGGCTCAGCCACCTCATCCTGCCGGCCATCGCGCTCGGGTCGATCCCGCTCGCGATCATCACCCGGATCACCCGGGCATCGGTCCTCGACGTGAACAACGAGGACTACGTCCGGACGGCGCGGGCCAAGGGCCTGGCCGAACGACGCATCAGCTCCCGCCATATCATGCGGAACGCCTGGCTGCCGGTCGTCACGGTCCTCGGCCTCCAGGTCGGCGGCCTGCTGGCCGGCGCGGTCATCACCGAGACGGTGTTCGCCTGGGGCGGCGTGGGACTCTACGTCGTCGACGCCATCTTCAACCGGGACTACTTCGTGATCCAGAATTCGATCCTGATCTTCGCCATCATCTTCCTCGTGGTGAACCTGCTCGTGGACATCCTGTACGCCGTCCTCAATCCTCGGATCCGGTACGCCTGATGGCAGCCCCTGCGATCCCGCTCGACAAGCAGGCAGACCGACGCGCCAGCCGCGGCCTGTGGGGCGATGCCGCGCGACGCCTGGTGCGCAACAAGCCGGCCGTCCTCGGACTCGTGTTCATCGCGGTCTTCGTGATGTCGGCGATCCTCGCCCCGGTCATCGCGCCGTACGGGCCGCTCGAAGGCGGCCTCGAACAGCGGCTCGAGCCCCCGTCGAGCGAGCACATCATGGGCACGGACGCCCAGGGTCGTGACGAATACAGCCGCGTCTTGTTCGGCGCACAGGTCAGCCTGGTGGCCGGTGTCGCATCGGTCGTCATGGGCGTGTTCATCGGTGGCAGCATCGGGGCTCTGGCCGGCGGGGTCGGCGGCAAGCTCGATTCCGTGCTGATGCGCTTCGTGGACGCCATGCTCGCCATCCCGGGCATCCTGCTGGCGATCGGCATCGTGGCGTTCCTGGGCCGCGGCTTACCGCAGATCATGTTCGCGGTCGCCGTCGTCAACGTCCCGATCTTCGCGCGCATCCTGCGCGGCAGCCTGCTGTCCCTGCGCGAGTCCGACTACGTGACGGCATCGCGCTCGATCGGGGCGTCGGGGACGCGCCTCCTGTTCCGGCACCTGCTGCCGAACTCGCTGTCGCCGCTGATCGTCGCCGCCACCCTGGCCCTCGCGACGGCCATCATCGACGTGGCCGGCCTCGGGTTCCTGGGCCTCGGGCCGCCCGATCCGCGGACCCCCGAGTGGGGCACGATGCTGACCGACGCGACCAAGTTCATCCGCCAGGCGCCATGGCTGCTGTGGTTCCCGGGCGCGGCGATCGTCATCAGCGCGATCGGCTTCAACCTGCTCGGCGATGGGCTCCGCGAATCGCTCGATCCGCGGATGCGGCGATGACGGTCGAGGAGCGTCCGCTCCTCTCGGTCGAGGATCTCGTCGTCCGGTTCCGCACCCATGAAGGCATCATCCACGCGGTGAACGGCGTCTCGTTCGAGCTGGCCGAAGGCGAGCGTCTCGGGCTGGTGGGCGAGTCGGGCTGCGGCAAGAGCGTCACGAACCTGGCCATGATCCGCTTGCTGCCCCAGCCGGCCGGGCGGATCGAGGGCGGCCACGTCCTGTTCGACGAGCAGGACCTGACGACGCTCCGCGAGGACGAGCTGCGGTCGATCCGCGGCCGCGACATCGCGATGATCTTCCAGGACCCGATGACCAGCCTCAATCCGGTGCTGACCATCGAGGAGCAGATGATCGAGACGATCATGGCTCACCGTGAGATCACCCCGAAAGTCGCCCGGACGCGCGCGATCGAGCTGTTGAGCATGGTCGGCATCCCACAGCCCGAGGGCCGGCTCAAGAGCTTCCCGCACCAGTTCTCGGGCGGGATGCGCCAGCGCGTGATGATCGCCATGGCTCTCGCGCTCGAGCCGAAGCTGATGATCGCCGACGAGCCGACCACGGCCCTCGACGTGACCATCCAGGCGCAGGTCCTGGAGCTCCTGCGCGGCCTGACCGAGCAGTACGGCACGGCGCTGATCCTCATCACCCACGACCTCGGGGTCGTGGCCGGGATGACCAACCGGATCAACGTCATGTATGCGGGTTACATCGTCGAGTCGGCGACGACCGCCGACCTGTTCGCGTCCCCGTCACATCCATACACCGTCGGCCTGCTGCACTCCATCCCGCGGCTCGACGACGTGATCGGAGAGCCACTCGTCCCGATCGAGGGCCGTCCGCCCGACATGCGCCACGAGCCGACCCATTGCCCGTTCGCGTCGCGCTGTCGCTGGCGGATGGACGTCTGCTGGGAGCAGAACCCGGCTCTCCAGCCGACCGTCGCCGGCACCCGCCTGGTCACGACCGGGCCAGGAGCGACCCACCGCGTCGCGTGCTTCAACATCCCGACGGTCGAGGAGCGGGTCGCCGGCCGCCCCCTGCGCGACGGGTTCGTCGCCGCGCCGGCCCCGCCGGGCGCCATGGACGAGGTCGGTGCCGGGCGGATCGGATCGACCGAGGACCTCATCGGCATCGAAGCCGGCATCGAGGGCCAGGAGGGCTACATCAGCGAGTCGCCCAGCGCGGCCGGGCTGCCGCTGCCGGTCGAACCGGAGCATCGGACGGACGGGTTCCTGCATGACGACTGACGTGGCGCCGAACGCGGTCGGCGCGGCGCCCGCCACGACGCCCGGCGCTCCGGCCGGCCCCCTGCTCAAGGTCGAGGATCTCAAGGTCTACTTCCCCATCCGCGACGGGATCATCCGGCAGCGTCACGTCGGTGACGTGCAGGCCGTCGATGGCGTCAACTTCGAGCTCGCGCGCGGCGAGACACTCGGTCTCGTCGGCGAGTCGGGCTGCGGGAAGACGACCACCGGGCGCGCCATCGTCCGGCTCAACCCGCCGACCGGCGGCCACATCTATTTCGACGGCAAGGACGTGACCAACATCCACGGCGGCGAGCTGCGCCGCATGCGGCGCCGGATGCAGATGATCTTCCAGGACCCGTACGCCAGCCTCGACCCGCGGATGACGGCCGGCGGGATCATCGCCGAGCCGCTCGACATCCACTCGGTCGGGACGGCGGCCGAGCGACGCGAGCGGGTCAGCGACCTGCTGCACACGGTCGGCCTCAACCCCGCCTACGCGTCGCGCTATCCGCACGAGTTCTCCGGCGGCCAGCGGCAGCGCATCGGGGTGGCGCGCGCGCTCGCGCTCAATCCCGACCTGATCGTCGCCGATGAGCCGATCAGCGCACTCGACGTCTCGATCCAGGCCCAGATCATCAACCTGCTCGAGAGGCTGCAGGGTGAGTTCGGGCTGACCTACCTGTTCATCGCCCACGACCTGAGCGTCGTCCGCCACATCAGCGACCGGACCGCGGTGATGTACCTCGGGCGAGTGGTCGAGATCGCCGGCTCGCGTGACCTCAACCTCAGGCCGCTCCACCCGTACACGGTCGCGCTCCTGTCGGCGGTGCCGATCCCTGACCCGGTCATCGAGGGCCGGCGTCGGCGGATCATCCTGAAGGGCGACGTCCCGTCGCCGGTCAATCCGCCGTCGGGCTGCCGGTTCCACACTCGCTGCTGGCTCCGCGAGCGGCTTGGCAATCCGGAGATGTGCACGACCGAGGATCCGGTGCTGCGGGTCCTTGACACCCGCCACGAGGTGGCGTGCCACTTCGCCGAACAGGTCGACGGCTCGGCAGAACAGGCCCAGGCGACGGGTCGACCCATACCGGGCGCAGCGACGGGATCGGGCGACATGTCGCTTCCCGCGGCGGGGACCCTGACGGTCCCGACGCCGCCGGTCGTCCCGCCGAGCGCGCCACCGCCCGCCTGAGGCCGGTCAGCCGCTCGGCTTCGGCCTCGGCGACGACGGCGCGCCGGACGGATGGGGCGACGGTCCGCCCGACCCTGATGGCGCGGGGGACGCGGCGGGACTCGGTGGAGCTGGCGATGCCGGGGGCGCCGGTGGGTTGAGGAAGCCGCCGAACCACGCCGCGAACGTCGCGAAGTCGCCGGTCCGCCCGCGATGGAGCGGGTGCTCGGCATCCCACTGGACGGCGAAGCTGAGCACGACGTCGTTGGCATCGAGCAGCGAGCCGTCATCGAACAGGACCTTGCGCCGCAGATGGCAGGTCCACACCGTCAGCGCGGCATTCGGGTCGCAGCTGGTGGCCAGGGCCGGGATCGGCACCGCACCGCCCGGCGTGAAGGCGTAGAGCCCGTCCATCACCTGGGAACAGACGAGTCCGGCGATCGGATCGGTCTCGTCGGCGCAGTACAGCCCGGGTGGCTCGGCGGTGGTCAGCCAGACGAGCTGCCGCCGGTCGCCCGGGGTCATCGCGTCGAAGCGCTCGAGACCGACCGGTGATGACTGAGCGCCGTCCACGTCCGCCCGGTAAGCGGTCGGTGGCAAGGCGCGACCGATCGGGATCATCGGGACGTGCTGACGGATGAGGTCGTTGGCCTTGGCATAGGCCGTCTCGCGCTTCTCGGGGTTGACCGTTGCGCGGCCCGCCGCCAGCGCCGCGTCGATATCGGCGAACGGTGTGCCGAACTCGGGTCCCGCATCGCCACCGAAACGGGGGTCGAGGTAGGCCGACGCGTCCGGATACGCCGCCCCGCGATCGAGCAGGTGCAGGCCGTCGAGGGTGCCGTCGTCGACTTCCCGGTGGAAGGCCGCGTCCGGCATGAGCACGAGCTTCGCCTCGATGCCGAGGTTGGCCAGGAGCTCGGTCTGGATCTCGGCCGCGACCCGCGCCGGGTCCGGCATCGACGGCGTTGGCGTCGCGCTGTAGTAGAGCGTCGTCGTGAAGCCGTCGGGCAGGCCGGCCGCGGCCAGCAGCTCGCGCGCCTGGATCGGGTCGTAGCCGGTCCAATCGCGCCCGGCACAGCCATGGGGGACCTCGCATGGGGTGTAGTGGGTCGCCACCTCCGAGCCCGGCGGGAAGTCCGCCATCACGATCCCTGCACGGTCGAGGCCCCCGGCGATCGCCTGGCGGACCTTCTCGGTGCCGAGCGGCGGGCTGGACGTGGAGATACCGAGGTAGACGACATCCTGTCCGCCTCGCGGCTGTGCCTGGAGCGTCACGTCGCCCGCGACGGTGGCGACACCGGCCGGATCGATGCCGTCGATGCCGTCCACCGTCCCGCTCTGCAGCTCCGACACGCGCATGGTCGAGTCCCCGCCCCAGCGCACGATCAGCCGCTCGTTCTTCGCGGCCGTGCCCCAGTACGCGTCGTTGCGGTCGAGGCTGATCTCCGTGCCGCGATCCCACGATCCGAGGCGATACGGGCCGGTCCCGTTGAGCTTGCTGACGATGGGCTGCTCGGCGCCTCCAGTCGCGGACACGTGGGAGCGAAGCCAGCCAGCGTCATTGATCGCGAACGCCGGTGACGCGATCTTGGTCAGGAAGGCGACGTCGGGGGCACACAGCTCGAACACGACGGTCGAGGCGTCCTTGGCCTCGATCCGCTTGAGGTTGCCGCGATATGCGGCGTGCACGGCGTCCGGAGCCTTGGCCTCGCCGCACGGGGCATCGCCCGACGGCGGGTAGGAGGTCGGCACGAACGCGCCCTCGCTTGGCTTCGGCGTCTCAGGCGGCGGGCTGGCCGTCGGTGCGGAGGTCGGGATCGGCGGGATGGTCGGGCCACAGGCGGCGAGCAGGACCGCGAGGGCGAGCGCGGTTGCGGCGGATCCCGCCGTCCGGCGGCGTGGTCGTGACACGGTCCCAGCTGCTCCTGATCGATGCGGCCCCGGTCGCCGGCGTGGGCGTCGGGAAGCCTAGCATCGGGCGCCCAGCGGCGTCGCCGGGACGGACGTCACCGCTCGGGCGTTGGGCCTTCGCGTATGCTCCGGGACGTGCAGACGCTCACCATCGCGCTCGCCCAGATCGCGCCGCGGCTCGGGTCGCTCGACGTCAACCTCGCGACCCACCACGCGCTGCTCGAGGACGCCCGGGCGAAGGGCGCCGACCTGGTCGTGTTCCCCGAGCTCGGGCTGACCGGCTACCAGCTCCAGGATCTGGCGTCGGAGGTCGCGATGCGGCTCGACGACCCGCGCCTCGCCGAGCTGGCCGGCGCGACCCGCGGACTGTCGGCGATCGTCTCGTTCGTCGAGGAATCGGCCGACCACCGGTTGTTCATCGCCGCCGCCCTGCTGGAGGACGGCCAGCTTCGCCACGTCCATCGCAAGCTGTTCCTGCCGACCTACGGCTTGTTCGACGAACGCCGTTTCTTCGCGGCCGGCGACATGCTGCGGGCCGTGCCGTCGCGACTCGGCGTCGGGCTGGGGATCGCCGTGTGCGAAGACTTCTGGCACCTGCCGGTCCCGCAGATCCTCGCCCTCGACGGGGCGCAGATCCTGGTCAACATCTCCTCGTCGCCGGGACGCGACCTGGCCGCCACGAACGAGGTCGGGCTCGGGACCGCGACCTCGTGGCGGACCCTGATGCGGACGTATGCCCAGCTGACGACATCGTTCGTCGTGTTCTGCAACCGGGTCGGGGTGGACGAGTCGATCTCGTTCTGGGGCGGCTCCGAAGTCATCGCCCCGAGCGGCCAGGCCCTGTTCAGCGCTCCGTTCTACGACGAGGGCCTGTACACGGTCGAGGTCTCGCTGGCCGACGTCCGCCGCGAGCGCATCGCGCTGCCGTTGTTGCGCGACGAGCGGCTCGACCTGCAGGTCCGCGAGCTCCAGCGGCTGGTCGCCGAGCGCGCGGGTCTGGCCGACGACTCGACCGCGGAACGCGGTTCCGAGCCCGGCTTCGACCTGACAGCCGCCGAGCCGCCGTCCGAGCCGATCGGGTTCGGGGTCGCGGGCGAGCGCGGTCCGCGTCGGCTGGACCGCGGCGCGTGACCGCGATCGAGCCCGCCCCGGGGCCCGGCGCACCGTTCGAGCTGCCCGAGGAGCTCGCGATCGACACCGACGTCGCCCGCCGGGTCATCGCCGAGTTCATCCGTGGCCAGCTCGAGCAGGCCGGCTTCGAGCGTGCCGTCCTCGGGCTGTCGGGCGGGATCGATTCGGCGCTGGTGGCGCACCTCGTGGCCGAGGCGATCGGCGCGGACAAGCTGCTGGCCGTCATGCTTCCGTATCGGACATCGTCGCCATCCTCGCGCGGCGATGCGGAGTCGGTAGTCGCGGCACTCGGCTGTGCCAGCGACCTCGTGGACATCACGGCCATGGTCGACGGCTATTTCGGGACGGGGACGACGCCCGGCGCCGAGGGTCCCGACAGCCCGGTCGCCGGGCCGTTGCGGCGGGGCAACTTCGCGGCGCGGATGCGGATGGCCGTCCTGTACGACCGCTCGGTGACGTGGGGCGGGCTCGTCGTCGGGACCGGCAACAAGACCGAATCGCTCATCGGCTACACGACCCTGTTCGGCGACGCGGCGTGCGCCTTCAACCCGATCGGCGACCTGTACAAGAGCCAGGTCCGGCAGCTCGCGGTCGCGATCGGCGTTCCCGACATGATCGTCCGCAAGGCGCCGTCCGCCGACCTGTGGCCCGGCCAGACCGACGAGCACGAGGGTGGTTTCAGCTATCCGGTCCTCGACCGCCTGCTCTTCTGGCGGGTCGACAAGCGACGCTCGGCCGAGGAGATGGTCGCGCTGGGGTTCGACGCGGCGATGGTCGCGCGGGTGGACCGGATGGTGGCGGGTGCCGAGTTCAAGCGTCAGGTCCCGCCGATCGCCAAGCTCGGGCCGCGGACCGCCGGCGTCGATTACCTGTATCCGCGACGCCGGCCGGGGTCGTCGCGCGGGTGAGGGCCGCGGGGGCCGGGACGGGGGGCGTCCTGTACGTCGTCGCGACGCCGATCGGAAACCTCGCCGACATCACGCTCCGGGCGATCGAGATCCTCCGCACCGTCCCGCTGATCGCCGCCGAGGACACGCGCCATACGCGGCGGCTGCTCGACCACCACGCGATCGCGACCCGGATGACGAGCTACCACGCCCAGAGCGACGCCGGCCGGACGGCCGCACTCCTCGAGCACCTGCGAGGCGGCGCGGATCTCGCGCTCGTCACCGACGCCGGGACGCCGTCGGTCAGCGATCCGGGCGGCGAGCTGGTCGCGGCCTGGGCCGGCGAGGGCGGGATGGTCGTGCCGGTGCCCGGGGCGTCCGCGGTCCTCGCTGCGGTCGCCGGGTCGGGGGTGGCCGGGCCGCGCTGGGCATTCGAGGGGTTCCTGCCGCGGTCGGGACGCGAGCGTCGCGAGCGACTGGCACGCATCGCCGCCGACGACCGCGGCGACGATCCTGTACGAGGCCCCGACGCGCATCGCCGCCACCCTGCGCGACCTCGCCGAGGCCTGCGGCCCGGACCGTCCCGGCGCGGTCTGTCGCGAGCTGACCAAGCTCCACGAGTCGATCGTGCGCGGATCGCTCGGCGAGCTGGCTTTAGCGGCCGGCACGGGCGCGGCCGCGATCGAGGGCGGCGGAATCCCCGCCCGAGGCGAGTTCGCGATCGTGGTCGGCGACTGGCGCGGCGGTCGTCCGGCCGACGCGGCTGACCAGCAGTCGCTCCTCGCCTCGGCCCAGGCGGAGGTCGAGGCGCTGGTCACGGCCGGCCTTGCCCGAGGCGACGCGGCCCGGCGTGTCGCCTCCAGCACTGGACTGCCACGCCGCAGCCTGTACCGAGCTGACGCGTCCCGGCAGGATGGGCCGGCACCCTCCCAGGGCAAGGCATCCCGGTGAAGACCCTCGCCTCGCTGCCGTCGATCCTCGGTCGGACCGCGATGGTGGTTCTCGTCGTCGCGGCCGTGACCACGGCGCTCGCGTTCGGGCTCAACGCCCTCGGCGTCAGCCAGACGGTCGTGTTCGTGGTCAGCGCCGTGGCCCTGGCGGCTCTCGCAACGCTGATCGGGCAGGGGACCGACGAGCTTGGCGAACGCTTCGGGCCGGCCACGACCGGCATCCTCCAGTCCGCGCTCGGCAACCTTCCCGAGCTGTTCATCTCGATCTTCGCGCTTCAGGCCGGTTTGGTGGTCGTCGTCCAGACCGCTCTCATCGGCTCGATCCTGGCCAACACCCTGCTCATCCTCGGCCTCGCGTTCCTGATCGGCGGGCTGCGGCACGGCACCCAGACATTCCACGCCCCGTCGGTCCGGACGCTCGCCACGCTCTTGCTGCTTGCCGTCGCCGCGCTGGCGATCCCGACCCTCGCGACGATGCCCGGTGAACCGGACGCGGGCCACGCCGTCGACCTGAGCGCCATCGTGTCGGTGGTGCTCCTGATCGTCTTCGCGGCCTCGATCCCGTTCTCGCTCGGGGGTGGCCGCGGCGCGACCCGGGAGCTTCGCGATCCGTCGGAAGGGCCGGCCTGGCCGTTGCCGCTCGCGCTCGGTGTCCTCGTCGCGGGTGCGGCGGGCGCTGCCCTCACCTCGGACCTGTTCGTCGAGGCCCTCAAACCGACGATGGCCAGCCTCGGGTTGTCGGAGGCCTTCGTCGGTCTCGTCGTGGTGGCCATCGCGGGAAACGCGGTCGAGAACGTCGTCGGCGTCCAGGCGGCCGCGGCCGACAAGACCGACCTGGCGACCAGCCTCATCCTGAACAGCAGCCTGCAGGTCGCCATCGCGCTGACCCCGGCGCTCGTGCTGATCTCTCTGGTCCTCGGTACCGGGGCGCTCACGCTCGTCCTGACGCCGCTCCTCGTCGGGGCCGTCGTGCTCGCGGCATTGCTCGCGGCCGTCATCGTGTTCGACGGCGAGAGCACGTGGCTGGAAGGCCTGGCGCTGCTCGGGCTGTACGTGATCATCGCGGCGAGCGTCTGGTACGGGCCGCCGATCCAGCCCTGAACGTCCACACGACCCAGTCCGGGACGTAGACGGCGACGGCGACGGCGCGGAGGGGGTCGCGCCGCCGCCGTGGAGGGATGCGAGCAGGTCAGGCGGCGACCTCGTCGCCGGTCTCGGCTCCGATAGCGTCCTCGGCCTCGTCGGCTTGATCGTCGTCGGTCGACCCGGGATCGAACGACGGCTCGGCGATCGGCTCGGTCGCTTGGGCTTCACCGAGGGCCGCCGCCTGCGCGGCGAGCAAATCGGCTGCCTGCTGCGCCTCGTAGTCCTTCTTCTTGCGTCCGGACAGCATCTCGACGTGCGAGGCGACGATCTCGGTCTTCCAGTGGCGCGCGCCCTTGTCGTCGTCCCAGGAGCGAGTCTGGAGCCGGCCCTCGATGGCGACCTGCTGGCCCTTGCCCAGGTAGCGCCCCGCGATCTCGGCCAGGCGGTCCCAGTCTGGAGTTCGATTGGTCGTACTAGGTCGCCCGACGCAACGGAGAACCCCATGCCGCCGTACGGCTACATCCGCAAAAGCGTAGTCCATGACCCCGCCCGGATGCTCTCTCCCGAGATGCAAGAGGCCGCGATCAAGAGGCTCGCTGAGGCGCACGGTGATGCCGACGTGGTCATCCTCAGCGACCTCGATGTCTCGGGCCGGAAGGGCCGTTCTAGGCGCCCTGGGTGGGACGAGCTGCTCACCGCCGTGGAGTCGGGCGAAGCCACGTCCGTCTACGCCTACTCACTGTCGCGGTTCGCGCGCAGCGTCTCGCAGCTCGCCGAGTTCTTCGAGCTGTGCGACCGCCAGCACGTCCGCGTTCGCGTCGACCGCGACCAGATCGACACCTCCACGGCGACGGGAAGCTCGTCGGAAACGTCCTCGCCTCGCTCGCTCAGTTCGAGGCCGACGTGGCGAGCGAGCGCGTCAAGGACGCCTTCGCCACCAAGCGGGCAAAGGATCCGTCGTGGGAGGGACCGGGCAATAGACCCTACGGCGACGGAGTGGGCGAAGACGCGAACGTCGTCCTGGCGGCGTTCCGAGAAGTCGGCAGCTACGACGGCGCGGCCAAGGTGCTCAACGAGAGGGGAGTCCAGACCCGGGTCCCGGGCCGTCACTGGTCGGGCAGCGTCGTGCGCGGCGTCGTGAAGCGCCTCGCTCCAGACGAGGTTGGCCCGTACGTGCGCCGAGGTGCGCCGGCCGGGAAGCGAGCGTTCCGCCTCTCCGACGTGATCGCGTGCAGCGAGTGCGACGGCTTTATGACCGGCTCGCACGACCAGCGGCGCGGGGACGTTCGCTACTCGTGCGCCCGGGCCCGCGTCACGAAGCACGCTCGCGGGTGGGTCAACGAGTCGAAGCTCCTGCCCGTGATCATCACCGAGGCGGCTCACGCCGACCTCGCGATCAGGAAGCTCCGAGAGGGGAGCGCGGACGACGAGGCGAAGCGCGCTGCGCTCGCCGCAAAGCGTGCCCGCGTCATCGACATGGCGGCGGACGGGATGATCGACAAGGCCGACGCTCAGCGACGCCTCGCGGACATCGCGGTGGACGAGTCCAAGCTGACCACGGTTCGATTGGTCAGGCGCATGAAGCTTCCGCCCGACATCGCCAACGGCGACCGGCGAGAGGTGAACGCCTACCTCCGCCGCCTCTTCGAGCGCGCGACGGTCGATATGAGCCAGAAGGCGCAGCGCGGTCCGTCGAAGTGGGCGCCGGACATCGCGTTCGAGTGGCGCGATCCGTCGATGCGGTTCGAGCTCGACCCCGACGAGGACACAGGCCCCTACGTCGCGGAGGCCTGAGTAGTTCTCGCGGTATCCACTCGAATATTCAGGCCTCCGCCTATGGACAAGGCTGCGCTGGCTGGCGTTACGTAGGTCTCGACACTTGCGTGATCGCGCAAGTACAGGACCGAAAGGAGTCCCGTGATGGTCGCTCCCGCGAAGAAGGCCGCCCCGAAGAAGGTCGCCGCCAAGCCCGCCATCGATACGAACCGCTGTCGAGGGGGCGAAGGTCGATACCTGTCGCCGAAGTCGCTGAAGGCGTGCGGCAACCCGCGACATCCGGGCCGCCAGCTCTGCGACTCCTGCGAGGCGATCTACCGGGCGGCCAAGAAGAAGGCGGCTCCCGCCAAGGTCGCGGGACCGAATCCCGCCGCGGCCTCGTCGAAGCCGGCGACGATGGAGAGCGAGATCGCCGCCGTCAAGCGCATGAAGGCTGCCAAGCCCGCCGCCGCACTCGTTGCGCCCGAGGAGTAGCGCGGACGAATCACCCTTTCGCAGTCCGGTTCACCCAACGGCTCGTCTTCGGACGGGCCGTTTGTTATTGCCTGCTTCCGTCAAAGTTCGACGGCCCAAAGTGCTCGCGCTCCGCTAACATTGAATGAGTCGTCGAAGCCGATGAGAGGAGCGCTCGCTGTGGGGAGCTCGGCCGTGTGGTCGAGCCCCGAATGAGTCTCGAAAGGAGACACATGCCCACAGCAGAAGCACGCAGCCGTCATGCGATGACCCCCGCGGAGACTCTGGACGGGATCAGGCAGTTCATCGAGATGCACGACACCGGAGACGCGGTCATCCGGGTGCGCAGCTTTCACTTGCCGAGCGGCTCATCGGGCGGGTCGTACGGGTGGAGTGTCCCGGTCTCGGAGTTGGTCGCATTCATCGCGGACGGTGGCTACGTAGACATCGACACGGTGAGCGAGTCGCTCGGCGTGGCGGCGCTCGTCGAAGCGCTCGACAAGGAAGGCGTGCAGTTCGAGCGGACGCCCCGCGTCGCCAACGTCTACAGGTACGGCCCAATCGGGTGAGCACCGCAGACGATTTCCGCGCCGTCCTCATATCGCTCGCCGAAGACGGGTTGCAGCGCGCGCTTGGGGAGCTCGAGGTTCCCGACGAAGACGGCGAAATGATCGTTGACATGGTGATGTCGCACGGTCGCCCGTGCCTCTACCTGTCCAACCTATGGGACGCTCTTGCCCGAGGCGAGGAGGTGGCCTAGGGACCACCAGGCCACTCAGATGGTCGCTGGCCCGCTCGACAGGTAGACCGACCGGTAGCCACGACGCCCGCCGCTAGAGAGGACTCTAGGGTCGGGCGTCTTTGCGCTCCTTGACCGTCCCATCGCGTACCTGCGCATATCGGTCGCGGTCTCGGTCAGGTGCGGCCGCTCGAACAAAGCCGGTGACGCCCGTGGCGATGGTGAGCACATCTCCACCCGTCGGCCGTGAGCCGCCACTCGATGTCGGGGCGCATCTCGTAGCGGAGAAGCCCGCGGGCCTTGAGGCCGCGGAGTTCGTGGTTGAGCTGGTCGCGCTCGAACCATTCCGCTCGAATGCCGAGGCGCGCCGCAAGGACCGCCGTCGTCGGCTCGATGACCGTTCCGTCTGGGGTCACCCAAGTCGCGAGCGCGGCGGAGTATCATGTCGCGCAGCGGGGCTCGCTCGTTGACGTCCGAGCGGTGCCACGGGGAACGGTTGCCGATGGCCGTCACGGAGCTGTCTGAGGCGCGTCGTTCGATCCGTCCCCGACCGGGAACGACCGCTGGCCGGCGGCGTAGGCGGCCATCTTCGCGGCGATACTCGCGCTCGCGATCTCGCTCGAGCGACCCTCTCCGATATCGCCATCCGGCGAGACGCCATAGCCGGCGTCCGCAAGCGCCGACAGGCGAGCGACATTGAACGTGTTAGCCGCGACGGCGTTCGCGTCCTCCAGTGCCCGAGCCTCCGCCCTGAGAGTGTCTGAAGCGTCGAGAGCGTTGTCGATGCGAGCGGTCAAGGTCGGATCGACGCGCGCTCCCTTCTCGGCCGCGACCTGAGCGAGGAACGCCGCCCTCTCGGGCTGAGAGTTGTTGAGCATCCACTCGGCCTGCTCCGCGAAGCCTGCTCCGTCTCGCGGAGAGGCCATGAGAGCGGGGTACTCCGAGGCGTACTTCGCGAGCGGGTTGTGGTTGGCCGCCCACTCGGCGCGCCTGGCGCGAGCTTCTGCATCGGCGTCGTTGATCGCTTCCGCGAACTGCGCCCGCGCCTCCGCATCGAGCGTCCGTGCTTCGCGACGAAGGCGATCTCGCTGGCGGGTGGCTTGGTCTTTGCTGATCTCCCCCTCGGTGAGTCGCATGGAGATGTCGAGGTGCGCATTTCTGATCCGCTGAAGCCCGTCACGATGGGTCTTGGTGATCTCTGCCGTTGTAGGCATGCTTCTCCTTCGGATGTCCTTCTCGATGAGGGCGGCGACTTTGCCCCAAGCGTCTGCTTCGGCATCGTTGCCCGCTCGCCTGGCCTCGGCCTCGCGAACGAGTGCGTCGCCGTACTGCTTCTGAGGCGACGGAGGCCGCTCGTAGGTCTTCGCGGTTCTAGCCCACGAACCTCCCGGGCCATTGAGTCTGTGTCCCACGGTTCCTCCTCTCGTCGGCGGTCAGTCCGCCGCATCGCGGCGGATCGTCGCCGATGTGCCGCGAAAATGGTCGGAAGTGGGAGCGCGGTTGCTGAGAGCACTGCACCTGTCATTGCGAGAGATGACGATCTCGGGGCACCCTCATGCGAAGGTCGCACTCAGAGCACGGAGATGTGCGACTACCGCACAGAACCGCGTCATCCTTCGTGCACACACAAGGTGTGCTTGGGGAGCGTGGGCATCCAAGAGCGCAGAAGCTGAAGTTGACGCTGTCACATCACCGCAGCACAAGCGTCAACGACTTGCTCGCCCACGACACACCCGCCTGACGCCGATGTGCAGCGTGCCCAGTGCAGAGTGCTGAGTGCTGCGGTGGGCGACGAGGTAGGCGTGGTACGTACTGCTACACGTGCACCACGACGTTGCTGGTTGATCATTCGCCTTCCTTCATTAGTGCTGTCCCGGTGGCTCCAGCGGTTGCTTTCGTCCCGTTTGGAGCTTTCGTCCTTTCGTCCTTTCGTCTTAGAGATTTCGTCAGGGACGAAAGCAAACGTCTCCACTTGTCCGCTCTCGTCCCCGTCCGTGGGACGAGAGGGACGAGAGCTGGGCTTCCACCAGACGACGGTCCCGTTGCCGGTGGGCTTCGCCTTCGCGCCGAGCGAGTCTGTGGGACGGGTCGATGTCGGCGATGGCGTGCTGGATGCCGAGCCGCTTGTCCGCGGCCTTGCCGCCGTCCATAAGGTCTTCGAGCGTCGACTTCGAGACGGCGCGAGCCTCATCGGGCGCGTATTGCTTCGCGGTCATCACGGCGTTGATCCGCCAGCGGTTCTCGCGCTCGCGTCGCTCCTCGTCCTTGGCGTCCGTTCGGGCAGCGGTGTCTCCGACCGTGGTCGAACCTACCGAGCCGACGATGCCGCCCTGTCCGTCGCCGCCGATGTGGAACTCGACGGACGTTCCGCGCCCGACCGCTCCGAAGCGGTCCTTCGTACACGTCCACCTGACGAGTCCCACGTGATCCTTCGTGGGGTTGTCGATGACCTCGACCATCCAGACGAGCGCCATCTTGTAGTCCTTCTCGGAGCCGCCCCGAGAGTGCTTGCCGTCCCACCCCGTCGCATCAATCAAGAGCGACGTGACGGTGGCCTGGATGGGCTCTATGAAGTCGGCCATGAACTGGTTGACATCGTCGTTGGCGGACTCGGCCCGGCCGGCACTCCGAAGGAAGTCGGGGAGCTTGTCCCACAGCATGTCGGTGACTCCCGAGTCGAGGACGTGCTGTAGCCACTCCTCGGCCTCGTCGTGCTTCGGCGACGGCAGGTCCCAGTAGGCGATGCTCGCGAGTTCATCGACGGTCGCGCCCATCGCCTCGTAGTACGCCCGAGTGACGTGCCGACCCATCTCGTCGGCGTGACCAACGACTCGACCGCTGCGCAGAGCGTCGAGGAGGAGCCATCGGCACACGAGCGTCTTCGCTGCGCCAGTCGTCCCCACGATGAGCGAGGGCCACCCGTCATATGCAACGCCATGGAACGTTAGCGGCGGGAAGTTGGAGTCGACCGTGCTGAGATCGACTCGGCCTCGGAAGTCGGTCATCGTCGCGCACTCCGGCGACCCGTGCCGCGCGATGAAATGCGCATCGTCCTCAGGCGCGCAGGCCGATGTGCTTGGACCGCGCATGGTGGCTCGCCTCGACGCTCCTCGTGCGTCATCGCTGTGAACCGGTCGAGCCATCGCTGGCCCTCGTCGATGTCCCAGATGGGAGCGACAGCATCGGCCTCGCCCGCGGGATCTTCGATGGCGAGCCTCAGGCGCGCTCTCATGACCTCAGCCGGGAAGTCATCGTTCCTCCCGCGCGCCCGCAGGCTGCGAGTACGCACGGCGTATCTGGGCTCGTCCTGTGGCCTCTTGGGCGGCCTTCTTGTAGGGGTCGTCCTCGCGCGAAACGTAGGCGCCGACGAGCGCCACCTCGGCCTGCTCAGGGTGAACCCCATGTCTCTGGCGCGCTTCGCGGCGAGCCAGACGCTCGTGCCGCCCGTGTGGGGCGAAGTGCGGACTTCATCCGCGAGGAACGGCGGAACCGTCCCGAGGTTGATCTCGACTCTCATTCTCGACTCACCAGTCGACTCGGCGGAGGAGGATGACCGCCGGGCGGAGTCGAGACGCCCAGCGGCCCCTGTCTGGTGAGGACGGCGGGACGATACGCAGCGGGGTCACGGGTGCGACCGAGTGGTGGACGATTCACGCCTGACAGCGTTTGCCGGAGGCTCACAGGACAGTCGCCACGAACCACTCCGGCGCGTCGAAGCGAGAGGTGCGGAGTCGGGTGCGAGCGTGGTGTCGAGCCACGACCTCGAGGACCAGCGCCGTAACGGCCTTCTTGTGATCCGACTGCTGGCGCCGGGTGCCCGTGGGCATGTCCCACACCGTGCCTACCCACCTGCGTTTGTGGGTGAAGCCCGAGCCGTACCGTGCGCGCAATGGAAGAGCACTTCCACGCGGCCGGAGCGGTCTGATCTACCGACGGCGAAGACCTCGGCGGGCGTGTCGCGAGGCTCCCAGCCCGTCGCGCGGAGCATCCGCTCGACTCTGCGCTCGATGCCCCTCACTTCGCGGCCTTCTGGACAGCGCGCCACCCGGCGCGCTCCTTGTAGGCTTGCGGGGGAGCGGTCCCGTCTCGGCGAGCCCGGCCCTCGGCGATGACGCGCTCTCGCCGCCCGACGAGGTAGTCGACCGCATCGAGGATCTGGAGCGCTTGCTTCTCAGGGACAGCTACGGAGGCGCGTCCGCTCTCGTAGGTCGTGAGCCAGGACTGCGCGACGCGCAGGTTGTCCGCGACGGCCTGCTGGGTGATCCCATTCAAGAGCCGGTATACGGCGATCTGCTCGCCGGCGAACACGTCGAAGTTGTCGCCGGTGTTGCGCCCGATCGGTCCGGGGCGCGCGGGGGTGCTTCTGCCATGTTGTCTCCGCAGGTGCCACTCAGTCAGTGGCGACTGCTCGGCCTCACGGCCGAACATGACAACGCTCCTTCTACCGCGGTGCGGAAACTCAAGCGGTTCCGTCATGTCCATCTTATTCGATGAGCTGATAACTAGCGACGACGAAACTGGAATTGGTCGGCGCCGCACAACCGGATAAGCGACGGATAAGCGGTGATCCTACCGTCTCATCCGGGCCGCGCTCCGCGCCCGGACGGACGATCTCGGGTCCGCCCGACCAGCCCATTCCGGGGCGTCGCGGCCTACCTATCGCCACGTATCCTCCACTTCATCGTCGCGGGATACACCACGGGCGTGCGATCTCGGAGGGCCGATGCCTCGGTATGGCGGTTTCAGGATTGGTGGCCGCAGCGTTGGCGTGTCGCGACGTCACCAGACCAGCGGGCCGCAGGTACGAACGCGCGGACCTCGGGTCATTCGCGATACCGACCTCGCGACACGTGAGTGCGCGAAGTGTGGCGAGAGCTACTGGGCTGGCGACTACAGCCGCCACGTTCTAAGCAGCTCGCATGCTTCCGGGACCTCGGCCAGTCGACAACGCGAGTGCAAACGATGCGGGCTTCAGTATCAGGCCGGGGAGTACAAGGAACATTCCGCCACGCGCGATCACCAGGCGGCGCTTGCGGGACCGGCGAAACCTACGGCGGCTGGGCTCGGTCTAGCTATGGAGTGTCTTTTCTGCGGTCGACAGGTCAACGATTTTTTGGCGCACGACCGAGATTGCCGGCGCTCGCCCAAGATATGCACCATTGACGGCTGCAACGCGCGGCGACACACATACCGACCAGCCCCGGCGTCGATGTGCAGCGAGCACAACGCCATGTTCAAGGTCCTTCAGCACGAGTTGGCCAACCACACAGGACGCACCGCGGGAGCGACTGCGCTGCTACGCGCCTACGAGGCGAGCGCCGACGGTCTAGGCGTGCTCAAGAACAGCCTGAACCGACGATACGGAACGTCCGACGACGCGGCTGACCTGCACAAGTCGATGGAAGCAGCCCGCGCGCGGGCAAATACATCTGGGCGTCGTCCTAACTGAAGCTCCCGCTCCGGGGTGACGCGGCCGACTCCTCATGGTGCGAGCGACTGGCGCTGGCAGGTTGGTCTAGTTACGAAACCTTCCTGATGAGCCAGTCGACCAACCCGGCCTCAACCACCATGGCAGGAAGCTTGTCCGGACCGAGCAACGTCACGCGGTCGTCGTCGGTCTCGATCGTGCCCGAGTGGTAGACGAAGAACATCAGGTAGTAGATGACGAGTTCATCGAGCCGGTCGAGGTACTCGGCGAGGTCCGCTTGCGAAGTCTTCGACTTCACCTGGACGAAAGCGCGGTCGCCCGTCGTCGGCAGGAGCAGGTCGAGGTCGAGCGCCTTCTGCGTCTTGCCAACGACACCCTGGCGTTGCCAGCCGCTGCGGGAGAAGACGAGATCGATGAGCGTCTCGAAGTCTCGCGGCCCGAGTTGTCGCATGAGGTCAAGGGCGCTCGCCCGCATCGCGGCAACGGCACTGATCGCTGACTCGACTTCGGGACCTTCTGGCCGTTGATCCGCCGCACGGCGTAGTCCGCTACATCCACTCCGCAGGACGTACCGCGATAGGCGGCAAGCTTCGTGAGGGCACCTGAGAGTCGGTCGGTCGTGAGGGGCTCGCCGAGAAGATCGTAATCTTCCCAGCCGTCGTCGACGCGACGAAAGGTGCCATCACCGTCGGGGTGCCGCTCTGCGGGCTCCCGCGTTGAGAATCCCCAGTAGAGGCTCGCTCCGTGGAAGGTTAACCAGAGAGTTCTGCCCTCATCTTCGAAGAAAAGCTTCACTTCATTGGTGAAGCGTGTGGCAGTACCCGGACCGCGGCCCTCGGCAATGAATGAGGCGGTCAAATTCGCCCATCGACCTGCGCTTGACATGGCAAATCGGTCTCCCCGGGCAGTCGAGAACCCGAAGCGGATGATCCCATCGGCGATGCATTCCGCCT
>CAWCQK010000009.1:0-37635 GCA_963797685.1 uncultured Chloroflexia bacterium | reverse complement strand
CGCGATCGTCGATCGCGCCATCGACCGCTGGGTCTGGTACGCGGGCTGGGCCGACAAGATCAGCCAGGTCCTCGGCTCGTCCAACCCGGTCGCCGCCCCGTACTTCAACTTCACGATCCCCGAGCCGACCGGCGTGGTCGGCGTGATCGCGCCCGAGACGTCGTCGCTGCTGGGCCTGGTGTCGCGGCTCGCTCCGCCGCTCGTGACCGGCAACGCGGTCGTGCTGATCGCCTCGGAACGACGGCCCCTGCCCGCGATCACGCTGACCGAGGTGCTCGCCACGTCGGACGTCCCGGGCGGGGTCGTCAACGTGCTGACCGGTCGCAAGGCCGAGCTCGTCCCGGTCCTGGCCGCGCATGGCGACGTCGACGCGCTCGACACGTGGGGCGTCCCCGACGACCTGCGGACCGAGGTCGAGACGCTCGCCGCCGACGATATCAAGCGCCTGCTCCGCCGCCCGACCACCGTCGCCGAAGCCCGCTTCGACTGGCTCGACGACCGCGCCGCCGAGCGCCCCGAATGGATCGCCGCCTTCCTCGAGATGAAGACGGTCTGGCACCCGATCGGCGGCTGACGATGGCTGTCGGGACGGGCGGGACGGGGGGCGGGCGCGCAGCCCGCGTCGAATCGACGGATCGCGGACCGGTCGAACGCCGCGTCTTCGTCCACGCCACGCCACGGACCGTGTGGGCGACCCTCCACGACCCGGCAGCGACGACCGTCCTCTTCCCGGAGCTGCGGCTCGGCCCGGCGGCGCCGCCCTGGCCGGCAGCCGCGACCACCCGCTCCGCCCGCGCGCAGATGGGGCTCCTGCGCGAGGACGCCCGGGTGGAGAGCCTCGAGGCACGGCCGGATTCGCGCTTCCGCCTGCGGGTGACCGCGTCGGGGTTCGAGAGCGAGTGGAGCTGGCGGCTCGAGCCGGTCGCGGGCGGCACGCGTGTCATCCACGCCGCCACCTTCGAGCCCTTCGACCGCTGGACGGGGATCCTGGTCCGGCTCGGGAGGGCGTCGCTGGCGAGCCGGGTCGAGAGCCACCTGCGCATCCTCAAGGAACGGGCCGAGGCAGCCCAGCGCGCGTCCAGCCCGGCCAGCCGACCCTGACCCGGCGGCCGAAGGGATCGGCCGGATCGATCCACGGCGCCGATCATGCCCAGCCCAAGGGGAGCCCGTGACCGCTGTCATCAAGACCGAGCACCTGACCAAGAGCTACGGCGACCATCGCGGCATCACCGATCTCGATCTCGAGGTCGCCCAGGGCGAGACGTTCGGCTTCCTCGGTCCCAACGGCGCCGGCAAGACGACGACCATGCGTGTCCTGTTGGACCTCATCCGGCCGACAAGCGGCCGCGCGGAGGTGTTCGGCATCGAGACCACGGTCGATCCCGTGGCGATCCACCGGCGGGTCGGCTACCTGCCCGGAGAGTTCGACCTGTACGACCGCTTGACGGGTGCCGACACCATCTCCTACTTCGGCAACTTGCGCGGCGGGGTCGATCGTGCCTACGTCGCTCGGCTGGTCGAGGCGCTCGACCTGGACACGAGCCGGCGGTTCAAGGAGTACTCGAAGGGCAACAAGCAGAAGGTCGGTCTCATCGTCGCGCTCCAGCACCGGCCGGACCTGCTGATCCTCGATGAGCCCACGGCGGGTCTCGATCCGCTGGTCCAGCAGACGTTCTTCGCGCTCGTGCGTGAAGCGCACGACGAGGGCCGGACGATCTTCCTGTCGAGCCACATCATCGACGAGGTCGACCGGACCTGCGAGCGGGTCGCGATCATCCGCGAGGGCCGGCTTGTCCAGGTCGACCGGATCGAGGCCATCCGCGAGCTCGCCTTCCACCATGTCGAGCTGACGTTCCAGGGGCCGGTGGACCCGGCCGCCTTCGCGGGACTGGCCGGTGTCAGCGACGTCGAAGCCGCTGGGCACGTGATCACGATGCGGGTGAGCGGGCCGATCGGGGCGGTCATCTCGGTCGCGGCCGCGAACGGGATCGTCGACGTCGTGAGCCGCGAACCGAACCTCGAGGACGTCTTCCTCGCCCAGTACGGGGAGCACGCGGACGACGAGGCGGGCTCGGCCAAGGCGGGCGCCCGGCGGTGACGTCCGCGCCCAGGGTCCTCGATACGCCGGGACCCTTCACCCGGATCCTCGGCATCGGCTCGGTCTACGGCAAGACGCTGCGCGACAGCCTGGTCGCCGCGATCGTGGTCGGCGGCGTGGCCGGCCTGTTCATGCTCGGGACCGGGGCGCCGTACGGTGCTGCCCCGGAGTTCGGGACCATCGAGCTCAGGCGCCAGTTCATCGCGGGCCTGACGGCCCTGCCGCTCGCGCTGCGGGGCCTCCTTGGCGAACCGATCAACCTCGAGACGTTGGGCGGCTTCCTGTCCTGGCGTGTCGGCAACTTCCTGCCGGTCCTGCTCGGCCTGTGGCCGGTCATCGCGCTGGCGGGGATCCTGGCCGGCGAGGCCGCCAAGGGGAGCCTGGACGTGCTGGCGGCCACGCCCCAGAGCCGCCGGACGATCGCACTCGAGAAGGTCGGCGCCCACGTCACCGCGGTCGCGCTCGCGATGCTGATCCTGGCCGCGATCATCTGGGCCGTCGGGGCGTTCTTCGCCAAGCTGCCGGGCGACGAGATCCCGGTCTCGGCCGCCCTCGGCCAGGTCGTCCTGTACGGCGTGATGATGCTGACCGCGGGCAGCCTGTCCTTCGCGACTGCGCCGTACGTCGGGCGGACGCGTGCCCTCGCGTTCGGGCTGATCGTCCTGTTCGCGAGCTATCTCATCTACAGCTACGCCAGCCTGTCGCCGGTGATCGATGCGCTACGGCCGCTGTCGTTCTTCGCCTGGACCGCCGGCCACCGGCCGATGGCGGGGGTGTCGGACTGGGCGTCGGTGGCGGTCCTGGCCGCCGTCGACCCCGTCCTGCTGGCGATCGGCGTGCTCGCGTTCGAGCGGCGCGACCTCGGTGGCGTCGCCGATGTCGGCTGGTTGCGGCTGCCATCGCTGCCGGCCGGCATCACCGGGCCGTTCAGCCGGCAGCTGGCCGACCGGGCCGGCATCGCCATCGCGTGGGGACTCGGGATCGGCCTGTACGGGATCCTCATCGTCGCCTCGGCGCAGGCGTTCAGCGACAGCATCGCGTCGCTGCCACAGATCGCCGCCCTCATCCGGCTGGTCTATCCCGGCGTCGACCTGAGCCAGCCGTCGGGCGTCCTGCAGCTGACGTTCTTCGGGTTCGGGTCGTTCATCTTCACGCTGGGTGCCGCGTCCTACCTCGCGGGCTGGGCGACCGACGAAGGCCGGCGCCGCCTCGAGGTCGTGCTCACCACGCCGGTGTCCCGCGGGAGATGGGCGCTCCGGAGCGCGGTGGGGGCGATGACCGCGATCGCGCTGATGACCGCCGTGGTGGCCGTGTTGATCGGGCTCGGGATCGTGTCGCAGCACGGCGACGTCGTGGCGCCGCTGGCCGGGATCGGCGTGCTGGGGCTGGCGGCCGCCGGTTTCGCCGGCGTCGGGCTGGCGGTCGGCGGGCTCGTGCGTGCGTCGCTGGCCGCGTGGGTGACGGCGATCCTGGCCATCGCCACGTTCCTGCTCGACACCCTGGGCGCGGCCCTCAAGCTCCCCGACGCGATCCTCCAGCTGTCGATCTACAAGCACCTCGGCCAGCCGATGGCCGGCATCTTCGATCCGGCCGGGCTGACCGCTGCGACCGTGATGGTCGTCGGCGGCGTGGCGCTCTGCGCGTTCGGGCTGACGCGACGCGATATCGGCAGGTAACGTCCCGGCGTGACCCCATTCATCGTCGGCCTCGTGGCCGTGTCGTCCGTGCTGCATCTCGCCTGGAACGTCCGGCTCAAGACGGCCGGCGATCCGCTGCGGACCGCGACACTCGGGCTGCTCGCCGCGTCGGTCGCGATCGTGCCGCTCGGCGTCGGCGTGTGGTGGGCCGGTGGCCAGGTCGCGTTGCCGCCCGAAGGGGTCGCGCTCGGCGTGGCATCCGGGTTCGTCGAGGCCGCCTACTTCATCCTGCTGTCGGCGGCGTATCGACGCGGCGACTTGTCGGTGGTCTACCCGGTCGCGCGCGGGACGGCGCCGCTGCTCGCCGTCGTCATCGGGGTCGGGATCTTCGGCGAGCGGCTGGGGGTCGCGGGCTCGATCGGGGTGGTCATGCTGCTGATCGGGTTCCTGTGGCTCCAGCGGCCGTGGCGGGCGATCGCGGCTGCGCGGAGTGGCGGCGCGGACGCCCGCCGAGCCGCCGCCGACAGCGCGATCCTGTTCGCGCTCGCGACCGGCGTGATGATCGCCACCTACACCGCCATCGACCGGGCCGGGACGCGGCTGATCGACCCGTTCCCGTACGCCGCGATCCTGTGGGTGACCGGGTCCGTGGTGCTGGTCGTGTGGGTCGCGGTCGCGGCGGGTGGCGGCCTGTTCCGGGATGGACCGGCGGCCACGCGCAACGCCGCGGTCGGTGGCTACCTGACCCTGGCCGCGTACCTGTGCATCCTTGTCGCGTTGAGCGTGGCGCCCTTGTCCGGGGTTGCGCCACTTCGCGAATCTGCCACGGTCTTCGCCGCGGCGTGGGGCTCCGTGCGCCTGGGCGAGGCGAGCGACAGGTCCGAGGCGGTCCGCCGGATCGGGGCGTCCGTGCTGATCGTCGGGGGAGCACTGCTGCTGGCGTTCGGCGGGTAGGGGAGCGACCGGCCGGGGCGGAAACCTCAGACTGCCTCGATCGGGGGCACCCGGCCGAACACCCGCCGCCGCCCGAACCGGCTGTTGACCAGCCCGACCCCGGCCACGACCAGCGCCGTGCCGAAGATGATCCGGCCGTCGACCGGCTCAGCCAGGACCAGGTACCCGAGCACGATCCCGACGACCGGGATGATGTAGGCGACCGTCGTCGTTCGGGTGGCGCCCCACGCCGCGAACAGGCGGAACACGAACAGGTAGGCGACACCGGAACCGAGCAACCCCAGCCACACGATCGAGAAGATCGCCTCGGTGCTCGGGTGGATGGTCCACGGGTGCTCGAACAGAAGCGCGAGCACGCCCGTGATGACCGCCGCGAACGACACCTGGAAGACGGCCGGGACCATCGGTGCGAGACCTCGGACGTTGCGCCGGGCGTAGACCGCACCGCAGGCGTAGCTGAAGGCCGCGCCGAGCAGCGCGAGCTCGCCGGTCAGCGACGATCCGGCGCCGGTGAACCCTGGGCTGGTGAGGATGACCACGCCGACGAAGCCGACCATGAGTCCGACCACGCCGTTCACGCGCATCGGCTCGTCGGGCAGGAACAGCGACGACAGGACGATCGCGAACAGCGGCACCGGCGAGGTCAGGATCGCGGCCACCGACGACTCGACCGACTGCTCCGCCCAGGTGATGAGCAGGAACGGGATCGTGATGTTGATGATCGCCATCACGATCAGATGGCCGTACATCCGCCGCTCGCGGGGAAGCGGCTGATGTGCGAGGCGGATGACCGTCCAAAGCAGCGCGGCACCGATGACCAGCCGGAGCCCCACGAGCGTGAACGTCCCGTAGTCGTCGACGGCGAGCTTGATGAACAGGTAGCTCGAGCCCCAGATGAAGCCGAGCCCGAAGAAGACGAGCCAGTTCGCCCGCGCGGTCGTCATCGGGCGATGATAGCGGTCATTGGCCTACGCGCGTAGGCCAATGGGAGATAGCGTCGTGGTTCTGGCAGCGATCCCATGCCACCCAGAACCCGGCCGCCGACCGAACCGTTACATCCTTTCGGTCACCGCCAGCGGGTCAGGATCGCCTCGCGGTCGAACAGTGCGACGCCAGCCCGGAGCCCGATCAGGCTGAACACCAGCACGATGCCGGCGAGCAGGATGTAGCCGGTCGCGCCGACCAGCAGGGTGCCGGTCGCCTGGAGAAGCGTGATCGCCACGATCGGCACGATGATGATGCCGCCGACCTGCTGCGCGACCCGCGGATCGTTGACCCGCGAGCTGACGATGACGCCGGCGACGACCGACGCCAGGCCGACCGCCGGCCCGAGCACGAACACCCCGGCCAGCCAGCTCGGGTCGGTGACGACCCCGAACAGCTTCGGACCGTAGACGACCGAGGAGAGCAGCACGAACGCCACATAGGTCAGCCAGCCGGCCAGCACGCCCGGCACCAGCGCAGATACCGCCTTGCCTGTCAGCAGCTCGCTCGTCCGGATCGGTGCGGCGAGGACCGGCTCGAGGGTTCGGGCCTGTTTCTCGCCGATGATCGAGAACGTCGCGATCGACAGCGGGATATAGGCCGGCATCAGCAGGAAGAACGCCAGGAACTGCTGGACGGCGAACGCGCCCGCCAGCTCCGAGGCGGAGAAGCCGGCCCACTCTGGACGCTGGCTGATGACCTGGGTCGCCAGCTCGGGCGGCAGGGCACGATCGCCGACGAGCCCGGCCAGCGCCAGCGGCGCGATCGTCAGCACGACGGGCGGGATCAGGATGGTCGACATGAGCAGCCGGTTGCGGACGGTCTCGGACCACTCGCGGCGCAGGACGGTGGTCACGATGTGGGCGCGCATCAGGCGGCTTCGCCGTGGTCGGGCCGGACGCCCATGACCTCGAAATAGATCTCCTCGAGGGTCGTCGCGCGCTCGCGGACCTCGACGATGTCGGCGCCGGCGGCGACCAGCGTCCGGACGAGCGACGGGGTGACCGTCGCCGGATCGGCGGTCCCGACGATGAGCCGGTGATCGACCGACTCGACCGAAGCGACGCCCGGCACCGCGCGTGCCGCCGCGGCGAGACCCGAGATCGAGACGGGCGCGGTGTCGGGGCCGGCCTCCGCCGTCGACAGCCCCACCTCGACACCGTGGCCGCCGACCGAGCCGCGCAGCGCGGCCGGCGAATCGATCCGGAGAAGGCCGCCGCGCACGAAGGCGATCCGGTCGCACAACCGTTCGGCCTCGTCGAGGTTGTGGGTCGCCAGGACGATCGTGCGACCCGAGCGCTGGAGCGATTCGATCGCCTCGCGGACGACGAATGCTGCCTCCGGGTCGAGGGCCGCGGTCGGTTCGTCGAGGAAGATGACGGCCGGGTCGTGGAGCAGCGCCCGGGCGATCGCGAGCTTCTGCTTCATGCCCTTGCTGAACGCGCCGGCCACGTCGTCCCGTCGCTCCCACAGCGAGAAGAGGCGCAGGTAGTGCTCGATCCGGGTCGCGCGGGTGGCGGCGTCAAGCCCATAGAGCCGACCGAAGAAGTCGAGGTTGGCGCGGGCCGTGAGCTTGTCGTACAGCCCGGGCGTCTCGGTCAGGATGCCGACCCTCGCGCGGACCTCTTCGGGGTGCTCGGTCACGTCGAGGCCGTCGACCGAGGCGTGGCCTTCGGTCGGCTCGATGAGAGCAGTCAACAGCCGGACCGTGGTCGTCTTGCCGGCGCCGTTCGGCCCGAGCAGGCCGAGCACCTCGCCGCGGAGGACCTCGAAGTCCATGTGCCGGATCGCCCACAGCGTGCCGAACTGCCGGCCGAGGCCGCTGGCGCGGAGCATCACTGGGTCGGGCGCGGTCATGTCTTCAGTGTGCCCGAGCCGGCCTGACGCCGCGCGCATGGACCCCGTCGACGTGATGCCACTCGAGAGCATCACCTGGTCCGTCGCTCGTGCGGCGGGCCAGACCGATCGCGGGTGATGCTCCAGAGTGACATCACGTGGGAGGGGCCTCGTCGAGAAGGCCCGGAACGACAGCGCACGATCGCCGCGGGCCAGGGCCGCGCCGTGCCACAATCGTCCCGTGACGCGACCGTGGACTCTCCCCGAGGTCACGGGGCTCGGACGGCTCCCGATGCACAGCGTCGCCCACGCCGATCGTCTCGCGCTCGATGGCCGCTGGCGCTTCCAGCTCCTGGCCAGCCCCGACGACGAACCAGGCGCGGACTGGGGCGAGGCCGACGTCCCGAGCGTCTGGACGCTGGCAGGCACGTGGGATCGCCCGCACTACACCAACGTCCAGATGCCGTTCGAGGGACTCCCGCCCGAGATCCCCGAGCGGAACCCGACCGGCGTCTACGAGCGCGACATCGACATCCCCGACGGGTGGGCCGACCGGCGCGTCGTCCTCCACGTCGGAGCCGCCGAGAGCGTCCTGATCGTGAGCCTCAACGGCGAGCAGATCGGCGTCGGGAAGGATTCGCACCTCGCCTCGGAATTCGATCTCAGCGGCCGACTGCGTCCGGGGCGGAATACCGTGAGGTTGCGTGTCGTCAAGTGGTCCGATGCGACCTACATCGAGGACCAGGACCAGTGGTGGCACGGTGGCATCACGCGGTCGGTCTTCCTGTACGTCACGCCCGATGTCCATCTCGCCGACATCCGGGCCGACGCAGGCCTCGCCGACGACCTTGCGACGGGCACGCTCGACCTGACCGTCACGGTCGGCTTTCCGGGGCGCGAGCTGCCGCGTGGCTGGACGGTCGAAGCATCGCTCGATGGCGTCGCCGAGACCCTGCGCGTCGAGGCGCGCTCGATCGATCGGACGACGCCGCGACACTGGACTCTCGACGACCAACGGCTGATGTATCGGGCGGCCGCCGGTCTGCCCCTGTCGGACCGGGACGCCGCGGATTGGGCTCGCGTGCACGCGGGGATGGCACCCGAGCTCGACGGGCTCGTCAGGTGGCACGTCGACGTCCCCGATGTCGAGCGCTGGTCGGCAGAACGGCCGACCCTCTACCCGCTGCGGGTCGTCCTGCGCGACCCGGCGGGCGCCGTCGCCGAGGACATGACCCTCCACGTCGGCTTCCGGCGGGTCGAGGTCGCAGGTGTCGACCTGCTCGTCAACGGCGCCCGCGTCTTCATCCGGGGCATCAACCGCCACGATTTCGACCAGCACACCGGGCGGGTCATCTCGGTGGAGACGATGCGCGCCGACCTCGTGCTGATGAAGCAGTTCGGGTTCAACGCGGTCCGAACGTCCCATTACCCGAACGACCCGGCCTTCCTCGACCTGACCGACGAGCTCGGCATGTACGTCATCGGCGAGGCCGACATCGAGTCGCACGCGTTCCAGAGCACGCTGTGCGATGACCCGCGCTACCTGTCGGCCTGGGTCGACCGGGTGTCGCGGATGGCGATGCGCGACAAGAACCACGCCTCGGTGATCCTGTGGTCGCTCGGCAACGAGTCCGGCCACGGCACCAACCACGAGGCCGCGGCCGCCTGGCTGCGTCGTTACGACCCGAGCCGGCCGCTCCACTACGAGGGCGCGATCCGCTACGACTGGACGAGCGACCAGTCCATCAGCGACATCACCTGCCCGATGTACGCGCCGATCTCGGCCATGGTCGATCATGCCCGCTCCGGCCTCCAGCGCCATCCGCTGATCCAGTGCGAGTTCTCGCACGCGATGGGCAACAGCAACGGGACGCTGGCCGACTACTGGGACGCCATCGAGGCGACGCCGGGTCTCCAGGGCGGGTTCATCTGGGAATTCTGGGATCACGGTCTCGTCCAGACACTGTCCGACGGTCGGACCCACTGGGCGTATGGCGGGGACTTCGGCGACGCGCCGAACGATGGCAACTTCGTCTGCGACGGGATGGTCTGGCCGGATCGTCGGCCGAAGCCCGCGATGTGGGAACACAAGCGCCTGGCCGCCCCGGTCCGTATCACCGGCCTCCCGGCGGACGTCGCCCGGGGCCGGTTCGAGGTTGCGAACCACCAGCACTTCACCGACTTCGGCTGGCTGCGCGCCCGGTACGCGCTGACCGCCGCCGGCGTCGAGGTCGCGGCAGGATCCTTCGACCTGCCGGCGCTCGGGCCTGGCGAGACGGCCCAGGTCGTTCTGCCCGATTGGCCGGTCTCGGACGTGGCCGCGTCAGGCGAGGCATTCCTCACGGTCGTCATCACGACCGCGGCCGAGCTGCCGTGGGCGCCCGCCGGGTTCGAGATCTGCGCGTTGCAGCTGCCGGTGGGGGGGACGACGAAGTCCGCGGGCGAACCAGACAGCAACGAGGCCGTCGGGACGGCGGCGCCCGCAGATCGACGAGGCGGGACACCTTGTCCATCCGCTGCTCGCGGTCCCCCCGAGCCTCTGCCTGTGGCGCGCCCCGACCGACAACGACCGGATCGGAGGGATGGCCGCGCGCTGGGCCGAGTGGGGCGTCGACCGACTCGAGCGACGCCTCGGGTCGATCAGTCGCGAGGGAGCGACGACCGTGGTGTCCGCCACGTTCGTGACCTCCGCTGGTGTGTCGGTCCCGCACGAGGCTCGGTACCGTGTCCTCACCGATGGCGGGATCATGGTGGCCGAGACGGTCGAGATCCCGGACGTGCTCGCCGACCTCGCGCGGGTCGGGACCGTGCTCGAGCTCGGTCCGGGTCTCGAGGAGCTCCGCTGGTTCGGATCCGGCCCTCATGAGACGTACCCCGATCGCAAGCGGGCGGGGCTGATCGGGGTCTGGTCGTCGACCGTCACCGACCAGTACGTCCCGTACATCCGGCCGCAGGAGAACGGCGGTCACGCCGACGTCCGCTGGCTGGACGTCACCGATGCCCGCGGCGGCGGTCTGCGCATCGAGCTCGGGCAGCCGCTCCAGGTCTCGGCCACCCACCTGCGTGCCGCCGACCTGGCCGCCGCGACCCACGACATCGATGTCGCCCCGGTCGCCGAGACGATCGTCCACCTCGATGCCGCCCACCGCGGCCTGGGAACGGCGAGCTGCGGCCCGGACACCCTCCCCGCATACCTCATCCGGCCCGGCACATACCGCTGGACCTGGACGCTCCGGGACGTCCGCGGAACCGCCTGACCGATGCCGATCAGCTGGTCCGCCGACCGCCGCGAATTCCATCTGCACAACGACCGGATGAGCTACGTCATGCGCGTCCACGACAACGGCGCGCTCGGCCACGTCCATGTCGGTCGCCCATCGGCCGCGGGCCGATCACTGGGCTCATCCGCAGCCGACCGCTTCGCAGGTTTCTCGAACCGCGTCGGCGAGCCGGTCGCCCTCGAGTACCCGACCATGGGCTCGGGCGACCATCGGATCCCGGCCCTGGCCGTGGAGCTGGTCGACGGTTCGACCGTCCTCGATCTGTCGTATGTCGAGCACCGGATCGTGCCCGGCAAGCCGGACCGGGTCGCCGCCGGCCGTCTGCCGGCCACCTACGTCGAATCGGACGACGAGGCCGACACGCTGGTGGTCGTCCTCGCCGACGCTCCGAGCGGCCTGGTGGTGGAGCTGGCGTACACGATCTTCGCGGATCGCCCGGTCATCGTTCGTAGCGCCCTGATCCGGAACGACGGATCAGCCACGATCCGGCTGACCGGGGCCATGAGCCTTGCCCTCGACCTCCCGGACGCGGACTGGGAGCTCCTCCAGCTCAGCGGCGGCTGGGCCCGCGAGAACCACGTCGTCACGAGTCGGCTGCGGCCGGGTCGCCAGTCGGTCGGCAGCGATCACGGATCATCGGGCCACCAGCACAACCCGTTCATCGCACTCCACCGTCGGGGGACCACCGAGACGGATGGCGAGGCACTCGGCTTCAGCCTCGTCTATTCGGGCAACCACCTCGAAGAGGTCGAGGTCGGCGTGTTCGACACGACGCGCGTCCGGCTCGGGATCAGCCCGAACACCTTCCGCTGGACCCTCGAGCCGGGCGACGCCTTCGCGACGCCCGAGGCGGTCCTGATCTATTCGGACGCCGGACTCGGCGCGATGAGCGATGCCTTCCACGGGCTGTATCGCGAACGTCTCGCCCGCGGGAGCTGGCGGGACGCGCCGCGGCCGATCCTGCTCAACACGTGGGAGGCTGCCTACTTCGACTTCGACGAGGCGCGGCTGCTCGACATCGCAGCCGCCACGCGCGATCTCGGGATCGAGCTGTTCGTCCTCGATGACGGCTGGTTCGGCGTCCGGGATTCGGACGACCGCTCGCTCGGCGACTGGGTCGTCGACCGGCGCAAGCTGCCCGGCGGGATCGACGGCCTCGCCGCCACGATCGAGGCGCTCGGTCTTCGCTTCGGGCTGTGGATCGAGCCCGAGATGGTCAGTGCGCGGAGCGGACTGTTCGAGACTCACCCGGATTGGGCGATCGGGATCCCCGGTCGGCCACGGACCGAGAGCCGCAGTCAGCTCGTGCTCGACCTGTCCCGGCCGGAGGTCGTCGACCACCTGACCGGCGTCCTGTCCGAGCTGTTATCGAGCGCCTCGATCTCGTACGTCAAGTGGGACATGAACCGGACCATCACCGAGCCGTACAGCCTCGCCCTCCCGCCCGACCGTCAGGGCGAGTTCTTCCATCGCTACATCCTGGGCGTCTACGAGCTCTATGCCAGGCTGACGGCCGCATTCCCGGACGTGCTGTTCGAGTCGTGCGCGGGCGGCGGCGGCCGGTTCGACCCGGGCATGCTGGCCTTCGCGCCGCAGGCCTGGACGAGCGACGACACCGACGCGATCGAGCGCCTGAGCATCCAGTGGGGAACCTCGATGGCGTACCCGCTGAGCTCGATGGGCGCGCACGTGTCGGCGGTCCCGAACCACCAGACCGGTCGGATCACGCCGATCGAGACGCGGGCTGCGGTCGCGTTCTTCGGGGTCTTCGGCTACGAGCTGGACCCGACCGCGCTGACCGACGCGGATCGCGCCGCGGTGATCGACCAGATCGCGTTCTACAAGGAGCATCGCGAGCTGTTCCAACGCGGCCGGTTCGTCCGCCTGCGCAGCCCGTTCGACGCGGACGGAGACCCGACCGCCTGGATGGTCGTCGCCCCCGACAGGTCGCACGCGGTCGTGATGATCGTCCGCGCCCGCAACACGCCGGCAGGGCCGGCCGATCGGATCCGGCTCCGGGGTCTCGATCCGAGCATCGCGTACAGGGTCTCAGGCTGGCCGGAGCGTGACGATCCGATCATGCGGGCCAATGCCGGCGTCCGCGGGGGCGACGAGCTCCAGTCGGTCGGCCTGTCCCTCGCCGCGGACCGGCACGTCGCGGCCGGCTGGGGCGACTCGCGCGCCTGGCTGTTCGTGCTCGAGCCGGCCTGAGGCCGTCTAGCCCTTGGTCGAGCCGAGGGTCAGGCCACGGACGAACTGTTTCGACAGGACCAGGTAGAGGACGATCGTCGGGACCGCGACGATGAAGGCGGCCGCCGCGAGCTCGTTGTAGTTCGTGAAGAACCCGCCGCTGAGCTTGTTCAGGGCGGTCGTGATGGGCCGCTTGTTGTTGTCCTTCATGAGGACGAGAGCCCAGAAGAAGTCGTTGTAGATGAACGTGAATTCGAGCACGGCGAGGGCTGCCAGGGCAGGCCGGGCGAGGGGCAGGATCACCTTCCGGTAGGTCAGCCAGACCGAGGCGCCGTCGACGATCGCCGCCTCGCTCAACTCGCGCGAGATCGTCTTCATGTAGTTGCTGAGGACGAAGGTGCAGAACCCGGTCTGGAAGACGATGTTGATCAGGATGACCCCGAAGTACGTGTCGTACATCGTGCCGAACTCGCTCAGCGGCTTGGGCAGCGGCAACAGCAGATACATCCGGTAGAGCGGGACGATGATCACCTGGGGCGGGAGGAGGTTGCCCGCGGTGAACAGCATCAGGAGGAACAGGTTGCCCCTGAACGAGTAGCGCGAGAAGACGAAGCCGAGCATCGACGAGACGAACAGCGTGATGAGCACTGCCGGCACGGAGATGATCGCGGTGTTGATGAACGACTGGGCCATGTCGGCGTCATTCCACGCGTTGAAGAAGTTGTCGAGCGTCAGCGCGTTGGGTGTCGAGAAGTAGTCGTTGACGAGCGTGTCGCCGATCGGTCGGAGGGCGATATACAGCGTCCACGCGATCGGCAGCAGCCACAGAAGGCAGGCGCCGATGAGGAACGCATGGAGGCCGATCCGCCGCCATCGACGCGGGCCCCGCACTCGCGGTCGTGCTGTCACCCTGGTTTCGGCCACCGCCGTCATTCCGCCGTGCCTCGCATCGTGTGCGTCAGGAAGGCGATGATCGGCACCAGCGAGAGGACCAGCAGGACGACCGCGATGGCCGATCCGAAGCCCAGCAGGCTTGCCTCGCCTATCACGGTGTTCGTGATCAGCACCGACAGGAGCTCGAGGCCGTTCTTGCCCTGGTTGATGACGTACACGATGTCGAACGCGCGCAGCGATTCGATGACGGACACGACGATGATCACGATGTTGATCGGGCGCATGACCGGGAAGACGACCCAGAAGAAGGCCTGCCGATCGTTCGCACCGTCGAGCGCCGCTGCCTCGCGAAGAGTCGGGTCGACGCTCTTGAGCCCGGCGAGATACAGGACCATCACGTAGCCGACGTGTCGCCAGGTCGCGGCGACGAGCACGGAGAACAGGTTGATATTGGGATTGCCGAGCCAGTCGATGGCGTCATCGCCGGTCCGCCCGAGGATGTTGTTGATGAAGCCGTCGGGGGCGTACTGGAGCTGCCAGATGAAGCCGACCAGCGCGAGCGACAGCACGACGGGGATGAACAGGGCGCTCTGGTAGATGCGCGTGCCGCGCATCTCCCGGTCGAGCAGGACCGCGAACAACATGCCGATCGGCATGGCGACGAACACGAGCGTCACGAGCCACAGGATGTTGTGCCAGACCGCCGGCCAGAAGAACGGATAGGACGTGAACAGGTTCACGTAGTTCTTCAGGCCGATGAAGTTCTTCTCGGTCAGCGAGCCGAAGCCCTGCCAGTTCGTGAACGACAGGCCGATCGACAGGATCGTCGGGAACCAGATGAAGAACAGGCACAGGAAGGCCGGGATCCCGACCATCAGCGCGATCGTCAGCCTGTCGCGACGGGTCAGGATCGAGTACTTGCGATGCTTCTGGGCCTTGACGGCGACCGCCCCACCCGGTGGAGAGCCGGGCAGGGCGGTGTTGGAGTCGACTCGACCTGACACGGCGTCAGGGTAAGGCTTCGGGGCTTAGCTCAGCGGAGGCAGCTGGTCCCAGAAGTCCTGGATGCTCTTCTGGTAGGCGACCATGTCCTGGGTGGGGTTGGCGAGGAACTTCTGGAGGAAGCCCTGCATGCCCTGCGGACCCGCGAAGTCCGAACGGGTGTCGCGGTCGAGGAACTGGGTGATCCGCTTGGCATTGCCGACGACCTGGACGGCTTTCTTCTGGAGCGCCGAGTACGTGCTCGTGTCGGCGTCCTTCGCGGTCGGGATGGTCCCGGGCTGGTGCTGGAAGAAGATGTTCTGGGTGGACCCCTTCGACCAGAACTCGAGGTACGCGAGCGCCGCGTCCTTCTCGGTCGCAAGCGCCGGTGACTTGGCAGCGATCTGCCAGGTGTCGATCGGCGCGTCGAGGGCAGCCTCGGCGTCGTACTGCGTGCCGAGCGTCGGATACGTGAAGAAGTCGAGGTCATCGATGTCGGCAGGATTCTTCGTGGCCGTGAAGACGCTGGACATGAACAGCCCGAGCAGGAACATGCCCGACTTCTTCTGGAGGAGCGTCGTGGCGGCGTCCGTCCACTTCTTCCCGGCGTAGTCGGTGGAGTGGTACGGCAGGATCTCCGCCCACTTCTGGAAGACGGCCGTGATCTTCGGGTCGGTCCACTTCTCCTTGCCGGCCATCAGGCCGACATGGAAGTCGTAGCCGTTGAGGCGGAGGTTCAGGATGTCGAAGGTGCCCATCGCGGGCCAGCCTTCCTGGTCGGCGAACGCGATCGGCGTGAGCCCGTCCGCCTTCATCTTGACGCACAGGGCCTTGAGGTCGTCCCATGTCGCGGGGATGGTGTAGCCCTTCGCCGCGAAGACGCTCTTGCGATAGAAGACGGCCCACGGGTAGTAGTCCGTCGGGATGGCGTAGACCTTGCCGTCGTCGCCGACGACCGACTGCGCGAAGCCCTCGGAATAGTTGTCCTTGATCTTGGCCCACAGGTCGTCGATCGGCATCGTCAGGCCCTGAGCGGCAAAGAACTTCATCCGGAAGCCGGAGAACCACGTGTAGGCAGAGTCCGGCTGGCCGCCGAGGTAGTTGCTGATCTGGTTCTGGAACGTGGTGTGGTCGACGATGTTCTCTTTGACCGCGATGCCGGTCGCCGCGGTGAACGCCGCGTCGACGGCCTTCTGGCCCTCGGGCTCGCCCGGGTCGGTGTGATAGCTGCCGATCGAGACGGAGCCGACCGCGGTGCTCGCGCCGGCGCTTGCACCAGCGCTCGCGCCGGCACTGGCAGCGGCCGTCGGCCCGGCACTGGCCGCCGTCGAGGCGGCCGCGCTCGGGGACGACGCGGCCGAGCTGCAGGCGGCGATGATCGCGGGCACGGACAACAGGCCCGCGGTGCCGGCCATGCCCTTGAGGATGGTCCGACGGGAAAGTTCCGGGTTGGATTCGACCATATGGGTGAGCCTCCTCCGTTGCTGCCAAACAAAATCCGACAGGAACAGCCGGATTGTCCCTATCGCAACCTCCGATGTCAAGCGACTTTGAGTATTGATGTTCTCTAGGTGTTTGAATGTGTTGACTTTATGTCCGTTAGACGGCAATCTTGGGGATGAAGGGGGACTGATGGATCGACCCGGATCGGAGCTCGCTCGCTGATGCTCGCCAGGCAACGGCAGGAGGTGATCCTCGACCGCGTCCGCGAGGAGGGGGCGGTCCGCGTCGCCGACCTCGTCCGCGAGCTCGGCGTCTCGGACATGACGGTCCGCCGCGACCTCGAGATCCTCGACGAGCGCGGCCTGATCGAGAAGGTCCACGGCGGCGCGACATCGGTCGCCCGGACGGCGTTGTTCGAGCCGGGCTTCGCCCTCAAGTCGACGCTCCAGCAGAGCGAGAAGGACGCGATCGCCAACGCGGCCGTCGCCCTCGTCGAGCCGGGCATGGCGATCGCCGTCTCCGCGGGCACGACGACGTATGCCCTCGCCCAGCGGCTGGCCCACATCCCGGGATTGACCGTGGTCACCAATTCGGTCCGCGTCGCTGAAGTGCTCTATCAGACCCGCGGGCAGGACCAGACGATCATCCTGACGGGCGGGGTGCGGACGCCGTCCGATGCGCTCGTGGGACCGTTCGCGGTGGCGGCCCTCAGGACCGTCCACGTCGACCTCGTCTTCGTCGGCGTGCACGGGATGGACAAACGCTCGGGTTTCACCTGCCCCAACCTCCTCGAGGCCGACACGGACCGGGCGCTCATCGAGGCCGGACGTCGCCTGGTCGTCGTCGCCGACGCGTCGAAATGGGGAGTCATCGGCATCAGCTCGATCGCGGCGCTCGATCAGGCCGACGTCCTGATCAGCGATGCCGGCCTCGCGCTCGAAGCGAGGGTGATCCTGTCCGGATCCGTGCGCGAGCTCATCCTCGTGGACCCGGCGCCGGTCCCCGGCGCGCCAGCCGAGACGGCGCATGGCCGCTGATCCCAAGCTCGCGCCGATCGCTGCTCGGACAGCTCTCGGGTGAGCCGCATCGGCGCTACAACCCGCTCCTCGATGAGTGGGTCCTGGTGTCGGCCGGGCCGGACCCGGCGGCCCTGGCTCGGTGCCGAGGAGCCCGAACAGGAGCAGCCTGGACTCACCTTCGATCCGGACTGCTACCTGTGCCCCGGCAACACGCGGGCGAACGGCGACGTCAACCCGAGCTACGCGAAGACGTTCGTCTTCCTCAACGACTTCTCCGCGCTCCGGCCGGACACGTCGATCGCCGAATTCGACGACGGATTGTTGCGAGCCCAGGGCGAACGGGGGATCTGTCGCGTCGTCTGTTTCTCCCCGCGGCACGACCTGACCCTCGGCCGGATGGACACCGAGGCGGTCGCGGGCGTCATCGATGTCTGGGCCGAACAGACCGCCGAGCTCGGCGCCGAGTACCGCTGGGTGCAGGTGTTCGAGAATCGCGGCGAGGCGATGGGGGCGTCGAACCCGCATCCGCACGGCCAGGTCTGGGCCGGGACCGCCCTCCCGGCCGATGCCGCCCGCGAGGATGCCACGCAGCGCCGGCACCTCGCCGAGACCGGGCGCCGCCTCCTGCTCGAATACGCGGAACGGGAATCCGGTGGCAACCGCGTCGTCGAGGAATCCGCGGATTGGCTGGTTCTCGTTCCGTTCTGGGCTGCCTGGCCATTCGAAACCCTGGTGATCCCAAAGCGGCCCGCGGCACGCCTTGACGAGCTCGACGGTGTTGCTCGCGAGGACCTCGCGAGGATGCTGCAGGGGCTCATCGGCCGGTACGACGGCCTGTTCAAGCGGCCCTTCCCCTATTCGATGGGCTGGCACCAGGCCCCGTTCGGTGACGACACGACGGATGCGTGGCAGGTCCACGCCCATTTCTACCCGCCGCTCCTGCGCGCCAACGTGCGCAAGTTCATGGTCGGCTACGAGCTGCTCGCCGAGACCCAGCGCGACCTGACCGCCGAGGACGCTGCGGGCCGATTGCGGGCGGTCGTCGCGGCGCCCCCGGCGCCCGAGGTCCCTGCGGCCCCGGAGGTCCCCGGCGAGATCCCGGCGCCCGCAAGCTGAGGTGACGGACCCAGCCTCGCGCGACTTGCTCGACCCCGACCGCCTGCGCGACCGTCTCCGGTCGGTCGACCCCGTCGCTGCTGCCGCGTCGGAGGCTTCGATCCATGTCGTCCGGGCGCCGGGCCGCGTGAACCTGATCGGCGAGCACACCGACTACAACGACGGCTTCGTCATGCCGGCCGCGATCCGGCTCGAGATCCGGCTCGCGATCCTTCCGACGGACGACCGCCGGGTCGCGATCACGCTCGACGAGACCGGCGAGACCGACGGGTTCGACCTTGACGCCATCGGCCCGGCGACCGGGGGATGGATCGACTACGTGACCGGCGTCGCCTGGGCGCTGGCCGAGGCCGGCCGGCCGTTGACCGGCTTTCGCGGGCTCCTGGCAAGCGATCTGCCGCGCGGGGCCGGACTGTCCTCGTCGGCGGCGCTCGGGATGGCCGCCGCGCTCGCGCTCCTGGGACCGCATTCGCGGACGTGCCACCGCTGCCCCGGGCGCTCGCGGGTCGCCGTTCGGAGAACGGATATGTCGGGGTCCAGTCCGGGATCATGGACGAGCTCGCATCGGCGGCTGGGATCGCCGACCACGCGATCGTCATCGACTGCCGATCGCTCGAGTGGCGCCCGGTGCCGTTGCCGCTCGCCGACGTCGCGCTCGTCGTCTGCCACAGCGGCTCGTCGCGCCGGCTCGACACCTCTGCGTACAACGAGCGGCGGGCCGAGTGCGAACGCGCGGTCGCTGCCATCGCCGAGATCGAGCCCGGCGTCCGGTCGCTCCGCGATGTCGACGCGCGGATGCTGGCAGCGGCGACCGGCCGGATGGATCCGGTCGCGGCTCGCCGGGCGCAGCACGTCGTCGACGAGGATGCCCGCGTGCTCGAGGCCGAGCGCGCCTTTGCTGTCGGCGACCTGGCCGAGGTCGGCCGTCTCTTCGCGGCAAGCCATGCGTCGCTCCGGGACCTGTTCGAGGTGAGCTCGCCGGAGCTCGACGCCCTGGTCGAGATCGCCGCATCGACCGACGGGGTGGTCGCTGCCCGGATGACCGGCGCGGGCTTCGGCGGGTCGACCGTGAACCTCGTGCGGCGCGACCGGGTCGCCGCATTCCGCGATGCGATCGAGCGCGACTATCCGTCGCGGACCGGTCTGCGGCCGACGGTCCTCGAGGTGGACGCCGTCGACGGCGCCGGGTTCATGCCCGACTGATCGCGCCTGCGCGCGTGGCTCGCAACGTGACCCCCCGCGTTTGATGCCACTCGAGAGCATCTCGGGGTAGGGGCAGGGGGCCGAACAGCGTCGCACCAGCACGGTTCGCCACGAAGGTGATGCTCTAGAGTGACATCACTTGGGAAGGGTCGATCCCGGCGGGACCGGGCGCGAGAGAGGGACGATGCGGACCTGGGGCGGGCGGTTCAGCGGCGAGACGGACGCGCGCGTGGCGGACTTCACGCGCTCGATCGAGATCGATGCCGTGCTCGCCGCCGACGACATCGCCGGCTCGATCGCACACGTGCGAGGCCTCGGCCGGGCCGGGATCCTGACGCCCGACGAGGTCACGACCCTGGTCGACGGACTGGCCGCGCTGGCCGGCGACGTCGCCGCGGGCCGGATCGACTGGGACCCGGCGCTCGAGGACGTCCACATGAACGTCGAGGCGGCGCTGGCCGACAGGATCGGGCCGCTCGCCGGCCGGCTCCACACCGGCCGCTCGCGCAACGACCAGGTCGCCACCGACCTGCGCCTGTGGACGCGGCGCGCGATCGACGATCTCGACGCGGCGCTGCTCGACTTCGAGCGGGCACTCGTCGGTCTGGCCGAACGCGAGGGGATGGCCGTGCTGCCGGGCACGACCCACATCCAGCCCGCCCAGCCTGTCCTGTTCGGCCACCACCTGCTGGCGTACGTCGAGATGGCCGAGCGCGACCGCGGCCGGCTGGCGGATGCGCGGCGGCGGGTCAACGTGTCGCCCCTCGGTGCAGGCGCGCTGGCCGGGGCCGGCTACCCGCTCGACCGCGAGACGACCGCCGCCGAGCTCGGCTTCGAGGGCGTGACCGCGAACTCGCTCGACGCCGTCTCGGACCGCGATTTCGCGATCGAGACGATGGCCGCGATCGCGCTCGGGATGGTCCATCTCAGCCGGCTGGCCGAGGAGGTCGCGTGGTGGTCGAACCCGCGTTTCGGGTTCGTGCGCGTCGCGGATGCGTTCTCGACCGGCAGCTCGATGATGCCCAACAAGAAGAACCCGGACCCGGCCGAGCTGGTCCGTGGCCGCGCTGCCCGCGTCATCGGGGAGCTGACCGGGGCCCTGACACTCCTCAAGGGCCTGCCGCTGGCGTACCAGCGCGACCTCCAGGATGGGGTGGCGCCGCTGTTCGACGCGGTCGAGGTGTTCGAAGCCTCCCTCCGCGTGATGGCCGGCCTGGTCGAGACGCTCGCCGTGGACCCGGCCAGGATGCGCGAGGCCGCCGCCGAGGGCTACACGACCGCGACCGCAGTGGCCGATGCGCTGGTCCGACGCGGAGTGGCGTTCCGTGCCGCCCACCACATCGTCGGATCGCTCGTCGCCCAGGCCGAGGCGGCCGGCATCGGGCTCGATGAGGTCCCCGACGGGATGCTCGGGCTCGCGATCGGGGCCAGCGCCGACCCTCGCGCCGCCGAGCTGGCCGCCGATCCCGCCCTCGGCGACGAGCTGCGGGCCGCGGCCTCGCTCGATGGCGCCCTCGCGTCCTGCGACGTCGTCGGCGGCACCGCGCCGGATCGGGTGAGCGCCGCGCTCGCGGCCGCACGCGAGCGTCTCGGGCCTGCCTGAGACGCGTACCATCGGCGGGTGACGGATCTCGCGACCATCATGAGGGCGCCAAAGGCGCTCCTCCACGACCACCTCGATGGCGGCCTGCGCCCGGCCACGGTCATCGACCTCGCGGCCGAATACGGCTACGACGCATTGCCCGACGACCGACGTCGACGAGCTGACCACCTGGTTCCGCCGCGGCGCCGATCGCAAGAGCCTCGAGCTCTATCTCGAGACCTTCGCCCACACCTTCGGGGTGATGCAGTGGCCCGACGCCATCTCGCGCGTCGCCGCGGAATGTGCCGAGGACCTGGCGGCCGACGGCGTGATCTACGCGGAGGTTCGCATGGCGCCCGAGCTCTGCACCGAGCAGGGCCTGACGCTCGACGAAGTGGTCGCCGCGATCCTCGATGGATTCCGCATCGGCGCGGTCCGCGCCGCCGAAGCCGGCCACCCGATCGTGATGAAGCTGCTGGTGACCGCCATGCGCCAGGCGGCCCGTTCGGTCGAGGTCGCCGAGTGCGCCGTCCGCTGGCGCGACGCCGGCGTGGTCGGGTTCGACGTGGCCGGCCCCGAGAAGGGCTTCCCTCCGACGCGCTACCTCGACGCCTTCGAGTACATCCGCCGCGAGAACTTCCACATCACGATCCATGCCGGCGAATCGTTCGGGCTGCCGTCGATCTGGGAGGCCGTCCAGTTCGCGGGCGCCGAACGGCTCGGCCACGGCGTCCGGATCGTCGACGACATCACGGTCCGCGACGACGGGTCGATCGAGCTCGGCCGGCTGGCGGCCTTCGTCCGCGACCGGCGCATCCCGCTCGAGATGTGCCCGACCTCGAACGTCCACACAGGCGCCGCGCCGTCGGTCCGCGAACACCCGATCGACCTGCTCCGCCGCCTTCGCTTCCGGGTCACGGTCAACACCGACAACCGGCTGATGAGCGGCGTGTCCCTGTCGAGCGAGTTCGCCGCGCTCGAGGAGGCGTTCTCGATCGGGCTCGGCGAGATGGAGTGGCTGACGCTCAACGCGCTGAAGAGTGCGTTCGCGCCGTTCGACGAGCGGCTGCGGCTGATCAACGAGGTGATCAAGCCCGGGTACGCGCGGCTCCGTGCCGAGGCGTCCCGAGTCGTCGTCGGCTGAGCGGTCAGCGATGCCATACGAACCCTTCGACACGCGTCCGTCTTGGTCGGAGCGACGTCGACGTGACTCGGCTGGGCTTCGGCGCCGCGTCCATCGGCGGTCTCTTCGCGTCGGTCGACGACCGCCAGGCGGCGGACACGCTCGATCGGGCATGGGAGCTCGGCATCCGCTATTACGACGTCGCGCCGCTGTACGGCTACGGGACCGCCGAGCGACGCCTTGGAGCGTCGCTGCGCCAGCGGCCACGGGACGAGTTCGTCGCTGTCCACCAAGGTCGGCCGCCTCGTCCGGTCGACCGAGCTGATCCCGCCGGGCGCCGACATCGACCGGCAAGCGCTCGACGGCCGCGAGGATGCCTACTACGCCGACGTCGACGGCCGTCGCATGGTGTTCGACTACAGCGCCGACGGCGTCGCCCGCTCGATCGACGAAAGCCTCGAGCGGCTCGGGCTGGATCGGATCGACCTCGTCTTCATCCACGATCCGGACGATCACTGGCGAGCCGCCATCGACGAGGCCTACCCGACCCTCCATCGGCTGCGCGAGCAGGGCGTCATCCGCGCGATCGGTGCCGGGATGAATCAGTCGGCGATGCTCGCCCGGTTCGCTCGCGAGGCGGAGATGGACGCCTTCCTCGTCGCCGGTCGATACACCCTGCTCGACCAGGACGCGCTCGGGGAGCTCCTGCCGCTCTGCCTCGAGCGCGGGATCTCGGTGCTCATCGGCGGCGTGATGAACAGCGGCGTCCTCGCGGATCCACGGCCGGGCGCACGTTTCGACTACGGTCCCGCCAGCCCGGACGACGCTCGACCGCGCCCGCGAGGCTCGCTCGCGCCTGTGAACGTCACGAGGTTCCGCTCCGGGCCGCCGCGATGCAATTCCCGTTCGCCCATCCCGCCGTCGCCGGGCTGATCGCCGGCGTCCGACGCACCGAGCATCTCGAGGAATATCCCGAGCTCATGCGGCTGCCGATCCCGCCCGCCCTGTGGGATGACCTGCGCGCCGAGGGACTGATCGCCGCCGACGCACCCGTGCCGACATGAGCGAGGCGATCGACGCCCACCACCATCTGCTTGATCCGGCTCGCACGGACTATCCGTGGCTGACCCCGGACATGGCGGCCATCGACCGGCCTTACGGGCCGGACGACCTTGAGACCGAGCTGACCCCCGCGGGGATCGACCGGACGATCCTCGTCCAGACGGCGTCGAGCCTCGACGAGACCCGCGAGTTCCTGGCGACCGCGGCGGCCGTCCCGTTCATCGCGGCCGTCGTCGGATGGGTCGACCTGACCGACGCGGCCGTGGCCGACGGCGATCGACGGGTTGCGTGCCGGGCCGGGTGGGGAGTTGCTCGTCGGGATCCGCCACCCGGTCCACGACGAGCCCGATCCCGAGTGGCTGCTGCGGCGCGATGTGCGGCGAGGGCTGGCGGCGGTCGAGGCCTCCGGCGCCACGTTCGACCTGCTCGTCCGCGCGCGTGAGCTGCCGGCGGCGCTGGCCGTGGCACGCGAGCGGCCCGGGCTCCGCTTCGTGGTCGATCACCTGGCCAAGCCACCGATCCGCTCCGGCGCCATCGAGCCGTGGGCCAGCCTCCTCCGCCCGTTCGGTGAGCTTCCCAACGTGTGGTGCAAGCTGTCGGGGCTGGTGACGGAGGCCGACTGGCAGGCCTGGCGCGTGGAGGACTTGACGCCGTTCGTCGACGTCGCCCTCGAGACCTTCGGCCCGGCGCGGCTCATCTTCGGCTCCGACTGGCCGGTCTGCCTGCTTGCCGCCTCGTACGGGGACGTCGTCGCCCTTGCCCGGCAGATCACCGCCGACCTGTCGAGTCCCGAGCGCGAGGCGATCTTCGGTGGTGCGGCGGAACGCGCATATGGTCCGTTACCATCAGGCGCGGTCAACCTCCCATGAACCGTCAGAAAGCGGGCTGACCTTGTCGACCATCACCGAGCTCGTCGTCACCGATGTCCGCTTCCCGACATCGCGGACGCTCGATGGGTCGGACGCGATGAACCCGGATCCCGACTACTCGGCGGCCTATGTCGTCCTCCGGACCGATGCCGGGGACGGGCTCGAGGGGCACGGACTGACGTTCACCATCGGTCGCGGGACCGAGGTCGTCGTGGCCGCGGTCGATGCCCTTCGGCCGCTCGTCGTCGGGCGCGAGGTCGGTGCCGTCGAGGACGACCTCGGAGCGTTTTGGCGGGATCTGGTCGGGGACAGCCAGCTGCGCTGGATCGGACCCGAGAAGGGCGCGATGCATCTCGCGACGGCTGCCGTCGTCAACGCGGTCTGGGACCTCGTCGCGAAGCGTGCCGGCGTGCCCGTCTGGAAGCTCCTGAGCACGATGACGCCGGCCGAGATCGTCGGCCTCGTCGATTTCCGGTACCTGACCGACGCGCTGACACCGGCCGAGGCACTCGAGATGCTCGAACGAGCCGCGCCCGGGCGAGATGCGCGCGAAGCCGAGCTGCTTCGTGACGGATACCCGGCCTACACCACGTCGGTCGGCTGGCTCGGGTACGACGACGACAAGATCAGGCGCCTGTGTCGCGAGGCGCTGGCCGACGGCTGGACACGGTTCAAGATGAAGGTCGGGGCGGACGTCGCCGACGACGTTCGGCGCATCGCGATCATCCGCGACGAGATCGGACCGGATCGGATGCTGGCCGTCGATGCCAACCAGCGCTGGGATGTCGGCACCGCGATCGACTGGATGACGCACCTCGCGCCGTTCGATCCGTACTGGATCGAGGAACCGACCAGCCCCGACGACATCCTGGGTCACGCGGCCATCGCCCGGGCGGTGGCCCCGATCCTCGTCGCGACCGGCGAGCATGTCCACAATCGCGTCATGTTCAAGCAGTTCCTGGCCGCCGATGCCATGGGCGTGTGCCAGATCGACGCGTGCCGTCTGGGTGGGGTCAACGAGGTCGTCGCCGTCCTGCTCCTTGCGGCGAAGTTCGGTGTGCCGGTCTGCCCGCACGCCGGGGGCGTCGGCCTGTGCGAGCTGGTCCAGCACCTGTCCGCCTTCGACTACATCGCGGTCAGCGGCAGGCTGGACGGCCGGATGATCGAGTACGTGGACCATCTCCACGAGCACTTCCTCGACCCGGTGGTCATCCGTGACGGGCGCTATCGCCTTCCGGCCCGGCCCGGGTACGGGGCCGAGATGCACTCCGAGTCGGTGGCGCAGTTCCGATACCCAGACGGGTCGGCCTGGTCGTGAGGTCTCCCATGCGCCAGAAGACCGTCCGACGCCGACCGCGATGGTCCGAGCTGCGGCCGTACCTGCGCATGCAGCCGGTGTCCTGGTCGTCCACCGAACGGCGGCTGGCCGGCGCCGCGACCATCGCCGACCTGCGCCGGATCGCCCGTCGTCACACGCCCCGCGCGGCGTTCGATTACACCGACGGCGCGGCCGAAAGTGAAACGAGCCTGCGTCGCGCGCGCGAGGCGTTCAGCCGGGTCGAGTTCGTCCCGAGCGTCCTTCGTGATGTCTCGAGGGTCGACACGTCGACGACGATCCTCGGTCGCCCGGCGTCGCTGCCGCTCATCTTCGCGCCGACCGGTTTCACCCGGTTCATGAACCACGAGGGCGAGCCCGCCGTGGCGCGGGTGGCGGCCCGGTCGGGGATCCCGTACGCCTTGTCGACCCTCGGCACGACGTCGCCGGAGGCACTGGCGGAGGCCGTACCCGACGTCGAGCGCTGGTTCCAGCTCTACGTCTGGCGCGATCGAACGCCCAGTCGCGCGCTCATCGGCCGGGCCGAGGCCGCGGGGTACTCGGCGCTGGTGTTGACGGTCGACACGCCCGTGGGCGGCATGCGGCTGCGCGACGTCCACAACGGGCTGACCATCCCTCCGACGCTGACGCTCAAGACGCTGGGAGACATGGCGCTCCATCCGGGATGGTGGTTCAACCTGCTGACGACCGAGCCGCTCGAGTTCGCGTCGCTGACGGGATCGGGCGGGACGGTCGCCGAGCTCATCGACAAGGTGTTCGATCCGTCGGTGACCCTCGACGACCTGTCATGGCTTCGCGAGATCTGGCCGCGGCAGCTGATCGTCAAGGGCATCCAGACGATCGACGACGCTCGCGCGGTCGTCGAGCGGGGAGCCGACGCGATCGTCGTCTCGAACCATGGCGGCCGCCAGCTCGATCGCGCGCCGACCCCGTTGGAGCAATTGCCCGGGATCGTCGCCGCGGTCGGCGACCGCGCCGAGGTCTACCTCGATGGCGGGATCATGACCGGCGGGGACGTCGTCGCGGCCGTCGCCATGGGCGCTCGAGCATGCCTGGTCGGGCGCGCGTACCTCTACGGCTTGATGGCCGGTGGCGAGCAGGGCGTCCAGCGGTCCTACGACATCCTCCGGCGCGAGACCATCCGCACGATGCAGCTCCTCGGCGTCACCGATGTCGCGGGACTGACTCCCGATCGAGTCCGACTTGCGACAGGTCTAGGCGCGATGGCGTCGGGCGGCCCGAGCTTCCTGTCACCGAGTCATGACGGTCGTCGATACCGACCGGCAACGCGACCGCCACCGGTTCCCACTCGTCACACCGGAACGAGAGTTCTAGCCTCGCGGCAGGCGCCTGAGGGGGGAGGTTGCCGGGACCTAGCCCGCATGCGGAGCCGAGGTTGAACGAGCTCATCCCGACGCTGGCGATCATCCTGCTCGCCGCCGAGGCCGGTGGCCTCCTGGCGAATCTTCTGGGTCTCCCTCGGGTGGTTGGCCAGATCGGGGCGGGCCTGATCCTCGGCCCGTCGCTCACGTCGATCGTGGTCCTCAACGGATCGGTCGATGGCATCGCACAACTCGGCGCGTTGGCGATCCTCGGGGTCGCGGGACTCGAGACCAACGTCGCGGCGATGCGCACCGTCGGGCGCGCCGCCTTCCTGGCGGCGACCGGTGGCGTCCTCGTGCCATTCGTCGCCGGCAGCGCGGTCGCCCTGCTGTTCGGGCTCGGCCCGGTTGCGGCGGTCTTCATCGGCGCGATCCTGACGGCGACGAGCGTCGGGATCACGGCAGCAACCCTCCAGGAACTCAAGCTGATGGACACGCGGGCCGCGATGACCATCCTCGGTGCGGCCGTCATCGACGATGTCCTTGGTCTCATCGTCCTCGGCATCGTGATTTCCGAGACGGCCGCCAGCGGCTCCCTCTTGGCAACGATCCTGCCGATCGCCGGGACGATCGTGGTCGTGTGGGCAGTCCTGCGCTGGTCGCCCGACCACCTCGGGCGGGCGATGGCGCACCTGCACGGTCGGGGCGGCGGCCTGGCGGCGACGGTCGGTCTCGTGCTGGCCGCGTCGTGGGCCATCCAGGCCTTCGGCGGCCTGGCCGGGATCACCGGCGCCTATGTCGCAGGTCTGGCGCTCGCCCGGTCGTCTGTTGCCCCGCAGGTTCGCGAGGGCATGCTGCGCGCCGGCGAGGCCTTCTGCATGCCCGTCTTCTTCGTTGCCATCGGCCTCGCCGCGAACCTGCAGTTGGTCGGCCCGGTCTTCCCACTCGCGGTGGCGCTCCTGGTCGTCGCCGTGCTCGGCAAGCTGATCGGCAGCGGCGCCGGGGCGGCGATCGCCGGGATGGGTATCCGAGAATCCAGCCTGGTCGGCATCGGCATGATCGCCCGTGGCGAAGTGGCCCTGGTCGCCGCGACGGTCGGCCTGCGGAGCGGAGCGATCGACGGATCGATCTATGCCGTGATCGTCCTGGTCAGCGTTGGCACGACGATCATCGCTCCGGTCGGCATCGCAGCTTGGTGCCGCTTCGGCCGGTCGATGCAGTGGCCGACGCTCGCGCCGTCCGGTGCAGCCAATCCAGCTGTGGCGCTGGTTCGCGTGGAGGCCGAATGACAGATCCCGCCGAGACCCGTGATCATTTCGCCCTCGGCCTCCGACACTTGTCACACGAACGCGTCGACGAGGCGATCGACTGCCCTCGACGCTGCGGTCGCGGCCCATCCGACGGACGCGGCCGCCCATGCGTTCCTGGCGGCGGCGCTGTTCGCCGATGCTCGGTCCGATGCCGCCGAAGCGGCGATCGGCCGCGCTTTGGATCTCCAACCTTCGGCTTTCTGGCCGAACCTGAAGGCCGGCGAGCTGCGCTTCAGGCTCGGCGATATGGCCTCGGCCGAGGACCACTTCCTCGTCGCGTTGCGGTCGGTCGAGCCAGGGACGCCCGAGGCGAAGGCAGCCGGCGAGTCGCTTGCACGTGCCCGCAGATCGAGGGCGAAGTCCGTCGAGCATCGCGCTGTGCTGCCCGCTCGACTTCATCGGCTGTTCGCGCGACCGAAGGAAACGTCGTCGACGGTCGCCCCAGCCGAGGCACGCGCCAGCGGGCCTTGACCCGACTGGGACGCAACGTCGAGTCGACACGGGGGTGGATCCATATCGATGAAGGAGCCCAGCGTGACTACGCGCCCAGAATCACGGAGAGGCGTCTCGAGTCGCCGGAGATCGATCAAGCCAGCAGTCATCCTCGCGGTCATCGCGTTGTTCGTCGTCGCGGGCTGTTCCAGCAGCGGCATCGAGGTCCCACCACCGGGCGACCCGTCAGGGCTGACGACTGGAAGTGGCGAGCAACTCGTCGGGCTCGCTCCGGGGACGATCACCCAGTCGGACTACGACGCCGCCAAGGCCAAGGAGCCCTTCGCGGCACAGCTGTCGGACCTCGTCGACCAGAACAGGCTCGGCGTGAACTTCGTCTGGCTGCTCGTCACCGGCTTCCTGGTCATGTTCATGCAGGCCGGTTTCGCTCTCGTCGAGACGGGGTTCACCCGGGCCAAGAACGCCATGCACACGATGAGCATGAACTTCATGGTCTACGCGATCGGCGTGATCGGGTTCTTCATCATCGGTTTCGGGATCGCCTTCGGCGGGCTCGGCACCATCGGCGTCAGCAACCTCGGCGGCCTGGCTCCGCTGAGCAACGAGATCGGCATCACGATCGGCGGCACGACCTGGGGGATCTCGGGCGGGACGGGGTTCGCGCTGACCGGGTCCAGCTATGACGTCGGGGTGATCGCGTTCTTCCTGTTCCAGCTCGTGTTCATGGACACGGCCGCGACGATCCCGACCGGCTCGATGGCCGAGCGGTTCCGGTTCAAGCCATTCGTGCTCTACGCCCTGTTCATCTCCGGCATCCTGTATCCGTTCTACGCGAACTGGGCGTGGGGCGGTGGCTTCCTGTCGCAGCTGGGAGCTCTCGGGCTCGGGAACGGCTACGTCGACTTCGCCGGTTCCGGAGTCGTCCACTCGATCGGTGGTTGGTGCGCATTGGCCGGCGCGATGGTCCTCGGCCCGCGGATCGGGAAGTACAACAAGGACGGCTCGAGCAATCCGATCCTCGGCCACAACCAGATCCTGGCCATCCTGGGCACGTTCATCCTTGCCTTCGGGTGGTTCGGGTTCAACCCAGGGTCGACCTTCGGGGCGTCCGGCAACGGCGCGCTCCGGATCGGGATCATCGCGGTGGTCACTCTGCTCGCGTCGGCTTTCGGGGCCGCGTCGGCGATGGTCTACACCTGGTGGACCGAGGGCAAGCCGAACCCAGGCATGATGGCCAACGGCATGCTGGCCGGCCTCGTCGCGATCACGGCGCCGTCGGGCTTCGTCGGACCGATCGCCGGATCGTTCATCGGGCTCATCGCCGGCGTGCTGGTCTGCCTGTCGGTCGCGTTCTTCGACCGCATCCACATCGACGATCCTGTCGGGGCGATCTCCGTCCATGGGATCAATGGCCTGTGGGGGGTCCTCGCCGTCGGGATCTTCGCGGACGGGACCGCGAACTACGGCGGGTTCCAGGTGACCGGCCTGCTGTACGGCAACGTCGGTCAGTTCGGCGCCCAGGTCGTCGGGGCCGCGGTCGCCTTTGCTTGGGCCTTCGGAGTCTCCTACGTCTTCTTCAAGGTGCTCGACCGCTTCGTCAAGATGCGTGTCAGCCCCGAGATCGAGCTGGCAGGCCTCGATATCCCGGAGATGGGCCTCGCCGGCTATATCCCGGATTCACCGCCGGCGGCCGCCTGAGCCGTCCGGATCCATGCCTGCGCGCCGCCGGCAAACGGGCGGCGCGCAGGCTCCATCCCGTCGTCAGCCGGCCGGCAGGGCGACCACGAAACGGCTGCTCGCATACCCGTTCGGCTCGAGGTAGATCCGCCCGCCCATCGCGGTCATCAGCCGACGCGCGGCGAACAGCCCGATCCCCGAGCCGCGGCTGCGGCCCCGGCCCTCGATCCGCACGAACGGCTCGAAGACGCTCTCCCAGTCCTCGACCGGGACGCCCGGGCCGTCGTCGGTGACATAGACCTGGATCTCGTCGCCGACCCGCCAGACGCCGATGCTGACGCCCTTCTCGGTCGGCGCGTATTTCAATTCGTTCTCGAGCAGCTGCTCGAGGACCTGGCCGAAGCGGGTCTCGTCGCCGATCGCGGTCATCGGCTCATGCGGGCGATCCCAGCGGATCGGGTGCGAGCGGAGCAGCAGCCGGAGGGTCTCGACCGTGTCCTCGACCGCATGGACGGCATCGAATGGCGCCCGGGACAGCCCGGTCAGGCCTTCGCCACGGACCGACGCGAGGATCGAGTCGACCTGCCGGTCGAGCCGTCCGAGCTGGTCCGATGCGGCGTCGCGCCATTCGGTGACGGCCGGATCGGGCGTCCCGGTCGTCGCCGCGTCGGCGAGCAGATCGACATAGACGCGCACGACCGACAGCGGCGTGCGGAGCTCGTGGGTGACGACGCTCAGGAGCTCGGCACGCGCGGCGTCGAGCGCGGTCAGCTCGGCCAGCCGGCCTTCGACCTCGGCGGACAGCCGGCCCTTCTCGACGATCCCCGCCAGCAGCGCCGCGATCGTCTGGAGGAACGCGACCTCGACCTCATCGAACCGGCGAAGGTCACGGGTCTGGACGTTGAGGACCCCGACGACCGTGTCGTGCCACACGAGCGGCACCGACAGCATCCCGCGCAGTGTCCCGACATCGAAGCCGCGGACCCACGCGAACCGGTCGTCGGTCGTCACGTCCTCGACCGCGATCGGGGTGCCGCTCGCGGCGACCCGGCCGGTGATGCCCTGGCCCCAATCGAGGCGCACGCGGCCGACCTGTGATGGATCGAGCCCGTTGGTCGCGGCGAGCGTCAGCCGGATCCGCTCGTGGTCGGCGAGGTAGAACGAGCAGACCTCGACGCCCATCGCGGCCGTCGTCCCATCCACGATCGAGCGCATCAGCTCGTCCCAGTCGCGCGCCAAGGTCGCCAGCTGCGCGATCTCGTTGAGGAACGCCAGCTCGCGGAGCCGGCGCGCGTCAGGGTCCGGGTCGGTCGAACTGGTCATCTCGGGACTGATCCCGGGCCGTCATCGGACGGCGAGCGCCTCGAGCTCGGGCCGGAGCGCGATCAGGTCGTCGTCGGTCGGGGCGTGCTTCCGGAGATCCTCCTCCGCCGGGAGCGCCTGGCGCAGGAGGGACCGCGCCTCGTCGAGGCGGCCTCCCAACGCGTGGTAGCAGGCGAGGTTGTACCGGGCATACGCCGCGGATCGGTCCGGCCAGTCGCCGCCATCGATGAGGGAGCGGGTCAGCTCGGCCAGCTGGAGGACGCGATCCTCCAGCCCGACCGTCGCGGCGATCGGCCCGAGGTGGCCGAGGTCGTGCTCGGGGCCGTTGCCCATGATCGAGCCGATGATCTTCTGATCCTCGAGGGTCTGGTCATCGGCGGCGTGGACCTCGGCGATCAGCTCGTCCGTGCTCGCATCGGCGTCGGCGTCGACCTGGTCCCACTCCCACGCAGCACGTTCTGCGTGGAAGACCGCGTTCGTGGCGTCGAGGTCGTCGCCGCCCGGCAGCGCGGGCTCGGAGTCGCCGGCGCGGATCGCGGCCATCTTGGCCGCCTGTCGCCGGCGCCAGGCCGAGAGGTGCGCGAGGTCGTCCTTGGCCGACCAGGCACCATCGGCCCCCGGAGCGTCGCGAGCGACGGGATCGAGCGCCGCGAACACATCGCGCTCGGTGTCACGGCACGCGCGCAACCCGTCGATCAGGCTCGCGCGTAGGGTGGAACGGTCGGTCACGCGGACATCCTACCGGGGCTGGCACGACGGCCCGCGGCCCGCCGGCCGGACAAGGGGCGCCGGACGGCGCCTAGACCCCGGCCGGCTCCGGATCCGCGATCGTCGTCGGCAGCGTGTCGAGCAGCGGGTCCGTCCATGTCCACGCCGCGCCGTGATGCTTGCCGACCGCGCCGTGCCGGGCCGCCTCGACCCGAAGCGGCAGCCCGAAGATCTCGATGAACCCGACCGCCGAGGCGTGATCGAACGCATCGCCTTCGTCGTACGTGGCGAGCGCCTTGTCGTACAGCGACATCGGGGAGCGCCGACCGGCGACGACCGCACTCCCGTGGTCCAGCCGGACCCGGACCTCGCCCGACACGACCCGCTGCGACGATGCCACGTACGCGCGCAGGTCGCGCGACAGGGCGCTGAACCACAGGCCGTCGTAGATGAGGCGTGCCAGCTCGTCGGCCACCGTCCGGTTGAAGCGGAGCGTGTCGCGCGACAGCGTCAGCCCCTCGAGCGCTCGGTGCGCGGTGTGCAGGATCGTCGCGGCCGGCGTCTCGTAGATCTCGCGGCTCTTGATCCCGACCAGTCGGTCCTCGACGTGGTCGATCCGGCCGACGCCGTGCGCGCCACCCAGCTCATGGAGGCGCTCGACCAGCTCGACGGGGCCCAGCCGCTCGCCGTCGAGGGCGACCGGGATCCCGCCTTCGAACTCGATGCCGACCTCGACCGGGGACGGGGCATCGGCCGCGGCCACGGTCCACTCGTATGCGTCGGCCGGCGGCGTGACCCACGGGTCCTCGAGCACGCCCGTCTCGCACGATCGGCCCCACAGGTTGACGTCGATCGAGTACGGCGAGGCCTTGGTGATCGGGATCTCGATCCCGCGCTCGGCGGCGTAGTCGATCTCCTGGTCGCGGGTCAGCCCCATGCCGACTCGCATCGGAGCGACGACCTCGAGTCCCGGATCGAGCGCGTGCGTGGCGACGTCGAAGCGGACCTGGTCGTTGCCCTTGCCGGTGCAGCCATGCGCGACCGCGTCGGCGCCCTCGCGCTTGGCGACCTCGACCAGGAGCTGCGCGATCAGCGGCCGGGCGAGCGCGGTCGCCAGCGGGTAGACGCCCTGGTACAGCGCGTTCGCCTGGAGGTGCGGCCACACGAAATCGGTGATGAACCGCTCGCGCGCGTCCACGACGTAGGCACGCGACGCCCCGGCCGACATGGCGCGCTGTTCGACGCCCTTGCGCAGCGACCCGCCGCCCAGGTCGACCGTCAGGGTGACGACCTCGGCATCGAATTGCTCACGGAGCCAGGCGACCGCGACCGAGGTGTCGAGGCCACCGGAGTAGGCGAGTACGACCTTGTTCACGTGGACGTTGAACCTCCGGAGCGGGCCGCGATGATTTCGAACCGCTCGAGCCAGCGCCCGAGGCGCGACTCGTCGGCGAACAGGACGAGGAGCGTATTGTCGCCCGCCAGCGTGCCTTCCTGCTCGTGAAGGCTCGACTCGTCGATGGCCTGGGCGATCACGCTGGCCGTGCCGGGCGTCCCGGTCAGCACCAGGATCAGCCCGCTCCGACCGATCGTCACCGGGATGTCGCCAAGGATCCGCTCGAGGCGGGCGTCCGATCCGGAGGACCCATCGCGGCCATTCGTTCCGTTCGAGCCGTTCGTCATGCCGGGGGCGACCTGCCCGGGCAGCACGTAGACATGGCCGTCTGCACCCGGCGCCTTGAGCAGCCCGAGCTCGGTGATGTCGCGCGAGATGGTCGCCTGCGTCACCGTGAAGCCCTGCTCGGTGAGGGCGTCGACGACCTCGCGCTGGCTCCCGATCGGGCGCGTGGACACGAGCTCGAGGATGGCGCGCTGCCGTTGGCCCTTGAAATCGGTGGCGGTCTGGACGGTCATGCGGCACCCGCGTGGGCCGGCCGGACGGCCGTGATGTGCGTTCCGAACGTCGGGTCGCTGACGGCGCGCGCCAGCGCGTCGGGCGCCGACGAGTCTGCGATGACCGCCTCGGCGCCGTCCCAGCCGAGCGCCCCCAGCGCAGCTCGCACCTTGGGCACCATCCCGCCGGCGATCACGCCCGCGTCGATGAGCGTTTCGGCCTCACCGACCGTCAGCGCATCGAGGCGCTGGCCGTCGGCGTCACGGACACCGTCGACGTCCGTCAACAGGACCAGCTGGCGGGCACCGAGCCCGGCGGCGATCCCGGCCGCCACGTCGTCGGCGTTGACGTTGCAGACGATGCCGTCCTGGTCGCGCGCCAGCGGTGCGACGACCGGGACCTGGCCGCCGACGAGGATCGCGTCGAGCAGGTCGCGGCGCAGCCCGACGACCGAGGCGACGAGTCCGAGGTTCGGGACCCGCTCGGCGACGAGCAGGCCGCCGTCGACGCCGGACAGCCCGACGGCATCGACGCCGAGGTCGCGCAGACCGGACACCAGCTCGCTGTTGACCACTCCCCGGAGTACCGCGGCGGCCACCTCGAGGGACTGGGCGTCGGTGACGCGCAGGCCACCTTCGAACTTGCTCGGGACGCCGAGCCGCTCGAGCCATTCGGTGATGCGCTTGCCGCCGCCGTGGACGAGGACCACGGGACGGTGACGCGCGACCGCGGCCACTTCCGCCAGCACCTGGCTCTGCTCCGCGATCGTGGTCCCGCCAAGCTTGACGACCAGGATCTCGCTCACGTCGTGTACTCCGAGTTCTCGATCACGTACGTCTCGGTGAGGTCGCAGCCGAACGCCTCGCCCTGACCGCTGCCCAGACCGAGGTCCAGGGCCAGGACCAGCTCGGGGCCGTCCATCGCCGCACGGGCCGCCTCGCGGTCGAAGGCGACCGGGCCACCCTGTGAACCGTCGAACACGAGATGACCCGCGATGGCGATCCGGAGCGTCGCCGGGTCGAGCACGGCCGGGGTGCCGGCACGGGCCGTCGCCTCGTCGTGCGACAGGCCGGCCGCCTCGAGCACGGCCGCATCCGCGAGCCGCGCATTGCCGGCCGCGCCGGCGATCCGTCCCCAGTTCGGGTCGCGACCATGGGCCGCCGCCTTGACCAGGCTCGACGAGATCACCGACCGCGCCACGGCCCGTGCCTCGGCATCGTCCCGAGCCCCGGTCACCGAGGCCGTGATGAGCGTGGTTGCACCCTCGCCGTCGGCCGCCTGCTGGCGCGCCAGGTCGCGCGCGACCGCCTCGATCGCAGCGCCAAGGGCGACGGCAGCCGCTGAACCGGCCCCCACCGGTGCGCTGCCCGCCGCCCCCGACGCAAGGACGAAGACGGTGTCGTTGGTGCTCGTATCGCCATCCACGGAGAGCTGGTCCCAGGTCCGCGCGGCGGCCGGCCGGAGCAGTCCCCACAGGATCTCGGGCGCGACCGTCGCGTCGGTCAGCACGACCGACAGCATCGTCGCCATCCGCGGATGGATCATCCCGACGCCCTTGGCGATGCCCGAGACGGTGACGGCGACCGACCCCGTGCCCTCGCCCTCGCCGGCCAGCTCGACGCTGGTCGTCGCCATCTTCGTGCGTGAATCGGTGGTCCGGAGCGCCTCGGCCATCCGCAGCAGTCCGTCGTCGGTGGCGGCGAGGGTCGGCACCAGGGCCGCCAGGCCGGCCTCGACCTTCTCGAGCGGAAGACGCGTCCCGATGATCCCGGTCGACAGGTGGAGCGTCCGCTCGAGTTCGACGCCGGTCGCCGCCGCGAGCATCGCCGCGATCTCGGCCTGGTCGGCGTCACCGGCCGCCCCGGTGGCCGCATTCGCGCTCCCGCTGGTCGAGATGACCGCCTCGGCCCAGCCGAACCCGCCGCGCGGGTCGCCCGAGGTCGCGGCAAGGTGCGCCTTCGAGAGCCGGACCGGCGCAGCCGCGAACGTGTTCGGGGTGAAGACGGCGGCCACGGCGGCCGGACCCGCTGTCGAAAGCACGACGGCGAGGTCCGGCCGGCCCGAGGCCTTGATCCCGACCGCCATCCCCCCGGCCTTGAAGCCAGCTGGCATGGCGGGTCGTCGCTCGACTGGTGGGAGGTCCGTCGAGGACGTCGGGACGGGAAGGTTCGACAGGGTCGTCATGGGGCGAGTGGGAGCTGTTCGAGGCCCGCCGTCTCGGGCAGGCCGTGGACGATGTTGAATGACTGGATGGCCTGGCCGGCCGCGCCCTTGACCAGGTTGTCCTCGACGCCGATGGCCAGGATCCGCCCGGTCCGCTCGTCGAGCGAGACGTGGATCCGGACGTGGTTGGAGCCCGTGACGTCCTTCGTCGCGGGCGGCGCGGCGACCACGGTCACGAACGGTTCGTCGCCATAGGTCGTGGCGTACATCGCGTCAAGCTCGGCCTGGCTGACCGATCGTGTCGGGCGCACATGACACGCCGACAGGATCCCGCGGGTCATCGGGATGAGGTGGGGGAGGAAGTCGACCGCGACCGTCCCAGGGTTGGCGCTCGGCTCGAGGCCCGCGGCACCGGCGATCCAGGCGAGCTCCTGCTCGATCTCGGCCACGTGGCGGTGCCCGCCGATGCCGTACGCCTTCACGCTCTCGTTGACCTGGCCGAACATGAGGTCGGCCTTCGCCTCGCGACCCGCGCCCGAAACGCCCGACTTGGCGTCGACGACGAGGTCCCCGATGAGCCCGGCACGGGCCAGCGGCGCGAGGGCGAGGATGGTCGCCGTCGGGTAGCAACCGGGGGCGCCGACGATACGGACCGGCGCGTCGACGAGGGCCGCGAGCTCGTCGCGATGCAGCTCCGGGAGGCCGTAGACCGCCTGCGCCAGGAGATCGGGCCGCGGGTGCTCGAAGCCGTACCAGCGCGGATAGTCGGCCGGGTCGCGCAGACGGAAGTCGGGACCCTGATCGACGATCGTCGTGCCCGCCTCGATCAGGTCCGGGACGAGCTCGGCCGCAGCGCCGTGCGGGAGGGCGAGGAAGACCGCGTCCGCGGGCGGAAGCTCGGAATGGACGTCGAGGTCGAGCGTGGCCAGGTGCGCGTGGACGTCGGAGATCGGATCGTGATCGCGGGCGCGCCCCACAAGCCCGACCAGCTCGACGTTCGGATGCCGCGCCAGCAGCCGGACCAGCTCGCCACCGACGTATCCGGTCGCCCCGATGATCCCGACCTTGACCACGCGCGACGACGTGTCGCCAGCCGCCACCTGGCTGATCGTCACCGGGGAAACCTCCGTCGTCGTCATCGGACGTATGACTATACACGCTCGATGCATAGTCATGC
>CAWCQK010000008.1:0-45979 GCA_963797685.1 uncultured Chloroflexia bacterium | reverse complement strand
GAGCCGGGCAAGAGACGTTCCGGTCCGAACGGTCCGGGGGTCGGACGGACGGTGACGACGTCCGCGGGGCCATCCGGCGCGATCCAGACTGCGCGCGGACCCTCGTCGTGGCGCGCCAGCGTGGCCGCGAGAACGCCTTCGGTCGCCGCTTCGAGGACCACCAGCGCACAGCCGCCCGGGAGCAACCCGGGGACCACGAGGGCAGCGCGCCCCGAGCGCTTCCGAGTCGGGCGCCGGCTGGAACATAGCGGGCGAGACGCGCAGGTCGGCGGCGAGGGTCGCGACGGCGCGTTCGGTCTCGACGGTCGCCCAGCCCACGGCGAGCGTGCGGCCCGGGACCGGCGTTCTGTCCCCGGCCCCGGCGGCCAGCGCAGCCTCGATCAGACGAGCAGCAGGTCCGGACACGACTCCCCCACCCGCTCGAACCCGGAGCGCTCGTAGACCCCTCTCGCGACGGCGTTGTCGGCGAAGACGCCGAGGTACGTCCACTCGCTTCCGAGCGCCAGGCTGTCGGCGCTCGCCAGCTGGGTGACGAGCGCGCCAAACCCGCGGCCGCGCGCCCAGCCGGCGGTCCCGATCGAGGACAGGTAGCTCGCACCCTCGAACGTCGCCCGACGGGCCACCGTCGCCGGCCGCCCATCGAGGCGGACCAGGTAGTGCGTGAACCACGGATGTGCGAGCGAGGTGAGGGTCTCGCTCACGACCCCGGCCGGCGTGACTCTTCGACATCGAACGCTTCGAGCAGCACGTCGACGATGCCGCCGGCCGCGACCTCCGCGTCGGAGTCGGAGATGCCGGCCAGGCGCTCGACGGTCACGCCAGCGGGGCGGCCGAGCCCCGGCGTCGCGAGCCGGGACCGGGTCCGCGAGGGCCATCAGGTTGCCCAGGCCGAGATCGCGGAACCCATTGGCAAGGAGTCGCGCGACGAGGTCGGTCGGCGCATCATGGAGCGGCGACGCCCAGATATGGGGCTCCCGGCCCAGGGAGCTGAAGATCACCAGGACTTCGGTCAGCCGCCGGTCGAACGCGGCCGGGTCGTCGGGCCAGCGGACGGCCTCGAGCCGGTTCCAGAAGGGCTCGGACTCGGCCTCGTCGTGGAGGAGGATGGATTTGCCGAGATCGCGCAGATCCCGACCCGGGACCGCGTGGACCCTGGCCTCGTGGAGCATGAGCCGGCGCATCGTTGCCGGGTCGATGACACGGCCGGAGATATGGCCACCTGACGTGCTCGTCATGCCGGAACGATAGCCCGGTCGAAACCGGGGCAGCGATGGGCACGTACCCAGCCACGAACACCTGACACGCCCGACAAGCCCAGCGAGCCCAACAAGGGATCCAGATGTCCCATCGCACGGTGGCCGCCCTGGCGGTCAGCGCCGTCGTCATGCTGGCGGCCTGTTCATCGAGCAGCTCCACTCCGGCCGCATCGAGCGCGGCGTCGAGCGGCGCCTCCACTGCCGCGTCGGGCGCGGCGTCCGTCTGCAGCGAGTCCGCCGACTCGGGCGCCGTGGCCGTCACGATCGTCGACTTCAACTTCCAGCCGGCCGCCATCACGGCCAAGACCGGTCAGGTCATCACCTTCTCGAACACCGGCTCAGCGCCACACACCGCGACCCTCGACGGCGGGCAGTGCACCACGCCCACGATCCAGCCGGGCAAGTCGGACGGGCTGACCTTCACGGTCGCCGGGACCTACACGTTCCACTGCTCGATCCACAACCAGATGAAGGGGACGATCGTCGTCAGCTGATCGATCGAGGTCCGGCCCTCAGGCGCGCTCGGCGACGAACAGCGACGCGCCCGAGGGCAGGTCGATCACGTCGGAGACGGCAGCTCCGCCTCGGCGAACCAGCCCAGGAACTGGTCGCGCGTCGCAAGTGCCGTGCCCTGGTACAGCTCATCGAGCTGGACGCCGGCGATCAGCTCCCCGTGGCGGGTCCGGAATTCGTCGCGCTCCGAGGGCATCGGCCAGTCGAGGACGATCAGCCGGCCACCGGATCGCAGGGCCTGCCAGGCCGCGCCGAGCACGCTTGGTGCGTCCGCCAGCTGGTGCAGCGCGTACTGGAAATAGACGAGGTCGTACTCGCCGAACTGCCCGGGCTCGGTGACGCCGGCGTGCCGGATGGTCGGATCCGGTCCGCCAGGCCGGCCGCCTCGATGTTGGCCCGCGCACGGACGACCGAATCGGCCTCGAACTCGACGCCGACCAGCTCGAGCTCCGGGAACCGACGGGCCATCGCGATCAGCCAGCGGCCGCCTCCGCAGTGGACGTCCACGACCCGTCCACCGCGCGCCAGGTCGGCGACCAGCTGGGGCAGCGCCGCGAGCGCCTCCTGGAAGAAGACCGCGATGTCCTGCGCGGTCAGCCGCTCGATCGCGATGCGGTAGCGATCCGGCCGGTCGCGGACCGGTTCCCCGGTCCGGAAGAAGTCGAGCATCCCTCCGAATCGAGCGAGGCGACGGCGGCGTGGACGAACTGGCCTCCCAGGTAGTCGGGCCGGCCCGCGTCGAGCAGGATCACGGCCACTTCTTCGTCGACCACCAGCCGATCGCCTTCGAGCGTCACGAGGTCGTGGGCATCGGCGGCCCAGGCCCAGGCCTCGATCGCCTGCGGGACGCAACCGGCGCCGACCGCGAGATCGCCGACCGCGATGCCGTCCCGACCCGCCTCCGGATCCGTCGGAAAAGGCCAAGCTCGAGCCCGAGGTAGATGAGCCACGAGCGGTGGAAGCCGCCGAGGCTGGCGACGAGGTCGTCGAAGCGATCGTCGAGGGGCATCCTCGGCCGATTGTCGCACGGCCGATGAGCCGCCCGCGTGCCCGCCGGGTACGGTACGGTCCCGAACCGGACCCGCCTGCAACGGTCGTGGCGGTCATGGGGTTCTGGTGGACGATGGATACCGATAGCGCGCTCATCGATGCCCTGGCGCCGACCTCGACGGGTCGTTCGAGTCGCTCGTGCTGGCGCACCAGGACCGGATCTATTCGATCGCTCTGCGGGTCCTGGGTGACCCGCGCGACGCGGAGGAGGCCGCGCAGGACGCGTTCGTCCGGGCATACCGGGCGCTCGGCGGGTACGACCGGCCCGGATCCGCGACCTCCGACTCCGACCGTGGCTGGCGACGATCGTCCTCAACCTGTGTCGCTCGCGGCTGACCCGTCGTCCGCCCGCGGCGCGGTCGACGCTGTCGCTCGACCTGGCCCTCCCGGGCGAGCTCGAGCCGCGCACCGCGACGCCGATGGCCCGGCCGCCGCCAGCGCCGCTCGCGCGGCCGCCGAGTGGGCCGATCTCCTGCTGACCCTGCCGCCCGCATATCGCAGTGCCGTCGTGCTGAGGCATGTGGACGGCCTGTCCTACCCCGAGCTTGCCATCGCCCTCGATCGACCCGAGGGCACCGTCAAGGCCCAGGTCCACCGCGGCCTGGCCCTGTTGCGCACGGCGTTCGAGGCCGCCCAGCGGCACGAGCGCGAGGAGATGACCGCATGACCACCCCCGACATCGCAGATCGAAACAGCTTTGAGCGACCTTCGGACGGCCGCCCCGCCCGACCTCGCGCCGAACGTGCTGGCCGAGGTCGGCCTGGCCGAACGGTTCGCCCGGTTCGATTCGCCGATCGGGCCGCTCGTCGTGGCCTGGAACGGGCTTGGCGTCTCGGCGGTCGAAGCGGCCCCGGACGACGCAGCATTCGAGAAGCGCACGCCGCGCGGACCGGACGGCCGGTCTACCGCGCCGACCGCCTACCGGACCGACTCGCTGCCGCCATCGGCAGGCGACTCGCCGGCGACCGGCACGTCCGGATCGACCTCGACCTGCGCGGCCACACCGACTTCGAGCGCGACGTCTGGCACAAGGCGCTCGAGATCCCGCGGGGCGAGGTCCGGCCCGTACGGCTGGGTCGCCGCCGAGATCGGCCGGCCCAAGGCGGTCCGCGCGGTCGGCACGGCGCTCGGGCACAACCCGGTCCCGCTGATCGTGCCCTGCCATCGCGTGGTCCGGACCGACGGCACGCTCGGGCAGTACTCGCTCGGTGGACCCGGCAACAAGCGGACCATCCTGACCGGCGAAGGCCTCGACCTGCCGCGGCTCGAAGGGCTCGCCCCGTCGGGCATCCGCTTCATCGGCTCCGACACGACCAAGGTCTACTGCCTGCCGACCTGTCGCTACGCGCGCCGGGTGACCGACCGGCACCGCCTCGAGTTCCATTCGGTGGCGGAGGGGCATCCCGCGGCTACCGCGCCTGCAAGGTCTGCCGTCCCGGATCGGCCGCGGCGGCCGGCCTAGGCGGCACGGATCCGCAACTTGACAGGGTAACCTGTCGCACCGGCAGACTACGGTTACCTGGACCACCCATCTACGCCAACGTCGGTCCCCGCCTCGGCGCCGCGGGATGGGCGCGTCTGGCTCGGGTTGCTGATCCTCTACGTGGTCTGGGGCTCGACCTATCTCGGCATCGCGATCGCCGTCGAGACGATCCCGCCGTTCCTGATGGCCGGCGTCCGCTTCCTGACCGCGGGCCTCATCCTGCTGGCCTGGTCGATGGCTCGCGAGGGCCGCACGTTCGTCCCCCCGACCCGACGCGAGTGGCGCGATAGCGCGATCGTCGGTGCGCTGCTGATCGGCGGCGGGATGGGCCTGGTCGCCTTTGCTGAGCAGACCGTGCCGTCCGGGATCACCGCCCTGCTGGTCGCGATGATGCCGGTCTGGGTCGCCGTCTTCGGACGGGTCTTCCTCGGCGAGCGATTGCCCCGGCTGGCGGTGGTCGGGATCGGCGTCGGGTTCGTCGGCGTCGCCTTCCTGGTCGGTCCGTCGGCGTTCGGTGGTCAGGGCGCGCTCGAACCGATCGGGTTGCTGGCGATCCTCCTCTCGCCGATCGCGTGGGCCAGCGGGTCGCTGTTCGCGTCGCATCGCGCCGAGCTGCCGCGCCGACCGCTGGTCGCGACCGGTGTCCAGATGCTGGTCGGGGGCGCGTTGCTGCTCGTGGTCGGGGTCGCGACAGGCGAAGTCGGCGCGCTGCGGCTCGGCGCCGTCTCGCCCGAATCGTTCGCTGCTCTCGTTTACCTGACCGTCGTCGGCAGCCTCGTGGCGTACACGACCTACGGCTGGATGCTCCGCGTCGCGCCGCTGCCGTTCGTGTCCACGTACGCCTATGTCAACCCGGTCATCGCCGTCATCCTCGGCTTCGTGATCGCCGGCGAGGCCATCGAGCCACGGACCGTCGTGGCCGGCGGCATCATCGTGGCAGCCGTGGCCTGATCATCACGGCGCGTGGCCGGATGCAGGCGCCCCGTGCCGCGGCCATCGAGGTCGACAGCGTCGACGCGCCCGCGATCGGGTCGCCCATCCGGCGACGGCCCGAGCCCAGATGCCCTGATACGGCGCCGGTCAGCGTCTCCGCGAGGATGACCCGGCGACGTCCGGCGTGCCATGGCCATGATCGTGATCATCGGGTTGACGCCGAGCGCCGTCGGGAAGCCTGAACCGTCTCCGACGTAGAGCCCCGGGACCGTCCGTCGCCCGCGGCTCCGGTCCGGACGCGGCCCCACGGATCGCACGGATGTGTCCGCGGATCGGCGCCCATCCGGACCGAGCCCATCTGGTGGGCGGAGAAGACTCCACCTCGATTCGGTGCGAAGTCGAAGGCTGCCAGGGTCTCCTCGAATTGCTCGAAGGCGTTCGTCGCGGCGCCGGACCCCATGAGGCTCGGGTGATACCAGGCGGCTGGCGTGCCGACCGCGACCATCTCCGTAGCGCCGGCCGCGCGGGCGAGCCTGGCCATCCGCACGAGCGCGTGGCGCATCGTGGCCACGCCGCGTGCGTCAAGCGCATAGTCGATGCGGACGCGACCGGCCTTGGTCAACGCGCCTGGCCCTCGCCGCCATCGCGAGTCACCGCGATCAAGGGCGAGAGGAAGCCGATCCGGCCATCACATGCGCATGCGCTTCGGTGCCTTCCCACGGCAGTGCGAGCGCGAGCAGGCCCGGGTGCCCAGGTGCGGCCTCGATGACATAGCCGTTCCGGCCCGGCTCGGGCTCGGAGAACTCGAGCGAGCGGGCCGCCTGGAGCGTGCCGCGCCACATCTCGACGCGTTCGGTGAAGCGGCCCGCCACGACCGGCACCGGGTGGAGCCGGAGATATCGGCCGATCGCCGGATGCGCCGATCCCGAGCCCTGCAGGATGGCCGGAGTGCGGAGGGCACCCGCCGCGAGCACGACCGTGCGGGCGCGCACGAGCAGAGGTCGGCGCGGACCGTCCGGCGACGCCACGTCGGCCTCGACACCGACAGCACGACCGTTCTCCACGATGACGCGGGTGACCCGCGCGTCCGGCACGACGCGGGCGCCGGCGGCCGCTGCGTCGGCGAGGTGGACCCGGATCCCCGAGCGCTTGGTTCCGCGCCGGCAGCCGAAACCGCAGCTCCCGCAGTCGCCGCAGGCGTCGGCGTTGCGGCGGGTCGGTTCAGCGTCCCAGCCGAGCGCCCGGGCGCCGCGCAGGACGATCGCGTCCTTGGGCGGGATGTGGGTCGAGGCGGCGACGCCGAGCTCGGTCTCGATCGCGTCGACGTCGGCCCGCCAGGCGGGACCGGTCATCCCCTCGAGGCCGTGCTCCGTCTCCCACTCGGCGCGGACGGACTCGGGCGCGGCGATGCAGGTCATCCAGTTGACCAGCGTCCCTCCGCCGACACCGGTGCCGGCCAGCATCGTCACCGAGCCGTCCCATGTCGTCAGCAGTCCGTGATCCAGGTAATGCCGGTCGAAGGCGGCGAGCTCCGTTCGCGGCATGGACCCCTCGTCTGAGAATGGCCCGGCTTCGAGCACCACGACCGAGCGGCCCGCAGCCGTGAGCGACGCCGCGAGAACGCCGCCACCGGCGCCCGAGCCGACGACGACCGCGTCGGCCTCGAGGGTGACCGCTACGTTCGGGTCCGACCCCGTCGCCACCGGGAGCACCAACGGTCGGATCGAGGTCGGGTGGTCGGTCACCGGCGGGTCGTCGGGTCGGTAGCCGACCGGTGCCAGATGCGGATTCGAGACGTTCTCGCCTGGATCGGCATAGGCCAGGAACGTCATCGCCTTCCGGAAGGCTCCGAATGCCGAGCGCCGCTGGGGCAGCCGGGAGCCGGCCCAGCCCAGGAGGTAGCTCTGGCGGGCGGCCGGCGACATCGCGGTGAACGCTGTCGGGCTGGCCGCGAGCACCAGGTTCACGGCGCGCGAATCCATCGCCCGGAGCACGAGCCGGAGCTGGGCGAGCTGGGCCGGATCCGCGATCATCGCGAGCGCGTCCCCTGCCAGTCGCGCCCGGCGTTCCGCGTCACCGTGGACGAACGTCTCGGCGAGTGCCACGAGGACCGCTTCCTCGCGGGCCGACCAGCCGCTGGACGCCACTGGAAGGCTGTCAGGCCGGGCGCGATCGGCGGCGTACGAACCACGCGCCGGCGATGAGTGTCAGCCCTGCGGCCAGCGCGAGCCCGAAGCCGAAGGCGCCGGCCCGCGGATTGCCGTTGATGACGCCCCCGACCACGAGATGCCAGAGGCCGAAGGCGGTCGCGCCGAGGAGCGCGAGCGCCGCCACAGCTACGAGGACGCGCACCACGCCAGGGGCCGACCCACCGAGCGGGCGAGAGCGACCGGTCATGCCGGCGGCCGCTCCCAGCCCTGTGCCGGCCACGGCTCGCAGCGGATCGGCCGGTCCTCGCGATAGCCAAGCGCGTAATCGGCCTGGATGAGCGTGTGGAGCTGGCTCGTGCCCTCGTAGATGACGGCCGCCTTCGAGTTGCGCAGGTACCGCTCGACCGGGAACTCGTTCGAGTAGCCGTTCGCGCCGTGGACCTGGATCGCGTCGAGCGCGGACTGGACCGCGTGCTCGGTCGCGTGCCACTTGGCGAGGCTCGTCTCACGCGTGTTGCGCAGCCCCTGGTTCTTGAGCCAGGCCGCGCGCCACACCAGGAGCCGGCCCATCTCGGTGCCGGCGGCCATCTTGGCGATCATCTGCTTGACCAGCTGGTGCTCGCCGATCTCCTGGCCGAACGTGTGGCGCTCGTGCGCGTAGCGAACGCTCGCGTCGAGGCACGCCTGGGCGAGGCCGACGGCACCGGCCGCCACCGTGAACCGGCCCTGGTCGATGGCGCTCATCGCGATCAGGAAGCCCTCGCCCTCCTCGCCGATGCGGTTCTCGGCCGGGACGGCGACGTCGTCGAGGTTGATCAGCCCGGTGTTGCCCGCCCGAATCCCGAGCTTGCCGTGGAGCGTGCCGGTCGTCAGGCCGTTCATCCCGCGTTCGAGCAGGAAGGCCGTGACGCCCTTGTGCCGCTTGGATCGGTCGACGCTCGCGAAGACGAGGAAATGGTCGGCGATGTCCGCCAGCGAGATCCAGATCTTCTGGCCGTTGAGCCGGTAGGCATCGCCGTCCCGTCGCGCGGTCGTCTGCAGGTTCGCGGCGTCGGTGCCGACGCCGGGCTCGGTCAGCCCGAACGTGGCCAGCTTCTCGCCACGGGCCTGCGGGACCAGCCAGCGCCGGCGCTGCTCCTCGGTCCCCCACTGGAGGAGGGCCAGGGAGTTGAGCCCGACGTGGACGCTCTGGACGACACGGAACGAGGTGTCGGCACGTTCCAGCTCCTCGCACACCATCGCGAAGCTGACGTAGTCCATCCCCGCGCCGCCGTACGCCTCTGGGATCGGGGCGCCCAGGAAGCCGAGCTCGCCCATCCGCGCGAAGACCTCGCGATGGACCTCGCCCTTCTCGTCCCACTCGCGGATGAGACGGCAGGATCTCAGCCTCGGCGAAGTCGCGGACGGCCTCGCGCACGAGCTTGTTCTCGTCGGTCAGCGTGAAGTCGACCATCGCGGCATCGTACGCGGCCGGGGCGGGCGGCGCGGCCCCGGCCCGGTCGGTGGCGTGTCGGCGGCCGTCCCGGGTCAGCGGCCGTCCCGGGTCAGCGGCCAACCAGTGTCGCCGGTCGATCGGCGTCGTCGGTCGCTCGGCCCTCGATATACTCGACCGACCCTCGAACCAGGAGCCCGACCCGACGATGACCGCCGAGACGTCCGACGCCGCGAACCTGACCCCGGTCCTGGGCCGCTACTTCGAGCGCACCTGGAGCCACGGCGAGGGCCATCGCCTGTTCGACACCGACGGGCGTGCCTACCTCGATTTCGCGAACGGGATCGCGGTCACGGCACTCGGGCACGCGCACCCGCGGGTCACGGCCGCGATCCATGCGCAGGTCGACCGGCTCGTCGGACCGATCAACGCGATCGGTTTCACCGCGCCGATCTCCGAGCTGGCGGCGGCGCTTGCCGCGACGTTTCCGGCGCCGCTCGACTCGGTGATGTTCCTCAACTCGGGCTCGGAGGCCATCGATGGCGCGCTCAAGCTCGCGCGCCGGGTGACCGGTCGGCCCGGCATCATCGCCTTCCGTGGTGGCTTCCATGGGCGGACGTTCGGGGCGGCAAGCGTGACGACCTCGAACCTCAACTATCGGACCGGCTACGAGCCCTTGCTGCCGGGCGTCTACTTCGCGCCGTATCCGGTCGCCTATCCCGAGTTCGGTGGCGACGAGGAGGCGGCGTCGGCAGCCAGCCTGGCGGTCCTTCGGTCGTTGCTCGAGACGGTCATCGCGCCGTCGCAGGTCGGCTCGATCCTCATCGAGCCGGTCATGGGCGAGGGCGGTTATGTGCCGGCACCTGCGTCCTTCCTGCGCGGTCTGCGGTCACTGTGCGACTGGCACGGGATCCTGCTCATCGCCGACGAGGTGCAGTCAGGCTATGGCCGGACCGGCGCGATGTGGGCGTTCGAGCACGCGGGGATCGTTCCCGACGTCGTGTGCGTGGCCAAGGCGATCGCCAACGGGCTGCCGTTGTCGGCGATCGTGTCGAGCCGCTCGGTCCAGGAAGCGTGGGGCCGGGGCGCCCACGGGTCGACATTCGGCGGCAATCCGGTCGCATGCGCGGCGGGTGTGGCGGTGCTGGACACGATCCGCGACGAGGGTCTCGTCGCCAATGCGGCGGCGCGCGGCGCGGAGCTCGTCTCCGGGCTCGGCCGGATCGCCGCGGAAGACGACCGGATCGGCGATATCCGCGGCCCGGGCCTGATGGTGGGCGTGGCCTTCACCCGCGACCCCGCGACCGGCGAACCCGACGGTTCGCTGCCCGATGCCCTGATGGCAGCCTGCGCCGATGCGGGCCTGCTCGTGCTCACGTGCGGGCGCCAGCACGAGGTGATCCGCTGGATCCCGCCCCTCGACGTCGACGCCGCCGAGATCGCCGAGGCAGTCGAGATCTTCGGGGAAACGCTGGCGAAGATCCCTCGGCGCTGATCCGCGCCGGAACGCGGCGGCGGGGCAGTGACGGCGGCGCTCAAACCCGACCCGATGTTCCTCCCAGGCACCCTATTCGAATATCCGTGCGCGACCGACCGTCGAAATCGACAGATCGTGCAAGAACTCGTGCCCGACCACGCTGAAATGTCCCAGATCCGTTCCTTGGGGGGAACATCTTCCCCTCCCCCGATACGTGACAGGTACGCGCACTCTGGTTGACTGCCCGACATGCCGCTTCGCATGGCCTTCGCCCAACTGTGTCGGTCCACGCGGATCCGTCTGCGACTGACACAGGGGGATCTGTCAGACCGCGTCGGTATCTCGCGTTCGTTTCTGACGAAGATCGAGCTGGGACGGGCAAACCCGTCGATCGCACTCGTGGAGCGGATCGCTGACGCGCTAGGTCTCGAGATCGACCTGATAGCTCGTGTGCCGACCGTCATCGGTGGCCATCAGAAGGACCTCGTGCATGCGAGGTGCTCCGCCTACGTCGATCGACGACTGAGGATCGCCGGCTGGCAGACGAGCCGCGAGGTCGAGATCGTGCACCAGCGATCGCATGGCTGGATCGACATCCTGGCGTTCGATCCCGCGACGGGGATGCTGATCGTCATCGAGATCAAGACCCGCCTCGACGATCTCGGGGCGATCGAGCGTCAGATCGGCTGGTACGAGCGATCGGCGTTCGGGGTCGCGCGCGAGATCGGCTGGACGCCGCGGCGCGTGACGGGCTGGCTGCTCGTATTGGCGAGCGACGAGGTCGAGCGGTCCATCCGATCGAATCGCGAACTGCTGTCTCGAGGCTTTCCGATCCGGGCGCGCGAGATGGCTTGGGGTCTCGACGACGTCGATGGGCTGGTTGGCGGTCGGGGCCTCGCGCTCGTCGATCCGACGACCAAGCGCCGGGACTGGCTGATCCCGTCGCGCATCGATGGACGACGGTCTCCCGCATCGTTCATCGACTATGGGGATGCCGCGCGCCGCCTGGCGGTGTGACTAGGCGGCCTAGTTCCTGTGAGGCACCGAATCGATATATCTGAGCGTGGCCAGGTCCGAGTTGTTACCGATCCTGTCGGATTCGAGCTTCGGGGACGCTCGAATGATCGGAACGCGTTCCTGGGAGGAACGTGCGGCGCATTCCCGCCGACCGAGGACACCGGCCGACCGCGGGCCACCGGGCCGACCGCGGGCGCCTCGCCGATCCGGCCGCTCTACCGGTTCTGCGAGAGGAACTTCATGACGTCGTCGAGGCGGAAGCGACGATCGCCGCGCTTGCAGACGCGGTAGAAGGGGAGCTCGCCCCGGTCGCCCAGCCGCTTCACCGTGTTGACGTGCAGGTGAAGCATGTCGGCAACTTCGGTTGCGGTGAGCATCGGTCCCAGTTCGTTGACGGCCATCGATGCCATGTGGTCTGTAGCCTCGCTCTGCACGATATCTCGACAGTCCGGGTCCCAGTGGTGTTCAGGGGTAGAGTCCGGCCTGCTGCGTGAGGGAGCGTATGAGTGGGGGTGGGCTCGCGCCTAGCCGTACTTTGGTATGCCGGGAGTACCAAGTGCCCGATGAGTGCCCTGCGGACCTCTGATCAGTCGCCGCGACCGACCTGGAACGCATCGGTCGCGCCGCGCGCATCTGCGACGACCGTGACCTCGAGCGTCGGCAACTGTTCGAGGATCCGCTCGGTCAGGGGCGACTTGCGCATCCGCTCCAGCGCGGTCGATGTCCGGTGCGGCATCACGAGCCGCGTCACCCGGCGCGCGCGCGCGACACGGACGATCCCCTCGACAAGATCCGATGCCTCCGTCGTGAGGATCTCCGCGCCCAGATCGGTCGCGTCGTCCAGGTGCTCGCGGATGCGCCGGACGGTCTCCGACGACACGCCTGAGTCGGCAGGAGTCTCGACGACGAGCGCCAGCAACGGTGCCCGCAGCACGGCCGCGGTGGCCGCCGCGCGCCGCAGGGCACGTGGCGTCGCGGGCGACGCATCGACCAGCACGAGGATCCGCTCGCTGACGCTTTGTACCGGCCGCGCCGTGCCGATCCCCTCGAGCTGCGCATCGACCCGACCGGCGACGAAGCGCAGAGCCAGCTCGCGTAGCGCCGTCAGGTTCGATTCGGTGAAGAACCGGTCGAGCGCGATCCGCGCGCGATCCTCCGGGTAGACATTCCCGTGGCGCATCCGCTGACGGAGCGAGTACGGGCTCATGTCGACCAGCTCGACCTCGTCGGCGGCGGCCAGGACCTCGTCCGGGATCCGCTCGTTGACCGGGGCACCGGTGATCGTCGCCACGGCATCCGCCACGGACTCGAGATGCTGGATGTTGCAGGTGCTGACGACGTCGATCCCGGCGTCGAGCAGGACGTCGACGTCCTCCCAGCGCTTCGCCCGCTCCGACCCTGGCGCGTTCGTGTGGGCAAGCTCATCGACCAGGGCGACGGCCGGGTGTCGCGCCAGGATCGCGTCGGTGTCCATCTCCTCGACGACGACGCCTCGGTACTCGACCCGGCGGCGCGGGACGATCTCGAGCCCGGCGAGGAGCCCTTCGGTTTCCGGCCGGCCGTGGGCTTCGACGAACCCGACGACGAGGTCCGTCCCACGCGCGGTGCGGCGATGGCCCTCCTCGAGCATCCGGTACGTCTTGCCGACACCGGGCGCCATCCCGAGGTAGACGCGGAGCCGACCCCGGTCGCCCTCGGTTCCGACCGTGCCGATCCGCGCCAGCATCTCCTCCGCTGTCGGACGACCGTCTGTCGTTTCTCGCTCTTCGTTCATCGCACTCTCATCGCCGGGCTACGCGGCCAGCAGGCCGTCAAGATCGAGGTTGAGCAGCAGGACGTTGACCCGTGGCTCCCCGAGGAACCCGAGCAGTGGCTGCTCCGTATGTCGGCTGACCGCGGCCCGGACATCGGCCTCGGACATCGATCGAGCCTTGGCCACGCCCGCCACCTGGTAGTCGGCTGCGGCCGGGCTGATGTCGGGGTCGAGTCCTGACGCGGATGTCGTGACGAGATCGACCGGGATCGGCTTGTCGCCGTTGGCCGCCCGCAGGGCCGCGACCTGGGCGGCGACCCGCTCGATCAGCTTCTGGTTCGTCGGACCGAGATTCGAACCCGCCGAGGCCGATGCGTCGTAGCCATCCGTGCCGGCCGCCGACGGGCGACTCGAGAAGTACTTGGGATCACGGAAGGCCTGACCGATCAGGCTCGACCCGATGGTCCGGCCATCCGCTGTCTCGATGAACGAGCCGTTCGCCTGGTGCGGGAACGCCACCTGGGCGACCGCGGTCACCACCAGCGGATACAGGAAGCCGGTCACGATGGTCAGGACGATCAGCAGTGCGATCGCCGGCCACACGCGATGGCGAAGGAAGGTGGTCATCGATCAGTTCCTATGCGAGGTGGAGGGCCGTCACGACGAGGTCGATCGCCTTGATCCCGATGAACGGGGCGATGATCCCGCCGACGCCGTAGATGAGCAGGTTGCGCTGGAGGAGAACGCTCGCCGGAGCAGGCCTGAAGGCCACACCGCGGAGCGCGAGCGGGATGAGCGCGATGATGATCAGCGCGTTGAAGATGACGGCCGACAGGATGGCGCTCTGCGGCGTCGACAGACCCATGATGTTCAACGCGTTCAGCTCCGGGTAGACCGTCACGAACATGGCCGGGACGATCGCGAAGTACTTGGCCACGTCGTTGGCGATCGAGAACGTCGTGATCGAACCCCGGGTGATCAGGAGCTGCTTGCCGATCGCGATGACCTCGAGCAGCTTCGTCGGGTCGGAGTCGAGATCGACCATGTTGGCCGCTTCCTTGGCCGCCGACGTCCCGCTGTTCATCGCCATCCCGACGTCGGCCTGGGCCAGCGCCGGCGCGTCGTTCGTCCCGTCGCCGGTCATCGCCAGCAAGTGGCCCTCGGCCTGCTGCTCGCGGATGAACGCGATCTTCTGCTCCGGGGTGGCCTGGGCGATGAAATCGTCCACGCCGGCCTCCTTGGCGATCGTCGCCGCGGTCCGCGGGTTGTCGCCGGTGATCATCACCGTCCGGATGCCCATCTTGCGGAACTCGGCGAACCGCTCGACGAGGCCTTCCTTGACCGTGTCCTTCAGCTCGATGACGCCGAGGATCCGGCCCTCACTCTCGATGACGAGAGGCGTCGCTCCCAGGTCGGCGATCCGGTCGGCCTCTGCCTGGACCTCCTCGGCCAGGCCGCCGACCTTCGCGTCGATCGCGTCCACGGCCCCCTTGAGGTACGTCGTCCCGGATGAAGTCCTGGCGCCGCTGGTGCGCGTCTCGGCACGGAACGGGATCTCTTCGGCGATGGTCGTGCCGAGCGCCGCGTAGCCCGCGTCGTCGCCGACACCGGTCGGACGCCCGAGCTCCGCCAGTCTCTTGCGGACGAGGTCCACGATCGAGCGTCCCTCGGGCGTCTCGTCCCTGATCGAGGCGATCAGCGCGGCCTCGAGAGCCTCCGCCTCGGTGACCCCGGGCGCCGGCGTGACGGATGCCGCGAGCCGGTTGCCGTAGGTGATCGTGCCGGTCTTGTCGAGCAGGATGACGTCCACGTCTCCGGACGCCTCGACCGCACGACCGCTCATGGCGAGGACGTTGAAGCGAGCCACGCGATCCATGCCTGCGATACCGATGGCGGACAACAGGCCGCCGATCGTCGTCGGGATCAGGCAGACCAGGAGGGCGACGAGGGCCACCGTGCTGATGGTCGTGCCTGCGTAGAGGCCGAATGGCCGGATCGTGACCGTCGCCATCAGGAAGATGATGGTCAGGCCGGCAAGCAGGATCGCCAATGCGATCTCGTTCGGGGACCGCTGGCGCTTCGCGCCTTCGACGAGGGCGATCATCCGGTCGAGGAAGGTCTCGCCCGGTTCGGACGTGACCACCACGACGATACGGTCGCTGACGAGCGTCGTGCCTCCCGTGACCGAGCTCCTGATGTCCGTGCCCGGTTCCTTGAGGACCGGTGCCGATTCCCCGGTGATCGCCGCCTCATTGACGAAGCCGATGCCCTCGATGACGTCACCATCGCCGGCGATCGTCTCGCCTTCCTCGACCACGATGATGTCGCCCTTTCGCAGCTCCGACGAACCGACGGCCTCGAGCGTGCCGTCGGCGGTGCGCCGGTGCGCGGTCGTCTCCGAACGCGTCTTGCGCAGGGTCGCTGCCTGGGCGCGGCCACGCGCTTCGGCGACTGCCTCGGCGTACGTCGCGAACAGGACCGTGAACCACAGCCAGATCGCGATCTGGACCTGGAACCCGAGACCAGAGGCGCCGCTGACCGGTTCGAAGCCGGTCACGTTGGCGATCGCGGTCAGCGTCACGAGCACGGCGGTGATCTCGACGACGAACATGACCGGGTTCTTGATCAGCGTCCGCGGGTCGAGCTTGCGGAACGCATTCGGGAGGGCCGACCGCAGGAGGTCCGGGTCGAGGACCCCACGCGGCTTCGGTGGCTCGCCGGAGGGCTTCGACCCGCGGAGGGTGACGAACCGCTGGAAGCGTCGGGTGCCGCGCGCGAGATCGACGGAGAGGAGGGTCATCAGGAAACCTTTCCGGCGTTCTGGAGGAGCTGCTCGACGATCGGGCCGAGTGCGAGCGCCGGGAAGAAGGTGAGCGCGCCGACGATGACGATCACCCCGATGAGCAGGACCACGAACAGGACACCGGTCGTGGGGAATGTGCCGAGCGACGGCGCGAGGGCTCGCTTGGCGGCCATCGAGCCGGACAGGGCGAGGATCGGGACGATCATCCCGTAGCGGCCGATGAGCATCGCGATGCTGCCCGTGATGTTGTAGAAGGGCGTGTTCCCGGTCAGTCCCGCGAATGCCGAGCCGTTGTTGCCGGTCTGGCTCGAGAAGGCGTACAGGATCTCGCTGAAGCCGTGCGGACCCGGATTGAGCGGACCGGCGAGCCCGGCCGGCAGCACGCTCGCGATCGCGGTGAATCCGAGGATGCTGGCCCCAAGGACCAGGGCGACGAGCATCGCCATCTTGATCTCGAAGGCCTCGACCTTCTTGCCGAGGTACTCCGGCGTGCGACCGACCATCAAGCCGGCGATGAACACGGCGAGGATGGACCCGATCACGAGCATGCCGTACATCCCGGCGCCGATCCCGCCGGGGGTCACCTCACCAAGCTCCATGTTGAACAGCGGGACCAGTCCGGCGATCGGTTGGGCGCTGTCGTGCCAGGAGTTGATGGCACCGGTGCTCGTGCCGGTCGTGGTGGCCATGAACAACCCGCCGACGGCAGCCCCGAATCGGACTTCCTTGCCCTCCATGTTGCCGACGCCGGCCTGATCGACCTGGGCCGGGAACAGGGGATTGCCCACGTACTCGACGTGCATCGCCGAGAGGGCGCCGACGGCCAGGACGATCGACATCGCGGCGAAGATCACCCATCCCTGGCGCTGATCCCGCGCGTACCGCCCGAATGTGTACGTCAGGGCGAACGGGCAGATCAGGAGGGCGAAGATCTCCAGCCAGTTCGTGAGGGGAGTCGGGCTCTCGAAGGGATGAGCGGAGTTGGCGTTGAAGAAGCCGCCGCCGTTGTTGCCGAGTTCCTTGATCCACTCCTGGGACGCGACCGGACCGAGGGCGATGTTCTGCGTCGCGCCCTGCAGGGTGGTGACCGTGTGGGTCGGGTCCCAGGTCTGGGGCACGCCCTGCCAGACCAGGACCACGGCCCCGACGATCGAGATCGGCAAGAGGATGTAGAGGATCCCTCGGGTGAGGTCGACCCAGTAGTTCCCGATGGTCTTGGAGCTGCGCCGGGTCAGGCCCCGGAAGAGGGCGATGGCGATGGCCAGACCGGTCGCGGCGGAGGTGAAGTTCCGGACGGCGAGGACCGCCGCCTGGGTCAGATACGTGGCCCCGCTCTCGCCCGAGTAGTTCTGCCAGTTGGTGTTGGTCTCGAAGCTGACCGATGTGTTGAACGCGAGATCCGGCGACATCGGCGGGATGCCGCCCTGGTTGAGCGGCAGGACGTCCTGCAGTCGGAAGACGATGTAGCCCGCGACGATCGCGACGAAGGCCATCACAAGGACGGAGACGGCGTAGCCCTTCCAGCCCTGCTCGACGGTCTCGTCGATCCCGCACACGCGATAGACGAGCCGCTCGACCGGTCGGATGACAGGACTGAGGAAGACACGCTCGCCCTCCATCACCCGGTGGATGTAGCGCCCGAGGAACGGCGTGACGATGACGATCGCCAGTGCGATCGTGGCGAAGGTGAGGAAGTCGCCGATCGACACGATCAGAAATCCTCGGGACGCAGCAGCGCCCACAGCAGGTAGACGAACACGAGGGCAGCCGCGATACCGGCCAGTGCCTCGAGGGGCGTCATCGTCCGACCCTCTCGCACAGGAGCAGGTAGCCCCACAGCACGGCGGTGCAGACGAGCCCGATGACGACGATCTGGAGGTCGGTCACGAGTCCGTGTCCTCTTCCTCCGAGTACAACAATCGGTCGAGGGTCGTCCCGAGAGTGTCCATGGCGAACGGCTTCGGGAGATACCCTGCTACCCCGAATTCACGCAGCCGAGCGGGACTGACCGACATGGCGCTGGCCACCACGACCGGCGGTCGGCCGGCCGCCTCGAACGCCTGGCTCCGGAGCACGGACCAGCCCGTGTCGCCGGGGAGGTTGATATCGAGCATCACGATGTCAGGACGGAGGCCCCTACCCAGGAGATCGGTTGCGCTCTCAGCGGTCGAAGCGACCGTTACGTGGTATCCGCGCGCCCGCAGGTGCGACCGAGAGCAGGCCTCCCAGCGTCTCGTCGTCCTCGACGAGCAGCACGTGCGACGCCGTCGCTGTCATGGCGCGACCACCGCGCGATAGACACGGACGTCAGCCGTGCCCTCATCGGCGCTCCACAGCGGCTCGACGATGACCCCGCGGTCGCCGGCGATCGGTCGGACGATCTCGACGACCGCGTCCGTGAGTCGCAGGCCGACGACCATCGTCGATGAAGCCCCCCCGGTCGCCACGAGGTTCACCGCGGACATGACGAGGTCGACCTCGCGGTCGATCGCGTGGCGGACGTCGGCGGATCCGGACTCGCGGCCTTTCACATCCCGACGTTCTCACCGGGACCCAAGAAGCAACGGGCTCAGCCCCCGGGCGGATCGCTCAAGAAGCGCTCAAGGAGCGGTGACCCTGTACCCCACCCCGGGCTCGGCCACGATCAGGCCGGCCAGCGATCCGGTCTCGTCGGCAGCCTCGAGCTTGCGCCGGATCTGGCTCACGTAGACGTGGACGTAGTGCGCCTCATCGCTGTAGGCCGTCCCCCACACGGCCCGCAACAGGCGGCCGTGCGTGACCAATCGACCGGCATGGGTGACAAGGACCTTGAGGACCTCGTACTCGCGTGGCGTGAGGTGGACGGGCCGGTCGCGGACACTCACTGTGCGCCGTCCGACATCGAGGGTCAGGTCCCCCAGCCGGACGACCCCGCTCGCGTCGGCCGCCGGACCGGCCGCCCGTCGCAGCAGCGCGTCGATGCGCGCTCGAAGCTCGGCCATCCCGAACGGTTTGGTCACGTAATCATCGGCGCCGAGATCGAGGGCGGCGACCTTGTCCGACTCGCGGTCGCGGGCGGACAGGACCAGGATCGGGGTGGTGGCCTCGCGACGGACCGATCGGATGACCGTCAGGCCATCCTGGTCCGGAAGCCCGAGGTCGAGCACGATGAGGTCGGGCCGCTTGGCCGCCCAGGCGCTGAGCGCCGAGGCGGCGTCTCCTGCCTCGACGACATCGTGCGCGTGACCACCAAGATACGTCGCGATCGCGTGACGGGTGGCCGCATCGTCCTCGACGAGCAGGATCGATGCGACATCACGGGTGACGCTCACGGGGGACCACCTGTCGGGCTCCCGTCAGCCTGGACCGCGCCTTCGGGCGCGACGCTGGGAACGGTGATGTCGACGGCGAGACCGCCGAGCTCGCTGCGCCTGGCCGTCACCGTACCGCCCATCGACTCGACGAGACCTTGGACGACCGCGAGCCCGATCCCCGTCCCGCGCCGTGAGCCCTCCCCCTTCCGAGGCACGCGGTAGAACTTCTCGAACAGGCGCGGCATCGCCTCGAGAGGTACGCCCGGGCCACCGTCCTCGACCGTGATCCGGACCTGATCCTCGGCTGACTCGCAGGCGGAGACCCGGATCGGTGCGTCCGGCCCGGCGTACTTGGCGGCGTTGTCGAGCATGTTGTTGAGGACCTGGCTGATGAACACTTCGTCGACGAGGATCGGTGGGAGGTCCGGATCCACCTGGACGTCCACCGTCCGCCCGTCGAGGCTCGCCGCCTCGCGACGCACCGCCTCGGACACGACGTCGCTGACGGCCAGGACGAGGAGGCTCGGGTGGAGCTCGCCCGCCTCGACGCGGCTCATGTCGAGCAGATTCGTGACCAGTCGATTGAGCCAATCGGCCTCCCGGTCGATCGATGCCGCGATCGCTCGCCGCTGGTCGGGCGGCCAGTCGATCGCCGGGTCCATGAGCGTCCCCGCGGCTGCCCGGATCGAAGCCAGCGGCGTGCGCAGGTCGTGCGAGACGGAGTCGAGCAGGGCTGACTTCAGCGCCTCGCTCCGTCGCGACACCTCGGCCGACGTGGCGTCGCGGGTGAGCCGATCGCGCTCGAGCGACCCGCCGAGCTGGTCCGCCGCCGCCGCGAGGACCCTTGTCTCCCCCGGATCGGGGTCGCCCAGCTCCCGCGGTCGTCGGCCCCACAGCGACCCGAACTTCCGGTCCCCCACGGCGATGGCGACCCGATACGCCGTCAGCTCACGGTCGCCACTGCTCGGCTGGGCCAGCCCCGGCGCATGCACGCGAACCCACTCCGCGGGTTCGTCTCCGGGGCGACGGCGGAGCACGACGTGAACGGGTGGCGCTGTCGCCGACGCGGACCCGGGGTCCGTGTCGGCCGCCACGGACTCCCCGAGGACGATCCACACGCGTGACATCCGGGTGTCGTTGCGAACGGTCGCCGCGACCGCGCGAACAGCGTCCGGAGCGTCGCGCCGAGTGGCGATGGCGAAGCTGATGTCGAACAACGCGCGTGCCTCGCGCTCGCGGGCCAGCGCGCGTGTCGCACGCTCGCGCTGCTCACCGGCGAGGCGCCCGACGACCGTCCCGAGGACCAGCAACAGGAGCAGGTTCAGCCACTCCGTCGGGTCATGGACCGTCAGGTTGTACAAGGGCTCGATGAACAGGAAGTCGTACAGCAGGAAGGAGCCGACGGCCGTCACGATCGCCGGTGTCGTGCCGGCCGCCACGGCTACGAGGACGACCGCAAGGAGGTACGTCGCCGAAGCGTTCGGGATCCCGCCCGGTCCCTCCAGGACCGCGACAACGACCGACACGCCGGTGAGCGCAGCCGCGATCGTGAGCGCGACGAACGCGATCCGACGCGGCTCGACCCTCGGGCGGCGGTTCATGTCCGTGATGGTAGGCGGTCAGCCACCGCGCACGATCCGCCGCGCATCGCGGCTGACGCGCAGGAAGCCGGTCAGGTGGGCCAACGGCCGGATGTGGCTGGGCTCGCCGGCGTAGATGGTCCGGATCGGGACCTCCGTCATCGGCAGGCCGAGCGCGATGCAGCGGGCGATCATCTCGACCTCGAAGGCGAAGCCCGAGTCGGTGCTGTCCAGCATGGCCGTCATCAGCCGCCGGCCGATGAGCCGATAGCCGGACTGGTTGTCGGTGACGCGTCGGCCGACGGCCGCCGAGAAGATCCAGCCACCGAGCGTGTTCGCGATCCGGCGGACCGGCGGCATGTCGGCGAAGTCCCGCCGGCCGAGGACGAGCTCAGGCCGGGCGCGCGCAAAAGCCTCGAGGAAGAGCGGGATCTCGGCTGGATCGTGCTGGCCGTCAGCGTCGAGGGTGACGACCGCGGCCGCGTCGCGCTCGAGCGCGTATCGGAACCCGGCCCGGAGCGCCGCGCCCTTGCCCGCGTTCGGGCGCTGGACGAGAACGGTCGCCCCGGCGGTCTCGGCTCGCGATGCCGTGTCGTCGGTCGACCCATCGTCGATCACGACGACCGGCAGGAAGGCACATGCCCCTTCGACGACCGCGGCGATGCGCGGCCCCTCCTGGTAGCCCGGAACCAGCGCGAAGATGGTCTCCACGGGCGAACCGTACAGGGTCGGTCAGGGCCCTGGACGCATATCCGGGTGGCGAGGCGGCGGCCGGTCGTGTGAAACGACCGGCCCTCCGATCGCTAGTTCGAGTCGGTGTGGTCCGACGAGCTGTTCGGCCAGCGTAGCCACGATCCGGCGCCGGATGCGCGCGGCATCACGACCCGGGCCTCGGCAAGTGCCGCCACCGGCTCCTGGGATCCGTCCGGCGAGTCGGACGACTCCGTCGCGACGGCAGAAACGGTTTCGTGCGCCCCCGCCTCCGATCCATGCTCGGCGACGCCGACAGCGACAGGCTCGGCGACCGCCTCGGCAACGGGCTGGGCCTCGGCGACGGGCTCGGACTCGGCCTGGGCGACAGGCTCTGCCTCGGCGACGGGCTGCGCCTCGGCGACGGGCTGCGCCTCGGCTTCGGCCTGTGCGACCGGCTCCGCCTCGGCGACGGGCTCGGCCTCGACGACAGGCTTTCCCGTCCACGGATCGGCCGGCGCCTCGGTCTGTGCATCGGGATCCATCACCCCGACCATGGAACCGTTCGAGGACCCATCGTGGTCGTGATCGTGGTCATCGGCGGGAGCGTCGCTCGAGGCGATCGGAGCGTCGCCCGACGCAGCGTCCGTGGCGACGGCCGGAGTGGCCGCCGCGGCATAGGTCGAGATCTGCGGAGCCTCATCAGGCCCGATCTGCTCGAGGTCCGGGAAGGCAGGCCGGCTGCCGGCATGGCGGGCGATGGCGACCGGGTCGGTCTCGCCCTCGAGGCGTCGGAAGTACTCGTCGATCTCGGCGCGGTAGGACGCCACCGCGGATTCGACCGCGTCGACCTCGCGACCGACGACCGTGCGGTGTTCCTCGAGGCGGATCTGGAGCTGCTCGCGGCGGGCGGCGATGCGGCGCTCGCGCTCGAGCTTGACCCGCTTGATCTCGCCGTCGGACCAGGCGTCGATGCCCTTCACGTCATCCTTGGCGAGCTCGCGGAGCTGCTCAGCCTCGAGCGCCTCACGGGCGCGGATCGCGTCGATATGGGCCTGCCGCTTCTGCTCGGTCGTCTCGGCGTTGCGCGTCTGCTCGGCGGCGGCCGTCGACTGCATCGCCTTGGCAAGGTCCGCCAGGAAGGTCGCCCCGTCGTCGCTCTGGGCACTCGCGTCGTATGCAGTCGCCGAGGGGTCGCCGGGGTCGCTGCCGTTCTTGCTGAACGACGCGCTCTGCGCCTCGACGCCGGAACCTGTCGGGCTGGCCTCTGACTGGTGATCGGACATGTCGCGCTCTCCGCGATCCCTCGGCCGGTCGCTCCCGGTACCTCCGCCGCGTGCCGTCGGGCTTGAGATGTTACGTCGGCGGCTCGATCTGGGCAATGGGTCAGTCCTTACTACCTCAACCGACTCGAGCCTTCGGCGGCGGTTTGTCGCCGGAGCGACCGAGGACCCTGCGCGACAGCCGGGTCGCGGCCCATCCGACAGCCAGGTAGCGGGCCGGCAGGAAGACGTAGCCGACGTTTGCCAGCTCCCGCGTCGCCGGATGCATCAGGGCGGTCCGGAACATCCCGAACGTCTTCCTCGGATGGGCCAGATCACGGACGAGACCGGATCGATCCGAGCGAGCCCGGTGGGTGACATCCCGCAGGGCGTCCGATCGCGCAGCGGCAACGATCGCGTGCCGTGTCTCGGGCAGGGTGCCAAGGTGGATCAACTTCGTCACCGATGGCATCTCGAAAGTTCCTCCGGATGTTGGCGGACGGTCGAGGCCAGGCAAGGTCCGACCCGGGCACAAGCTTTTATGGCTGAGACTCCTCGATGAATGTCTCCGCTGGCGAGGCCGTCGGTCCTGGCTCGATGACTGAACCAGCCCGGGTATCGGCCCATGCCTCCGTCCCGGCATCGCCGGGGGGCGTCTCCGGACTGGCATACGGATGGCCGTCGACGTCGTCGGTGCTGGCGCCGGTCGCGCTAGCTGGGTCCCGCCGGAGGTCCGTGGCGATCTCGCGACCCTTGTCCGCGACACGCTCCCCGAATCCCTCGGTCATCTCGGCTGCCTTGTGGGCCATCGGGCCGGCCGCCTCGCCTGCCTTGGCGGCGAGCTCGGCCGCTCTGGCCGCGATCTCCCGGAGGACTGGCGTGGCATAGGTCGTGAGATTCTCGATGATCGTTTCGAGCTGTTTGACTGGGCGATCCGGTGTTCGGTCCGCGGGAATCGAACCTTCGGGCTGAGGTTGCTGCAACTGGTCGGTCATGAGGGCATCCTGCTTTCGGTCACCGTGCTATTCGGTCGATCAGGTGACGTTACGCAAGGCGAGGAACCCAGGGACCACAGGTCCGCTTCGCGGCGTTGCAGACCGATGCCAATCGCGCAGGTCGGTGGCGCCCCCGGCAGGATTCGAACCTGCGACCTTCCGCTTAGAAGGCGGTTGCTCTATCCGCTGAGCTACGGGGACCCGCTACGGGGGTCAGTCTACGCACACGAAATCCGGAAGTGACTCAGAGCGGGGCCGCAAACTGGATCGGCCAGTCGGACAGAGGTGCTCGGAATCGGACGGGTGCGAATCTCGAGGCCGCGTACGCGACCAGGACGAGGATGATCCCCGCCCAGGCGCCTCGCGTCGAGTGGGTCGCGATCAGGCAGGCAGCGACGAGAGCGATCTCGAGCCGGATCCTCAGCATCGCCGGGATCAGGAACAGCAGGCCGAATTGGTGGAGCGAGACGGCCCCTGCCGTCGAGAGGATGCCCACCCATGGGGCGCCGTCCCGACGCGGGACGAACCAGACTGCGACGGCGCACGCGAGGGCAACGACGAAGGCGACGAGCGGAGGGAGGAACCGCGACATCGCGAAGCCGCCGGCGCTCCACGCCGGATTGCCTGCCCGCCGCAACTGGTCGATCCAGTCGAACCAGAGCTGGGTTCCGGTGAGAGGCAGCATCAGGACGACGAGAACGCCGACGGCGAGCGCGCCGATGGCCGCCGCGCGCCAGCGGTAGTGGAGCACGAACAGCCAGGCATGGGGCTGCGAGACCTTCACAGCTCCGATGAAGGTCGCCAGGGCGCCGATCTCGACCACGGATTCGTCTGGCCGTGACACGTCGCGCGGATCCGCTCGCCACTGCGACCCTGACCGCCGATAGAAGAGGATGACGAATGCGAGGAAGGTCAGGATCGTCAGGTTCGTATGGACGATGCCCTCGAAGAAGGGGCGCCACAGCAGGACGAGCGGGATCCATACCCATGGGATGCGCAATCGACGTGCCGCTGCGACCGCGGCAACGAGCATGACCACGAACGCCCCCCACAGGACGGGCGTCCGCGGGAGCCACGAGAGGGGCGCGAACAACGGCAGGACGACCGGCGGATAGAGGAACGGCAGCGTCGGACCCGAGCCGCTTTTGAAGGCCTGCGGCTGGTACGCCTGACCGCCTGTCAGCCAGCGGTCTGCCGCTCGGAGCGGGATCTCGATATCGACCCCGAGGTGTGGATTGCGCACCAGTGCGAGGTCGTACCGAACTGTCAGGAGGATCAGCACGAGGATCAGACCCGCAACCAGGATCCTGCGCCGACCACTCACCGGTTCACGTCGACACGTTCCGATGAAGGACGCGGTAGTCGGCGAGCAGATGGCCGGCCGGTGAGATCTCGCTCGGGAAGAAAGCATCGGGGGGCCTCGGCGACCCCGTCGAGGGACGACAACTCGTACACGACGACCTTTCGCACGCCTTCCCACCTCCGGTCGATCTCGATGCTACTGGTTGCCCGATCAAGCCGCCGAAACTCTGCGCTGCGACGCGCGGCAGGCGGACTCTAGCCTCGGAATCGGGCGTGCTACACTCCGCGCCCCATCGCACCGCCGGGATCGGTGCGGGGTCAGACAGGGAGGTTCCCGACCGTCATGGCGGCACGGCCTGGGCGCACCACCGCGGGCCAGCTCGCGCTCGAGCTGCCACTCGAGCTGCCCGCGATCGCCCTCGCGCCCGAGTGGAAGGACCAACAGCGCCTGTGGGGCCATGCCTTCCACCCGATGTGCTCGTACCTGGCGAGCTTTCCGGCCGCGCTCACCCACGCTTTCATCGCGCGCTACTCGCGCCCCGGGGATGTCGTCCTCGACCCGTTCTCCGGCCGCGGCACGACGCCGCTCCAGGCCTGCGCCGAAGGTCGCATCGGGGTCGGCAACGACCTCAATCCGTTCGCCCACCTGCTGACCGCGGCCAAGGTCGAGCCCGCCACTCGCGCCCAGGCGACGACCCGGCTTGCCCAGCTCCGGCTGGCATGGAATGCGAATTCGCGCGACTGGCTGACGCTGGGTGCCCGAGTCGCCGCGAACCCGCTCGACGCCGGGGCCCTCGTTCCGCGCGCCGGCTCCCGTGCGCCTGCGGGCGACGGCACGGAGGCCGTCCCGGTCGAAGTCGCGCTCGCCTTCCACCCGCGGACGCTCGGTCAGCTGCTGTTCGTTCGGACGACGCTCGACCTCGACGACCGGACCGACCGATTCCTGGCCGCCGCCATCACGGGCATCCTTCACGGCAAGAGCGCGAGCTACCTCTCCGAGCTGATGCCGAACACGTTCTCGATGGCACCGCGCTACGTCCGCGACTTCGCCGCGCGGACTGATTTCGCGTCGCCGGACCGCGACGTCTTCGACGGGCTGGCCAAGAAGCTCGACCGACTGTTCCGCCAGCCACCGCCGTCGATCGAGGGGATCGCGCTGCTGGGCGACGCACGCGATGTCGCGCCACGCGCGCGGGCGGCACTGCGCGCACGTGGCCGCGCGGACCGCGCCCGGCTGGTGGTGACCTCGCCGCCCTATCTTCGGGTCGTCAAGTACGGCTACTACAACTGGCTGCGGACGTGGTTCCTTGGGTTCGACGCGCGGGCCATCGACGCGACCCTCGATGACGCCCACCACCGCGAGCCATACCTCCAGTTCATGCGTGACGTGCTCGCCGGGCTGCGCCCCGTCCTGGCCGATGACGCGGTGATCGTGCTGGTCATCGGCGACGTCGAGACCGACCGGGGACGGGCGATCGGGGGTGGCGTGGGCCTCGCCGAACGGGTCTGGGCGGCGGCGGCCGAACCGGAGGGCTATCGGCTGGCCGGCGTGGCGCTCGACGACGTCGCCGCCGTCAAGAAGATGACCAAGCTCTGGGGCGACGAGGCCGGGCGGGCGACCAAGACGGACCGGATCCTCGTCCTCGGCGCGACCGAGTCGGGCCGGCGGCGGGCTCTCGCGGGAGCGCCGCTGGACGTCGACTGGACGTGGCCGCAAAGGGGTCTGCGCGCCCTGTAGGATGCGGTCATGCAGCAGATGTACCACCCGTCGGACCTGGCGGCGATGGACCCGCTCGTCCTGATGAAGAACCTCGACCATGTGCGGATGACCAGCCGCCGACTGTCCTACATCCTCCAGCAGCAGGTCCATCTCTACACCCCCGAGGCGAACCAGCTCCGCGAGCAGATCGACCGCTACGTCGAAGCCGAGCGCCAGATCGAGGGCGAGATGTCGAGGCGCCGCATCCGCGCCTGACGCAGGGGCGAACGCCGAACGGGCGACCCCCGGGAATTGCTCGACCCCCGCCTCGGGGGGAGCGGGGGCCGAACGTCCGTCGTTATGACGGGGACAAGAACGAGGGTCGGTCAGGCGCCGGACGGCACCATGGCCAGGTGGATCGGCACCGGCTCGGACGCCGGGGCCGGATCGGGCTGGATCATGACCGCGACAGGTCGCCGGAGCGCCTGCTCCTCGGCCACGATCCGTGATGACAGGACGGCGAGGGCCGGCATGTCGAACAGGCTGAAGCCGATCCCCAGCCCGGCGAGGTCGTCCGCGTCGTAGCCGTGGAACAGGCCGCGGCCGGCGACGGCGCACATCTCGTCATAGAGCTCCGGCCAGCTCACCCGTCGACGGCGGTAGCAGAACCGCACGAACTCGACGGCTTCCGGGTCGGTGATCCCCGTGACGGCATTGCGAGGATCCATCGATGGCCTGCCTCCCTTCCGCCCACGCGCGGTCGGTCGACCTGCGCCAGGCAATGCGAAGCCGATGCCCGGCGGTCGATGGGACTGCCCGACCACGGGCGTGGGCAATAGATCCCGCCGGCGGCTCCTCCCTGGGGGGCCCTCGGGCTACCGGTGGGCGACCATCGTAGGACCGGTCGCCGCCGGCCGGAAGGGGGCTTGTCCACGACTTCGTCCACCAAGTTATCCACACGAACGGGCGTTCGGTGAACGCCTGTACGGTCCGAGCGCGGCGCGCGTCGGGCGCGTCGGGTCAGGCCCGCCGGGTCAGCCCGAGGCCGGGCCGGTCGGTCAGTCGCCAGCGGTGATCCTCGTCGAGGTCGAGGCCCTCGAATGGATCGTCGGCGAGGAGCAGGCAGCCGTCGAGATCGACCCAATCGGCCAGCGATGCGACGACCGCCGAGCCGGCGATCCCGACCGACGTCTCCTCCATGCAGCCGAGGAATGTCCTGAACCCAAGCTCGCGGGCGCGTTCGAGCATCCGCTTGGCGGGCCCGATGCCGCCGCACTTGGCAAGCTTGACGTTGACGCCGGCGACGACCCCGACGAGCCGATCGAGGTCCTCGGGCAGGACGCAGCTCTCGTCGGCGACGATCGGCAGCGACGACCGCTCCTGGAGCCAGCGGAGCTGGTCGAGACGCCCCGCTCGGAACGGTTGCTCGATGAGCACGACACCGAGGCGCTCGAGGTCGGGCAAGAGTTCGACCGCCTCTTCGGGAACCCAGCCGGTGTTCGCGTCGACGCGGATCGGCCCGGTAAACACGGCTCGCACGGCCTCCAGCGTGGCGAGGTCCGCGGGCCCGCCGCACTTGATCTTGAGCGCCGGGAAGTCGGCGGCCCGGGCGGCGCGCTCGGCGACGACGGCGGGTTCGTCGAGTCCGATGGTGAAGTCGGTCGGGGGGATGTCAGCCGACAGGCCACGCAGCTCGTGGGCGGGTCGGCCGGTGACCTTGCCGACGAGGTCGTGGAGCGCGATGTCGACCGCGCAGCGCGCCGCACCGTGGCCGCGGATGGCCGCCTCCATGGCGAGGTCGGCCGCCGCCAGCCCGGCCTCCGTCGGCTCGACGTCGCCGACCGCCGCCAGCAGCAGCGGGAAGATGACGGCCATCGTCTCGGGCGTCTCGCCGTAGAAGCGGTCGGGGTAGCCCTCCCCCACCCCGACGATGCCGTCGAATCGGTCGTCGCGGACCTCCACCACCACCGTCGTCACGCTGTCGCCCGAGTCGTGGTCCTCGCGGGCGATGTGGAACGGGTCCCGGAGGCTCAGGTGGAGGGTCTCGTGGCTCAGCCGCAGGGTCACCGGCCGCGAACCCACGGCAGCGCTTCGACGGCGTCGTGCACCGCCGGCCACAGCCGGTCGGCGCCGAAGCGGAACGGGTCGTCGGTCGGCAGCCCGGTCTCGGCCGCGACCTGCTCGATGATCCGGCGGGCCTCGTCGTCGTCGCCGTACAGCGAGGTGTTGAGAGCGACCGCGACGACCTTCGATGGCGCGACCAGCCCGGCCACCCTCTCGTGCAGCTCGATGAATGCGGGCAGCGTGGCGATCGGGAACGACGCCTCGGGGAGGTGGTCGAAGTCGTGCTCGGCGAGGCCCGGCTTGTGGACCATGATCATCGCCTGGGGCGTGGCCCCGTGGATGAGCGCCAGCGTCACCGACGAGTAGGCCGGGTGGTCGAGCGAGCCCTGGCCCTCGACGATGACCCAGTCGCCAAGTCGCTCGCCTTCCTCGACCAGCCACTCGACCGTTCCTTGCGAGAAGTCGCTGATCAGCCGGTCGACGGCGACGCCCCAGCCCTCGATCATCATCCCGGTCTGACCCGTCGGCACGAACACCGCCTTGTCGCCCGCGGCCAGCGCCGCGCGGCGCAGCTCGAGAGCGACGGACATCTTGCCGATGGCGCAGTCGCTCCCGACCGTCAGGATCACGCGCTTGCCCGGGCCATGCCGTCGCCCGACGGCCGTCTCCATCCGGTCGGGGGCGCGGCGGTAGTCGATGATCGTGGTCCCATGCGCCGCCGCTGCCGAGGCGAACTCGGGGTCGTCGCCAAGGAACGTGTGAAGCCCGGACAGCACGTCGAGGCCGGACGCGATGGCTTCGAGGATGACCGTCCGCCACGCCTCGGGCAGCTTGCCCCCGGTCGGCGCGATGCCGATCAGCAGCGCGTCCGGCGGTGTGGGGAGGGCCAGGGCCTCGTCGAGGCTGGCGAGGATCGGCACGTGGCTGCCGGGCAGGAACTCCGCCACGTCCCGGCCGGCGTTGGTCGAGTCGAGGAGGGCCACGACGTCGTCACGGCCATACCGGATGACGCCGTAGGCAGTCTTGCCGTTGTGGGGTTGGAACTCGCCTTCGGCGAGGATGGCCAGGCGGCGGAGATCGGTCGGTCGCATCGAGCGAGTCTACGGAAAACGCGGGGTCCTCGGTGGCGCAGCGGACCCACGGCGCCGGAAGGGCGAGATGACGACCAGCGCTACTGCTGATCCCGTTCGAACAGGGCCTGCTCCTCGACCGTCCGTTCGGCGAGGGGCTCGGCTTCGAGTCGGTCGTCGGGGATCCGCGCTCCGCTTTCGACCGAGAGACCGAAGGTTCCGTCCGCGATGCGCCCCTCGGCGCGAGCGACGGCCGCGAGCTCGCTCTGCAATCCGGCTGTCACCGCCTGGTCGACCATCTCCTGCTGGAGGTCGGAACCGGCCTCCGCCGACTCGCCGGTCTGGTCGAAGTGCGACGCATCGTCGGCCGGCGCCTCGCCGGCCAGCTCGGCAAGGGCGGCCTCGATGCGACGCCGTTCACCTGCCACCAACGCTCGCGCGCGCTGCTCATCCATCACGCTCTCCCACTGCGGGACGTGATCCTGCCGAGCATCGCTCGACCGGGAGAAAGTTTGGTACCGCATACCGGATTCGAACCGGTGATCTCCGCCTTGAGAGGGCGGTGTCCTGGGCCTCTAGACGAATGCGGCCCTGTCGGCTGGCGGTTTCCGCCGCGCCGGTCGGCATGATACCAGAGGGCGGGCGCGGCCCCAGCCGGGCCGCTCGCCCTACAGCCGGTTCGCCTCGAGGAACATGCGGATCGCGTCGGCGACCTGCTGGAAGCTGTTCTCGCCGATCACCAGCCCGTAGTGGGAGTGGGCCGCGAACGGCTCGTAGCCGGCGTCGAGCCAGTCGGCCAGGCGCTCCGAGTCGGCCAGCGTGACGCCCCGGTCGAGGCCGGCCCCCACCACCAGCCGGGGGGTCTCGAGCAGCCCGCGCTTGTCGATCGGCACGCCGGCAAGCATCTGGCGACGCGCCGCGCCCGCCTCGTGGGGCTTCTGGCCGAGCAGGTGGCCGATGCGCAGCACGTCGGCCAGGGTCAGGTCGCGATCGTCACGCAACAGGCGCTCGGGGAGCGTCTCCCAGCCGATCATCGACTTGCCGTAGACCTCGGGGATCTCCCGCAGCTCGTGCTGCCGCGCCGGGACGCGCAGCTCACGCGGCAGCTCGGAGCTGAGCAGGACGAGCCCGGCCACCGGCATCCGTTCGGCCGCCTTGAGCGCGAGCAGGCCGCCCATCCCGTGACCGACGACGACGACCTCGGGCCCGAACCGTTCGAGCGTCGCGACCACATCCTCGGTGTATGTGTCGAACGACAACGTCGCCGGGTCTGCCGTCTGCGACCAGAAATGGTTGCGCAGGTTGAGGGCGTGGCCTTCCCAGCCGCGCGCCGCGAAGTAGCCGAGATAACGCTCCCACAACCACGATCCGGCCAGCTCGCCGTGGAGGAACAGCAGCGGCTTTCGCCGCGACCGACGTTCGGGCAGCCACGACTCGACGTACAGGCCGCGCTCGTCGAGCTCGATCTCGTCCTTTCGGACGGGGCGCCCGTTGGTCGGGGGCACCTGCGCGCGGGCGAGGATCTGCTCAGGGGTCGTGTCGGTCATTCGGTTCTCACCACTCGAGAGGGTTGATGACGAGGCCGGTCAGGGCCTTTGGATAGAAGTACGTCGATTTCTGGGGCATCACGTCGCCGTCGAGGGCGACCGCGGCGATCGATGCCACCGGTGTCGGCTCGAGGAGGAACGCGGCGTCGGCGCCATCGCGGCCGGCTTCGACCCGGTCGATCGCCTCGTCCGCGGACTTCGTGTAGGCGACCGCGCCGCCCGCGACCGCGTCGGCATCGATGCCGGTCAGGCGCTCGAGCGCGACGCCAAGCAGCGTGACATCGAGTCCACGAAGGGCGTCGCCACCGTCGGGCAGGAACTGCTCGAATGCGGTCCGGCGCGCGGTCAGCAACGCCCCGCCGGCGCGCGTCCAGAGCCCGAACCTGCCTTCGCCGCCGCGCGCCAGGCCGGCCGCGCCGAACCGGTCGCGGAGCTCAGCCTCGGAGATGTCGTGCCGGACCGAGAAGAGGGCATCGAGACCCGCCAGCAGCCGCTCGACCCCGTCGCCACCGAGTCCGCCGACGATCCGATGGGTCGGCAGGACGGTCAGTGGCTCGCCGACGGCATCGAGGAACAGCATCAGCATGTAGTCGAACGCCGGGTCTTCCTCGCACGATCGCGACATCCGGCGCTCGTCCCGGTAACGCAGGGCCGTTTCGTAGCGATGGTGGCCGTCGGCGATGGTCACCGGACCGCCCGACACGACAGCGAGGATCGGGGCGACCACGGCGGCAGCGTCGCCATCGGCGGCGACCGCCCACAGTCGATGGCACGTCCCGTCGTCGTCGTTCACCTCGATGTCCGGCGCGCGGCCGGTCAGGAGGTCAAGGACAGCACGGCCGGTGCCGTCCGGATCCTCGTACAGCCCCACGACCGGGCTGGTGTTGACGCCGGTCGCCCGCAGCAGCTTGTAGCGGTCCTCACGGGGCGCGGACATCGTGCGCTCATGCGGGAGGACGCCCGACGTCGGACCGTACGGCTCCAGCCGGATCCGGGCGAAGAAGCCGCGCTGGGTCCGCGTGACCTCCGTCCCCGGGACGCGATAGGTCTGCTCATAGACGTAGATCGACGGGTGCGGATCCTTGTGGAGCGTCCCGTCGGAGCGCCAAGCCGCCAGGACTCGGGCAGCCCGCCGGTAGCGGTCATCGGGTTCGTCGCCCATCTCCTCCGCCGGGAGGTCGAGCCGCACCACGTTGGCCGGGTGGCGTGCCACCAGCCGCTCGCGCTCGGCGGCGTCGATCACGTCGTACGGCGGCGCGACGACGAGGGACAGGTCGGGGACGGACGCGGGATCGTAGCGGAGCGCACGGAACGCGCGGATGTGGGGCACGGAACCTCGCGAGGACGGCAGGACGGCAGGCAGCTCGTCAGACTATTCGGGACGGGCGCATCGTACGATAGGCGCCGCCCCGACGCCCAGCCCCGAGTGGTTCGAACCCGTGCCGGGACCCGCCCTGATCCGCCCAAGGCGCCCGACCTCGGCCGGTGGTAGCCTCGGCCCGATGTCCCTTCCCCGTCGCCTCGTCCCGGGCCTCGTCACGCTCCTCGTCGCCCTCGTCGTCGCCGGGTGCAGCTTCGTCGAGACCGTGCCGCCGTCGCCGAGCCCGGCCGACTTCCAGGGGGTCGCGACCGAGCTCGCCAAGCGCGGGATCATCATCGACAACGTCGTGTCGGGCGACGCAGGCTGCACGGACAAGATCCTCGCGCCGACCGCCCGCTCGTTCGACGCTTCCGGGCTCGACCAGACCGGGAAGCTCAGGGTCTACCTCTACATGTTCGCGGACCGGGCGACATACGAGCGCCTGCGGTCGACGATCGACGCGTGCGCACGCTCGTTCGTGACCGACCCGGAGACCTACCAGTCGGTCGAGCAGTCACCGTTCGTGCTGGTCGGGCAAGGCCCGTGGGGTACGGGTTTCGAGGCAGCCCTTCGCGCGGGACTGGTCGTCGCAGCCGGGTCGGGCGACAACGCCGGGTCAGACTACCCGTAGCCCAAGGATCTGCCGGGCGATGACGAGGCGCTGGACTTGGCTCGTCCCCTCCCCGATCTCGGTCAGCTTCGCGTCGCGCAGGTAGCGCTCGACCGGATACTCGGTCACGTAGCCGTATCCGCCGTGGATCTGGATCGCGTTGTTGGTGACGCGAGAGCTGACCTCCGAGGCGAACAGCTTGGCCTGTGCCGCCACGAGCCCGAAATCGCGACCCTGGTCCTTGAGCCAGGCCGCCCGCCAGACGAGACCGCGGGCCGCCTCGATCTCCGTCGCCATGTCGGCGACCATGAACGCGACGCCCTGGAACGAGCCGATCGGCCGGCCGAACTGCTCGCGCGTCTGGGCGTACGGGATCGATGCGTCGAGCGCGCCCTGCGCGATGCCGACGGCCAGCGCGCCGATCGAGATGCGACCGCCGTCGAGGATCCGCAGGAAGAGCTTGAAGCCGCTCCCCTGCTCGCCCAGCAGGTTGGCCGCCGGCACGCGGGCGCCGTCGAACAGCAGCTCGCCGGTCGCCGACGCGTGCAGCCCCAGCTTGTCCTCGAGCCGGCCGACCGAGAAGCCGGCGGTGTCGGCGGGCACGATGAAGGCGCTGATCTCGGCCGATCCGTCGTCGCGCGTCCCGGTCCGCGCGGTCACCACGTACGTCCCGGCCTGGCCCGCGTTGGTGATGAACCGCTTGCCGCCGTCGATCACCCACGAGCCGCCATCGGGGCCGTCCTCGAAGCGGGCCGTCGTGCGCGTCCCGCCCGAATCGCTGCCGGCGCCCGGCTCGGTCAACCCATACGCGCCGATGACCTCGCCGCTGGCCATCGGGACCAGGTAGCGCTGCTGCTGGTCGTGGGTCCCGGCCAGGTGGAGCGGCCCGCAGCCGAGGCTCGTGTGGGCTGCCACGATCAATCCGAGCGAGCCCCACACCCGGCCGATCTCCTCGATCGCGATGGCGTAGGCGAGGGTGTCGAGACCGGCGCCGCCCTCCTCCTCGGGGATCGGGATGCCGAGCCAGCCGAGCTCGCCGATGCGGCGGACGATCTCGATCGGGAAGCGTCGCTCGCGTTCGTGCTGGTCGATGACGGGCGCGACCTCGGTCAACATGAAGTCGCGGATCGTGTCGCGCAGGAGGGTGTGTTCGGGGGACAGGTCGAGGTCCATGGAGCGAGCGTAGCACCGTGTCAGCGCACGCCGAGAACCGGTGCTACCGTTGCCCGATGAGGGAGCCTGCCCCGCGCCTCGACGCCCATGACCCCGTGCCCGGTGCATTCGGTGGACGCGGCTCGAGCGGACCATCGAGCCTCCGGCGCGACCTCCTCCTGCGCCTTCGTCTCGACGGGCCAAGCTCGCCCGACCAGCTCGCCGAGCGCCTCGGCGCCAGCCGGACCGGCGTCCTCCAGCAGCTCCGAGCGCTCGAATCGGCGCAGCTGGTCAGCCGCCAGACGGTCCGCCACGGGGTCGGCCGGCCGCGCCACCTGTATGACGTCACGCCCGACGCGCAGGAGCTGTTCCCGACCAACTACGACGCGCTCGCCTCGGGTCTGCTGGCCGCGATCGAGGCCGTCGGCGGCGATGACCTGCTCGACCAGGTGTTCGAGGCCCGACGTCGTCAGCTCGGCGTCCGGGTCCGCGATCACATGGCCACGCGCGTCGCGCCTGACGCGCCCCTCGTCGACCGGGTCCGCGAGCTGGCGGTCGTGCAGGCGGACCAGGGCTACCTCGCCGAGGCGATCCTCGATCCGGATGGCACGATCCGCCTCGAGGAGCACAACTGCGCCATCTTCCACATCGCCCAGGGCACACCGGCAGCCTGCCGCGCCGAGCTCGCTCTGTTCAGTGATGTCCTGGGGGCGGACGTCGTGCGCGAGCAGCACATCGTCTCTGGAGACCGCTGCTGCTCCTATCGGATCAGCGAAAGCTAGCGGGCGATTCTCAGTAGGCCGGACGTAGCGGGCGTCCGGGGCCCGATCAGGCGCTGAGGCGGTCTCGGACGGATCGGCGGGCGATCGACAGGAGGCCGGGCTCGGAGGCGTCGTCGGCTTCGCGATACCACGACGCGAGCTCGCGGTTGACGATGAGCGTCGAGGCGTCCACGACCTCGAGGATGCCGCCGACGACGTAGGCGATCGTGGCGTCGGTCAGCGGGACCAGTGGATCGCGCTCGGCGAATGTGCGCAGCGTCGTCGCGCCGAGCGGCCCGTGATAGCGACCGAGCACGACGTACGGCCCGATCTGCGCCTGGAGTCGGCGCCGGTCGGTGGCGATCCGGAGTGACCGCCGGCCGCGCGGTCCCCGGCCGACCACGGCGCACAGCTGGGAACGCTCGATGGTGAAGGTCGGCGTCGTCACCTGCTGGCCGTCGAGGCCATCGAGGACGACATCCTGGAGAGTGATCGTCGAGGCCAGGTTGAGTTCGTCGGTGAGTCGCCTCGACCCGAGACGGAACCGGCCACTGACGATGCAGTCGCCGGCGAAGCCGGTGAAATCGATGTCCACGCCGCCATGGTCGGCCACCGACCCGAGCCCCGCCGTCGCCCGAACGTCAGCGTTGGGGAGGACCCTCCGGTGATGCGAGGAACCGCGGGCCGCAGCCGCCGGCCGAGCGTTGGGTGGGGTGCGCTGCCATCCCCTGTGGTCCGGGGCGGTGGCCGTCGTCACCGGCGCTGACCGCCGGGGCAGGACCTACGCCTCTTCGCGCTCCACCGCGACGCGCGAGGCCGGCTCGAGCCTCGGCGCCGCGACGTCGCTGACGTTCGGGACGAACGAGGCGGCCAGGGAGGTTGCCGCGACGATCTCCTGGTCCGCGACCGACAGGATGCCCAGCCGGCCGAGCTGCGCCATCTCGTCACGGATGTAGGTCTTGAGCATCTCCGGCCCGTCGGTGCTGATCGTGAACCGGACCTCGTTGCGCCGGAAGGTGTCGAAGATCCAGCGGAACTCGTCCCAGCCGGACACGACCCGGGTATTGAGGTTCGACGTCGGGCAGATCTCCAGGACGATCGCGCGGTCGCGGATCATCGCCATGGCGCGCGGATCGTAGGCGGCCTTGACGCCATGGCCGATCCGATCGGGCTCGAGCAGCTCGACCACCCGGGCGACCTCCTCGACCGGACCGGACTCGCCGGTGTGGACGGTCAGCCCCAGTCCGTACTGCCTGGCGCGGCGGAAGAGGCGCCGGTAGTCGGCCACCCGAAAGGTCGCCGATTCGGGCCCGGCGATGTCGATGCCGACCACGCCTCGGTCGTGCCAGCTGATGGCCTTCTCGACGATGATCTCGTTGAGCTCGTACGGGAATGCGCGGTCCAGGCAGAACAGGAGACCCGGCTTGATCGGGTATTCGAGGCTCGCCTTGTCCATCCCGCGGACGGCCGCCGCGATGATGTGGTCGAGATCCTGCTCGCCGCCGCGGTTCCGCTTCATGGGGTTGAAGCGGAGCTCCATGGTCGTGACGTTGTTCTTGCGGTACGCGCCGCCGACCACCTCGTAGACCGAGCGCTCGACCGCGAGCGGGCTGCTCTGGATCAGCTCGGTCCAGTGGAACAGCTGGAGGTAGCCGTCGAACGAGCGATTGCGACGTGGCGACACGGTGATCATGTCGCGGAACTCCCAGTAGTCCTTGGTCGGGAGCTTGATGCCCTGCGAGTGGGCGATCCCCCACATGATCGCCGGGGTGACCGCGCCGCCGAGGTGGCAGTGGAGCTCGGCCAGCGGGATCTTGCGCGACAGGGGGCGCGGCATGTCCCCGAGCATAGCCGATGCGGCCACCGCTCTGACGCGGCCCGCTCGGCGTCACCGGCGCGCTGGGCTACCCGCCGCCGGGTAGCAGCTCGATGTGCCAGGTGCCTTGGTGCGCCCCGGTCTCGTCGGTCCAGGAGACCGAGATCGCATACATCCCGGGCGGCCAAACGCCGCCGTCTGCCGGAGCGAACACCGCGTAGCGTGATCGTGGCGGGTGCTCGGTCGCGTCGAGGGTCGGGGCCGGCGCCGCGAATGACTCGCCACCCGCGGACAGCCGGACGATGCTGGCTGTATCCAGGAGCGCGCTCGGCTGGAGCATCACGCCGAGGCCGGACGCGCGTGGCAGCGCGAGGCTCGCGACGTGCGTGCCGTCGAACAGCGCCACGTCCCACGCCTCCGCCTCGGTCAACGGCCGATACGGGAGCGCCTCCAGGTGCAGGGCCATGCCGTCCGCCGTGGCGAACGGCCCGGGTCCCACGCCCGAGATGAAGCTGTCCGCGGCGCGGACCGTCACGGTCGGCGATGGCGGGAGATCGTCGGGCGGCGGCACGACGCCTGTCGGGTCGGGGATCCGGACGTCGATCCGCTCGATCGCGTCACCGGCCAGGACGTCGATCCGATACTCGCCCGGGTCCCACGCGGCGAACGGCGCGCCGTCGCTGCCAGGGCGCGTGTACAGGAACGATCCGATGACGTCGCCCGACAGCATCGGGATCGCGTTCAGCCATTCGAGTCGGCCGCCCGTGTGGACGCGCCAGATCCGGGCGTCGACGGCACCCGCGGCGAGCGGCGAGGTCACGCCGATGACGACGATCGGCCGCTCGTCGCGCTGTACGGCCGCGGTCGCGACGCCGTCGCGCCCGGCCGTCGCGGGCGACCATGTCTCCGCATAGACGGCGCTCGGCGGCGGTGCGACGTGGCCGCGAGCGCCTTCGACGACGGTGCGGATGCCCCACGCGTCGTGCGGCACGACGATCGGTGCGAGGTCGGCCCAGGTGGGCAGGTGGAGCGCCGCCAGCTCGGCGGCGGGCAGATGGCTCGCCGTCGGGACGGACGCCGCGGAGGCGACCAGAACGCTGGGCGCCACGATGGCACTGCCACGAACGGGAGGACCCATCTCCCACGGCTTGACCACGGCCACCGCAAGGGCGACGGCCACGACGACCACGACGACGACCACCGGGTCGAGCCGTCGTCGCGACGGTCGCAGCCTGACGGGGTCGAAATCGACGCTCATCCGCCTGGTTCGGAGCCTGTCACCGCCGCCGGTCCGCCGGAAGGTGAGCCAGGCCGCAGCTCGAGGTACCAGGTCCCGCCGTGCGCTCCGGCGGGATCGGTCCAGGCGGCGCTGACGGCGTACACGCCCGGCGCCCAGGCCGCCCCGCCCGTCGGGGTGAAGACGAGATAAGGCGTCCGGCCATGGAGTGAGGAGACGCCACCGAAGGCAGGTGCGGCGTCGGCCAGGCCATCCGGGGCCAGTCGGCGGATCGTCGCCGACGAGATGACCGCGTGCTCGGTGAACATGACGCCGATGCCGGTCGCCCGCGGCAGGTGGGCGACGGCCACGTTGGGCGTCTCGTCCCCGCTCTGCCGGAGCTGGGCCCGCCATTCTCCCTCCTCGCCCAAGGTCGGACCCACGGTCGCCGGGAGGTCGATGCTCACCCCGTCGACGGCCACGAACAACCCCTGACGGGTCGAGCTCGGGTCGCCCTCGCGGGCGGCGACGAGGTCGGCCAGCGCGGGTGGCCACGGATCGGGATCCGGGACGTTGCCGAACCGGCCCGGGACGTCGATGGCGATCCGGTGGATCCCGGCGTCAGTCAGGACGTCGACCCGATAGTGTCCGCCGGTCCACGACGTATATGGCAGACCGCCACTCGCGGGCTGGATGAGGAGCAGCGGATCGTCCGGCGCTCGGCCGGTGACCGGAGATGCATCGACCCATTCGAGGCGGCCGTCGTCGTGGAGACGCCAGATGCGCGCGTCCTCTGCGACGGTTCCTGCCGGCATCGTGACCCCGAGCGCGACGATCGACTGCTGGTCACGAGCGACGTAGGCGCTCTCTCCGCCGCCACGGGCGACGACCGATGGCGACCAGAGCTCGAGGAAGGCGGTCGCCGGCGGTGCGTCCGAGGCCGCAGGCGGGCCGACCACCATGGCGGCGACGCCCCAGTCGGCGTGTCTGGCGATGGCCGGGGCGATGTCCGACCAGGTCGGCGGAGGCGGGCCGGGTGGTTGCACGGGCTGCGGGACGATCCCCACACGTGCGGCCGGCCTCGCGCTGGCTGCGGGCGTCGCGACGGCCACCGCCGGTGCAGGCGTCGTCGCGGCGGTGGCCGATCCACCGTTCTCCCACGGCTTGAGGACCGCGGCGGCGATGCCCACGATGACGATGACGATCCCGATGACGACCGGGTCGATCCGCCGACGGTTCGGACGGAGCCTGACCGGATCGAAGTCGACACTCACCGGGTTTCCTGCCTCCGGTCGCCCGGATGCCTATCCCGCCAGCGGGACGACGCGGCCCTCTGCATCGAGGGTGGCCTGGCGCCGGAGGCGCTTGAGCTCGGCGCCCGGCACCTGGTCGCGCGCGTGATAGCTCGACCGGACGAGCGGCGCCGACTCGACATGCTTGAACCCCAGCGCGAGCGCCTCGGTCTTCATCTCGGCGAACTCGTCGGGGTGGTAGTAGCGCTCGAGCGGCAGGTGGGCGAGGCTCGGCCGGAGATACTGACCGACGGTCAGGATGTCGACGTCGACCGTGCGGAGAGCCTCGAACGCCTCGTGCAGCTCGTCGCGCGTCTCGCCCAGCCCGACCATCAGCGAGCTCTTGGTGTGGACCGGGTAGCCGATCTCGGCGGCCATCTCCTTGGCCCGCCCCAGCACGTACAGGCTGCGTTCCCAGCGAGCGCGCTTGCGGACCGGCTTCTGCAGCCGGCGGACGGTCTCGAGGTTGTGGTTGAGGATGTCGGGACGCGCATCCATCACGGTCTGCAGTCGCGCGTCGGCGCCGTCGAAGTCGGGGATCAGCACCTCGATGCCCATCCCGGGCGAGGTCGCGCGCATCGCGCTGATGGTCTCGGCGAATATCCGAGCGCCGCCGTCGGGGAGGTCGTCGCGGGCGACGCTGGTGACCACGACGTGCTCGAGCCCGAGCGCACCGACCGCCTCCGCGACCCGCCGCGGCTCGTCGTCATCGAACCAGGTCGGGCGGCCGGTCTTGACCGCGCAGAAACCGCAGGCGCGGGTGCACGTATCGCCCAGGATCATGATCGTCGCGGTCCGCTGGTCCCAGCACTCCCCGATGTTCGGGCAGTGGGCCTCCTCGCAGACCGTGTTGAGCGACAGGCCGCGGAGCAGTCCCTTGAGCTGGTGGTAGTTCTCGCCCGACGGCATCCGTGCGCGGATCCAGTCGGGGTGGCGGCGGGGGGCCACCGTGCCGTCCGCGGCCGGCTCGCCGGCACGGCCGCCGCCCAGAGCGATGGACGGAAGCTCGACCTGGTGGGCATGGTCGCCGCCGGGCGGGGTGAACATCGGGAGGTCGCGCGCCATCGCTGGAGTGTACGTCGCGACCGGGTCGATGGACTTACGCCGGGCCGAACGCGTCACGGGCGCCGATGGCCAGCTCGCGTGGGGCGTAACCCAGTTCGGCGGTGGCCTTGGCGTGGTTTCCCCAGTAGGTCACGCCATCGGAGGCGCTGAGGAGCTCGCGCAGGTTCGGTCGGACACCGAGGACGGCGCCACCGCCTGGCAGGATGCGGGCCGAGAGCCGGAAGAGCGCATTCGGGATGGCCAGCCGTGGAAGGCGCCGTCCAGCGGCCCCCGCGGCGATCGCCATCGCCTCACCTAGCCGCATGTTCGTCCCGCACATCAGGTATGCCTGCCCGATCCTCCCTCGGTCGAGGGCGGCGACGATGCCTTTCGCGAGGTCATCGACGTGCGTCGGTGAGATCCCGAGATGGGTCATCGCCAGGTAGCGCGCGGTGCCGTCGTACGCGGCCTTCAGCTGCGCTCCGGCGGCCGAATGATCGCCCGGGCCGTAGATGGTCCCCGGCATGACGACGACGATGGGGGCGCCGGCGGCGATCCGTTCCTCCGCGGCTAGGTGGGCCTGGTACTTCGTCTCGTCGTAATAGCTGAGGAAGCCGTCGGCCGGATCCCGACGGAACGTCTCGTCGCGGGCGATCCCCTTGGTGTCGCCGAAGACGTTCACCGTCGAGAGGTAGACGATCCGCCCGACCCCCTCGGCGATGGCGGCGTCCAGCACCCGTTCCGTGGCCGCGACGTTGGCGTCGTACATCGCCGGCCGTTCCGATGCCGGGATGCCGATGTGGTAGACGCCGGCGGCGTGGACGACCGCGCCCGCGCCGTTGACGACCCGTCGGATCTCCGCCTGGTCGCTGAGATCGCCCGCCACGAGCCGGACGCCGAGATCGCGAAGGGCATCGGCCCTCGCCGGATCGCGGACGATGGCGACGACCTCGTCGCCACGCTCATAGAGGCGCCGCGCGACGCGCGAGCCGATGAAGCCTGCCGCGCCCGTGATGACGATGGGTGCCATCGGCGGCGACGAGCCCGACCTAGTAGATCGGGGTCTCCGGGCCGACCGCCTCGAGCCACGCCTTGATGTCGCGCAGGAGCGCGGCACCGCCCGCACCGTCGTTGGCGCGATGGTCGACGCCGAGGACCATGTTCATGATCGGGCGGATGGCGATGACGTCACCCTCGGGGGTCGACAGGACGACCGGTCGCTTGGTGATCGCCTCCATGGTCACGATGCCGACCTCGGGCACGTTGAGGATCGGCATGACCAGGTTGGTGCCGAGGTAGCCGGTGTTGTCGACGGTGAAGGTGCCGCCGCCGAAGTCGTCGACCTTGAACTTGCCGACCCGGGCGCGGTTCGCCACGTCGGCGATGGCGACATTGAGGCCATGGATCGACAGCGTGTCCGCGTCACGGATCACCGGCACGATCAGGCCGTCATCGACCGCGACCGCGACGCCGACGTTGACCCGCCGCTTGGCCATCAGCCCCTGCTCGGTCCAGTGGGCGTTGAAGGTCGGGTTGCGCTTGAGCGATTCGGCGACCGCCTTGACGACGAAGGGAACGTAGCTGAGCCCGATCCCCTCCTTCGCCTGGTACGCACCCTTCGCCCTGTCGCGAACGGCCATCAGGTGGGTCACGTCGACCTCCATCTGGACGTACGCGTGCGGCGCCAGGAGGGCGCGCGTCATCTGTGCAGCGATGCCCTTGCGCATCTGGGTCGCGGGGACGAGGACCTCGTCCGCGCCGTCCGGGAAGTCGATCGTCGGCGCCGATGGGAGGCCACCACGCGAACCCGCGGGCGCAGGCGCGGACGGGACGGGCGCGGCCGGTTTGGGTCCGGCGCCATTGCCGGCTGCTGCGGGTGCCGCCACGGGCACGGTGCCCGTGCGGATGGCCTCGACGACTTTGAGCACGTCCTCGCGGGTGATGCGGCCACCGCCGCCGGTGCCCGTGATCTGGGCCGGGGAGAGGTCGTGTTCGCGCAGCAGCCGGCGCACGGCCGGGGTCATGCGGGCATCGGGGTCTGCGGACGCGGGCGGCGCGGCCGGCGCGGACGCGACGGACGCGGTTGCGACCGGCGCCGCCGATGCCGCGGCGGCCATCTCGGCGGGCGGCGTTCGTCGCTGCCGGCCGGCCCTGCGGCGACCGCGGGGGTCGGAGCGGTGTCGGGGTCGGTCGGCGGCGACGTGGTCGCGTTCGGCGTCGGTGACTCGGTCGCGGCCGGCGCCGCGGAGGATGACGCTGACGCGCCGGCTCCGTCGTCGGCGGTCTCGATCACCGCGATCTCGGCGTTGTTGGGGACCGTCGCGCCCTCCTCGACGAGGATCTCGCGGAGGATGCCCTCGAAGGGCGACGGGACCTCGGCGTTCACCTTGTCGGTGACGACCTCGACGAGCGGCTCGTACTTGTCGACGTGGTCGCCGGGCTGCTTGAGCCACTTCCCGATCGTCCCCTCGGCGACGCTCTCGCCGAGCTGGGGCATCGTCACCTTCGCCACGTTCGCAGGTCCTCCGGGATCGGTCCGCTTCCGGCGGGTTCGCATCGGTTGTCGCGTGTAGTGTCGCGCATCTCCCCGGCTCGGTCGAGTCCGGCCAGAAGGCGAGGCCACCGAGCCGGGTCGATAATCGCCGCCATGCGCCGACTGACGAGGCTCTGGCTCGCATCGCTGACCCTGGTGCTCGCCGGGTGTGCCACCTCCACCACGACACCTGCGACGACCACCGGCGCCGCGACCGGGCAACCCACGCCGACAACGACCGCGACCGCCATCGCGGCCGCGACCGCCGCCACTGCCACCACCCCAGCTTCAGCCTCACCGTCAGGAGCGCCGCCACTCGCGCCGTTCAGGATCACCAGCCCGGCCTTCCTCGACGGTGGGGCGATCCCCTCGAGGTTCACCTGCGACGGCGCCGGGGTGTCGCCCGAGCTCGGCTGGTCAGGCGCCCCCGACGGCACGCAGGATATGGCCCTGACCGTCATCGATCCCGACGCGAATGGCTTCGTCCACTGGCTCGCCTGGTGGGGCCCGGCCGCGTCCGCCGGCTCGCTTCCCGAGGACGTGGGCACCGGGCCGGGCGCGCCACACGAAGGCAAGAACGGCCACGGCCTACGCGGCTATACAGGCCCGTGCCCGCCGTCGGGCACACACCATTACGTCTTCACGCTGTCTGCGGTCGATCGGTCGCTCGCGCTGACCGGGACGCCGACCCGCTCGGAGCTCGAGGCGGCCATCAAGGGGCACGTCCTCGGGACGGCCACCCTGACCGGCACGTACAAGCGCTCCTGACGGCCGCCGACCGCGTCAGCCGGCCGCGGGCTTCTCCCAGACCGACACCACGTTGCGGCTGTCACTCGTGAACGGTTCGCGCCGCCAGCCGCCCCACCTCTCGCGCAGTCGCATCCCAGCGAGCTCGGCCATCAGGTCGAGCTCGGCCGGCCAGACGTAGCGGCCCGGCGTCATCTCGCGCACGACCCCTCCGTCCTCGAAGGAGATGTGATGCGAGATGAGCCCCTGGTTGGCGACGTCGTACTCGTCGATACCCCAGTGGCGCTCGCTCATGTCGAAGGCACGGATCGTCTCGCCGGGTGGAAGCCGCTGGAGCTCGGGGGTCATGACCTCGACGACGAAGCAGCCGCCGGTTTCGAGGTGGGCGGCAGCATTCCGGAAGCACTCGACCTGAGCGGCCTGGGTCCGCAGGTTCATGATCGTGTTGTAGATGACGTAGGCGACAGAGAACGACCCCGCCACGGTCGCAGTCGCGAGGTCGCCGATCGTCACCTCGATGGCGTCGCCGCCGGACTTCGCGCGGAGGCGCGCCACCATCGCCTCGGACAGGTCGATCCCGGCGACCGCCACGCCACGTCCGGCCAGCGGCAGGGCGATCCGTCCAGTCCCGACCCCGAGCTCGAGTGCCCGCCCGACGCCCGCAAGATCGGCAAGGAAGTCGACGACCGGGTCGACCGCCGCGGGATCGAACATCTCGGCCGACGACTCGTCGTACCGCGCGGCAACGGGTTCGTCGAAGTAGCCGTCGTCATGCATCGCCGGAATTTACGGCACGTACGATTGCAGAGAAGCCGCCGAAGAGGAAGGAGGACACCGTGCTCGGGGACCATCTCGTGTTTCCCATCCTGCTGTCGATGGACCTGGACGCCAGCCGGGCCTTCTACAACGGCGTTCTCGGTCTCGAGATCATGCGTGACGACGGAGAGCGGATCGTCTTCCGCTGCGGTTCCGGCTCACAGGTGGCGGTGACGCTCAGCACGGTCGGGACAGCGGACGCGCAGACGCAGCTCGCCTGGCGAGTCCCGGACATCCACGCCGAGCTCGAGGACCTGCGCGCCCGGGGTGTTCGCATCGAGTCGTACGTGGCGCCCGACCCGGTCACCGATGACGACGGCATCGCCGACATGGACTATGTCTGGGCCGCCTGGTTCATCGACCCGAGCGGCAATGCCCTGTCGGTCGTCCAGCCGAAGACAGGGCCCATCCCTCCCAGCCGGCAGGCCTGAGGTGATCGCCGTCTGCATCGCCGGTGCGACCGGCTGGGCCGGCCGAGCTTTGGCCGAAGCGGTCGTCGGAGCGGACGACCTGGTCCTGCGCAGCGCGGTGTCGCGGTCCGCGGCGGGATTGGATCTCGGCACCGCGCTGGGTGTCGAGGCGCTCGATGTGCCTGTCTTCGGCACCGTCGCCGAGGCGCTCGACGGGGTCATGTGCTGATCGACTACACCTCGCATTCGGCCGTCAAGGCCAACGCGTTGATGGCGATCGAACACGGTGTCGCGGTCGTGATCGGCGCGTCGGGTCCGACTGCGGCCGACTACGCAGCGATCGATGCCGCCGCTCGCGCGCACGCGGTTGGCGTGATCGCAGCGGGGAACTTCTCGACTACTGCGGCGATGGCCCAGGCGGCGGCCGTGCTCGTTGCCCGTCATCTACCGCAGGCGGAGATCATCGACTACGCGAGCGAGACCAAGGCCGACGTCCCCAGCGGGACGTCGCGCGAGCTGGCAGAGCGACCCGCCGACGTGAGAACGCCTGTCGTCGCACGTTCGCTCGACGAGACCGACGGTCCGCCCGAGGCGCGCGGGGCATCGATCGACGGCGTCCCGGTCCATTCGGTCCGGCTACCGAGCTTCTCGGTCTCCACTGAGGTCATCTTCGCGCTGCCCGACGAGCGGCGGACGATCCGTCACGACGCCGGCTCATCGGCCGCGCCGTACGTGTCGGGAACGCTCATGGCCGTCCGGATGGTGATCGGGCGAGTCGGCCTGACGCGCGGACTCGATACGCTGCTGTTCGAAGACGGAGCCGACGAGCGTCCACCTAGACCGGAATGTCTCC
>CAWCQK010000007.1:0-21564 GCA_963797685.1 uncultured Chloroflexia bacterium | reverse complement strand
GTTGCCGCCCCAGGCACGGTCCTCGTCGGCGAGCAGACGGAACAGGCCTCGAATTCGGCGATCGCCTTCGAACCCGCCGGCGATCAGGTGCTGAAGGGCAAGGTCGCACCGGTCCCGCGTTCCGTGCCATCCGGATCGTCGCCGAGCGCGGCGGGCGCGGCCGCACCGACCAGATCGAGGCGCCGTTGTGGGTCGCGACGACGTGTTCCGGTTGCTCCGCGACATCGTCCTCGCGACGGCCCGCGACAAGCGACCCCGGCTCGTGTGGATCACGGGCCTGCCGCGTCGGCAAGAGCCGCATGGCGTGGAGCTGAGCAAGTACATCGACGGTCTGGTGGAGACCGTCTACTGGCATGCCGGCCGGTCACCCGCATATGGCGAGGGCGTCACGTTCTGGGCACTCGGCGAGATGGTCCGCGGGCGGATCGGCTTGGTCGAGGGCGACGATGAGGCCGCGACGCGGGCTGCGGTGACCGCCGGGGTCGGGCAATGGGTTCCCGACGAGACCGAACGCCGCTGGATCGAACACGCACTGCTCGTGCTGCTCGGCCTCGAGGGCAGCGCCGGCGCTGCCCGCGAGGAGCTGTTCAGCGCCTGGCGCACGTTCTTCGAGCGGATCGCGGCGACCGGGCCTGTCGTCCTCGTGTTCGAGGACCTCCACTGGGCTGACGACGGCCTGCTCGACTTCATCGATCATGTGCTGGACTGGAGCACGGGTGTCCCGCTGACCGTCGTCACCCTGGCCCGGCCCGAGCTGGTCGAACGTCGGCCGGGGTGGGGGACAAGTCGGCGGACCTTCATCGGGCTCGCCCTCGAGCCCCTCCCCGACGACGCGATGGGCGAGATCCTCGCGACGCTGGCTCCGGGCATCCCGGCCGATGGCCGGGCGACCATCATCGTCCGGGCCGACGGGATCCCGCTGTACGCGGTGGAGACCGTCCGGATGCTCGTCGCGGCGGGCCCGGTCGGCACCGTCGACATCGCTGATCTGGCGATCCCGGCAACGCTCCAGGCACTCATCGCAGCCCGCCTCGACGCACTCGACCCGGCCGATCGATCGCTCATCTGTGATGCGGCGGTCCTCGGACAGAGCTTTACCCTGGCGGGCCTCGCGGCCGTCAGCGGCTTCGACGCCGAGAGCCTCGACACCAGCCTCCGTGCGCTCGTCCGGCGCGAGCTGCTCGTCCACGACGTCGATCCGCGATCGCCCGAACGCGGCCAGTACGCGTTCGTCCAGTCGCTCGTCCGCGAGGTGGCATACGGGACGCTGGCCAAGCGCGATCGGCGGAGCCGGCATCTGGCGGCGGCGCGGTTCTTCGAGGGTCTGGGCGAAGATGAGCTGGCCGGTGCGCTCGCCTCGCACTACCTGGCTGCATATCGCGCGTCGAGCGATGACCCCGAGGGCCAGGCCCTCGCGGCACAGGCGCGGCTCGCCCTGCGCGGTGCCGCCGAGCGCGCCGCCGCCCTCGGCAGCCATGACCAGGCCGCCGTGTTCTTCCTCGAGGCGCTCGAGGTCTCGAGCGACCCGGCCGACCGGGCGGATCTGCTCGAGCAAGCTGGGGTGGCGGCCGACGCCGGCGGCCACTCGGAGATCGCAGAGGCGCGGCTCATCGAGGCGGCTGCCATCTGGCACGACCTCGGCCGGCGCGAGGATGAGGCGCGCGCCGTCGGCCTGCGGGGTCGAGCCGTGGTCAATGGTTGGCGGGCGCCCGATGCGATCGCCATCCTTGAACCCGCATTGGCCGCATTCGAGGATCTCGGCGACGCTCCCGGCCTCGTCCTGATCGAGCACCATCTCGCTCGCGCGTACTGGTTCGAGGAAGACCGCGCCCGCGCGGCGCCGCTCGCAGACCGCGCTCTTGGCCGAGCGGAGCGGCTCGACGATATCGCCAACGTGGCCGACATCCTGGTCACGAAGGGCGCGCTCATCACGGTCGAAGGACGGCCGTACGAAGGCTTCGGGACGATGGAGGCTGGCCGTGCCCTCGCCGAGGAGCTCGGGCTCATTCGATCACGGCGAGGGCTCTCCTCAACATGGCCGGTAGCCACCTCGGCCGCAACCCGCGTCGCGCCTTCGACCTCGGCATCGAGGCGATCGCTCTCGCCCGCCGCATCGGCTTCCGCTCGTCCCTCGCGACCGCGGCCGGGAATTCACTCGAGGTCGCCACGGATCTCGGTGAGCTCGATTGGGCCATGGCCATCGGCGACGAGCTGCTGGCGCTCGAATTCGCGTCCAGCGATCGGCACTCGCTCCTACGCGGGATCAGTCAGGTGCGACTCCTGCGCGGCGAGCCCACCGATGAGTTGTTCGCCGAATACGCCGAGGTGCTCGTCCAGGACGCCGATCTCCAGGAGGTCTCGAACTACGAAGCCGCCGTAGCCTTCCGGCTGTTCCTCGCGGGCGATTTCGCCGAAGCCGCGGCCCTGTGGGAAAAGGCCTCCCGGACCGTGACGCTGAACGCGGCCGGCGACCTGCCCCGTGCGGTTCGTGCGGCGACCTGGGCAGGTGACCTTGCGACCGCGGAACGCCTGACCGCCGAATACATGAGGGATTGGACGCATGGACGGTATGCGCACACCCGACTCGCGGTGCTCACGGCAAGTCTCGCAGCCGCCGCTGGTCGCCGTGACGAAGCGATCAGCGGCTTCACGCCAGCGATCGCGACTCTGCGTGAGCTCGGGCTTGAGGTCGAGGCGGTGATCTCCATGCTGGATATGGCGCGGACGCTCGGAGCTGCGGATCCGGCCGTCGTCCCGTGGCTGGACGAGGCTCGTGCCACGATCGAGCGATTGCGGATGCCGGGCCTGGGCGGCCTCGTCGAAGCCGCGACGGCCGGACCGGCCGGCCCTCCCGCGCACGTTCCCGCGGCGATCCTGAACACATCGGTCGCGGCCGAGGCGACCGGATAGCGATCCGACAGCGTGCCGCAGGGCGCGTCCGGGCATACCCTACTTACCCACTAGGCTTTCTCTGATATGCTGCACGGCATGCCGAACGCAGTCCCCGCCGACGCCGTCGCCCGCCTCCCGAAGGCGAGGATGATCGACCCACGTGGTCATCGGTTCGGGGCAGGCGTCTCCGCGGTCCTGCTCATCGTCGCGTTCCTGACCGGCGCGACCTGGCTCGTGCCGATCGTCCTGCTGTCGATCGGGGTCAGTGCCGCGTTCGGTCTGCGGTTCTCGATCTATGGCGTCATCTGGCGCCGGATCGCGAAGACCCTGGCACTCCCCAAGGTCGAGCCGGAACACGAGTACCCGCCGCGCTTCGCGCAGGTCCTCGGCAGCGTGGCATTGACGCTCGCTCTGATCTCATTCGTCCTGGGCGCGACCACCCTCGGCTGGGGGTTCGTCCTGGCGGTCGCTGCGCTGCAAACCCTGCTGGCCACGACGGGCTACTGCCTCGGCTGCCGGCTCTACTTCCTGCGCTGGTGGGTCCCGGACCTCGTGACGCGGATCTGGACGCGCGGCCAGTCGCGGCTCGACGTCTCGCACCTCGCCCCGGAGCGCATCAACTACCGCTGATCGGCGAGGATCTCGGGCCGCGCGTATGGCCCGGTTGCGATCACCTCGCCCTCGGATTCGTAGGGCTTCGCCCCGCTCGACACGATCCGATAGCGGTGGTGGATCATCGTCTCGCCGGCCGACAGCATGGCGCTGACCGGGCAGTACTTCGTCGCCGACAGCTCGATGCAGCGCTTGATCGCGATCTCGCTGATGTCGCGGCCGACCACCTCGTGGATGACCACGATGTCGGTGAAGACCTGCGGGTACTCGTCGCGCTGGGTGCCCCGGACGTGGATCCGGTACTCGTCGATGGGCTGGCGCTTCTTGGTCGCGATCGACACGACGTCCATCGCGGTGCACGCGCCCAGCGCGCTCAGCAGCGTCTCGACCGGGCTGCCGCCGCGGTTCGACTTGCGGTCATCGAATGCCAGCCCGTGCCCGCTGCTCGGCATCGCCTCGAAGCGCATCAGGCCGTCGTGACGCAGCTCGACCGATTTGAGGGTGGGCATCGTGGTCAGACGCCGGCCAGCGAGATCGGCGCGGGTTCGTCATCGACCGGCGCCCAGTACTCGGGGTCGTCGGCGAGGAACTGCTCGCGGTAGAGCCGTGCGTACAGACCGCCCTGCGCGAGCAGCTCGGCGTGGGTGCCACGTTCGACGATGTGGCCGCGCTCGTAGACCACGATCTGGTCGGCCCGCAGGATCGTCGACAGCCGGTGGGCGATGGCGATGGTCGTCCGACCCTCCATCAGGCGCTCGAAGGCGCGCTGGATGAGCCGCTCCGAGACGGTGTCGAGCGCCGACGTCGCCTCGTCGAGGATCAGGATGCGCGGATCTTGAGCAACACTCGGGCGATCGCCATGCGCTGCTTCTCGCCGCCCGACAGCTTGTAGCCGCGCTCGCCGACGATGGTGTCGTAACCGTCGGGGAGCTCGGTGACCCGCTCGTGGATCGAGGCGGCGGTCGCGGCCGCGATGATCTCGTCTTCGGACGCCTCGGGCTTCGCGTAGCGGAGGTTGTCGCGCACCGAGGCGTGGAAGAGGTATGTCTCCTGGGTCACCGCGCCGATGACCTCGCCAAGGGAGGCGAGCTTGATGCGGCGCACGTCGACGTCGTCGATCTCGACGGCGCCCGAATTGACGTCGTACAGGCGCGACACGAGATAGGTGGTCGTCGTCTTGCCCGATCCCGACGGGCCGACCAGGGCCACGAGCTGACCGGGCTCGGCCTCGAAGTCGATGTGCTCGAGGCCGAACGCGACCGCGGGTTCGGCGTCAGGCTCGAGTTCGAAGTCGCCGTCAGGCCCGGGCGGGGCTGCGGCGGCGGCCGTCGCGAAGTCGAGCTCGAGCTCGGGTTCGCCCTCGAGCCCGCGCGCGACCGCCTCGTGCGCGAGATGCGACGGGACCGCAGCGGTCGGATATTGGAACGAGACGTCGCGGAACCGAACCCTCCCGCGCGTCGAGGCGTGGGTCTTCGTCACCGCGTCGGGCGCATCGACGATCTCGGGATCCATCTCGAGGTACTCGAAGATGCGGTCGAACAACGCGAGCGAGCCCTGGATCTCGACCTGGATGTTGAGCAGCTGACCGAGCGGGAAGAAGAGGCGGCTCTGGAGGGTCGTGAAGGCCACGATCGTGCCCGCCGACGGCGCCCCGGGAGCGCCATTCGCGGCCAGCGTGCCGGCCAGCCAGTACACGAACGCCGGCATGATCGAGAAGATCGTGCCGATGATCATGAAGAACCAGCGGCCGACCATCGCCTGGCGGATCTGGAGCTTTGCGAGGCGCCGGTTCTGGCCGCGGAACTTCTCGATCGCGTTCGCCTGCTGGCCGAACGTCTTGGACAGCAGGATCCCCGACACGCTGAGCGTCTCCTCGGTCGTGGCGGTCATCTCGGCCAGCGACTTCTGCGTCTCGGTCGAGACCTCCCGGCGGACCCTGCCGACGCGGTAGGTGAGGTACAGGAAGAACGGGGTCAGGCCGAGCGAGAGGATGGCGAGGCGCCAATCCAGCAGGAACATCGCGATGGTCGTGCTGATCGCGATGGCCAGGTTGCTCGTGACCGAGGAGGCCGTGTCGGTCACCACCGCCTGCACGCCGCCGATGTCGTTGGCGAGCCGGCTCTGGATCTCGCCCGTCCGGGTCTCGGTGAAGAAGCGGAGAGGCATCGACTGGAGGTGTGCGTACAGCGCGCCACGCAGGTCTTGCATGACGTTCTGGCCGATGACGTTGTTGAGGTAGCTCTGCCCGACCCCGATGAGGCCAGTGATGATCGGCAGGACGATCATCAGCCCGACGTACAGGTTGAGCTTCGAGTAGTCCTTGCCGATGATCACCTGGTCGAGCAGCAGGCCGAGCAGCAACGGGTTGATCAGGCCGATCAGGCTCGTCGACAGGATCGCCACGAGGACGATCACCACCTGGAGCTTGTAGGGCTCGAAGAAGACCGCGATGCGCCGCACGGTGCGCGCGCGACGCTCCTTCGGGATGGGGGTGAAGTCGCGCGACCCACCGCCGAACGGGCCGCCGCCCATCCCCCGGCCCCGACCGCCGCCCCCGCCAGTCGCTCCGCCGGTCGCAGTCCTCGTCTGCCCTCGTGGAAATGCCATCAGATGTTCGTGTTTCGCGTGCTCGTCATCGTCTCGACGCTACCACGGAATCCGTGGTCGGGCGGCCGGTCGTCTTCGCCGCCGCCGCCGTCGTTGCCGTCGTCAACGCCATGGCCAACGCCGGCTCCAACGTCGTCGCCAACGCGACCCCTCCAAGTTGATGTCACTCGAGAGCATCGAGGCGCCAGGCGTGCGCTATCGGAGTGTTGCCAGATAAGCGCCGGTGAAGCGCCCACCGGTAGCCTCACTGGATGGAGTGTCGGGCGCCACGCTGGGCTCATTCGGCGGATCCGCGTCACGAGGTCGAACAACGTGGGTACGACTTGATCGGTGCGTGGTTGAAGCGCCGGCGCCTGTTGGCGCACTTGACCCAGCGCGAGGTCGAAAGGTTGACCCATATCGACCAGACTGTGATCAGCCGCCTCGAGAACGGGCGGCAGTACGGGCTCCGATGGTCGCGTTTCGCCATCCTGGTGGCGACCCTCGATGGACTCGACGACGCCACCGCGACGCCCCCGCCCCCTTGGTGGGTTCGCATGGGCATCACCCCGCCGCCATTCATGCTCGAGCAGCTCCGCCAAGAGGGCTTGCTCCCAGCCGGATACGAGCCGCCCGCCGATCCATCGACGAGGTGGGATGCCGACGGCGAAACCGAGTGATCGCTCTAACCTCGACCTGCGGCGCCAGCCACCGTCGACGCCGCCCACGGCCCACGCCCAGCCGACGGCCCCGCCTATTGCGTCGGCGCCGGCCGTGATGTCTCGAGTGACATCAAGCTAGGCCACGCTGTTGCCGCCCGGGGCGACGTTGGCCACGACCACGGATGCTGCCAACGGCCGTGATGCTCTCGAGTGACATCAAATGAGGAGAGTCTCGTTGCGCGCCGATGGCGCGGCGACCGCCGCCGCCGTTGCCGCCGCCGTCGCCCGATCTACCAGGCTGCAGCGGACACCGTCTCGGTGATGCCTTCGGATTCGAGCCAGCGCTCGGCGTCGATGGCGGCCTTGCAGCCGTCGGCGGCGGCGGTGACGGCCTGGCGATATCGGTGGTCGTGGACGTCGCCGGCGATGAAGACACCGTCGATCTTGGAGCCCGTCTCGTCGTGGACGACGAGGTACCCCTTCTCGTCGACGTCGAGCCAGTCGCGGAAGGCGTCGGTGTTGGGCCGATAACCGATGGCGATGAACACGCCGTCGACGGGCAGGCGCTGCTCCTCGCCGGTGATGGTGTCGGTCAGCCGGACGCCTTCGACCTTGGTGTCGCCGAGCACCTCCTCGACGGCGGTGTTGGGATGGATCTCGATCTTGTCGTGGGCCACGGCGCGGTCGACCATGATCTTCGAGGCCCGGAACGTGTCACGCCGGTGGAGCAGGTGGACCTTGGTCGCAAAGCGCGTGAGGTAGGTCGCCTCCTCGAACGCGGTGTCGCCGCCACCGACCACGGCGATCTCGCGGTCCTTGAAGAAGAAGCCGTCGCACGTCGCGCAGGCCGACACGCCGCGGCCCCGCAGCCGGGTCTCGCTGTCCAGCCCGAGCCAGAGCGCCGACGCGCCCGTGGCGACGATCACGGCCTGTGCCCTGTACTCGGTGCCGCGCGCCCACAGCCGGAGCGGCCTCGCCGAGAAGTCCACGCGGTCGATGTCGACATCGAACATCCGCGCCCCGAACCGCTCGGCTTGGGCACGCATCGTGGCCATCAGGTCGGGGCCCTGGATGCCGTCGACGAAGCCCGGATAGTTCTCGACGTCGCTGGTCAGCATCAGCTGGCCGCCCGGTGCGGATCCCGCCAGCACGACCGGCTCGAGGTTGGCCCGGGCGGCATAGATCGCGGCGGTCAGGCCAGCCGGGCCAGACCCGACGATGACCAGGTTCGTCTCGACCGAGCCCTCGGCGTCGCGCACGATGGTCGGTGCACCGGTCGAGGACGACGCGCCCGACCCGCCGTCGTCAACGAGGGAGATCGAGAAGCCGCCGAACGGGTTGCTGGCGGGCGGCGTCGAGCCGTTGGATTGGTCGCTCATATGGGCATCGTATCACGCATCTGATACTCCCTGGGGGTATGCATCTCCGGGCATCTACAGGCCCCGGATCTGCGGGATGACGTCACTCCCGACCAGCTCGAGCGCATCCAGGTCGGGCAGCTGGCGCATCCCCACGATGATGTGCTGCGCCCCGGCGTCCGAGTAATCGCCGAAGCGGTCGACCACCTGGGCCGGTGTCTCGGTATCGCTACGTCCGTCGCGCGTCACCTGGATGTTCTGGAGCGTCGATCGCTCGATCTCGTCGGGGTCGCGGCCGATCGCGGCGCAGTGCTCGGCCAGGATCGCGTACTTGCGGGCGACCCCCTCGGGCGTCCCGAAGACGTTGGTTGCGTCGGCGTACTGCGCGACGAGGCGCAGGGTCTTCTTCTCACCGCCGCCACCGATCATGATCGGCACCCTGGGGCGTGACAGCGACTGCGGGGAGTTGAGCAGCCGGCTGGCTTGGAACATCCGCCCGTCGAACGCCCCCTGGCTGCCCATCTCGCCCTCCCACATGCCGTACGCGATCTGGAGCGTCTCCTCGAGCATCTCGAACCGCTCGCCGAGCGGCGGGAACGGGAAGCCGAGGCCCTCGGACTCGGCCTGGTTCCAGGCGGCACCGATGCCGAGCCACGCCCGTCCGCCGGACAGCACGTCGAGGGTGGTCGCGGCCTTGACCCACAGCCCCGGCTTCCGGTAGTGGATGCCTCCGACCATCAGCCCGAGCCGGGCGCGCTTGGTCTGCGCGGCCATGAACCCGAGCGTCGTCCAGCCCTCGAGCATCGGGTCGTCGACGGGGCCGACGCTCCGGATCTGCCAGAAATGGTCCATGACCCAGAGCGAATCGAAGCCGACCTCATCGGCCTTCCGGACGATCTCGCCGAGGGTCGGCCCGATGGCCGGCGTACCGCCCGGCCAGGTGAATGACGCGATCTGCAGACCGAGCTTCATTTCGTTGCGGAGCGTACCAGTACGAAGGTCATGGCCCTCTGTTGCCACGGCGCAACGGAACATGCGGCAGATCGGCCCCCCACGAGTGCGGTCTAGTGCTGTTGCAATGTGAATTGAGAGGTTTGCCCTAGTACTATCCGCAGGATGGCCCGCGTAAGATGCGCGGGCTAGCCCACGTTGGTGGGCCAGGACTTATGGGCCATTCGGAGGCTCGATCGAAGCTCCATACGGGGAACGGAGGATCACATGCCCAGTCGGGGTTCGCTCTCATCTAGTTCATCTGTCCGCAGGGGCGGACGTCTCCGCATCGCCGGTTGGCTGGCAGCCGTGTCGATGGTGCTCGTCGGGACATTGGCCCCGGCCACCGTCTTCGCTGCGGGCCGCAACAACGGCCTGGATGCCACAGGCAACGGAACCAAGTCGAATGCCACTGTCAACGGCAGCCTGACTGGCGCCCAGCAGCACGCGTCCTCTGCTGCGTCATGACCTGCGACGGTGACAACGTCGGCTCGGTCGCTGCACGTTCACGCTCAAGACGGCTCGACGTCGGCTCGTAGTTCACGCTCTACCTGGTCCCGAACAACGGGTCCAATCACAGTCCGGCAGGGAACATCACCAAGAACCAGGACACGATGTCACCCTTGACCGGCGCGAACAACACGAGCGGCACGATCACCTTGAACGTGACGACCTCGTTCACTTCACCGAAGCCGGCGGGGTCCTGGTCGTCTTCGCCGTAATGACGACGGCGTGACTGCGATCTCCTCGAGCAAGTCGAATTCGCTGAACTGCACCGAGGCGGTCCCGACGCCGACCCCGACGCCGACGCCGACCCCCACGCCGACGCCGACCCCGACGCCGACCCCGACGCCGACCCCGACGCCGACCCCCACGCCGACGCCGACCCCGACGCCGACCCCCACGCCGACCCCGACGCCGACCCCGACGCCGACCCCGACGCCGACCCCGACGCCGACCCCGACGCCGACCCTGGTCCAGATCAATGCCTTGGCCGTGCCGTGCGATAACACCACGGACGTGAGCCGCATCCAGGTCGTCGGCGACCTTCTCGGCCTCCACGTCCTGATCGATGGCCAGCCGGCCGATCCCGACAACGACGGCATCGTCGTGGTCGCGCCCGGCGAGCACCACTGGGCCGTCCTCGACTCCGAGGACACAGTCATCGCCGAGGGCGATATCAACGTCCCGTCTTGCTTCGCGGCCGCGCCGGTCCTCGGTATCACCAAGAGCAACGACGCGCCGTTGGTCGACGGCAACCCGACCGCCAACGAAGGTGACACCGTCACCTACACGCTCGACTACACCCTGGCCGACGGCCCGGTCACCAATGGCGTCATCACGGACGTCCTGCCCACCGGCACGACGTACGTCACCGACAGCGCGACCGATGGTGGCGACTTCACCTTCACCAGCTACGACTCCACGACCCGGACGCTGACATGGAGTGCCGCCACCGCGACGCTGGCGTCCGGTTCGGTCACCTACCAGGCCACCATCGACGCGGGTGCGGCCAAGCTGGAGCAGCCGCTGACCAACACCGCGTGCATCGACTCGGACACGACCGACACGCAGGTCTGCGCCACGAGCAACGTGTTCGTGCCCGCACCGCCTGCCGGCGAGACGTTCGTGCCGACGCCTCCGCCGACGGACGCCGCCGCCCCGACCGACTCGAACTCGTCGGGTGGCAGCATGCTGTTCATCCTTCTCGGACTGACCGGGCTTGGCCTGGCCCTCGTCTTCGTCGCACCGACTCCCGCCGCGATCCGCAAGCGACGGTAACCTCAGCCGTCTCCTGACGGACCAACCACGGGGCGCCTCGCCGATACGGCAGGCGCCCCGTTTCGAATTCCCGGAGCGACACGTCGGGGAGGGGTGCACGCGCAGCACGTTCGGCGGGCTACGATGCCCGACACCGACTTGGTCCATGTGCTACGGGGGCAGCATGTCCGAGCGCGCAGGCGACGACGCACTCAGCCTCGGTGCCCGCGCGGAGCGACACCTCCAGGAGCGCCTCCGCGCCGCCCTCTCGCCCGAATACGCGATGCTGACCAACGCTGCCTGGCTCGTCCGCCAGCCTGGGGTCGAGCGCGAGGGCGGGGCCGACATCATCGTCGCCCACCCGGACAAGGGCTTCCTCGCCATCGAGGTGACGGCGGGCCAGATCAAGCGCGACAGCCTCGGCCACTGGTGGGCGGGCGCCAGCCGACTCGACAGATCGCCCTTCCAGCAAGCGGCAGATGCTCACGACTCACTCGTCGCCAAGCTGACCGAGCTGCCCGACTGGCAAGCCGGGCTCGACCCGATCGCAGGCCACGCGGTGGCGTTTCCCAACGTCGACCTGGCCAGCCTCGACGCCAGCATCCTGGTCGGGACCGACGCCGACCCTGAGCTCATCCTCGATCGCGCGCTCCTCGCCCCGGACCCCCAGCGCAACACGCGGATCCGCGAGTGGGTCGATCGGTGCTTCGAGCTGTGGGATAGCGGCGGCAGGCGCGGGCCCGGCAAGCGGGGCATCGACCTCCTGACCCACGTCGTGACCGCGCCCACCGAGCTCCCATCGCTGCTCCGCTCGGAGATCAAGGACGGCAGCCAGGAGGTGGCCCGCCTGACCGACGAGCAGGTCTCGATCCTCGACACGCTGCGCGGCGTGCGGCGGGCGTCGATCGTCGGCGGTGCCGGCACCGGCAAGACGCTCCTCGCCGTCGAGGAGGCCAGGCGCCTGGCGAGCGAGGGTTTCGAGACCCTGCTGGTCTGCTACAGCTCGCCGCTGGCGAGGATGCTCGCCGACGAGACGCTCGAGGCCAACCAGCGCTCGGGCTGGCGCCTCCTCGTCAAGACGTTCCACGAGCTGGCCGAGGATCTCGGTCGCGAGGCTGCCACCCTTCCGCAGAAGCCCGATCCGGTCACGCCCGAATGGTTCGAGCAGATCGTCCCCCACGCGCTGGACGCGGCGATCCGCCGGCTCGGGCCGCGGTTCGACGCGATCGTCGTCGACGAGGGACAGGACTTCGAGAGCGGCTGGTTCGCGTCGCTCGAGCGCCTGCTGCGCGGCGGCAAGGAGGACGTCCTGTACGTCTTCCACGACCCGGCCCAGGCGATCTTCCATGACGACCGGACCCCAGAGCTCGGGTTGACCGAGTTCCCGCTCGACTTGGACTGCCGCAGCGCCTTGCCGATCCACACGCTGATCCAGCCGCTTGCCCGTGGCGGCCTGTCGACGCTGGCCCGCCGGCCCGACGGCCGCGACCCCGAGCTGATCGTGGCCGAGGGTGACGCCCAGACGATCGAGGCGCTGGGCAAGGTGCTTCATCGCCTGGTCGAGGTGGAGGGCGTGGCACCCGGCTCGATCGCGGTGCTGACCGGGATCGGCCTCGAGTCGTCGGCCGTCTGGCGGCAGCGCCGATACGGAAACCAGCTGCTCTGGAACGGGGCCTACGACGACACGGGACGGCTGCTTGGGCTGGCCGCAGGGGACGTCCCGGAACGACCCGAGGACGCCGTGCTGTGCGAGTCGATCCGCCGCTTCAAGGGCCTCGAGCGGCCGGTCATCGTCCTGCTGGAAGTGCCGCGCGACGACCCGGAACGGCTCGACCGGCTGATGTACATCGGAGCGTCGCGGGCTCGGCAGCAGCTCGTCGTGATCGTGCCGCTCGCGGTGGTCCGGCGGCTGACGACGTTGTCGTCTTGAGTCGCGCCCACACGTCGGGGAGTGGTGCGGCACGACACCGGTCGTGACAGACAGGTGTCACGGCCGGTGCACACTATCGCGACCAAAGGGATCGTCCGGGATCCCGACAACGGGGGGAGTGGACCCGACCGTGGATGACCTGGCGCTGCGCTGCGCGACGTGCGGCCGCGACCTCGACGGCGACCCCGACGAGGAGCCCGCAGGTGATGCCGGACGCCCGATCTGTGGCGAATGCCGGCGCGAGCGGGAGTTCTTCGACATCGACGCGGCCGATGGCAAGCTCGACGGCGAATGGGACTCGGACTCGTGACCGACGGTCAGGATCCGACCGAGCTGGTGCCGGTGGTGGTCGCGCCGGCGGTCGTGCCCGCGCCCGTCGCCGCGCCTCCGCCACTACCGCCTCCTCCGGAGGAGGTCGCCCGCATCCCGACCATCCCTGATACGCGACCGCCCGGTGAGCCCGGGTTTCCTGATCCGAGCCGTCTGGTTCATCTTCATCGGCTGGTGGCTGAGTGCGGCCGCGATCACTGTCGCCTACTTCCTGTGCGCGATCATCATCGGGATCCCGCTGGCGTTCATGATCTTCAACCAGTTGCCGCTGATCCTGACCCTGCGACCGCGGTCCACGGACTTCACCGGCTCGAGCCCGGAACAGCACCCACTCTGGATCCGTGCCGTCTGGTTCCTGCTCGTCGGCTGGTGGCTCGGTGCCTTCTACCTGTCCGTCGCCTGGGGCTTGTGCGTGCTCATCATCCCCCTGCCGATCGGGGTGTGGATGTTCAACCGCGTCGGGGCGGTCATGACCCTGCTGCGCTACTGATGGCGGCCGGACCGGCCGGCGCGGCCGCTGAACGACTCGTCGTCGAGCGGCTTCGGGCCGTCCTGCCATCGGACGTGGCGCTGCTGCACGACGTCCGATGGGTCGCGCGCGACCGCGGCCACGTGCGCGAAGGCGAAGCCGATGTCGTCATCGGCGATCCGGATCGCGGGATCCTGGTCATCGAGGTCAAGTCGGGCGAGGTCCGTCGGCTCGAGACCGGCCGGTGGTGGGTCGGCGGCCGCGAGCTCAACCGGAGCCCGTTCGAACAGGCCGCCGACAGTCGCTGGGCGCTCGTCCGGAAACTGGCCGAGCTGCCGGCGTGGACGGCCGGCCTCGACCCGATCGCCGGTCAGGGCGTCGCGTTCCCCGACGTCGAGCTCGATTCGATGAAGGGCCGGCTCGGCCTGCTCGGACCCGACGTGGACGTCGGACTGATCGCCGACCAGTCGATGTTCATCGACGACGAGGCGAGCCGGCGCGAGCTCCGCGGCTTCGTCGACCATGCATTCGAGGCGTGGAGCGGCCGTGCCGGCACGCGGCCGCCGGGCAAGGACGCCATCGACCTGCTCGTCGCGACGATGACCCAGCCGTTCGAGATCCGGCCGATGCTCCGCAACGAGATCGCCAGCGGGGATCGCGAGGCGATGCGCCTGACCGAGGCCCAATACCTGACGCTGAGCCAGATGCGGAACATGCGTCGCGCGTCGGTGATCGGCGGGGCGGGGACCGGCAAGTCGCTGCTCGCGGCCGAGAAGGCTCGACGGCTCGCGAAGGAGGGTTTCCGGACCCTGCTGGTCTGCTTCAACGCACCGCTTGCGGCGATGCTCGGCGACGAGGTCGAGGCCGTGGCGGAGTCGACCGGGCTGCTCGAGACCAAGACCTTCCACCAGCTGTGCGAGGACCTCGGTCGGGAGGCGGGCGTGCTGGGCGAACGGCCCGTGCCGGTCCCGCAGGCGTGGTGGGACGAGACGTTGCCGCGAGCGCTCGACGACGCGATCGCCGCACTCGGCCCGCGCTATCACGCGATCGTGGTCGACGAGGGTCAGGACTTCACCGACGAATGGCTGCTGTCGCTCGAGTCGCTCCTGTTCGGCGGCAAGGAGGACGTCCTGTACGTCTTCCACGATCCGGCCCAGGCGATCTACCGCGAGGACAAGGTGGCGGGTCTCGGGCTGCCCGAGATCGTCCTCGACCAGAACTGCCGGAACGCCCAGCCGATCCACGACGTCGTGCGGCGGTTCGCCGGGGAGGGGCACGCCGAGCTCGCGATGCGGTCCGATGGCCGGGCGCCCGAGCTCATCGAGGCGGAGACTCCGGAGGACACCGTCCGCGCGCTGCGAACCGTGCTACATCGACTCCGGTTCGAGGAGGAGGTCCGGCCGTGGGATATCGCGGTGCTGACCGGGACGCGGCTCGAGGTCTCGGCGGTCTGGGCGGTACCGGGTCGCCGGTACGGGAACGAGATCCTCGGCAATCCCGCCGTCGACGACGCGGGGCACCACCTCGGTCAGGCCGCCCACCTCGTTCCGCCGCTGCCCGACGACGTCATCCTGTGCGAGACGATCCGCCGCTTCAAGGGGCTGGAGCGCCCGGTCATCATCCTGGTCGAGCTGCCCGAGGACGACCCGGCCAAGCTCGATCGGCTGCTGTACATCGGTGCGTCGCGGGCGCGGCAACACCTCGTCGTGATCGGGTCGCGCGCCGTGCTCGAGCGGCTGCGATGAGTGCGGACATCACCAGCGCCGAGCGACTGGCGGGAGCCGTGTGGGGCCACCTCGTCGGCGATGCCGTGGGCGTGCCCTACGAGTTCGGGCCAGCCCGGCCAGCGGCGTCGGTCGAGTTCGGTGCGACGGGTGCGCACGACAGCCGCCCGGGACGTGGAGCGACGACGGGGCGCTGATGCTGGCTCTGCTCGACTCGCTGTTCGCGGTCGGGTTCGATACGACCGATCAGGCGACGCGGGCGCTCGATTGGTACCAGCGCGGCGCGTACACGCCCGATGGCGACGGCCGCTTCGACATCGGCAATACGACGAGCGAGGCGATCGACGGCATTCGAGGACGGCGCCTTGGCCGAAGACGCCGGACCATCGGGCGAATGGGCCAATGGCAACGGCTCACTGATGCGGATCCTGCCGCTTGCCCTGGTCGAGCGCCGACGTGCCGGACCCCGGTCTCGCCACTCTTGCGCATCGCGCGTCACGCGTGACACACGGGACTGTCGCGGCCCAGGTCGCCTGCGCGCTGTATTCGCTGCTGGTTCGACGGCTGTTGGATGGCCACGAGGGCCGATCCGCGGCACTCGCAGATGCGCAACGCTCACTCCGTTCCGCCTATGAAGCCGCCGCTGCCACTGACCACCTCGCCGCCCTCGACCACCTCGAGGGTACCCGGACCGAACCGGCAGCGGCGCCGTGTGGGACAGCTTCTGGTCAGCGTGGGACGCCTTCGCCGGCGCGAACGACTATCGCGAGACGATCCAGCGCGCAGTCGCCTACGGCAACGACACCGACACGACCGCCGCGATCGCCGGCGGCCTCGCGGGGATCCGATGGGGGATCGGCGGGATCCCCGAGGCCTGGCTCCGAGGGATGCGCGGCCGCCCGATCGTCGAGCCGCTCGTCGAGAAGCTCACCGAGTCGAAGAACCCGATCCGCGTCGACTGGGTCGACCTCAAGCGGGTCCCCGGCCTGGCCGACTCGCCCGGCCGCCTCGGCATGACGTTCCTGCCCGGCAAGGACGAGGGGTTCCTGCGGGCTCCATCATCGAAACCTCGAGCAGGATGTCCGCTGGTTGCGCGAGGAGTACGCCATCGATGCATTCCTGCTGCTCGTCGAGGACTCACGAGCTCGAGACGCTCACACGTCCCGGCGATCGGCGATGTCATGTCCGCGAACGGCATCGAACTCCTGCGGTACCCGATCCGTCGACGTCAGTCCCCGCGAATGACCGGTCGCTCACGGCAACCCTCGACGATCTCCGGGCGCGCCTGGCGCAAGGGCGAGAGCGTGGCGGTCGCGTGTCGGGGCGGCCTCGGCCGGACCGGAACGGTCGTCGGCTGCCTCCTGCGCGATGGCGGCCTCGACGCCGACGCGGCGGTCGCACTGGTCCGCGCAAGCTCGCGCCGAGACGATCGAGACCGCGATCAGGAGCGGTTCGTGCAGTCCTGGGGCCGACAGTGACCCGAAATCGATACGCAAGGAGAGCGACGTGACGCTCAAGTACGGCTACGAGCTGAGCAAATGGCAAGCAGCCAAAGACGAGACCCGTGGAGATCCTCGGGCCAGGGTGGTGGCAGACAAGGGTCCAATGACATATGGCGAGCTGTGCTCGAGCCTCACGACGATCGCGATCGAGCCTCACTCTTTCGCTCTAGCCCACATGCTGGGCGAGATCTCGGACGACGAGGACTCGGCCGGCCGGGGGATGCTCTCGGCGTACGTGGTATCCAAAGAGACTGGAGGTCCGGGCGCCGGTTTCTTCGAGCTTGCCGAACAGCTCGGTCGCAAAGTCGGTGATCGTGATGAGTTCTGGATCGCCGAACTCGCACGTGTCGAAGTGGCTTGGAAGCAGGCGCGACGATGACAGGCGAACCGTCCTGGGCGTATTCCGAGCGATTCAGTCTGGCGGCCGAAACGGCTCCATGGCTGCACCGAGCGCAATTCCGCAAGGGCACCACGATCCCGTACGTAAGTCACCTCTTCGGGATGTGCGCGATCGCGCTCGAATACGGCGCGAACGAGGACCAAGCGATCGCGGCGCTCCTGCACGACGTCATCGAGGACGTCGAGCCGACCGAACACGCCAGGGCGAGCGTGGCGGCCTTTGGTCCGGAGGTGCTTCGGATCGTGGACGCCTGCACGGACACGCAACTGAAGCCCAAGCCGCCGTGGCGCCCCCGGAAGGAGGCCTACATCGCGAGTCTCGCGACGGAGGATCATGAGGTCCTGCTGGTTTCGGCATCCGACAAGCTCCACAACGCACGGGCGATCGTCGGCGATCTGCATCGCTTCGGACAAGAGGTTTGGAAGCGCTTCAACGCCGACAGCGACCAACGCTGGTACTACCGTGCGCTCGTCGAGGCATTCCGTCGCATCCCTTGAGCGCCCGCGCTGATCGACGAACTGATCGGACCGTGACTCAAATGGAACTGTGGGCTCGACGAGATACGGATGAGACACCGGCCAGATCGTCGACCCGGTGGTTCTCGTTCGGATCAACAAGCTCTACGAACCCGGGATGTCACGCGAGGACCTGTACGAAGTGACTCGCGGCGCCTGGAAGATGGGTGAGCGCCGGAATGGCGACACGTTACGCACTCGCCGTATTCATGGGGCGGTCGTCGCGGTGTACTCGATCGATAGATGGAACCGGCAGGCACCGCCGATGTACACGTCACGCATGAGGAAGCCTCAAGCGACAAGGTCGGTGGGAGTTCACGGGCCGACTCGCTGACGATGGCGTATGGCGCGTTATCTCGGCCGCTCCGTGCGCGCGTATCTGACGCACGGCGCCCAGAACCCGATCGTCACGTGAACTGCGGATGGCGTCCACGCAAACCGTTGCCCTCGCCGGTTGACGCCCAGCAGCGCCGTATCGTCGAGTGGGGCGACGGGCCGGTCGTGGTCATCGCGGGGGCCGGGACCGGCAAGACCCGCGTCATCGTCGAGCGGGTGCGGCACCTGCTCGAGACCCGCGAGGACCTGCTGCCCGAGCAGATCCTGCTCCTGACCTACAACGTGAAGGCCGCGCGCGAGCTGCGGGATCGGCTGGACGCCACGGTCGGGGCGACCGTTCGCGGCCGCATCGCGGTGTCGAACTTCCACAGCTTCTGCCATCGGATCCTGACCGAGAACGCGGGCGACGCCGGGCTGCCGGCTCGGCCGGACGTGCTCGATGGTGTCGGCCAGGCGCTGCTCCTGCGCGACATCCTCCCGGACCTGCCGCTCATCTATTACACGCCGCTCGAACTGGGCGATCAACACGTTCGTCGGGTTCATCAACCGGGCGAAGGACGAGCTGGTCGGGCCCGATGTGTTCGATCGGTTCGTCGCCGAGGAGCGGCGCGTCTTCGAGGAGCGCAACGGGAGCTTCGATGCCGCCGTCGACCGGCTCGCGGCGCAGGGCAACCTTTGGCCGCTCCGCTCGATCCGTGGCGCGTACGCATGGGTGCGCCAGAACGAGCGGGCGGAGGCGCGCGGCGAGGAGCCGGCGCTACGACCGGGCCGCCGCTGACGAAGGCCGCCGACCGCGAGGCCCGTCGCACGATCGCCGGCACCGGGCGGGCCGAGTGGCGCTCGTGGTTCGACGCCGAGGACCATCCGCGCATCGACGCGCTCAAGTCGACCTACGTCGTCGACGGCGCCGCGCTCGAGGTCCTCCGGCTGACCGAGCTCGCCGCCGTCTTCCACGCCTACGAGGCCGAGCTCGCGCGCCGCGGCGCCCTCGACTACGGCGAGCAGATCGCCGGCGTCACGACGCTGTTCAAGACCCGCCCCAACATCCTGCGCCGCTGGCAGCGCCAGTTCCGGTACATCCTGGTCGACGAGTTCCAGGACGCGAACATCGCCCAGATCGAGCTGATCGAGATGCTCGGCCGGACGCCCGATCGGCCCGACAACGTCATGGTCGTCGGCGACGACGACCAGTCGATCTATCGGTTCCGGGGCGCCAGCTTCGCGGCGTTCGCCGAGTTCGACGCGCGGTTCTCGGGCCCGCCGACCCACGACCCGACGGCCACACCGCCCGGCCCGCCGCCGCATCTCCGGATCGAGCAGAACTTCCGCTCGGTGCGGCAACGTCCTGACCGCCGCCAACCGGCTCATCGGCAACAACGGGACCCGCTTCGAGCCCGACAAGCGCCTGACCACCGACCGACCCGACGGCGACCCCATCGAGCTCGTCGTCTGCGCCGGCGCCGAGGACGAGGCCGTCGCCATCGTCGACGCCATCAAGTCGATGGTGGGGGAGGGGACCGGCAGGACGTGGACCGACGTCGCCGTCCTGTACCGCAAGCACCGCCACCGCGACGCGATCGTGGCGCGGCTGCGCGACGAGGACATCCCGTACACCGTCGTCGGCGGCCTCAGCCTGTTCGACACGCCCGAGATCCGCGACCTCGAGCAGTCGCTCCGCGCGATCGCCGACCCGCACGACGACGCCGCGCTGGTGCGGATGATGACCGCCGGTCCGTGGCGGCTCGATGCCCTCGAGATCCTGCGCGTGACGAGGACCGCCAGGTTCGATCGGGCGCACCTGCTCGAGACCGTGCAGGTCGATCGTCGCGACCGGGCAGGTCGAGGTCGACGTCGTCAACGAGCGGCGCGAGGACGGCGCCGCGCACGAGAAGGTCGATGCCCCGGCGGTGACCCGCGCGAAGCTGCGCCAGCTCCTCGCCGCGCTCGACGAGCTCAACCCGCTGACGTTCCGCGAGGGCCCGCACACCATCCTCGAGCGGTTCCTCGAGCGGACCGGGACGGTGCTCGACCTGATCGCGGCCGACACGCTCGAGTCGAAGCGCACCGTGACCAACATCGCCTCGTTCATGCGCTTCTCGGCCGACTGGCAGGCCGAGAACCCGCGCGGGACGCTGGCCGGGTTCGTCGCGTACCTCGATGCCTACCAGGCGGCCGGCGGCGAGCTGCCGACGAGCGTCGAGCTGAGCGAGGACGTCGAGGGCGTCCGGCTGATGACGCTGTACCAGGCCAAGGGGCTCGAGTTCCCGATCGTCTTCGTCCCGAGCCTGCTCGACGGGGAGTGGCCGACCCGCGAGGGCGGCGACGGCGTCTTCCCGCGCGAGCTCCTGCGCGAGGCCGTGCCCGCGGGCGACATCCACACCGACGAGGAGCGGCGGCTGCTGTACGTGGCGATGACCCGGGCGCAGGAGCGGCTCGATCCTGACGACGCATGGCGGGCGTGGCGGCGCAGAAGGAGGCGTCGCGGTTCGTCGGGGAGATCCTCGCGGGGGCGGGCGCGGAGGTCCGGGTGATCGACCGGGCGGGGACGGAGGAGCCCGAGGTCACGCCCGAGAACGTCTTCGCGCTCGAGCCCGACCCGTGGGCCGAGCCCGACATCGAGCGCCAGATCGCGGCGGTTCGCCGGGTCATGCCGCTGCCGACCGCCCGCGAACGCCGGCTCGCGCTGCGCCTGCGCGCGAGCGAGCTCGTCGGGCTCATGGAGGCGACCGACGGGGCCGATCCCGAGACGGCGCCTGCGCGCGACGGGTTCGAGGCCGAGCTCTCGACGCTGGCCCGATCGGCCGCCACCACCGCCGACGAGGCGCGCGCCCAGGGGCTCGACCCGCTGACCTTCCGGACGATCGCGCTCGACGACGGCGCCGGGGCGAACCTGCTGCAGGTCGCGCCGCTGCCGCCGACCCAGAGCTACTCGTCGTTGCGGATGTACGAGGCGTGCCCGCTCCGGTACGCGTTCAACTACGTCTACCGGATGCCGCCGCGCGAGGAGCCGGTCGCGGCGTTCACGTTCGGGTCCACCGCGCACGCCGCGTTCGAGGCGTTCACCAAGCGAGCGCCGCGAGCGTGCCGCGCGCGGCGACCCGCCGCCGACCCGCGAGCGACCTCGAGGCCGCGTTCCGCGCCAACTGGACCCCGACCGGCTTCGCCGACAAGGCCACCGAGGAGGGCTACCAGCGGCGCGTCGCGACCCTCCTCGACAACTTCTGGACCGGCGAGGTCAGCAGCCTGTCCGAGGCGCTCTACGAGGAGCTCGACTTCTCGCTGACCCTGGACCCGGACGACGGCTCGGCCCCCGTCGTCATCACCGGCCAGATCGACCGCATCGACCGGCTGCCCTCGGGCGGCATCGAGATCCTCGACTACAAGACCGGCCGGGCCTGGGGCCAGAAGGCCGTCGACGAGAGCCTCCAGCTGTCGATCTACGCGCTCGCGTGCCGGGACGCGCTGGGCCTGGGGACGCCGGAGCGGGTGACGCTGTA
>CAWCQK010000006.1:0-26867 GCA_963797685.1 uncultured Chloroflexia bacterium | reverse complement strand
CGGGCCAGATCCCCGACAAGGAAGACCAGATGTACGTCGTCACGCGCGACGAGCTGTACCTGGTCCCGACCGCCGAGGTCCCGGTCACCAACCTGCACCGCGACGAGATCCTCGAGCCCTCCGAGCTGCCGATCCGCTACGCCGCGTACACGCCCTGCTTCCGGCGCGAGGCCGGGGCCGCCGGCAAGGACACCCGCGGCATCCTGCGCGTCCACCAGTTCGACAAGGTCGAGATGGTCCTGTTCGAGAAGCCCGAGTCGTCCGAGGAGGCGCTCGAGTGGATGACCGAGCGCGCGGAGGACCTCCTGCAGCGCCTCGGCCTCGCCTACCGCGTGCTGCTGATGTGCGACGCGCGAGATGGGCTTCGTCCAGGCGCGCAAGTACGACCTCGAGGTCTGGTCGCCCGGCGTGGAGCGCTGGCTCGAGGTCAGCTCGTGCTCGAACTTCCGCGACTACCAGTCACGCCGGATGGCGATCCGCTACCGGCCGGAGCCGGGCGCCAAGCCGGAGCTCGTCCACACCCTCAACGGCTCCGGGCTCGCGCTCGCCCGCGTCGTCGCGGCGATCCTCGAGACGTACCAGCAGCCGGACGGCTCGATCCCCGTCCCGGAGCCACTTCGCCCGTACCTGGGGCGCGACGCGATCGGGCCGTCTGCGGGCGCCTGACCGGGCCTGTCGCGGTATCCTCCGATACGGAGAGGTGGCCGAGCGGTTGATGGCGGCGCTCTTGAAAAGCGCTGAGTCGAAAGACTTCGTGGGTTCGAATCCCACCCTCTCCGCCACCCTGGAACGGGGCATTCATGAACCGCTTGACGAAGACGGTTCTGGCCGTGGGCGTGGCGATCCTGCTCGCTCGAGACTCTTCGTCTCCGTCCGGCACGTCACTCCGGCCAGTCGGCGCCAACCCCGTCAGTGCGGCGACCCCGAGCCAGACCCCGAGCCCGACCGCATCGCCGGCGGCGACATCGACCGCGACCGTCGCTCCAAGTGCTTCGACGAGCGACCGGCTCCCAGGTGAACCGGACCCGGCGCTGACCCCCGGGACTCTGAATCCAGAGGTGACGCAGGACACGATCGGCAACACGATCTGCGTCTCAGGCTGGACGGCGACCGTGCGACCGCCGTCCTCGTACACGACCAAGCTCAAGGTGGAGCAGATCGCGACCTACGGCTACGCGGACACGAGCCCCGCGTCGTATGAGGAAGACCACCTCATCCCCCTCCAGGACGGCGGGGCACCGAGCGATCCGGCAAATCTCTGGCCGGAGCCGTATACGGCCTTCCTGCCTGACGGGCGGGATGTCGGCGCCCGGGTCAAGGACACGTTCGAAACGGCACTCAAGACGGCGATCTGCGCCGGGGAGATCACGCTCGCCGACGCCCAGGCACAGATCGGGATCCACTGGGTCCACGCGTACTACGGGATCCCCTTGGGTCCGACCCCGAGCGGGGCGCCCGCCGCGACCCTGCCGAGCCCCATCGGGTCGTTTCCGACGACGGCTCCGACGCTGACGTTCGTCAGCCTGCCTGATCCCGCCGTGCCTGGACGAATGGCCACGGTCGAGATCGAGACGACGGAGGGTGCCACCTGCTCGGTCAAGGTCACGTTGCCGTCGGGCAACGTGTCGACGGCAGCCGGTCTCAAGCCGACGCCGATCGCAGACGAGGACGGCAACGTCTCCTGGACATGGAACGTCGGTGCGAGCACGAAAGCGGGTGACGCGACTGCATCGGTGACGTGTCTATTCGGGGGCTCGGTTACGGAGTCGGCCCGGTTCGCCGTGCGGTAGGTGGTGATGCGCGACGACGACGCTCCACGTGGCGGTCCGGACCCCGGCCTGTGCGGATCGTGCCGGCACTCCCGACGCATCGAGACCGAGCGCGGATCGGTCTTCCGACTGTGCGAGCGATCCGCGACGCGATCCCCGCTACGCCCGATACCCGGCGCTCCCGATGCGGCGCTGCGACGGCTTCGAGCCGACTGCGACGCCCTCGACGACCGCTTGACGCCCCGGCGGACCGCCGCCCATACTCCGCGGACATCACGAATGAGCGGGCTGTGAACGGGACGAGTACCCGTCGCACGTCGATCCAGAGATCCGGCGGTTGGTGTGAAGCCGGAACGACGACGACAGGGAATGGACCCGGGAGCCTCCGGACCGAACGCGAGGCGGCGCAGGCCGCGGTCGCCAGTAGGCTCCGGCGCAGAGCGCCAGCGATACCGGGCAGCGCCGATCGGCGGTAGCAGGGTTCGAACCCGGCAAGCCGTCCCGTCGGTCACGAGAGTGCGGCATCGCCGAATGAGGGTGGCACCGCGGAAGGCACGACCTTTCGTCCCGGAGACGAATGGTCGTTCTTGATTCTCCGAGGCAACCAGCGATGACGACAGCCGATCCGCTCAGCCTGGCGCAGGCCCAGCGCCTCGCCGCCAACGCCGACACGATCCTGCTGCGCGCGACGCGGCCGGCCGACCTCGAGACGCCGATCGGGGCCTTCCTCCGGCTCGACGACGGCAATCCCGCCTACCTCCTCGAGTCGGTCGAGGGCGGCGAGCGGCTCGGGCGGTACTCGTTCCTGGGCGTCGGCCCGCGCCGGCTGCTCGAGGTCCGCGACGGCGATCGCCCGGATCCAGACCCGCCCGGTGACCGAGCCGACCTACTCGCCGGACCTGCCGATCGAGACGGTCCCGGCCACCGACCCGCTGGCCGCCATCCGGGCGTTCGTGCCGCGCCGCCGCGTCCAGCCGACCGAGGGGATGCCGCGCTTCACCGGCGGCGCCGTCGGGGCGCTGGCCTACGACGCGGTGTCCGCGCTTCGAGCCGACGGTCCCGCTCCCCGAGCGCGACCCGGTCGGCGTCCCGACCGCGGCCTTCATCGAGACCGACCTCGTCCTCGTGTTCGACCACCTGACCCACACGCTGTCGGCGATCGCCTCGCTCCACACCGAGGCGCCGGATCTCGAGGGCCGCTACCGCGATCGCCGAGACGGCGATCTTCGAGGCGCTCGAGCGCACGTCGCGGCCGAGCGCCGCCGAGCTGAGCGGGACGCCACGGGCGACGAACGGGACCGGCCCGACCGACCTCGGGCGGCCCATCGAGACCAGCCTCGGCCGAGACGAGTACATCCACGCGGTCGAGGTCGCCAAGGACGCCATCGCGGCGGGCGAGGCGATCCAGGTCGTGCTCGCCCGGCGCCAGTCGTTCGGGCTGCCGGTCGACCCGGCGACCGGCGTGGCGCTCGACGGGATCGGACTGTATCGCGCCCTGCGCCGGGTCAACCCGAGCCCGTACCTGTTCTTCACCCGGACGCCCGACGTTCGAGGTCGTCGGCGCGTCGCCGGAGCTCCTGCTCCAGGTCGAGGGCGACCGGCTGACCACCCACCCGATCGCCGGCACGCGGCCGCGCGGCGTCGACGCCAAGGAGGACGCCCTGCTCGCCGAGGAGCTGCAGGCCGACCCGAAGGAGCGCGCCGAGCACGTGATGCTGGTCGATCTCGGGCGCAACGACCTCGGGCGGGTCGCGCGGCCGGGCACGGTCACCGTCAGCAAGTACATGGAGGTCGAGCGCTACAGCCACGTCCTCCATCTGGTGTCGCACGTCGAGGGGCGCCTCAAGCCCGAGCTCGACGCGCTCGACGCGCTGCGCTCGGTGTTCCCGGCCGGGCACCCTGTCCGGGGCGCCCAAGGTCCGCGCGATGCAGCTGATCTCCGCCGCCGAGGGCGAGCGCCGCGGGCTGTACGGCGGGGCCGTCGGCTACCTCGGCTACGACGGCAACCTCGACACCGCGATCACCATCCGGAGCGCGGTGCTCAAGGACGGCCAGGCGCACGTCCACACCGGCGCGGGGATCGTCGCGGGCTCCGTCCCGGAGCGCGAGTTCGAGGAGACCGAGCACAAGGCGGCGGCGCTCCGGCGCGCCATCGAGCTGGCGGCCGGGCTCCCGGAGCTGACCCGTGCGGAAGGCACGTCGCCTGTCCCCGAGACGGCACCCGGAGCGCGGTCGTGATCCTCGTCATCGACAACTACGACAGCTTCACGTTCAACCTCGTCCAGGCGCTGCAGGCCGCCGGCGCGGAGGTCCACGTCGTGCGCAACGACGCGATCGACGTCGGCGCGGTCGCGGCGATGGCGGACGACCCGGCCGCGGACCTGCGCGGCATCGTCATCTCGCCCGGCCCGGGCGATCCGGACGACGCCGGGATCTCGGTGGGGGCGGTCGGGGTCGCCGCGGAACGCGGCCTGCCGCTGCTTGGCGTGTGCCTCGGGATGCAGGCGATGGCCGCGGCGTACGGCGCGTCGATCGTCCGTGCCCCGACGCTCGTCCACGGCGAGGCGTCGGAGGTCACGCACGACGGGGCCGGCCTGCTTGCCGGGTTGCCGCCGTCGTTCATGGCCGCCCGCTACCACTCGCTGTCGATCGATCCGGCGACGCTGCCGCCGGAGCTGCGCGTGACCGCGATGAGCGAGGCCGACCGGGTGATCATGGGCATCCGCCACGTCTCGCTGCCGCTCGAGGGCGTCCAGTTCCATCCCGGAATCCGTCCTGACGCCGGAGGGCCCGCACCTGCTCGCCAACTTCCTGCGCCAGGCCGGCGAGGGTGAGGCGTCGCTGCTCGACGATGCGGCCGGCTCGTTCGCGACGTCAGGCATGGAAGAGCCGGTCGGGGACGGCTCGCGATGAGCGACCTCGTCCGGGCGGCGCTCAACACGATCGTCGACGGCGGCACGCTGTCGATGGACGACGCGCACGGCGCGATGGGCGCGGTGATGGACGGCGAGGCGACGCCGGCGCAGCTGGCCGCGCTCCTGATGGGCCTGCGGATGCGCGGCGAGACCGTCGACGAGCTGGCCGGCTTCGCGCAGGCGATGCGCGATCGGGTCGTCCGCGTGGAGGCGCCCGAGGGCGCGATCGATGTCGTCGGGACCGGCGGCGACGGGAGCGGGCACGTTCAACATCTCGACCACGGCGGCGCTGGTCGCGGCGGCGGCCGGCGTGCCGGTCGCGAAGCATGGCAACCGGGCGATGACCTCGCGGTCCGGGTCGGCCGACGTGCTCGACGCGCTCGGCATCCGGATCGACCACGATGCCGCGTCCGCGGGCGCCGCGCTGCGCGACCTCGGTTTCGCCTTCCTGTTCGCCGCGAACTTCCATCCGGCGATGCGCTACGCCGGGCCGACCCGCCGCGAGATCGGCGTGCGGACCGCCTTCAACCTGCTCGGTCCGCTGACCAACCCGGCGGGTACGCGCCGACAGCTGCTCGGCGTCGGCGATGCGGCCATCGCGGCCCGCATGGCTGAGGTCGTCCAACGGCTCGGCACGGAACGGACCTTCGTGATCCACGGGGACGGCGTCGACGAGCTGCCGCTCGACGGTAGCGGCGTCCTGTACGTCGTCGCCGACGACACGATCGAGCGCCACACGATCGACGCGGCGGCCCTCGGCTTCAAGCGGGCCGCGACGGCCAAGCTGGCGGGCGGGACACCCGAGGAGAACGCACGCCTCACCGAGGCGGTCCTCCGCGGTGAGCCCGGCACCCGGCGCGACGTCGTGCTCCTCAACGCCGGCGCGGCGCTGCTCGTGGCGGGCGTCGTCGAGCAGCTGGAGGAGGGGATCGAACGCGCCGCGCTCACGATCGACGCGGGTCTCACGACCGAGCTGCTCGAGGCGCTGCGTGCCGAGCGTCGTGCGGCAGAAGCAGCCGGAGCGCCCGCATGACCGTCGCCACGCGCCGTACGGCCGCCACTCGACGCAATGTCCTGGCCGAGATCGCCGACCGGCGGCGGGCCGACATCCTGGCCGAGGTCGCCGCGGCGGATGGCCCGGGCGTGAGCGATCGCACATCGGCGACGAACCACCCGCGCCCGATCGTCGACCGGCTCGCGGCGCCAGGCCTGCATCTGATCGCGGAGATCAAGCGGTCGTCGCCGTCGGCCGGCCGGATCGCCGCCCAAGGTGAGGACATCGTCGCCCGCGCTCGTGCCTACGAAGCCGGCGGCGCGACGGCGATCTCGGTCCTGTGCGAGCCGCACTGGTTCGGCGGGTCGGTGGACGACCTGCGCGCGGTGCGCGCCGCGGTGGCCGTGCCGGTGCTTGCCAAGGATTTCGTCGTCGAGGACGTCCAGCTGCCGATGCTGAGGGCCGCGGGAGCGGACCTCGTGCTGCTGCTGGCCGTCCTCCACCCGGCCCGGCGGCTGGCGCGCCTGGTCGAGCGGGCGCTGGAGCTCGGGCTCGAGCCTCTCGTCGAGGTCCACGAGGCCCGCGAGCTCGACGCCGCCCTCGCATCGGGCGCCCGGATCATCGGCCTGAACAACCGCGACCTCCGGACGCTCGAGGTCGATGTCGAGCGTGCCGCGCGGCTGCGCGAGCTCGTCCCCGACGACCGGCTCGTCATCGCCGAATCGGGCGTCCGAGAGCCCGCGACCGTCGCGCGATGGCGGGCGCTCGGGCTCGATGGAGCGCTGGTCGGCGAGGCGCTCATCCGTTCGGCCGATCCGGCTGCCGCTGTTCGAGCATTCGTGGCCGCCGGCGCGGCGCCATCCGACCCGGCCAATGTCGCGCGCCGGCCGTTCGTCAAGATCTGTGGCGTCACCGACAGCGAGGGCGTTCTGGCCGCGGTGCGCTGCCGGAGCCGACGCGATCGGGCTCAACGTGGTCCCGGGCACACCCCGCGAGCTGACCCTCGATGAGGCCGGCGAGCTCGCGCGACTCGCGCGGTCGGCCGCCGCCGGTGACCGCCGGCCCGAGATCGTGGCGATCACAGCCGACGCGCCGCCGGAGCTCATGGCCGCGATCCTCGCAGCCGTCGACCCGGACGTGGTCCAGCTGGCCGGCACCGAGTCGATCGCCGCCGCTCGTGCCGTGGGACGGCGGACCTGGAAGGTGCTGCAGGTACCGCCAGCGGAGCCCACCGACCTCGCCCGCGCCGCGGCCGACCTCGTCTCACGTGGTCATGCCTATCTTGCCGCCGGGGTCGACCGGATCATGCTCGACGCGGCAGGCGGTCCGCACCCGGGAGGCACCGGGACACGAGCCTCGGAGCGTCTCGCGGCCGCGGTCGCGCGCGAGCTCCCGGTCGTGCTTGCCGGCGGGCTTGCGCCCCTGAACGTCGCATCGGCGCTCCGGTCCGTGCCGGCCACCGCGGTCGACGTCGCTTCGGGAGTCGAGCGGCCGCGCATCCCCGGCCGGCGCCCGACAAAGGACCCGCTCCGGGTGGCCCTGTTCGTCAAGCGAGCCCGCGCTGCCCGCGACGACCGTCCGAACATCCCGTTCGGGCCTACCCCGGTCCACGCCGGCCTGCTCGATGCCGATGGCGCCGGGCGGTGGGGGATGGAGCGCGACTTCGGCGGCCGCTACGTGCCCGAGACCCTGATGGCGGCCCTCGTCCAGCTCGAGACCGCGTATGGCGCCCTTCGCCAGGACCCGGTCTTCTGGGCCGAGCTGCGGGAGCTGCTCGGGTCGTTCGCGGGCAGGCCGACCGCGCTGTACCGTGCCGATCGCCTGGCCGAGGCCGTCCGCGCAGAAGCGACCCGGCTTGCCGGCGACGGGCCGAGGGCGCCGCGCATCCCCGGCCTGCGCCTCTACCTGAAGCGCGAGGACCTCGCCCACACGGGCGCCCACAAGATCAACAACGCGCTGGGGCAGGCGCTGCTCACCCGCCGCCTCGGCAAGACCCGGGTCATCGCCGAGACCGGCGCCGGCCAGCACGGGGTCGCGACCGCCACCGCCTGCGCGCTGCTCGACCTGCCGTGCGTCGTGTACATGGGCGCCGAGGACATCGAACGCCAGGGTCCGAACGTGCTCCGCATGCGCGCTCTCGGCGCCGAGGTTCGATCGGTGACGTCCGGCACGGCCACGCTCAAGGACGCGGTCAACGAGGCGATGCGCGACTGGGTCACCAACGTCCAGACGACGCACTACGTCCTCGGCTCGGCGATGGGGCCGCACCCGTACCCGACCATCGTCCGCGATCTCCAGCGTCGGATCGGCGACGAGGCGGCAGCGCAGCTCTTCGCGGTCGAGGGACGGCTGCCGGATCTCGCCCTCGCGTGCGTCGGTGGCGGCTCGAACGCCATCGGGCTGCTGGCACGGTTCATCGGCGAGCCGTCGGTCAGGCTGGCGGTCGTCGAGGCGGCCGGCGACGGCATCGAGACCGGACGGCATGCTGCGGCCATCCTTGGCGGCACGCCCGGCATCCTCCACGGGTCGCGCTCGCTGATGCTCCAGGACGCCGACGGCCAGGTGACCGAAGCGCATTCCGCCTCGGCCGGGCTCGACTATCCGGGCATCGGACCGCAGCTCGCCGCTCTCGCCGAGGGCGGCCGGATCGAGGTCGCCGCCGCGACCGATCGCGAGGCCGTCGCCGCGATGAAGACGACGACCCGGACCGAGGGCATCCTGCCGGCGCTCGAGACGGCCCACGCCGTCGCGGCACTTCCCAAGCTGCTGGCCGGAGTCGGCGGGGTGGGGGGCTCCTGGCCGGACGACATCCTCGTCCTCCTCGGCTTCTCGGGTCGCGGCGACAAGGACCTTGCGGCTCTCGAGCGCTTCGCCGACGTCGAGCCGTGGACGGACGAGGGGTGACGATCGCCACGCCCGGTGCGACCGGCACGAACGAGACCGCGGGCGCCCACCGGATCGCGGCGGCCTTCGCCCGGGCCCGGGCCGACGGGCGCGTGGCGCTGGTCCCGTACGTCGTCGCCGGCTACCCGGACGCCGAGACCAGCCTCCGAGTCGCGCTGGCCGCAGTCGATGCCGGGGCCGATCTTCTCGAAGTCGGGCTGCCCTACTCGGACCCGCTGGCGGACGGCGCCACGATCCAACGCGCGTCGGGGGTGGCGCTGAGGGCGGGCGCGACGCTCGAGGATTCGCTCCGGTTCATCGAGCGGATCGGCGCCGCCCGGCCGGACATACCCCTCGTTCCGATGGGCTATGCGAACCAGGTCATCGGCGGCGGTGACGGGGAGGCGGTCGCGCGTCGGCTCGCCGACGCCGGCGCGGCCGGCATGATCATCGTCGACCTGACGCCAGACGAGGGAAGCCCGTTCGAAGAAGTCGCCAGCGAGGCGGGTCTGGCCGTCGTCTACCTGGTGGCGCCGACGACGTCGCCGGCCCGACGGGCCACGATCGCCGCCCGCAGCGGCGGGTTCCTCTACTGCGTCTCGCTCGTCGGCGTCACCGGGGCTCGAACGTCGCTTCCGCGGTCGGTGGGCCGCCTGGTTCGGGACGTGAAGGCCGCGTCGCCGGTCCCGGTCGTCGTCGGCTTCGGGGTGAGCCGACCGGTCCACGTCCGGGCCGTCGCCGCGGCCGGCGCGGACGGTGTCGCCGTCGGGTCCGCGCTGGTGCATGCACTCGGGCCGGACGGTCGCGATGTCGACGGGCTCGCCCGGCTCGTCGGGGAGCTTCGCGCGGCTACGAACACGTCCAGACCTCTATCGCGATGAGCACGTTCGACGAGAAGGCGCGCGACTGGGACACGCCCGAGCGCCAGGCGCGGGCAGAGGTCGTCGTCGAGGTCATCCGCGACGCCGTCGCGGTCACGCGGGACACCCGCGCGATCGATATCGGCGCCGGCACGGGGCTGCTCGGGATCGCCCTGGCACCGCACGTCCGTGAAGTGGTGCTCGCCGAGCCGTCTGCCGGGATGCTCGAGGTCGCCACCGAGAAGCTGTCCGCCGCTGGTCCCGCCAACGTCCGCGCCGTCAGGTTCGACCTCCTGGCGGACCCGCCACCCGGCGACCCGTTCGACCTCGTCGTGTCGTTGCTCGTGCTGCATCACCTGGAGGACACGGCCGCCGCGCTGTCGGCCATCGCCAGGCTCCTGCGGCCGGGCGGACATCTTGCCCTTGCCGACCTCGACACCGAGGACGGCTTGTTCCACACCGCCGACGCGGAGGGCATCCACCATCTCGGGTTCGATCGCGGTCGCCTCGGCGACCTCGCCCGGGCCGCCGGATTCGACCAGGTCGAGTTCCGGACGGCGGTGACCATCGAGGACGAAGGCCGCGACTATCCGCTCTTCCTGCTGGTCGCCAACCGCCGCTGAGGCGGTCCGCAGCCTGGCCGATACTGTCGACATGCCGACCCGCACGACCGCGCAGCAGATCCGGGTCTCACTCGAGGTGTCGCCCAAGAAGGCGTTCGCGACGGCCGTCGACTGGCCTGGCTGGTCGCGCTCGGGCAAGACCGAGGCGCTCGCGCTCGAGGCGCTCGCGGCCTACGCAGGACGGTATGCCGTCGTCGCGGCCGAGGCCGGCGAGTCGTTCGATCCCGGGGACTACGACGTCGTCGAGCAGGTCGGCGGCGCCGGCGGGACCGACTTCGGCGTCCCGTCCGCGATCACCGGCCTCGATCGCCGGCCGGTCACGGCTGACGAGGCCGAACGCCTGGCGCGGATCGTCGACGCTGCCTGGGCGATCTTCGACCGGACCGCCGCCGCCGCTCCCGCAGAGCTGCGCAAGGGTCCGCGTGGCGGCGGCCGAGATCGCGACAAGATGGTCGGCCACCACGTGGAGGCTGACTGGAATTACGCAACGGTGATGGGGATCCGCGAGCGGCAGCCCGACTGGGACGACCGCCCCGCTATCGAGGCGCTGCGCGCCGCGATGCTCGAGATCCTGCGCCGGCCGTCCGACGGTTCGCCCATCGCCGACCGCAAGTGGCCGCCGCGCTACGCGGCTCGCCGCATCGCCTGGCATGCCCTCGACCACGCCTGGGAGATCGAGGACCGCTCGGAGCCGGCGTGAACGAGCCGCTCTGCTGATCGTTCGATCAGCGACGCGCCCGCCCGATGTTCGGATCGCCCGCGAAACCGATCGCCGAGGCCGCCATGGCGACCACCTCGTCGGCCGTGTGGCCGGCCGCGCGGAGGTCACGGATGCCGGTGTCGCCGGCCGCCTTCGACAGCTTGGAGCCGTCCGGACGGCGGACCAGTCGGTGGTGGCCGAACGTCGCTGGCCGCTCACGCCCGAGCAGACGGCCGAGACGGATCTGGTCCGGCGTGGCGGCCAGCAGGTCACGACCGCGGACGACGAGGTCGATCCCCTGCCGGAGGTCATCCACGACGACCGCGAACAGGTAGGTCCAGTTCCCGTCGCGATCGCGGATCGGTGGATCCCCGCCCGCGGCGACCGCGTCGCCGCACGGCCCGATGAGGACGTCCATCCAGGCTTCGGAACCGCCGCCGCTCCGCACCCGCAGGACCGGCCCGGCGAGGTCGCGCGTTCGGCACGCTCCCGGACAACCCGGCCCCTGCCACGGCCGCCCGTGCTCGGCCGCCCAGTCGTCGAACGTCGAGCGCGAGCAGTCGCAGCCGTACACCTTGTCGTCGCCGCGGAGCCGTTCGAGAGCCTCGAGGTACGGGGCGGGATCGTCCGACTGGCGGACCGGGCCCGCGTCCGCGACGAACCCGAGCCACGCCAGGTCCTCGAGCAGCGCCGCCTCGAACTCGGGACGGGATCGCGTCCGGTCGTGGTCCTCGATCCGCAGCAGGACGCGACGGTCGGTCGCGGCGGCCTGGTCCCACACCCAGATGGCATTGGCGACGTGGCCGAGGTGGAGGTAGCCTGTCGGCGCCGGGGCGAACCGTGTCCAGCCGGCAGGCGCCGGGACGTCGGCGTCAGTCGGCGTCGCCGGGCCCTCCCGTTTGCCTGGTCCGGGCTCGATCGACCGATTCGAGTGCGCGTGTCGCCGCCATCAGCCGGCGATAGAGCGCCAACAGCTCCGCCTGGGGCATCGGACCGGTGTTGGCCATCGTCACCCGGAGCAGGACCTCGCGTTCGCGTTCGGCGTCGCGGATCGCACGGCGTCCCCCCGCAGTCTTGGCGCGGCCGGCCTCGCGCGCCAGCTCGGCGCGCTCGTTGAGCAACCCGACGATGCGCCGGTCGAGCGCGTCGATGCGATGGCGCAGCCGCCGCAGCTCGGGCGTCTCGGAGGCCTTGGAGGAGCTGCGTCCACTGGCAGGCTGGTCGGTCGGGTCAGCCATCGCTGCCACCGAACCGTCGGGCGATCGACTCGAGCGCCAGGTCGTAGCCCCGGGCACCCTGGCCGACGATCGACTCCAGAGCGATGTCGTGCAGGAAGTTGACCTGCCGGAAGGCCTCGCGCGCCGCGGGGTCGGACAGGTGGACCTCGATGAACGGCCGATCGATCCCGAGCAGCGCGTCGCGTAGCGCGACGCTGGTGTGGGTCAGCCCGCCCGCGTTGACGATCGAGACATCGAAGTCCCGTCGATGCAGCCGATCGATCAGCGCGCCCTCGTGGTTCGATTGGAAGAAGTCGATGGCAAGCCCGAGCTCGGCGGCCCGCGTGGCGAGTCCAGCATGGATCTCGTCGAGCGTCTGGCGCCCGTAGATCTCGGGCTCACGCGTCCCGACGAGGTTGAGATTCGGACCGTCGAGGACGAGGACGGCCGTCATCGCGGCAGTCCGCTGGTGACATGGCCTAGCGCCCCGGCAGCCAGGAGGCTCGCGGTCGCGCGCTCGATGACCGCCGGCTCGATGTCGTCACGGACGATGACACCGTCGGCCGTGGGCAGGACGAACCGCAGCCGGCCCGCGGCGTGCTTCTTGTCGGTGGCCAGGTGACCGAGGACGGCTGGCAGCGGGTAGGGGAGCGGCTCGGTCGCGAGCCCCAGGCGGTCCAGGAGCCGGACGATCCGCTCGGCACGGTCGGCCGGCGTCACCCCCACCTCGAGCCCGATCTGGACAGCCGCACGCAGGCCGTATGCGACGGCTTCCCCGTGAAGCAATCCGCCATAGCCGGCCGCCGCCTCGATCGCGTGCCCCACCGAGTGGCCGAGATTGAGCGTGATCCGGCCCCCGCCCGGGTTCCGCTCGCGCTCGTCGGCGATCACGACCTCGACCTTCGCCCAGCCGGCGCGTTCCACCAGCTCGGCGATCGACCCGGACGTGAACGTATCGGGGTCGCCCCGCGCGATCGCCTCACCGTCGCTCTCGAGCAGCTCGAACAGCCGCTCGTCGCCCAGGGCGGCCATCTTGACCGCCTCGCCGAGTGCGGCCCGGACCTGTCGTTCGGGCAGCGTCCGGAGCAGATCGACATCGATGACGATGGAGCTCGGTTGATGGAACGCTCCGACCAGGTTCTTGCCCTCGGGCAGGTCCACCCCGGTCTTGCCGCCGATCGACGAGTCGATCTGGGCGACCAGCGTCGTCGGGACCGCGATGAAGCCGATCCCGCGCAGGTAGACGGCCGCCAGGAAACCGGCCGTATCTCCGAGCGCGCCGCCACCGACCGCAACGAGCACCTCGGAGCGCTCGACCCGGAGCGCTGCCAGCTCGCGTGCCGCGGTCTCGACCACCGCCAGTCGCTTGGCGTCCTCGCCCTGTGGCAGGAGTACGTGGACGACCTCGCGCCCGCCGGCGGTCAGCTCGGACGCCAGCCGCTCTCCGACGGCCTCCCAGGCACCCGGTTCGCTGACGAGGATGGCCCGACGGGCGTGGACGTGGTCGAGCTCGGTCGCCACGGCATCGGCCGCGATCCCGGCACCCAGCACGATCCGCCCGATCGGCGTCTCGGCGCGCAGCAGCACGGTCCCGCGAACCGGCGCCGCGTCACGGGCCGCGAGCTGCTGCTCCACGGCGTCGAGGACGCCGCCGATCTCGCCGACCCCGAACTGGCCGACGGGCGCCGCGGCGTAGAAGCGCTGCCGCTTCGCGGCGAGGTCGCGCAGCGTGCCGATCGGGTCCCGCCCCGTGACGAGTGGGCGGACGTTCGGCGAGCGACGCAGGCGCTGGGCGAGGACCTCCGGCCGGCCGTCGAGCCACACCGCGGTCCGGTCGCGGTACAGGGCCCAGCGATTGCGCGGGTCGACCACGGCGCCACCACCGGTCGCGATCACGCGCCGCACGTCGGGAGCGGTGTCGGCCGGTCCGAGGTCAGCGATGGCGGCGCGTTCCAGGCTGCGAAAGGCGGCCTCTCCCTCGTCGGCGAACATCTCGGGGATGGAGCGGCCCGCCGCCGTCTCGATCCGCTCGTCGAGGTCGATGAAGGTCGCGGCGTGGTTCTTGGCAAGCCGCCGCCCGACGACGCTCTTGCCACTCCCCGGCAACCCGACCAGCACGATGTCCACGGACGGCCTCAGTCGTCCCCGCCGGAGCCGGCTTCGTCCGTGCCGGTCAGGCCGTGCGGCTGGGCGCGTCGCCTTCGCGGCTGCCCGGCGTCCGCCCGCGACGGGTGCCTCCGGCGCTGCCGCGATCCGACCGCGATAGTGCTCGAGCGCGGCACGCACGTCATCGACCGTGTCGCCGCCGAACTTCTCGAGCACCGCGGCGGCCAACGTGAGCATGACCATCGCCTCGGCGACCACGCCCGCCGCCGGCACCACGCTGATGTCGCTCCGCTCGTAGTGCGCCTTGTCGACCGCCTCGCCCGTGATCAGGTCGGCCGACGGCAGCGGCCGGGCGAGGGTGGAGATCGGCTTGACCGCGCCGCGAACGACGAGCGCTTCGCCGTTGGTGACGCCACCGGTCAGACCGCCGGCGTTGTTGGTGCGGTGGACCCAGTGCCCGGCTGCGTCCCGTCCCTCGATGACGTCGTGGACCGCGGACCCGAACCGCCTCGTCTGCTCGAAGCCGAGCCCGAACTCGACGCCCTTGACGATGTTGATGCTCATGACCGCGGCCGCCAGCGCCGCGTCGAGTCGCCGATCCCAATGGACGTACGACCCGAGACCGATCGGCAACCCGTGGACGACCACCTCGAACACGCCGCCGACCGTGTCCCCGGCCGACCGCGCCTCGTCGATGCGGGCGATCATCGCGACCTCGGCGTCCGGGTCCGGACAGCGCAGCGGCGAGTCGTCGGCCTCGTCCCGCGAGCGGGTGCAGTTCGACGGGTCGACGGCGACCCCGCCGACCTCGGCCGTGAACGACCAGGCTTCGATGCCGAGCTCACGCAGGAAGGCGCGGGCGACGCCCCCGGCCGCGACACGCGCGGCGGTCTCGCGCGCCGAGGCGCGCTCGAGGACGTCGCGGACGTCGTTGAAGCCGTACTTGAGGGCTCCGGCCAGGTCGGCGTGGCCGGGTCGCACGCGGGTGACGGGCGTCGCCCGCTTGTTCCCGTCGGCGGCCGCCGCTTCGAGTGCCGCGGCCGCCTCGACGTCGAGCGGCTCGACGGCCATGACCTGCGTCCAGTTCTCCCAATCACGGTTGCGGACGAGCAGGAGGATCGGCGAGCCGAGGGTGATCCCGTGGCGGACCCCCGACAGGATCTCTGCGCGGTCGTGCTCGATCGCCTGGCGTGCGCCGCGGCCGTAGCCACGCTGCCGCCGGGCGAGATCGACCGCCAGCTCGTCGGCGGTCAGGGCGAGCCCCGCCGGCACGCCCTCGATGGTCACCCCGAGCGCCTGGCCGTGGGATTCGCCCGCGGTCAGGAATTGGAAGGCACCCATCGACGCGCTGTCGCCTCTACCGACCGGCCGGGTCAGTCGGCCGCGGTCGCGGCGGGGACATCTGTGACCGCGGCACCGGTCGGCTCGCCCTCCGCGGAGCGCAGACCGCCGGCGCGGGCCTCGGCCAGCTTGGCCTGCATCAGCTCGAGCGGCGCCGGCTGACCGGTCCACAAGGTGAACGCCGCCGCGCCCTGGTGGAGCAGCATCAGCTCGCCGTCGGCGACCGTTGCGCCGGCCGCCGCCGCATCGCGCAGCAGGGTCGTCCGGGCGTAGATGAGGTCGAGCACGAGCAGGTCGCCGTGGAGCGACTCGGCCGGGATCGGGCTCGCGTCATCGGTCAGCCCGATCGAGGTCGCGTTGACGAGGACGCGCGTCTTGGCCAGCTCGGCCTCGATGATCGAGTCGTGCCATGGCATGGCCCGGAGCTCCATGTGCGCCGCGCTCCGCCCGAAATGCTTGACCAGGCCCTCGGCCCGGTGGAGGTGGCGGTTGAACACGATGATCCGCTGGAAGCCCTCGGTGATGAGTCCGTAGACGACCGCCCGCGCGCCACCGCCGGCTCCGAGCACCACCGCCTGGCGCGGCATCTTCTGCTTGCCGACAAGCCGGTCGAGGGCGACCTTGAAGCCGGGCACGTCGGTGTTGTGGCCGATCAGCCGCCGGCCTTCGCGGGTGAGCGTATTGACCGCGCCAGTGAGATGAGCGTCGTCGGTCTGGCGGTCGACCATCGGCGCGACCCGTTCCTTGTGGGGGATCGTCACGTTCGCCCCGAGGAAGTCATCGCCACGGAGCTCCGCGACCGCGTCGGCGAGCTCGAGCGACGTCTTGTCCCACAGCTCGTACTTCGCGTCGATGCCGAGCGAGTCGAAGGCGGCCTGCTGCATCGCACCCGACAGTGAGTGGGCGACAGGGTGGCCGATGAGGACTACACGCTTGGTCATGCTCGAACCCCTTCGAGATCGTCGAAGAAACCGGGATAGGAGATGGCAGCCGAACCCGGCCGCCCGATGGTCGTGATGTCGCTGGCGACCAGCCCGGCGATCGCGAAGGTCATCGCCAGCCTGTGGTCGTCGAGGCTGTCGGTCACGGCGCCGTGGAGGGTCGTGCCACCCTCGATATGGAGGTCGTCGCCATCGACCTCGATCCGCGCGCCGAGGGCGCGCAGGCCGGCGGCGATGCCGTCGATCCGATCTGATTCCTTGTGGCGCAGCTCGCCCGCGCCGCGGATGACGGTGGTGCCGATCGCCTGGGTCGCGGCGAGACAGACGACCGGGATCTCGTCGATCGCGGCAGCCACGTCGGCCGGACCGAGCTCGATCCGCGCGGAGGCGTGACGAGCGGACGATGAGGTCGGCGACCGGCTCCCCGACGCCGTCGTCTGCGGCTCCGGTCGTGGTCGCCTCTTCCTCGATGTCGGCGCCCATCGAGCGCAGGATGTCGATGACGGCACGCCGGGTCGGGTTGACGCCGACGCCGGTCAGGCGCAGCTCGGCGTCAGGGTGGATGGCGCCCGCGACGAGCCAGAACGCAGCCGCCGAGACATCCCCCGGGACCCGTTCGTTCATCGTCTGCACCGCCAACCCTCCGTGGATCGTCCAGGCTGCCGATCCGTCCGGAGCGTCCGTCCGCCCGACCGGCACGCCCCGGGCACGCAGCATCCGTTCCGTGTGATCGCGAGTCGCGACCGACTCGCGGACCGTCGTCGCCCCATCTGCTCGCAGCCCCGCCAGCAGGATCGCCGACTTCACCTGAGCGCTCGGCACGGACGTCGTGACGTCGACCGCCCGGAGCGGGGTATGACCGATCACGGTCAGTGGTGGAAGGGAGTCGTTCCGTCGGGCGTGAAGCTCGGCGCCCATCGAGCGCAGCGGTTCGATGATACGAGCGACCGGACGGCCACGCAACGAGTCGTCGCCGTCGAGCGTGCATGTCATGGGCAGGCCGGCCAGCATCCCGGTCGACAGTCGCAGGCTCGTCCCGGAGTTGCCGCAATCGAGGGTCGCGGCCGGCTGGCGCAGCCCATCCGCGCCCGGCGACACGACGACGTAGTCCACGCTGCGCCCCGCGCCGGGCGTTCGGGTCACGGTCGCCCCGAGCGCGGACACGATCCCCGCGGTCGACCGGACGTCGGCGCCGTCACCGGCCCCGTCGATCCGGCTCTCACCGGCGGCCAGGGCCGCGAGGATCAGCGCGCGATGGCTGATCGACTTGTCGCCCGGCAGGCGCAGCTCCCCGCGCAGGCGGGCGCTTGCCCGGATGCGGGCGACGGGCGGCTCGGGGACGGTGGCAGCGGTCATCGGGTGGCTCAGGCGCCGGCCGCGTAGAGCCCGCGGACATGCTCGTGGACGGGGACGATGGCGGCCATCAGGTCGCGGAACTGGTCAAGGTTCAGCTGCTGTTCCGCGTCGGACAGTGCCTCGTCGGGGTTCGGGTGGACCTCGACCATCACGCCGTCGGCACCGACAGCGACACCCCCGATGGCCAGCGGCTTGACCAGCCAGCGCTTCCCGGTGGCATGGCTCGGGTCGATGATCACCGGCAGGTGGGTCAGAACGTTCAGCAGCGGGACCGCGGCGAGGTCCATCGTGTTGCGGGTGTACGTCTCGAACGTGCGGATGCCGCGCTCGCACAGGATCACGTTCGGGTTGCCCGAGCTGACGATGTACTCGGCCGCCATCAGCCATTCCTCGACCGTGGCGCCATAGCCGCGCTTGAGCATCACTGGGCGCGCGACCCGCCCGACGTCGCGCAGCAGGGAGTAGTTCTGCATGTTCCGGGTGCCGATCTGGAGGATGTCGGCGTACTCGGCCACGATGTCGACCTGGTTGGACTCCATCACCTCGGTGATGACCGGCAGGCCGGTCCGCTCGCGGGCCTCGGCCAGGAAGCGCAGGCCCTGGACGCCGAGCCCCTGGAAGGCGTACGGCGAGGTGCGCGGCTTGAAGGCGCCCCCGCGCAGGATGGTGGCTCCGGCCGCGGCGACCGCATCGGCGGTCTCGAACAGTTGGTCGCGGCTCTCGATCGAGCATGGGCCGGCCATCATCGTCAGCGACCCGTCACCGATCACCGCGTCGAGCACCCTGATCACGGTGTCCTCGGGATGGAATTCGCGCGAGGTCAGCTTGAACGGGCGGCTGATCGGCGTGACCGAAGCGACCCCGGCCAGCAACGCGAAGCGCTCGAGCAGGGCCGGCCGGCGCGAGCCGATCTCGCCGACGACGGCGATCACGGTCCGCTCCGGGCCGACGTGGTCGAACGGCGTCAGGCCCTCGGCCAGGATCTGGCTCTTGACCCCGAGGATCTCGGCCTCGGTGGCGCCGGCGGTCATCACGACGAACATCGTGCTGGTGTCTCCTCAGTCGGCCGGCCGGCCAAACAAAAAAGCAGAGGACTCGCCTCTGCTTCGTTTGCCCGACACGACCCGTGCCCCCGGGTCTACGAACCGGGAACGATCATGCCGGGCATCGAAAGTAGTAGAGGTGGTTCATGTGCGTCCCCGGACGGTATCGAGTGCCGGGGCCGCTGTCAACGGACCTCGGGGTCAGCGCGGTCGGCCAGGGCTCTCCCGGTGATGGCCTCGACGACCTCGGTCTTGGCGTCGGCGTAGTCCTGGACGTAGATCCAGTCGCGTGCCGCCAGCTCGCGCTTGGCGGTCTCGTAGCGCATCCGCTCGTCGTCGTGGGTGCGCAGACGGTCGCGGAACGCGAGCATCCGGTCGATCTCGGGACAGCCCTCGCCGAACACGTGGATGTTGGCGCCCAGGTCAGTCGGCTTGAACAGCCGGTGCTCGAACCAGTCCGGTTCGCGGATTCGCAGGACGTAGCCGGCGGCCTCCATCGGCGGGACGTACTCGGGCTCGTTGGTTGGATCAGCGACCGCGAGGATGATGTCGATGATCGGTTTTGCGGCCAGCCCCGGCACCGAGGTGGAGCCCGCATGCTCCAGGAGTCGCACCCGGCTGCCCAGCGTCGACCGGATGCGGACGGCCTCCCGCGCGTACCGATCAGGCCAGCCCGGATCGTACTCGGCGAGGTGGATCGGGCCGTCGGCGCGCGTGGGTTCGCCGATGTTGACCGCGCGAAGTCGGTCGTCGCGGCCTGTCATCCCGGGCGCTGGATCCATCGCTCGCTCCTTCGGTCGCATCATACGGGTCACGCTGAGGCGCCCGATGTAACGGGATCGCCGTCGCGCGCCATGTACAGGCGAACCATCCGCACGGAGACCTGTATGGCGACAGATCCCGCTCTCGAAACCACCACCGATGCCGACCTGCTGGCACGAGCACGCCGGGATCCGGCGGCGTTTCGCGTCCTGTACGACCGGCACGCCGGCCGGATCCACGCCTTCCATCTGCGACGAAGCCGCGACCCGGATGCCGCGCTGGAGCTCACCGCCGAGACCTTTGCCCAGGCCTGGCTCTCGCGCGAGCGATACGTCGATCACGCCGAAGGGACCGCCGCACCGTGGCTGTTCGGGATCGCCCGGAACGTCCTCGCCGCGTCGGTCCGGCGGCGGGCCGTCGAACGGACCGCGCTGGAACGCCTGTCACTCCAGATCCGGCCCACGGCCGCGACCGTCGATGCGACGTGGCTGGACGGCCTCGACGACGACCTGGCGGTGGCCCTGGCGGAGCTGCCCGAAGGCCAGCGCCGCGCCATCGAGCTCCGGGTCCTGGCCGACCAGGCCTACGACGACGTCGCGCGCGAGCTCGATTGCACGCCCGAGACGGCGCGGGTGCGGGTCCACCGGGGCCTGCGTTCGATCCGCCAGCGACTTAGCCCGACGTCGAATGGTTGACTGCCGCCCCACCGCCCACGCCCCGTTCGATACCGACACCGATAAGGAGTCCGACCATGGCCACGACCAACGACAACACCGACCTCCGAGCGCTGGGTGACGCGCTCAGTGCCTCGACCGAGCGCGACCTTCGCCGCGGACGCCGGCGACCCCTCCGCCGAGTGGCGCTGGCGGTGGCGCTCGTCGCCATCATCGGGACCGGGACGGTCGCCGCAGCGAACCTCCTCACGCCGAAACAGGTCGCGCACGCGATGCCGGCCGGCGCCGTCATCTTCGACCAGACCGATCCGACCTGTGCGGTCGACGCCGTAGGCAAGGTCTTCCACTGCACGCTGGGATCCGCGCCCGCCCCCGAGGTGTCGGACTACACCGGATCGAAGCAGCTTCTCGTCGTCGGCGGCAAAGTCGCCGGTGGGTGCATCGGCCAGGATGTCCGGGGGATGCATTGGGATTGCTACATCGGCCAGGACGCTGTCGACATGGAGATCGTGACCCAGGACTTCCTCGGCCAGCCCGCCGGACCCGGCCACGGCTGATCGGCACTCGCTTCGCACGCGCTTGGCACGCTGTCGGCGTCATTCGGAGGCGGCCGGACCGTCACGTCGCCCGTGATAGGATTCCGGCCGCCGTCGCGACGGAGAGGTCGCATAGAGGTCTAGTGCAGCGGTTTGCTAAACCGCCATGTGGGGTAACCTGCATCGAGGGTTCGAATCCCTCCCTCTCCGCCAGCCACCAGCGGCACATGCGCCCGTAGCTCAGTGGATAGAGCGTTAGGTTGCGGACCTAAAGGTCGTGGGTTCGAGTCCCGCCGGGCGCGCCACCCCATCCCGACGATCGCCTGACGGATCGGGCTGCCTTGGGCCAGAACGGTAGAGCCACGCGACCGCGACATGACCGTCGCGGCTTCTCCGCCGTGTGTCCCGGGCGGTCATCCTGCTAGGCTTCGGACCTGGCCCCGGGACGCGGAGGCGTCGCCGGCGACCCTGATCTCGAGGTCACATCCGTGAGTCCGTCGCGCCCGATCATCCGTCGCCTTGCCGCAGCGATCGTCGCCATGGGCCTCGTCGCCGGCCTCATGGCCGTACCGACCTCGGCCGCCAGCACGGCCGTCACCGGGACCCTGTCCTACGCCGAGAGCGTGACCCTGACGCCGAGCGCGGTCGCCGTCGTGACGATCGTCGACCAGACCGCGGCGCCGGACGCCGGGGCCATCGTCGGCGAGGAGTGGATCGGAGCGCCGACCTCCATCCCGATCGACTTCTCCGTGCTCGTCGACAGCGCGAGCATCGATCCGACTCACGCCTACGCCCTGTTCGCGACCATCACCGATGGCACCAACGTCTGGCAGAACCCGCACGGCGAGCCGGTCATCACGGGCGGTCCGGTCAACGGCATCGCCCTCGTCCTTCCCGCGGTGCCCGCCACGGCGCCTGCGTCCATCACCGGGACGATCGTGCCTCCGGCCGACGCCACCTACGGACCGGGCGCGGTCGAGATCGCGTCCCTGGTCAAGGTCGAGACCGGCACGCTCGTCTCGCGCCAGGTCCGGCCGATCACCGGCCCGGCCGACCTCGCCTTCACGATCGGTTATGACCCGACCCTGATCGACCCGACCGCGACCTACGTCGTCAAGGGCGCCATCGTGGACGGCGCCGCCGTCTGGGAGAACAAGGAGGGCGCGCCGATCATCCAGGGCGGCAAGGCGGGCGCCCCGGTCTCCCTGCCCGTGACCCGGGTCGCGACCGACCTGCCCGTCGTGACGCCGGCCCCGAGCGCGTTCCCGAGCGGATCCACGGTGCCATCGTCGTCGCCGAGCGGCGAGCCGAGTGCCAGCCCGACCGAGTCCGCGTCTGCGTCTGCGTCCGCGTCGGCGCCCGCGACAGCGACACCCAAGCCGACGGCCACACCGAAGCCGACACCCACGCCGACACCCACTCCAACCCCGACACCCACTCCAACCCCGACTCCAACCCCCACGCCCACGCCGACACCCGACCCCGACCCCGACACCCACGCCGACCCCGACCCCGACACCCACCCCGACGCCGACCGCCACGCCCGCTCCGACCGGGTCGCCTGCCGCCAGCGCGTCCGTCGCACCGACCCCCAGCCCCATCGACACCATCACCGGGACGCTCACCTATCTCGAGCCGTACAAGCTCACCGGCGATGCATTCGCCGTGGTCGCGCTCGTCCGTGGCTCGGCACGGGCCACGGAGAGCTCGATCGTCGCGTCGGAGATCGATCGCGACATCAGCGCCGTGCCCGTCTCGTTCAACCTGGGCTTCGACCCTGCCGACATCGACTCATCGGCGACCTACACGCTCCAGGCGACCATCGTCGACGGGGCGAATGCCTGGGTGACCGGGAAGGGTGTCCCGGTCCTGACCAAGGGCAACCCGTCCAAGGTCGACATCACGCTGGCCTATCGCCCCGACTTGCTCAAGGGCGCCGTCAGCGGGCAGATCAGCGCAGTCGGCCTCCATCCCTCGACGAGTGCCTACTCGATGACGGTCGTGGTCGATCCGGCGACCGGTGACTCGCTCGGCATCGATGTCCAGACCGTCGCGAACGGGCTGCCCCAGGCGTTCGCGGTCCCGTACACCATCACCGACGTCGATCCGGCCAAGGACTACGTCGTGACCGCGGAGGTCGTGGACAGCGGCCAGTCGTGGCGGAACGACGCGGGTGTCCCCGTCCTGACCAAGGGCAACCCGAAGACCGCCGTCCAGGTCGTGGTCACGCCCGTCGTGTTCGCCAGCCCGAGCCCGACCGCGACCCCGGCGCCGAGCGCGGCCCCGGAGCCGACCGGACGCGACAGCGGCAACCTCCTCGGGATCATCATCCTGATCGTCATCATCGGGGCCGTGGCCGCGTTCTTCATCGCCCGCGGACGCGACCAGGGTGGCGCAGGCGCAGGCGCGGCCGCAGCGGCCGGGGCTACCGGGACAACAGAGGCGGCCGAGGCGACCGAGGCCACGGAAGCCACCGAAGCCACCGAGGCGGGGGAACCGCCGAGCGACGCGGCACCCAAGCCATGACCGCGGAGCCATCGCCGGCGCGCGGCCGGGTCGCCTTCCTCGGCCTGGGGACGATGGGGGCGGCGATGGCCGCCAACCTGGCCCGCAACGGGTTCGAGGTGGTCGGCTGGAACAGGACGCCCGGCCGAGCCCCGGAACTGGCCGATCTCGGGGTCACCTTCGCCGACAGCCCGTCCGACGCGGTCGCCGGGGTCGACGTCGCGGTCATCTGCGTCTCGGACACCCCCGACGTCGAGGCCGTGCTGTTCGGGGAGCGCGGCGTCGTCGACGGCGCGACGGCAGGCACGCTGATCGTCGACTGCTCGACCATCGCCCCGTCCGGAAGCTGGGACTTCGCAGCGCGCCTCGTCGAGCGCGGCCTGCGGATGGTCGACGCTCCGGTCTCGGGTGGCAGCGAGGGTGCCCGCAACGCGACCCTCACGATCTTCGTCGGCGGCGACGCGGCCGACGTCGAACACGCGCGGCCCGTCCTCGCGGCGATGGGCCGGACCATCACCCATGTCGGTCCGATCGGAGCCGGGCAGGCGGTCAAGGCCGTCAACCAGGTGATCCTGGCCGGGACCTACATCGGGGTCGCGGAGGGGATGGTCCTCGCCATGAAGGCCGGTCTCGACGTGGAACAGGTGGTCGGTGCGCTCGGCGGCGGGGCCGCCCAGAGCTGGGTCCTCGCCAACCGGAGCGGCCGGATGATCGACAACGACTACCCGCTCGGGTTCAAGCTCGCCCTCCATCGCAAGGATCTCGGGATCGCCCTCGACCTGGCGGCGCAGCTTGGTGCCGCCCTGCCGGTCAGCGCCCTGGCAGCTCAGCTGGAGACCGGACTGATCGCCGCCGGCCACGGCGACGACGACATGTCGGCCCTCGCTCGCGCGATCCGTTCCCTGTCCGCCCTCGAGGGCTGACGACTCAGTCGAGGCCGACCAACAGCATCGGGTCGCCGAGCTTGCCGTTGTAGCGGGGTCGGAACCGCTCGACGTTGTACATGGTCGGGACCTCCACGCGACGCGGTCCGAGCGCCGGATCGGGGAGCGAGGTGTGCGCGTACTTGCCGTCCTGGATGGCCATCATCCGCCCGGTGACGCCGCTTTCGACCAGGTCCATCGCGATATTCGCGAACGTCGTCGCCACGAGCGCGTCCAGCGAATCCGGCTCGCCGCTGCGCAGGTCGTAGGTCAGCTCCGAGGCGAGGGTCTCGATGCCCGTCCGCTCGCGCAGCTCGGATGCCAGTGCCTCGCCGATGTTCGCCTTGTGACGATGGCCAAAGGCGTCCGTGTCACCGACACCGGACATCTGCGCGCCTTTCCAGATCGCGCCCTCCGCGGTGATGACGAACGCGTAGTGGCTCGGGTTGGCGGCGTGGTCCGCGGCCAGCAGCGCCGACAGCGCATCGAGGTCGTACGGCGCCTCCGGGATGACGCATCGCGCCGATGTCACGTACGCCGTGTACAACGCCGAGAACCCGGCGTCGCGGCCGAAGATGCGGAACACGCCGATGCGCTCGTGGCTGCCGAGCGTCGTCCGCTGTCGGTTGATCGCCTCCTTGGCACGAGTGATCGCGGTCGAGAAGCCGATGCAGTACTCCGTGCCCTGGACATCGTTGTCCATCGTCTTCGGGATCGCCAGCAGCGGGATCCCGGCGTTGACCAGGACCTGGGAGTAGGACAGCGTGTCGTCGCCGCCGATGGTGACGAGGACGTCGATGCCGAGCGCGGCCAGGTTGTCGAGGACGAGCGGCGTCAGGTCGAAGACGCCCTCCGACACGGCATAGCGAGCCCGGTCCGCTTCGCCCATCCAGGGCGGCATCCCCGTCGACGGCATCTTCCGCGGGTTGGTCCGTGAGGTGTGCAGGATGGTGCCGCCGGTCCGCTCGATCGTCCGGGTGTTGATCCGGTCCAGCGGCCGCAGGTAGCCGTCGCCCGGCTCGTGGCCGGGTCGGACGTGGGTCAGCCCTTCCCATCCGCGACGGATGCCGAGGACCGTGTAGCCGACCTCCGTGGCGCGGTAGACGACGCTCTTGATGACGGCGTTGAGGCCGGGCACGTCGCCGCCGCCGGTCAGGATCGCGATGCGCTTCGGGGCTGTCATGACGGTCGGTATCCTACCGCCCGACCGACCTCGCGCGGGTTGCGATTCGCCGCCGAGCGACCCGTTCCGGCGCCGGTCCGCCGGAATCGGTCTGCTAGCATCGCCCCATGAACTACGAGCTGTTCATGGGCGAGGCCCTTGCCGAGGCCCAGGCCGCTCTGGCAAATGGCGAGCGGCCGAACGCCGCGGTCGCTGTGGTCGACGAGGCGATGGTCGTGCGGGCGCACGACAGGGTCTTCGAGACCAACGACCCGACGGCCCACGCGGTCGTCGTCGTCCTGCGCGAGGCCGCCCGGAAGCTCGGGACCGTCCGCCTCGCGGACGCGACCATCTTCGCCACCGAGGAACCGTGCGCGATGTGCGTCGGCGCCCTGCTCGAGAGCGACGTCGAGGCGCTCGTGTTCGCCGTCGCCAACACGCGCGACGGAGCGGCGGGCACCGTCATCCAGCTCGCCCAGCACCCCAGCCTGCCGCGGCGGATCAAGGTCGTCAGCGGCATCCGGCGCGACGAGGCCGAGGCCCTGTTCACGCCCCTGGCCACCGGCTGAACGCCGGCCCGGCAGTCGTCCGGGGCGCGTTTGGTATCCTCTCCCGCGGAGAGGTGTCCGAGTGGTTGATGGTGCCGCTCTCGAAAAGCGGTGTGCGAAAGCACCGCGGGTTCGAATCCCGCCCTCTCCGCCACCTTCCACCGCCTGAACGACCCTGGGGGCGTCAGCGCTTCTGCTCCTCGCTTACGCACCTCGGGTGCGCTCGCTCCGGTGCTCGGTGCTTCCTTCCCAGGACCGCCCATGCGGCGGAAGGTCGTTGCATCAACGCGCGCCGTGGCACGATCGACGTGCGAGCCAACGGATCGTCTCTCGGAGAGGTCGCCTAGTGGACTATGGCGCCGCACTGGAAATGCGGTTCGGGGCAACCCGTCGCGGGTTCGAATCCCGCCCTCTCCGCCATCACCGCGCGCCGCGAGGACGGCCCGGGCGCGCGTTGGCTCCTCCGCTCCTCGCTTACGCACCTTGGGGTGCGCTCGCTTCGGTGCTCGGCGCCGCCTTCGCCCGAACCGCCCTCGCGGGGCGCTTCCTTTCGTGCCATAGCCGGCCCAGCGCAGCATGACCAAGCTGCCCGAGGTCATCGCGCTCGAGTTGGGGACGTTCCGGTTTCCTGAACCGGAGCTGGCGCATCGGCAGGGCGTGGTCATGGGATACGCGATCCGCCACCGGGGTGGGATCTTCCTGTTCGACACGGGCCTCGGCTTCGGCAACGACGAGCTCGACGAGCGATATCACCCGGTCGCGCGACGGGTCGGCGATGCCCTCGCCGATGCCGGCATCCCGATTGGGGACGTGACCGCCGTCGCCAACTGCCATCTCCATGCCGACCACTCCGGTCAGAACCTCGCATTCCCGGACGTGCCCATCTACGTCCAGGCGACCGAGTGGGAGATCGCGCACACCACCGACCACACCATCCTCGAGTGGATCGATTTCCCGAGCGCCCGGTACGTCCAGCTCATTGGCGACCACGAACCGTTCGAGGGACTCA
>CAWCQK010000005.1:0-81728 GCA_963797685.1 uncultured Chloroflexia bacterium | reverse complement strand
CAAGGAGGTCCTGTTCGAGGAGGACGACACGGCCGCTGCTCGAGCCGCGCGCCCCGATCGTGACCGTCATGGGCCATGTCGACCACGGCAAGACGAGCCTGCTCGACGCGATCCGCTCGACCACGGTCGCGGCCGGCGAGCGCGGCGGTATCACCCAGCACATCGGCGCCACCAGGTGTCACCGGCGGCGAGCCGCTCGTGTTCCTCGACACCCCGGGCCACGAGGCGTTCACCGCGATGCGCGCGCGCGGCGCCCAGGTCACCGACATCGCGGTCGTCGTGGTGGCGGCGGACGACGGCGTCATGCCCCAGACGCTCGAGGCGATCGGCCACGCGAAGGCGGCCAAGTGCCGATCATCATCGCGCTGAACAAGATCGACAAGCCCGACGCCAACCCGGATCGGGTCAAGACCGAGCTGACCGAGGCGGGCGTCGTCATCGAGGAGTACGGCGGCGACACGCCGCTCGTGCCGGTGTCGGCGCAAGACCCGGTCGGGCTCGACGACCTGCTCGAGATGATCCTGCTCGTCGCCGACCTCCAGGAGCTCAAGGCGAACCCGAAGCGGCCGGCCATCGGCACGATCGTCGAGGCCAAGCTCGACAAGGCCCGCGGCCCCGTCGCGACCGTCCTCGTCCAGACCGGCACGCTCAACGTCGGCGACATCATCGTGGTCGGCGAGACTTCGGCCGCGTCCGCGCGCTCGCGACGACAAGGGCAAGCGCGATCAACTAGGCCGGACCCGTCGACGCCGCGGTCATCCTCGGCCTGTCCGACGTCCCGAGGCCGGCGACATCCTGCGCGTCGTCGCCGACGAGAAGGCGGCTCGCGACGCTGGTCGAGGCGCGCCAAGCCGAGCCCGGCCGCCAAGGGCGGGGAGGGGAGCGGCCGGCCACCCTCGAGGACCTCTACCGCCAGATCCAGGCCGGTCAGGCCAAGGAGCTCCGGATCATCCTCAAGGCCGACGTGTCGGGCTCGCTCGGCGCGATCACCCACGCGCTCGAACAGCTCGAGAAGGACGAGGTCAAGCTCAACGTGCTGCTCGAGGGCGCCGGCGACATCACCGACAACGACATCCTGCTCGCGGCCGCGTCGGACGCCATCGTGGTCGGCTTCAACACCGGATCACCGAGACGGCTCGCCGCGCCGCCGAGAGCGAAGGCGTCGACGTCCGGCTGTACGACATCATCTACAAGCTCACCGACGACATCGACGCCGGCGCTCAACGGGCCTGCTCGAGCCGGAGATCGTCGAGGTCGTCGAGGGCCGCGCGGAGGTCCGCCAGGTCATCAAGGTCGGCAGCCAGGTCATCGCCGGCTCGTTCGTCACCGACGGCCGGATCGTCCGCGGCGGCAGCGCCCGGCGTGTGGCGCAGCTGCAAGGTCATCGTCGACCGACAAGATCGACTCGCTCCGCCGCTTCCGCGACGACGTCCGCGAGGTCCAGACCGACTTCGAGTGCGGCATCGGCCTGGCGAACTACCACGGACATCGTGGAGGGCGACATCATCGAGTGCTTCACGATCCAGACCGTCAGTCGATCGGCGGTTGCGTAGCCCTTCGGTCGATCGGCGCCTGAGGCTGCCGCTGTGACCGCTCGAACAGATCGCATTGATGAGCTGCTGCGGCAGGAGATCGGGGCGATCCTGGCCAAGGACGTCGCGGATCCGCGGATCGGGTTCGCGACGGTCACCGTTGTCGAGACGGCGCCCGACCTGCGCCACGCTCGGGTGTGGGTCAGCGTGATCGGCCAGCCGGCGGAGCGCGAGCAGACGGTGAGCGCGCTGCAGCACGCGCTGCCGTTCGTCCGCCATGAGCTGGGTCGCGGACTCCGGCTGCGGCGCATCCCGGACCTCCACGTCCGCCTCGACGACACCGCCGAGCGCGGGACGCGGGTGCTGCACCTGCTCGACGAGCTCGAGGCCGACGCCCCGAGGCGGAGCCCGGTCGGAATCCTGCCCACGCCCGTCGCGGCATCCACTAGGCCGACACCGCCGGGAGCCGCCTCCAGCGTCCGCCGGTGACCCGCCGCCGCGCCGAGGCCGCGCCCGGCACAAGGGCCGCGACAGGGCAAGACGAGCCGGCGGCCGCCGATGACGCGTCGACCTGCCGCCGTGGCTCGCCGGCATTCCCGCGCGAGGTCTCGCTGCCGCGATCGCGGGCGCTCGGCGCGCCTGATCGCGACGCCACGAGAACCCGGACGCGGACACGCTCGGTGCGACGCTCGGCGTCGCGGCGATCTGTCGAGGCGCACGGCGGGCGCGCGACCCCGTCTGCACCGACCCGGTCCCGCCGCTCTACGCAGTTCCTGGCCGGCATGGATCGGTTCGCAGCCCGACCCCGCCCGGCGCCGACTACGACCTGCTGGTCGCTGCCGACTGCGCGCTCGCTCGATCGCGTGGGCGGCGTTCGGCGAGCGCAATCGCGAGCTGTTCGACCGGCTGCCGCGGGTGCTCGTCGACCACCACGCCTCGAACGACGCGACGGCGACGGCCGACTGGATCGACCCAACGCCGCCGCCACCTGCGAGATGGTCGACGCTGCTCGCGGTCCGCCTCGGCGTTCCGCTCGACCGCCGATGGCGGCGCGCTGGCGACAGGGCTGATGGCCGGCATCGTCATGGACACCGCGACGTTCGCCCACCCGAACGCGACGCCGCGGACGCTCGCCGTGTCCGCCGCGCTGGTCGAGGCCGGCGCGCCGCTGTCCGACATCTCGCGCCGCCTGTACCGGACCAAGCCCGACGCGCAGCTGCGGCTGTTCGGGCTCGTGCTCGACCGGCTCGAGCGCGCCGACGAACGGCCGCGTGATCTATCGAGCTGCTGTCCGACGCGGACCTCGCCGCGACCGGCACGGTGCGGCGCGCACTCCGAGGGGATCATCGACCTGCTGGCCCAGTCCGAGACCGCCGAGGTCGCGATCCTGTTCAAGGAAGCCGGCGCCGCGACCCGCATCAGCGTCCGGACGAAGCCGGGCGGCGTGGATGCGACCGTGCTGACCGGGCGCGTTCGGCGGCGGCGGGCACGCCCGCGCGGCAGGCGCAACGGTCGCGGCCCCGCTCGACCAGGCACGCGGCCAGGTCCTCGCGGTCGCGGATCGGCTCGCGGCGCCGTCGTCGCACGCCCGCCTGAGCGGCGGCCCGGTGCCTCGTCAACCCGACGCGCCGGGCATGCGACGGCATCCTCGTCGTCGCCAAGCCCGCCGGGCCCGACCTCGCACGACGTGGTCGCTCTCGTGCGCCGGCTGGCGGCCACGAAGCGCGTCGGCCACGGCGGCACGCTCGACCCGTTCGCCTCGCGGCGTGCTGCCGCTCTTCCTCGGTGCGCGCGACCCGGCTCGTCGAGTACCACCTGGGCGACGACAAGGCCTACCGCGCGACGATCTGCTTCGGCGCGACCTCGACGACCGACGACCTTGACGGCGAGCTGACGCCGGTCGACGGCCCGGTCCCCACGCGCGAAGCGGTCGTGGCGGCCCTCGCGGCCTCCGGGGCCGATCAGCAGCAGCCGCCGGCCTATTGCGCGGTCAAGGTCGGCGGCCGGCGCGCCTACGCGATGGCGCGCGCGGGCGAGGCGGTCGAGCTGCCGGCGCGGAGCGTGACATCAAGTCGCTCGATCTCGTCGAGTGGGACGGCACCGATCCGGCCCGGCCAATCGCGATCGTCGACGTCGTCTGCTCCGCGGGCACGTACGTCCGGGCGCTCGCTCGCGACCTTGGCGCGCGGCTGGGCTGCGGGGCGTACCTCGGTGCGCTCGTCACGCGGACCGCGTCGCGGCCCGTTCACGCTGGACAACGCCCGCCCCTCGACGCGCTCCGCGTGCCGTCGCAGCCGAGATCCGGCCGGCCGGACCGCGCGTTGCTCCTGCCCGCCGACGACGGGCTCGATGCATTGCCGGCCATGGCCCTGACGTACCCGAGAGATCGCCGATGCGCCCGAGGGCCGGTTCGTACGTCCCGCCGGTGGTCTCCGTGGCGCCGCCGAGGGCTAGGCGCTGCGCCGGGACGAGGCCGGCGGCGGTGCATCGTGGCCGCACGGGCCGCCGGATGGCGCCCGGAAATCTTCGTCGCCCGACGAAGATGCTGCCGCGCTGATCGCGATGGAGGTCGTGCATGGGATCGACGCGCTGGACGCGGCACTGGGCCGGCTCTTCGTCGTCGTCGGCGTGTTCGACGGGCTCCACCTCGGCCACGCGTACCTCCTCGAGCACCTGGTCGATCGCGGCGGCGGCGCACACGGCGAGACCGGCAGTGATCACCTTCGACCACCACCCGGACGAGGTCCTCATCGGCCATGCGCCGCCGCTCCTGCTCGATCCGGACGAGCGCCTCGAGCGGCTCGAGGCGGCCGGCGTCGACGTGACCGTCGTCCAGACATTTCGATGCCGCGCTCCGCGAGCGACGCCGTTCGACGTCGTTCGTCCAGCCGGATCGCCGACCGGTCGCGCTGACCGGCTTCCTGATGACGCCCGACTGCCGCCTTCGGCTACGAGCGCGGCGGACGCCGGCGGCCGTCGCGTCGCTCGGCGCGCGCGCCGGGTACGAGGTCGTGGTCGTCCCGCCGTTCACGCTCGACGGGCCGATGTCCGCAGCTCAACGATCCGCGCGCGATCGCGGCCGGCGACCTTGCAAGGCCGCCGCGCTGCTCGGCCGGCCGTACGTCTCCGTCCGTTGGCGACCCCGTGGACGGCGGCTGCCGGCTCGCATTCGAGCTGCCGATGGCCCTGCCGCCCGACGGCGACTATGCCGCCGAAGTCGATGGCATCCCGCTGACACTCCGGCTGCCCGACGGCGACGCCTCCATCGTCGGGCCTATCGCGAGCCGACGGGTCACGGTCGCCCTCGGGGAGGCGTGAACCCCTCCACGACGCCGATCGGCGTTCGTATCTACGCGGGCGCCACGCACGGCCGTCGCGTCCCCGACGCCGAGCTCGCCGTGTCGGAGGCGGCGCTCTCGGCGCCGACCAGTCACCGAGCGACTCGTCCGCCAGATCCGTGAGACTGCAAGCGTCTGGCAGCGCATCACACACCACCGAGGTTCGCGGATCTCCCCGCGACTCCGGTTCTGACGTTCCAAACACCGGTTGACGTCGCCCTGTCTCGGCGTCGCCGCTGCATACCATCCGGACGCCAGGTGGACATGCGACTCGTTGTCCCCGAGGGGGCATCCTTCAGATCAACCCACACCGCCGCCCGCTGCATAACATGGTCGCGCGTCCCGACGACCTCGAATGACGAAGCCACGCGCCACGACTCGACCTCCCGATCGCGTCGCGCTGACGCCACCACCCTCCGGCTGAACGGCGTCCTGGCTCGGCGGACCCCTGCCGAGCGCAGCCTCGTGGAGTTCTGTCGGCGCGTCCGCCATCGATGGCCGCGGCGATCGACGCCCTTGCCGAGGCGGCGCGTTTTCGGCCACCGGAGGCATACCGCTCGCTCCTTGAGCTGCACGGCATCGAGATCGGCGAGCTGATCATCCTCGCACCGCAGATGCCTATCGCCTCGACATCACGGTCCGGCCAGGCTCGTCATTCGTCCGCCCGACAAGGACGGCGCCCTCACTCTTGCCGAGACCGGCGAGGTCTTTTGGTCGGCGTCGACGATCCATCGAGCGATGCGCTCCTGATCGCGCCCGACCTTCGGGCTGGCTCAGGGCCAGCCTTGGCTGAGGGCGACTAGCCGCCGCCCAGGATCTCCGGGGCGGCGTCCGGGTTCTTCGTCGGACCGGCACCCTCGCCGACCTTGTCGCCGGCTTCCCACGCGGGCTCGTCCGGTCTCGTGATGGCGCTGCCCGACCCGCTTCGCGGCGGTCGTGCCGCGAGGCGTGCGGTTCGGCCTGCGTCTTTCCGCCCTCGGGCTCGGGCGACCCGACGAACCAGTCCTTGACCTTCGACAGGAGCGACATCAGGCTCCCGGCTCCCACAGCGGTTCGGTGACACCACGCTCGTGGTTCTCGTAGCGGGCCATCACGAACAGCGCATCGGACAGCCGATTGAGGTAGGGGAGGACGGTCGGGCCGATCGGCTCCTCGCGGGCCAGCGCCGTCGCCGTCACGCTCGGCCCGACGGCACACGGTCCGAGCGACGTGGAGCTGCGCCGCGCCGACCGATCCGCCGGGCAGCAGGAAGTTCGTCAGCGGCCCGACGATCCCGTTCAGCTCGTCGATCAGCGCCTCGAGGTGCTCGATGTGCCGCGGCTGGACCGTCGGCACCGGGTGGCGTTCCTGGCTCGTCGCCGGCGTGGCCAGGTCCGAGCCCGAGATCGAACAGCTGGTTCTGGATCGGCGGCAGCTCGGCGGCCAGTCGCTCGCACAGCCCGAGCGCCAGGGCCACGCCGATCTCCGAGTTGAGCTCGTCCACCGTCCCGTATGTCTCGACCCGGCGCGAATCCTTCGCGACCCGCTGGCCGCCACCCAGGCCGGTCATGCCCTCGTCGCCGGTCTTCGTGTAGATCCTGTCGAGCTTCGGCATCGGGTCATCGTCCCACACCGGAGCACTGGACCGTTTGCCGCATCGGCCGCAGGCTGATACCATCCGTCGGTCATAGATGGAAGACATCACGTCACACGTCGTGTTCGGAGGAACGAGTGCCGCTCGCGCGGGAACAGAAGCAGGAGATCATCACCGGGTTTGCCACCAAGGAAGGTGACACCGGATCGCCGGAAGTCCAGGTCGCGCTCCTGACGGAGCGGATCAAGGAGCTGACCGGGCATCTCAAGAGCTTCCCCAAGGACAATCATTCGCGCCGCGGCCTCCTCAAGCTCGTCGGCCAGCGCCGCCGCCTTCTCGCCTACCTGATGAAGAAGGACAGCGCGCGCTACCGAGTCGTCATCGGACGGCTCGGACTCCGCCGCTAGGCGTCGCCGCCCGGGACCCCGGCACAGACCGGGGTCCTCTCGCATCCGGCGCCCAAGGCCCAGTCGGCCGACCTGCAGCAGGTCGTCGCCCTCCTCCGCGACCCAAGGAGGAAACATTCCCTTGTCTCACACATTCGAGACGCAATTCGGTGGTCGAACGCTGACCATCGAGACCGGCAAGCTCGCACGCCTCGCCGGCGGCGCCGTCACCGTCCGCTACGGCGACACCCTCGTGCTCGGGACCGCCAACCGGTAGCGATCCGCGCCCGGGCCTCGACTTCTTCCCGCTCACGGTGGAGTTCGAGGAGCGGATGTACGCCGCGGGCAAGATCCCGGGCGGCTTCATCAAGCGCGAGGCGCGTGCCTCGGAGGCGGCCACCCTGGCCGCCCGCCTGACCGACCGCCCGATCCGTCCGCTCTTCCCCGAGGGCTACAAGGACGACATCCAGCTCGTCATCACGGTCCTCTCGACCGACCAGGAGAACGAGCCCGACGTGCTCGGCACGGTCGCCGCGTCGGCCGCGCTGACGATCAGCGAGATCCCGTTCGCGGGTCCGGTCGGCGCCGTCCGCATCGGTCGCATCGGCGGCGAGTTCGTCGTCAACCCGACCTACAGCCAGCTCGAGGAGTCGGAGCTCGACCTCGTCGTCTCCGGCACGCGCGACGCGATCATGATGGTCGAGGCGGGCGCCAAGCTCCTGCCCGAGGCCGTCATGGCCGAGGCCATCCTGTTCGGCCATCGCGCGCTCCAGCCGCTCATCGACATCCAGGAGCAGCTCCGCGAGGCGGTCGGCAAGCCCAAGAGCACGCCGTTCCTCGAAGCCGGCACGGGCTCGGTCCTCGACTTCGTCGACGAGGCGCTCGCCGGGAACGAGTTCGTCGTCGTCGACGTCGAGACGACCGGCACCGACCCGAAGATGGCCGACCTCGTCGAGATCGCCGCGGTCAAGGTCAAGGGCGGCAAGATCACCGATCGCTGGTCGACCCTCGTCAACCCGGGCCGCCCGATCGTCGGCAACCAGATGCACGGCATCCACCGACGCCGACGTCAAGAAGGCGCCGTCAGCCCGCGGAGGCCGCCAAGCAGGCGCTGGCAGTTCGCCGGCGACGCGAAGATCGTCGGCCACTCGGTCGGCTTCGACCTCGGCTTCCTCGAGGCAGCGCTCGGCGACGGGACCCACTTCGAGTCCGGGCCGCTACCTCGACACCCTGACCATCGCCCGCGAGGGCTACCCGGACCTCGAGAACTACAAGCTCGACGACCCTGTCGCGCTTCTTCGGCATCGAGCTCGCGCAGGCCCACCGGGCCGGCCCCGACGCCGAGGCGACCGCCAACCTGCTGATCTGGTTCGGCAACGACCTGCCGGGCCGGGTCGAAGACCCTCCGCGAGGGCCTCGCCGACGCCGATCCGGGCGACCCGCAACGGCGGTGACTCGAAGGCGCTCCAGGAGGCGCGCCCGCCGCGAGGCGCGCGTCAGCAAGCAGCCTGTTCAACCTGGTCAACAAGAAGATCGCCCGCCAGCTCGCCCTCGACGAGGGCATCCGGATGGACGGCCGCGGCCTGACGAGCTGCGCCCGATCTCGGTCGAGGTCGGCGTCCTGCCGCGCGCGCACGGCACCGGCCTGTTCACCCGTGGCGAGACCCAGGTGCTGACCATCGCCACGCTCGGATCGTCCTCGGACGTCCAGCGCATCGACACGATCAGCCCGCAGACCGAGAAGCGCTACATCCACCACTACAACTTCCCGCCCTATTCGACGGGCGAGAACAAGCCGATGCGCGGCCCCAGCCGGCGCGACATCGGGCACGGCCACCTCGCCGAGCGGGCGCTCGTGCCGGTGCTGCCGAGCCACGAGGACTTCCCGTACGTCATCCGGCTCGTGTCGGAGTGCATGTCGTCGAACGGCTCGACCTCGATGGCCTCGACCTGCGGCTCGACCCTCGCCCTGATGGACGCGGGCGTGCCGATCTCGGCGCCGGTCGCCGGTGCGGCGATGGGCCTCATCAGCGAGCCCGACGGCCGCTTCGTCGTCCTGACCGACATCCTCGGCAAGGAGGACTCGGTCGGCGACATGGACTTCAAGGTGACCGGCACGCGGGACGGCATCACCGCCCTGCAGATGGACATCAAGGTCCAGGGCATCAACGAGGCGATCATCCGCGGCGGCCTGGCGCAGGCGCTGGCGGCCCGTCTCGAGATCCTCGACAAGATGACCGAGGTCATGCCCGAGGCACGCGGCGACATGAGTGACTTCGCCCCGCGGATCACGACCATCAAGATCAACCCCGAGAAGATCCGCGAGATCATCGGCAAGGGCGGATCGATGATCCGCAAGATCCAGGAAGAGACCGTCGACCGAGATCAACGTCGAGGACGACGGCACCGTCGAGATCGCGGCCGTCTCCGGCGAGAACGCCCGCAAGGCGATCCAGTGGATCGAGAGCCTGACCCGCGAGGTCGAGGTCGGCGCGCTGTACATGGGCAAGGTCACCCGGATCATGGGCTTCGGCGCGTTCGTCGAGATCCTGCCGGGCAAGGAAGGCCTCGTCCGCATCGGCGAGCTGGCCGACTACCACGTCCCGACCGTCGAGGACGTCGTGTCCGTCGGCGACGAGATCATGGTGGTCGTCCTCGAAGTCGACCGGCAGGGCCGCGTCAACCTCTCGCGCAAGGCCGCGATGCAGCGCCATCTGGCCAAGGATCCGGTCTGATCCGGGTCCTCACTCCGTAACAGGGACGAGCCGCCGGGCGACCGGCGGCTCGACTCGTTTTCGGCCCGGCAAGGCGTCCCGACCGTCGGCCCGGAAAGGGCCGCTGCTATACTCCGAACGTGCCCGTCCGAGCGACAGAGCGAGCGGAGCCAAGCCCCTCATGAACCGTCAACCCCTGACCGTTGCCGTCGTCGGAGCCACCGGCGTCGTCGGGACGGACGATGATCCAGATCCTCAACGAACGGGAGTTCCCGGTCGGTGAGCTGCGCCTGCTCGCGTCCGGGCGATCGGCCGGCCGGACCGTGTCGATCGACGGTCGCGACGCTCGAGATCGCCGAGGCGGTCCCCGACGCGTTCGAGGGCGTCGACATCGCGCTGTTCTCGCGCCGGCGCCGACATCTCGCTCGATCTCGCGCCGCAGGCCGTCGCCCGCGGCGCGACCGTCATCGACAACTCGTCCGCCTGGCGGATGGACACGACCATCCCGCTGGTCGTCTCCCAGGTCAACCCGGACGACCTCGAGGGCCACCCGGGCATCATCGCCAACCCGAACTGCTCGACGATGCAGCTCGCGCCGGTCCTGATGGCGCTGCGCGACACGGTCGGCCTCGAGCGGGTCGTGGTCGACACCTACCAGTCGGTCTCCGGCACGGGCGCGCGACGCGCTCGCCGAGCTCGAGGGCCAGATCCGGGCGCACGTCGCCGGCGAGGCACCGACCGCGTCGCGTCTACCCGCACCCGATCGCGTTCAACGCGCTGCCCGAGATCGACGTCTTCCTCGACGAACGGCTACACCAAGGAGGAGTGGAAGGTCGTCAGCGAGAACCGCAAGATCCTGCACCTGCCGGACCTGCGGATCTCGTGCACGGCGGTCCGCATCCCGGTCTTCGTCAGCCACTCGGAGGCCGTCCACGTCGAGACGCGCGACCCGATGACGCCCGATCGGGCACGCCAGCTGTTCGCCGCGGTCCCGGGCGTGATCGTCCAGGACGACCCGGCCGAGCCATCGCTACCCGCTGGCGACCGAGGCGGCCGGCCGCGACGAGATCTTCGTCGGGCGCGTCCGCCGCGACGTCTCGATCGCGGACGACCGCGGGCTCGCCTTCTGGGTCGTGTCGGACAACCTGCGCAAGGGCGCGGCGACGAACGCCGTCGAGCTGGCCGAGGTCCTGCGCGAGCGCGACTGGATCCGCCCCGCGGCGGTCCGCGGCGCCAGCCCGTACGTCGGGCCTGGGGCCCCCGAGGCCACGGCGTGACCGAGGCCGAGCGCCGAGCAGCGCTCGAGGCCATCGCCGCGGAGGTCCGGGTCTGCACGAACTGCCGGCTGCACGCGACGCGGACGCGGGCGGTCCCGGGCGAGGGCGACCCCGAGACCGAGGTCGTGTTCGTCGGCGAGGGCCCCGGCTTCAACGAGGACCGGCAGGGCCGGCCGTTCGTCGGTCGCGCCGGCGACCTGCTGGTCAAGCTGCTCGGCCACATCGGCTGGCGGCGCGAGGACGTGTTCATCACGAACGTCGTGAAGTGCCGGCCGCCCGACAACCGCGACCCGCAGCCGGACGAGATCGCCGCCTGCGCGCCGTACCTGCGCCGGCAGCTCGAGGTCCTCGATCCGGCGGTCGTGGTCACCCTCGGCCGCTACTCGATGGCCACGTTCATGCCCGGCGCGCGGATCTCGCAGGCGCACGGGACCGTCCGCCCGGTGGATCCGGCCACCGGCGCGGCGAACGCGCTGGTGTTCGCGATGTACCACCCGGCCGCGGCTCTCCGGACCGCCGGCCATCGAGCGCGACAGCTATGCCGACATCGCCGCCGTCCCGGCAGCCCTGCTCGACGCGCGCAGGCGCCGGGAGTCCGTCGGAGCTGTCCCGGCCATCGAACCCGAGCGCGAATCCGACCGCGAACCCCAGCCCGAAGCCGATACCCTTCTCGCGCCACCGCCCACGGCCGACGAACCGGCCCCTCAATTGACCCTCTTCTGACCCATGCCAAGGACACCCATGCCCCAGACCAACGACCAGCCGCTCCGCATCATCCCGCTCGGCGGGGTGGGGGAGATCGGCAAGAACATGTACGTCTTCGAGTACCGCGACGAGATCGTGGTCATCGACTGCGGGCTCATGTTCCCCGACGAGGAGATGTTCGGCATCGACCTCGTCATCCCCGACATCACCTACCTCAAGGAACGCCGCGCCAACGTCAAGGCGTTCCTCATCACCCACGCCCACGAGGACCACGTCGGCGCGCTGCCGTACGTCCTGCCCGAGTTCCCGGGCGTGCCCGTCTACGCGTCCACCCTGGCGCGCGGCCTGCTCGGCAACAAGATCAAGGAGCACAAGCTCCACAACAACCCGCTGATCGCGCTCGAGCCGGGCGACGAGATCGACATCGGGGCGTTCCACGTGATGCCGTTCCGGGTCGGCCACTCGATCCCGGACGCGATGGGCATCGCCCTGCGCACGCCGGTCGGCGACGATCGTCCACACCGGCGACTTCAAGTTCGACCACACCCCGGTCGACGGCAAGCTGTCCGATTTCGCGCATCCTCGCCCGGCTCGGCGCAGGAGGGCGTCCTCTGCCTCCTGTCCGACTCGACCCGCGCCGAGAACCCGGGCTACACGCCCTCCGAGCGGACCGTCGGCGAGGCCTTCCGCGAGATCATGGAGCCGCTCGAGGGCCGGGTCATCGTGGCCACCTTCGCCAGCAACATCGCGCGCGTCCAGCAGGTCCTCGATGCCGCCGCCGACATGCACCGCAGCGTGTCGGTCATCGGCCGCTCGATGGAGCAGAACTTCCGGATCGCGACCGACCTCGGCTACCTCACCTACGACGCCGTCGACGATCGTGCCGAAGGACAAGATCCGCGACCATCCGGACCCCCGCCTCGTCATCGCCACGACCGGCGCCCAGGGCGAGCCGATGGCCGGCCTCGCGCGGATGGCCAACCGCGACCACCGCTTCGTCGAGATCCAGCCGGGCGACACGGTCATCGTCAGCGCCAGCCCGATCCCGGGCAACGAGGAATTCGGTGTCGCGCACCATCGACAACCTGTTCAAGGCCGGCGCGAACGTCTACTACCACACGATCAAGCGCGCGCACGTCTCAGGCCATGCCAGCCAGGAAGAGCTCAAGCTGATGCTCGGGCTGACCAAGCCGAAGCACTTCATCCCGATGCACGGCGAGTTCCGGATGCAGGTCCAGCACGGCAAGCTCGCGATCGAGACCGGCGTCGCGCCCGAGAACGTGTTCATCATCGAGAACGGGACGCCGATCGAGTTCTACGCCGACGGCAGCGCCCGGCGCGCGGTCCCGGTGTCCGCGGGCTACGTCTACGTCGACGGGCTGTCGGTCGGCGATGTCGGCGACATCGTCCTGCGCGACCGGCGGGCGCTGGCCAACGACGGCATGTTCATGATCGTCGTGACGGTCGACAAGCAGACCGGCTCGGTGGTCGGCCGCCCGGAGATCATCACCCGCGGCTTCGTCCACCTCAACGAGCAGGACCCGATCATGAAGGAGGCGCTCGAGCGCGTGATCGAGTCGATCCACACGCCGGGCGACCACATCAGCGAGATCGCGCTGCTCAAGACCCAGATCAAGGACGGCGTCTCGCGCTTCCTGTACGAGCAGACGAAGCGCCGGCCGATGGTCTTCCCCGTCGTCGTCGAGGTCTGAGGTGGCGACCCGCCGGCGCGCGCCGGCACGCAAGGCGACCGCGCGCCCATCTCGGGCGCGTCGCGGCGAGCACGCTGGGGCTCGCGGATCACGCCCGAGGTCGTGCGCTCGATCATCGGGCTGACCCTGCTCGTGCTCGGTGCGATGACGCTGATCGCGCTGATCCTGCCCGGCCAGGGCGCGCCTGACGAGCTGGTGGCGCGACGTCGTTCGCGCCGTGGTTCGGGACGATGCGCTGGCTGCTGCCGTTCTTGCTGCTCCTCGGCGGGTTGGTGGCTCGAATGGGGCCCGGGCACGCGACCGGGATCGGGCTGGGGGATCACCCTGCTCGGGCTCTCGATCACGTACGCCGGGATCGTCGGTGCGGCCAGGTCCTCGGCGTGTCCGGGGCGGACGGATCGGCCGTGCGTCTGGCCAGCACGCTCGACAGACCTGTTCCGGCCCGGCCGGGCGCCTTCGTGCTGCTCATCGCGCTCGCGATCGTCGGGGTCATCATCGGGTTCGGCATCCCGCTCCGGCAGCTGACCCGCCCGGTCGTCGGGACGGCCCGCTGGGCGGGCACGACCGCCGCCGCATCGCTCAAGCGGACGCCCGCCGACGACGACGGCGCCGGGGTGGTCGCGGCGGCGGCCGTGGCCACGAACGGCAAGACCGCCAGGACGAACGGCAAGCCGGTCGCGGTCGGGCCCGGCCCGTCGCCCGGACAGACCGGCGTCTGGGGCGACGACACCTCGATCCCGGCGGCCGTCCCGAGCAAGGGCCAGACATCGAACACGTTCGCGCCGTCACTGGGGACGGCCGCGGCCGCCTCTGCCACGCTCGTCGCGCCGGCCCGGCCGGCCCGCGACCCGTACGACGTCACCGACGCCAGCGATTCGCCGCTGACCAAGGACCGCATCGAGTACATCCTGCCGCCGATCACGGTGCTGGAGGACAGCGCTGCCCCGCTCCACGCCGGCGGCGACGAGGCGGTCCACGCCCGGAACGAGGAGATCATCGTCAAGAAGCTGGCCGGGTTCGGCATCCCGGCCCGGATCGTCGGCCGCAACGCGGGACCCGTGGTGACCCAGTACGAGGTCAACCCGGCGCCGCGACATCAAGCTCAGCCGGATCGAGGCGCTGTCCGACGACCTGGCGATGGCCCTGGCGGCCCACTCGCTCCGGATCGAGGCACCGATCGCCGGCAAGAGCGCGGTCGGCATCGAGGTCCCCAACAAGGACTTCAACGCGGTCCCGTTGCGGCGCGTCCTCGAGGAGGTCGAGTTCACCGACTCCGAATCGAAGCTGACCTTCGCGCTCGGCCGCGACGTGGCGGGCGTCGCCAAGGCGGTCGACCTGGCCAAGATGCCGCACCTGCTCATCGCCGGGGCGACCGGCTCGGGCAAGAGCGTGATGGTCAACGCGGTCATCACCAGCCTCCTGTGCAAGGCGACCCCGGACGACGTCCGGATGATCCTGATGGACCTCAAGCGCGTCGAGCTGGCGGCCTACAACGGCCTGCCGCACCTGCTCGTGCCCGGTCATCACCGAGCCCGAGCGGGCCAAGGCCGCGCTCAAGTGGGCGGTCAACGAGATGGAGGCGCGCTACCGGCGGCTGGCCGGCGCGTCGGCCCGCAACATCCGCTCGTTCAACGAGACGCGGACCGATCCCGAAGACCGGATGCCGTACATCGTCATCATCATCGACGAGCTGGCCGACCTGATGATGCGCGAGGGCAAGAACGTCGAGGACCCGATCGTCCGGCTCGCCCAGAAGGCGCGCGCCACCGGCATCCACATGGTCCTCGCCACGCAGCGTCCGTCGGTCAACGTCGTGACCGGCCTGATCAAGGCGAACTTCCCGAGCCGGATCGCGTTCGCGATGGCGTCGCAGATCGACAGTCGCACGATCCTCGACGCGCCCGGGCGCGGAGGACCTGATCGGCCGCGGCGACATGCTCTACCAGCCGTCCGACCTGCCGCGCCCGATGCGGCTCCAGGGCGTCTTCGTGTCCGATCGGCGAGATCGGTCGGGTGGTGGACCACTGGAAGGGGCAGATCGACGACCCGCATTACGACATGCAGATCATCGATACCGGCGACGAGGGGACGGGCTCCGCCGACGACCTCACCGACGAGGACGCCGACCGATTGCTGCCTGATGCCATCGACGTCATTCGGGAGTACGATCGCGCCTCAGCGTCGCTCCTCCAGCGTCGCCTCAAGGTCGGCTATGCGCGGGCCGCCCGGATGATCGATCAGCTGGAGGCGCGCGGGTACATCGGGGCGTTCGACGGCTCGAACGCTCGCCAGGTGCTCCGCCGCGATGAGGGAGCTGGGGCAGGCGAGCTCGACGATGGGCTCGACGGGGATGACTGATGACGACGCGGGAGCAGCTCAAGAAGGTCGTCGGGATCGACCGGCCGGAGGCCGGCCGCGGCGTCACCGCTGAGCCCACGCCGACCCTCCCCGAGCGCCTCTACGCGGCGCGCGAGCGCAAGGGCGTCGACCTCTACCGAGCGGAGCGCGACACCAAGATCCGGGCGCGGTATCTCGGCGCCCTCGAGCGCGGCGACTACAAGGAGCTGCCCGGCGCGGTCTACACGAAGGGCTTCCTGCGCAACTACGCGCTCTACCTCGGCGCTCGACCCGGACGACGTCCTGCTGCAATGGCGGCGCGAGCGCGGCGAGATCAAGGAAGCCGCCCCGGCGATCGTCGTCCCGAAGCCGATCGCGGCGCCGCGCAAGGGCCTGACCTTCTCGCCGAGCATCGTGGTCGTCGCCCTGCTGACCGTCGTCATCCTGGCCTTCGGCGCCTACCTCGCGATCCAGGTCCTGCGCTTCACCAAGCCGCCGACAGTGTCGGTCACGCAGCCGGCGACGGCCGTCATCAACGTCGACGACACGACGACCAAGTACACCCTCGAGGGGACGTCGCTGCCGGGCGCCACCGTCTCGATCGCGACGCCGGGGCGCGACCCGCTGCTCGTGACCGCCGGCTCGACCGGCGCGTGGGCGGCCGAGGTGGACCTCCTCCGCGGCCGGAACCAGTTCGACGTGAGCGCCACGGACCCCGACACCGGCAAGCACTCGCGAGGAGACGATCCACCTGTTCATCACGGTGCCGTTCCTCGTCATCGAGGCGCCGACGCTGACCGTCGACCAGCCGGCCGAGGGCACGTCGTTCGAGAACGGGGCGATCCCGGTCGCGGGGCACGCGACGAACGCCACGTCGGTCGTGGTCGGTCGGCGAAGTACGTCGGCCCGTCGGGGCCGCCAGCGGGCGCCGGCGGCGCCGACCCCGGCACCACCCGCCGACCCCGCCGTCGGTGACGGTCCCGGTCGCCGATGACGGCACGTACAGCACGCCGTACGAGCTGACCACCGGCCGCTGGACGTTGACCGTGACCGCCTCGAGCCCCGAAGGAAAGACCGCGTCGCTGACGCGGAACGTCACGGTCGCTCAAGCGTCACCTTCAAGGGCGTCAACCTCGTGGTCACGATCAAGAGCGGCCGAGCCTGGGTCAAGGTCTGGGTCGACGGCAAGATCGATCCCGGTCTCGGGGCCGCGGGACAGGTCCTGTCGAGCGGCAAGACGCTGACGTTCACGGGTCGCGACTCGGTCGAGGTCCGGACCGGGTCGTCCGGCGTCACCTCGTTCACGCTCAACGGCACCTCCCTCGGCGCGCTCGGGAAGTCGGGCGTCCCCGAGACGTGGCTGTTCGCGCCACCCAACGCCGCCCCAGAAGACGCAGCGGCGCTGAGGCGTGGCGGACGATCGGTCGGCCGGGCCGCAGGGCTCGGTCGAGACCGCCGGCGACGAGCTCGAGGACCTCGTGGCGGTGGCCGCGCGGCTCGGCGACCGCTGCCTGGCCCTCGACCGCCGGATCGCGACGGTCGAGTCGTGCACCGGCGGCCTGGTCGCCCACCTCATCACCGAGATCCCAGGCTCGAGCGACTGGTTCGTCGGCGGCTTCGTGACCTACTCGAATGCGCTGAAGTCGGACACGGTCGGCGTCCCGGCCGAGGTGCTCGCCTCGCATGGCGCGGTCTCCGCCCAGGTCGCGATGGCGATGGCGACCGGCGGGCGCCAGCGCACGGGCGCGGACCTCGCGGTCGCGGTGACCGGCATCGCCGGGCCCGACGGCGGGACGGCGTCCAAGCCGGTCGGGCTGACCTACGTGGCGGTCGCGGACGCGGTCGGCGTCGCGGTGAAGCGCCACGTCTGGAGCGGCGACCGGAGCGCCAACAAGCGCCACAGCGCCGGCGCGGCCCTGTCGCTCCTGCTCGAGCGGGTCGAGGCGTCCGCGTGACCTCGGCCGCGGACCGGGTCGGGGCCGGCCTCGCGGCGTCGCGTGCCGCCCGACCCATCCGGACCCTCGAGCGGATCCACGTCATCGGCGCGGCGGGGGCCGGGGCGAGCGCCGCGGCGCTGCTCGGCGCGCGGGCGGGGGCCGTCGTCTCGGGCTGCGACCCGGCCGCGCCGTCGCCGTACACGCCCGCGCTCGAGGCGCTCGGCGTGGACGATCGCGCCGCACCACGACCCCGAGCACGTCACCCACCTGCCGCACCCGGACCGACTGGCCGTCACGAAGGCGCTCACCGCGATCGACCCGGACCACCCGGAGCTGCAGGCGGCGCGGGCCGCCGGGATCCCGCTCGAGCCCTGGCAGCAGGTCGTCGCCGACGCCGCCGTCGGCCGCACGCTGGTCGGCGTGGCCGGGACGCACGGCAAGAGCACGACCACCGGCTGGCTCATCCACGTCCTCGTCGCCGCCGGGGCGGATCCCGTCGGGCTTCGTCGGGGCGTTGATGCCCGAGGCCATCACCGGCGGCCCGCCCGCGACGGCGCGCTGGGGGAGCGGCGACGCATTCGTCGTCGAGGCCGACGAGTATGCCGGCAACTTCGACGCCTATCGCCCGAGCGTGGCGGTGCTGACCAGCGCCGAGTGGGACCATCCGGACGTCTTCGCCGACGGAGCCGCCGTGGTGGCGGCCTTCGAGGCTGGATCCGGCGGATGCCGGAGGGCGCGACCCTCGTCGCGAACGTCGGCGACCCGGGCGTCGAGGGCGTCCTCGACCGGCTTGCGCGACTGGCCGGGCACCATCCTCGCCTACGCCCTCGTCGACCAGGCACCGCAGCGGCTGGGCGGCTACGCACGCGCGATCGGAGAGCGGTTCGCGACCGCGCGCGGACCCGCGACGGCCGCTGCTCGGCCGGATCACCGGCAGCGACCCGGCGTCGACGACGCTCGAGCTCCACGGCCTCGATCCGCTCGCCGGCCCGGTCACGACCCGGCTGTCCACCGCCGGCCGCCACAACGCCGCCAACGCGCTGGCGGTGGCCGGTGCCGGCGACCGTGCTGGGCGTGGCGCCGGGTGCCGTGCGTGCCGGGTCTCGCCAGCTTCGCGGGCATCGGCCGGCGTCTCGAGCGCAAGGGCGAAGTCGCCGGCGTCGTGGTCTACGACGACTACGGCCACCACCCGACGGCCATCCGCGAGACGCTGGCCGCCGTTCGCCAGCGCGAGCCGGGACGACCCGTCTGGGCCGTCTACGAGCCGCTGACCTTCCATCGCACGGCGGCGATGCTCGGAACCTTCGCCGATGTCCTGTCGGCGGCCGACGGCGTGGCCATCGCGGACATCTGGGCCGGCCGCGATCCGGATACGACGATCGCCTCGGCGGCCGGTCTGGCCGCGGCCGTGGCGGCTCGCCGGCCCGGTCTGACCGTCCTCGCGCCCGGCTCGGTGGAGGCCACCGCGGACCGGCTCGCCGAGGAAGTCCGGCCGGGCGACGTCGTCCTGGTCATGGGCGGCGGCGCAAGCTATCGGATCGGCGACCGGTTGCTGGAACGACTGGAGGCACGCGGATGATCGACTACGCGGCGGCAGGTGAGTGGCTCGAGGCGCTACGGGACGGCCTGGCAGACCTTCGACGGCGACGCCTGGGTCGCGCTGTTCACCGACGATGCCGAGTACCATGAGGACCCGTTCGGCGCGCCGCTCGTCGGCCACAACGCCCTGCGGGCATACTTGCTGGAGGCCGCGAGGCGCCGAACGGGACGTCGAGTTCACGGTCGAGCGGCACTGGGTCTCGGGCACGACGGTGCTCGCGGCCTGGCACGCGACGTTCGTCCGGCAGCCCGGCGGCAGCCCGCTCGCGCTCGGCCGGGTTCCTGACCGCGGAGATCGCGGCCGGACGGCGCGCATAGCCGCTTCCGCGAGTGGACGGTGCACGCGCGCCGACGGCGGCCGGGTAGGGAAGGGAGGAGCGGTGGCTGGAGACCAGTCGTTCGACGTCGTCAGCGACTTCGATGAGCAGGAGCTGCGGAACGCGCTCGACCAGGTCCGCCGCGAGGTCGGCACGCGCTTCGATTTCAAGGGCGTCACGGTCGACCTGACGCAGGCCAAGGACGAGATCATCCTCGTCACCGACGACGAGCATCGCGCCGCAGCGATCAAGGACCTGATCGAGTCGAAGGCGATCCGCCGCAGCCTGTCGCTCAAGATCTTCGATTGGGGGAAGGTCGAGGAGGCCGGCGGCAACAAGGTCCGCCAGCGCATCGGGCTCCGTCGCGGGCTTGTCAGAGGAGGTCGCCAAGAAGATCACCAAGCTGATCCGGGACGAGTTCCCGAAGGTCAAGTCACAGATCCAGGGTGACGCGGTCCGCGTCTCGGGCAAGAGCCGGGACGACCTCCAGCGCGTCATCACCCGCTTGCGGGAGCTCGACCTGGCGGTCCCGCTCCAGTTCGAGAACTACCGCTGACCATCCCCATCGGGGGCCACCACCGATCGAAGGAGCGCAGTCGCCATGACCGAGCTCGACACCACACCCGCGCCCGACGACCTGCCCAGCGAGGCACCGGTCACGACCCCCGAACCATGGGAGGAGCCCACCACCGAGCCCGAGGCGGCTGCGGAGCCCGAGAGTCGAGCGCTGAGCCTGATGCGAGCTCGTCGGCCCGAGCCGGCCGAGCCGACCGAGGAGCCGACCGGGCCGCCGATGCCGAGCCCGAGCCGGACGTCGAGCCGACGCCGACGGAACCGGAGCTCGAGGCACGTCGACGCCGAGCCGCGAGGAACGGATCCCGACCCGTCGCCGCGGCCGCACGCCGAGGCCGAGCCCGAAGCGCCTGCCGACATCCCCGAACCCATCGTCGACGCCGGTCCGCGGACGGTCGGTCGCTACATCGCCGACCAGCTCCGGGCAGCCGGCGTCCGCTATGCGTTCACCGTCCCGGGCGAGTCGTTCCTCGGGCTCCTCGACGCGCTCGAGGGTGCCGGGATCCGCGTCGTGGCGACCCGCCACGAGGGCGCCGCCGCGTTCATGGCCGAGGCGCACGGCCAGCTCACCGGACGCCCCGCCGCGTGCCTCGCCACCCGCGCACCCGGCGGCACGAACCTCGGCGTCGGCATCCACACGGCCCGCCAGGATTCGACCCCGATGTTCGTCCTGATCGGCCAGGTCAGCCGGGACGTCAAGGGTTTCGAGGCGTTCCAGGAGATCGACCAGGTCGCGACGCTCGGCGGCCTCGCCAAGTGGTCCGCGGAACCGCGCTCCGCCGACGAGGTGGCCGAGGCGATGGCCGAGGCCAGCCGCCAGGCGCTCGGCGGCCGGCCCGGGCCGGTCGTCCTGTCGCTCCCCGAGGACCTGCTCGACGAGCCGATGCCCGACGACGTTCGCGTCGACAGCGCACGGGCGGCCACGCCGCGTCCGACCGACGAGGAGATCCGCGCCGTCATCGAGCTGTTGGCGTCCGCCGAACGGCCGGTCATCCTGGCCGGCGCAGGCGTCCTGCGCGCGCGGACCTCGACCGAGCTGCTCCGCTTCGCCGAGCTGCTCCAGGTCCCGATCATCGCCGCCTGGCGACGGGCGGACGTCGTCTCGAACGACAACCCGTTGTTCCTCGGGATGGCCGGGCTTCGGTGCCGCGTCCACGGTCAGGCAGAGGCTCGACGCCGCCGATGCGCTGCTCGTCATCGGGTCGCGGCTCAACGAGCCGACGACGTTCGGCTACACGATGCCGCGGCCCGGGCTCCCGTGGGCGCACGTGGACCTTGCTCCGGGCGAGTCGGCCGGCTCACCGCCGCCGACGCATCTCGGTGACCGCCGACGCCAAGGCCTTCCTCAAGGCCGCCAACGAGCGGCTGCTCGGCCGGGCCGTGCTCGACGCGGGCCGGGTCGCCACGCGCCAGGCCGGCAATCGCGACGACCGGGCGGCCTGGGAGGCTGCCTCGGTCGTGGATGCCACGCCATGGGACGGACCGGGCGTCCATCCGGGCCGGACCATCGCGACGCTCCGCCGGATCCTCGCCGACGACGCCATCCTGACCACCGACGCCGGGAACTTCGCGAGCTGGGCCGGTCGAGGCTTCCGCTTCCGGCGACCGGGGACCTTCCTCGGGCCGACGTCCGGGGCGATGGGCTACGGCCTGCCCGCCGCGATCGCGGCCGCGCTCGTGCATCGCGACCGTCCTGTCGTCGCGCTCGTCGGCGACGGCGGCATGGCGATGACGATGGCCGAGCTCGAGACGGCGGTCCGGATGGGCGTGCGGGTCGTCGCCATCGTGTTCGACAACGAGCGCTACGGGACGATCCGGATGTGGCAGGAGCGCCGCGGGACCGGGATCGGCGTGGGGACCGAGCTCGGTCCGGTCGATTTCGCCGCGATCGCCCGCGCGTGCGGAGCCCGCGGAGCACGCGTCGAGCGCGACGAGGATTTCGAGCCCGCCCTGCGTGCCGCCCTCGCCGCCGACCGGACGACGGTCATCCAGCTGACCCTCGATCGCGCCTGGCTGTCGATCGACGACCGGCCGGCGTGACGCGTCCGACCTTCCATCTCGTGCCGGTCGAGGTGTGGACCGGCTCGGATCCCGTGCGTCGCCTACGAGGCCGTCGGGCTACGCCGGTGACGGCTTCATCCACTGCACCGACGGCGTCGAGGCACTCGGGCGCGACCTTCGACCGCCACTACGGCGCCGATACGCGGCCGTTCCTGGCGCTGACGATCGACCTCGACGCGCTCGACGTCCCGTGGCGGTTCGACGTCCCGGGTTCGCCGTACCCGCACATCTACGGTCCCGTCCAGCGTGGGGCGATCACTGCGGTCCACCGCGTGGATCGAGGCCCCGAAGGCCGGTTCGTCGGGCTGACGCCGTCCTGAGCCGTCCAGCGGGCTCCTGAGCCGCCTCAGGCGCGCTTGCCGCCGACCACGGAGAACGACAGCGGGATCCGGCCGCGATCCTCGGGTCGGACGTCGGCGTGGCCGCCCCACCAGTCGATCGGGTGCTCGGCCACCGCGTCGAGCCGCAGCCCGGCCCCGCAGCAGCGCGGTGATGACCTCGCCGAGCGTCCAGGCGCGGGCGAACTTCCAGTGCTGGTCGTCCTCGGGGATCGACAGGCGGTCGATGTACTCGGGCGCCCAGCCCTTCGACGCCTCGGCGCCGCCGAAGTAGTCGTAGTCGGTGGCGATCCAGCGGCCGTCCTCGTCGACGTCGAACAGCCACTCGGCCGGGTGACCCTCGAACAGCACGAAGCGGCCGGTCGGGGAGAGGAGCCGGGCGATGACGGCGGCCCACGCGTCGAGATCCTGCAGCCAGATGAGCGAGCCGCGCCCGGTGTAGACGAGGTCGGCGGTGCCATCGAGCTCGGCCGGGGTATCGAGGACGTCGGACAGGATCCATCGCGCCGGGGCGCCGGTGGCCTCGGTGAGCCGCTGCGCGAGCTCGAGCATCCGCGGGCTGAAGTCGATGCCGACGACCTCGTCGGCGCCCTGGTTCCACAGCGACAGCGTGTCGCGGCCGGCCGCGCATTGGAGGTGGATCGCGCGCCGGACAGCGGCCGCGGAGGTCGCCGATCAGCTGGGTCTCGACGCCGAACAGGTTGGTCCCGCCCGAGCGGATCAGGGCAACGGCCTCGTCGAACCAGCCTTCGTACCGCTCGGCCGCCTCGTCCCACGCCGCCCGGTTGGCGGCGTGCATCGACGCGACGTCCGCAAGCTCATCCGGGGTCGCCGGCCGGACCAGGTCACCGTCACCCGCCATCGGGTGAGCCTAGCGTCAGGCGGTTGCCGTCGCCGCCTCGCGCTGCAGGACGATGACCGGGATGACGCGCTCGGACTTCTTCTCGTAGTCGGCGAAGCCCGGGTGCACCGCGGTATGGCCGTCGTACAGGCGTCGGCGCTCGTCACCGGTCGCGACCGTGGCCGTCGCCTCGAAGCGCTCGCCGTTGAGCTCCACGATCACGTTCGGGTGTCGCGACCACGTTGTGGTACCAGGCCGGATTGGTCGGCGCGCCCCCCTTGGAGGCGACGATCACGACCCGATCGCCGTCGAGCGAGTAGGCGAGCGGTGACTCGCGCTGCTCGCCGGTCTTCGCCCCGGTCGTGGTCAGGATGAGGACCTGGCGGCCGACGAAGTTGCCGCTCGTGGCGTGGCCGCCATGCGCTCGCATGTCGTCGATGAGGCTGGAGTTGTAGTTATGCATGGCTGACTCCTTCGTCGCGGGACTGCACGGAACGCGTAGCATCGAGACCGTTGCGTAGTCAACTAACAGCGTGCTACTGTTCGTTGCAGACACAGAGGAGTCCCTGCCCCATGCCAGCCGTCGTCGTCGAAGACATCACCGTCCTGCCGCGGATCGCCGAACCCGATCCGACCGTCGCCCGCCAGCGCCCCGTCCGTGGCGTCACATCAGCACCGCACGGCTTCGAAGGGGAGGGGTTCCCGGTCCGGCGCGCGTTCGCCGGCGTCGACCTCGCGGACCTCGACCCGTTCATCCACCTCGACCAGATGGGGGAGGTCGACTACGCACCGGGCGAGCCCAAGGGCACGCCATGGCATCCCCACCGCGGGTTCGAGACCGTCACCTACATGATCGACGGCGTCTTCGAGCACGCCGACTCGAACGGTGGCGGCGGAGTCATCACCAACGGCGACACGCAATGGATGACCGCCGGCGCCGGGATCCTGCACATCGAGAAGCCGCCCGAATGGCTCGTCGTCAGCGGTGGCCTGTTCCATGGCCTGCAGCTGTGGGTGAACCTGCCCGCGGCGCAGAAGTTGACGGCGCCGCGCTACCAGGACCTGCGCGCCAGCGAGGTCGCACTCGTCTCGTCGCCCGACGGCGGCGCGCTCGTCCGGGTCATCGCCGGCGACGTCGCGGGCCACGCCGGGCCCCGGTTCGACATACACGCCGATGACGATGGTCCACGCGAGCCTCAGTCCCGGTGCGCGCCTCGTGCTCCCGTGGCGGACCGACTACAACGCGCTGGTCTACGTGTTGGCGGGGCAGGGGACCGTCGGCGCCGAGGGCAAGCCGATCGGGACCGGCCAGCTCGCCCTGTTCGGCGACGGGAACGCGATCACCGTTACCGCCTCACCGACCCAGGAGAGCCGTCATCCGAACCTCGAGGTGATCGTCCTCGGCGGTCGACCGATCCGCGAGCCGGTCGCCTGGATGGGTCCGTTCGTGATGAACACCCGTGACGAGGTCATGCAGGCGGTGATGGACTACCAGGCGGGCCGGCTGGGCTCGATCCCGGCAGTCCACAACGCGCCGACGACCATCGTCGAGGGGCGCCAGCCGCCCGACCAGGCCTGAGCGCCCGACAGGACTACGTCCGATCCGACTCCGGTCGGCCGCGCGATGGCACCGAATCGAAACGCAGCGCGGCCGACCATCGGTCTTGCGCGCCGGGAATGGTCGGTGTCATGATGTGGGAGTCATGACCGCGATCGTCGCGCACCGGATGTGTAGCTGTCATCCCTCTGCCACGCAGGGCAGGTGGTGTAGCTAGGCGTGCGCCTCGACCCGTCGCACGCCCGGACCGTCACCGGAACCCCTGCAGCGGCAGGGGTTTTTGTTTGCCACCGTCACGCAGATCTCATGAGGGACGACCGATGACCACGATATCGACCACCGAACTTTCCAGCAGCGACTCGACGAACCAGGCTTGACCGTCGTCGACATCAGACCGCTTGCCGCCTACAACGGCTGGCGGACCAACGGCGAGCCGCGCGGCGGCCACATCCCGGGCGCTGTCGCGTTTCCCGGCGGTCTGGCTGACGACCGTCGACGATGCGGAGATCGGGCGCCTGCTCGATTCCAAGGGCATCACCGCCGATCGCGAGATCGTCGTTGTCGGCGCCTCGACGGCCGACGCCGCGGAGTTCGCGGCAGCGCTCCAGGCTCGTGGCATCGAGGCCGTTCAGACGCTCGATGGCGGCGCGGTGGCCTGGGCGGCCGACGATGCGCTGCCGCTCGAGCGCCTGCCGCGCTACGAGGCGCTCGTCCACATCCCGTGGCTGCGCGACGTCCTCGACGGCCGGTCACCCGGAGGCGCCGCCGAACCCGTCCTTCCTGCTCCTCCACGTCAACTTCGGGGTTCCCGAGGAGTACGCCGAGGGCCACATCCCGGGCGCGCACTACCTCGACACGAACTGGCTCGAGGATCCGGCCGACTGGAACCGCCGCTCGCCGGAGGCGATCCAGACGGCCCTGGCAGCTCTCGGGATCACCCGCGACACCACGGTCGTGCTGTACGGGCGCGACACCGAGGGTGACGCGAACGAGAAGTGGCCGGGCCGTCGGGCGGGCCAGATCGCCGCGACCCGGGCACTCATGATCCTCCGCTACGCCGGCGTGGACGACGTCCGTCTCCTCGATGGCGGCTACGACTGGTGGGTCCAGGGCGGCAATCCGGTCGAGACCGTCGAGAACGTCCCGGTGCCGGTCGCGTCGTTCGGGGCGGTCGTCCCGGTCCGTCCCGAGGTGATCGTCGACATCGACGAGGCCAAGGAGATCCTCGCCGATCCCGCGGGAGCGGCCCTCGTCAGCGTTCGGACGTGGCGGGAGCACATCGGCAACGTCAGCGGCTACAACTACATCGGCCCGGCGGGCCGGATCAAGGGCGACGTGTGGGGCAACTGCGGCACCGACGCGTATCACATGCAGCACTACCGGAACATCGACAACACGATGCGCGCCTACCCCGAGATCGCGGCGAACTGGGCCGAGGCCGGGATCACCGCCGACAAGTGGGTCGCCTTCTACTGCGGGACCGGCTGGCGGGCGAGCGAGACCTGGTTCTATGCCTACCTGCAGGGCTGGGAGCAGGATCGCGGTCTACGACGGCGGTTGGTTCGAATGGAGCCAGGACCCGATCAACAACCCGATCGAGATCGGCGAGCCCGATGGCGAGGCGGCCGCCTAGCCACGATTCGCGATGCGCCTGTGATGGTTTCCCGGGCGGTCCTCACACCGGCGACCGTCTGGACCGCGATACGATCGAACCGCTCGAAGGAGCCTCGAACATCTAGTGATCCGGTCGTTGTCTTGCAGTGACTGGAACATCTAGTGATCGGTGGTCCCTTCGAGCGTTTCCGTTCGTGGGCGCTCGTTACGGGATGCGTGACCTTCGTGAAGTCGGTGCCGTTGTAGCGGTTCAGGTCCACCCGGCCGCTGATCCCGGGCACGACACCGTCCGAGGTGTACTGCCAGAACGTCCAGCCATGCGCGCCCCAGTTGCCACCCGGCACCGTCGGCGCGCGCGCCGTCGTCCAGTGCGCCACCCAGAGCACGCCGTAGCCGTTGAGCGAGAACCACGTCGTGTCGCCCATGTAGTTCTTCCAGAAGCTCGGCGACACGTAGATCACAGCGTGGACCCCGGTCCGCTGCAGGATCTCCCCCATGTAGGCCTGGACCCATGCGGTCAACGCGCCGGATGACAGGCCGCCGCTCCGCTCGAGGTCGAGGACCGGGAGCAGGTCGCCTTTGGCGGGCGCGGCCACCGCGATGAAGTGGTCGGCCTCGGCCACCGCATCTCCCGGGGTCGTGGTCGGCTGGGCGAAGTGGTACGCGCCGACATGCAGTCCGGCGGCGCGCGCCTGCGCCCGGTTCTGGGCGTACAGCGGATCGACGAAGTCGGTGCTCTCCGAGGCCTTGATGTAGGCGAACTTCTTGCCCGAAGCCGCGACCTGTGTCCAGTTGATGGCGTTCTGCCAGTGGCTGACGTCGATGCCTTCGGCGATCTTCGGGTTCGGCGTCGCCGTGGGCGTGGGTGTGGGGATCGGCGTGGCCGTCGGCTTGGGCGTGGGTGTCGGGGTCGGGGTCGGCGTCGGAGTCGGCTTGGGCGTCGGCGTCGGAGTCGGCTTGGGCGTGGGGGTCGGAGTCGACGTCGGCGTGGGCGTTGGCTTTGGTGTTGGCGTGGGCGTCGGGTCGGCTTGGGCGTCGGCGTCGGGGTCGGCTTGGGGGTCGGCGTCGGGTCGGGTCGGATGCGGTCTGGACCGTCGGCGCCGTCTTGAACAGGGCACTCGCGGCGTAGACCGACGGAACGCCGTACCGCGTGCTGGTGCTCACCCCGTTGACCGCCGTGATCCGGTACCAGCCCGTCCCGATCGCGGGAGCGCCGGCGCAGGTCGTGTCGTAGCTCGACCCTGCCACGGTGGCGGCGATCGTCACCTGGACATCCACGCGATCACCTGCTTGATCGCCGCTGTGTGCGAGGGCGAGGTGCGGAGGTTCGTGGCGCATGCGGCGTAGCGCGTGAAGGTGGACGGCGGCGTCACGACTGCCTTGAACAGACCCGAGGCCGCGTACAGGTAGCTCACGCCATACGTGGACCGCACGCTCTTGCCATTGATGGCGCTGATCCGCAGCCACGTCGACCCGTGCTTGGCGACACCGGCACACGTCGCGCGCCAGAAACTGCCGGCGACGGTCGCTGACGACCGAGACCTTGGTACCCGTCTTGATGATGACCCGGACGCGCGCGGTCGTGGAATGATTCGTTCGGAGGTTCGCGCTGCACAGGGCCGACTTCACCGTGGTGGCGCCGAGGACCTCGCCGGGCATCGAGACCGAGCTGACGACGAAGAAGAACAGGGCGGACATGACCGCCGAGGCGAAGAGAGTGGTGCGCGAGGCGCGGGCGGCGGGTCGTCGGAGGGCGTGCGACATAACGGGAACCTCGGCTGGCAGGAGCCTGAGGTTCGTCGATGATACCCCTCGGGTGGCTATGGCTCCATGGGGCCAATCACGACCGGCCCCGATGGGTCAGGGACCATAGGACTGATGGGGTCTTGTCAGGTCTGGTGTGGTGCGGTGGCCTGGATCGCCACGACATCGAGGGCCGCCTCGCGACCGCGAACGTCGACAGTCCGACGCTCAAGCGACCCGATGTCCAGTCCGGCCCGCTCTCCGGCGGCCACCGACACCAGGAGCTCCCCGGCGGACGCCAGCGAGGCGAGCCGCGCCGTCGTGTTGACGGGGTCGCCGAGCGCCGTGAAGTCCGAGATCTCGTCACTCGATCCGACGGTGCCCACGAAGGCAACACCCATGTGGACGCCGGCCCCGACGGGGATCGGACCCTCGCTCGATGCGTCCTGCCTGCCGGCGCGTTCGAGCAGGGCGCGAGCCGCGCTCGACCGCCTTGCGTGCGTGGTCGAGTCCGGAGTAGGCGGGGATGAACAACCCGATCGTCTCGTCGCCCACGAACTTGTCCACGACGCCGTCGTTGTCGATGATCGAATCGACGGCCAGCCGGTAGAACGCGTTGAGGAGAGCAGTGAACTCGGCCGGCTTCAGCCGCTCACCGAGTCCGGTCGAACCCCTGATGTCCGCGAACATCATCGAGATCTCGACCTCGGCGCCGCCGACGCCTTGCCTGGTCAGGTGCTTCATGCAGTTCTTGCAGAGCTGCGGGTTGCGCTCCCAGGAACCGAACCAGTGCCCCAGCGCCAGCCCGCCGACACCCTTGAACGGCGCATAGCACAGCTTGCAGCGCGGTGACGACGGGAGGCCACGGAATGTCGCCCGGAGCTTGAGCATCCCCTCGTGCTGCCCGGTCAGGATCGCGCGCCATTCGTCCTCGGGCGTCTCGTAGCCCATGGCCGTGAGTGTAGGCAGTCCTGTTCGCGCGTCTAGTCGTCGGCTTCAGGTGGACGGAAGGCGTACACGCCGCCCTGCCGGTGGTCGAGATCCTCCAGCTCGGTCGTGGTGCGCACGTCGTACGACCGGAGCTCGACGAGGGCGTCGGTCGGCAGGTATCGCCGGCCCGGATCACCGACGAGGACGTCGATGCCGTTCGCACGCGCCCGGAGCAGCCAGGGCAGGACCCGTTCGGCCAGGGAGCCTCGTACCAGCAGTCACCGGCGAGGATGACGTCGACGTCGGGTGGCGGGTCACCGAGCACATCACGCACGATGGCGGTCACCCGCTGGCGGTTGGCCCGGGCGTTGAGGGCGACTGCCGCGACCGCGAACGGGTCGATATCGGCCGCGGTGACCGTCGCAGCGCCGGCCTGCATCGCGGCGATGGCGCACAGCCCGGACCCGGTCGCGAGATCGAACACGCGCCGGCCGCGGACCATCTCGGGCTCGTCGCGCAGGTAGCGACCGATCGCCAGCCCGCCGCCCCACGCGAAGGCCCAGTACGGCAAGGCGGTCTCCGGGTCGTGGGTCTCGACCTGGACCGCGTGCCACAGGGTGAGCGCATCGTCCGCCAGATGGAGGCGGATCGTCTCGAGGCCGGGCACCGGCCGGAGAGCCGTGTGGTGGAGGATGAAGGCGCGAGGCGAGGAGCTCAGCCGATCGGTCCCGACCGGATGACCCACGCCTCGAGGCACTCCACCCGGACAGCCTACCCGCGAAGGCCCTCGACGGCCTTGTCGATGCGGCGCTGCCGGGTCTCGGGCGCCTTGGCGTCGACGATCGGCTCCACGATCCGCCGCTTGTTGCTGTACGACAGTGCCTCGAACGCGCGTCGGGCCCCATCGTCGGTGGCAAGAGCGGCCGCCAGGTCGGGCGGGACCTCGATCTCGCGCGGCTCGGTGTCGAGCTCGAGGTCGATGTCGACGTCCTGGCCGGCCTCGACCCCCGCGGCGCGACGGACGTCGTTGCTGACGCTGAGCATGAACACGCCGCCCATGAATGCGACGCTGCTCCGGTAGGTGTAGCCGTTGATGGTCGCGCGGACGGCCGGCTTGCGGCTCGGCCCGAGTGCCGCGACGACCTCGTTCGGGACCTGGATGCCGGCCGCGGTCTTGCCGGTCGCCAGGATCGTGGCGCGGAAACGCATGGCCCGAGTATGCCTGACGAGCGCGAGAGCCGACGCCGCCGGCCCGACGCCTATGCCAGAGGGCCCACCGATATCACCGATACTGGGAGCCGATGGACACCCCGCGCCTGCGCCGGCTGGCGACGACCGAGCTGACCGACCGCGGAGATCGTCGCGATCCGGTCGATCATGGATGACGCGTTCGGGCCGGACGAGGACGAACGGTTCACCGACGACGACTGGGACCACGCGCTCGGGGGCGTCCATTTCGTGCTTGACGTCGCCGGCGTCATCGTCACCCATGCCGCCGTGGTCGAGCGTCCGCTGTGGGTCGCCGATCGTCCGTTGCGGACCGGCTACGTCGAAGCGGTCGCGACGGCGCCGGCGCATCAGGGCGCTCGGCCACGGGACGCTGGTCATGACCGACGTCGCCGCCTGGATCCGCGAGCGGTACGAGCTTGGCTGCCTCGGTACCGGCCGCCAGACCTTCTATGGGCGACTGGGCTGGCGGACCTGGCTGGGGCCGTCATCGGTCCGGACGGCCGACGGGCTCAGGCCGACGCCCGACGACGACGGCTACCTGATGGTCCTCGCCACGCCGACCTCACCGCCGCTCGATCTCACCGCGCCGATCTCGTGCGAGTGGCGTCCCGGCGACGTCTGGTAGCCGGGGCGCGAGCGGTCAGCTCGAGGCGGTCGGATCGGTCGCCCACGGCATGAGCGCCGGCGGCTCGAACGACGATCCGATCGCGACGGTCCGCCCGCCATCCGCCATCGACGTCGTGGCCGCGTCGAGGATGTCCACGATGTGGGCCGCCTGCTCGCCGGTGGCCCGATGCGGCCGGTCCTCCGCGATGGCCGCGGCGAGGTCGGCCACGCCGCGCGCCCAGGCCGTGCCGCGAAAGCCCGGTCGGACGAGCTCGACCGGCTCGAACGTCCCGCCGTACGGCCCCACCTCGACCAGCGCGTCGAACTCCTGGAAGCTCGAGATCGACAGCGAGGCATCGTCGCCGTGGAACTCCAATCCGCCGCGACGGCGAGCCGGCAGGCCGACGTAGAAGCTCGTGGTCAGCCGCAGCACCGCGCCGCCCTCGAGCTCGATCGCGGCCACGATGAGGTCCGGGCGTCCGATCCGGATACGGCGTGCCGTCGAGCGTCACCCGGTCCGGCTTGAGGTACCAGCCCCAGGCGCGCACCGAGCGGGCCGGGCCGATCATCGTCGTAGCGAGGGTCAGTGGATAGACCCCCACGTCGAAGAGGACGCCGACGTCATAGAACGGCTCCGGCGCGGGGTGCCACGTCTCGATCCGGCCCCAGTCGACCTCGGCGTAGATCGCCCGAACGGTCCCCAGCCGGCCCGATCGGACCAGGGCCGTGGCCGTCTGCTGCGCCTCGCCGAGGAACGTCGAGGGCGAGCAGCCGAGTCGCAGGCCGCGCGAGCGAGCGAGCTCGATCAGGGTTCGCGCTTCGCTCGGATGGAGCGCGAGCGGCTTCTCGCTGTAGACGTGCCGGCCGGCCTCGAGCGACCGGGTGGTGACCTCGGCATGGGCGTGCTGGACGGTCAGGTTGACGACGATGTCCACCTCGGGGTCGGCCAGCAGGTCGTCGAGGGTCGCGTGGACGCGGCAGCCGTGCTCGGTGGCGAACGCGGTCGCGCGGTCCGTGTCGAGGTCCGTGGCTGCGACCAGCCGGATCTCGGGGTGCGTCAGGGTGTCGCGCGCATACCCGCCGGCGATATTGCCGGTCCCGACGATGCCGATGCCCATTGGTGTCATGAGGGAGAAGGCTACGGCATCGGGATGGGTCGCTGTGGGTCGCCGGCGGTGCCACGGCACCGCGCCGATGGCCTATCGTCCGAGGATGCACACCGACCAGATCGCGCTCCAGCTGTATACGGTCCGCCGGCTTGCCGCCGACGACCTGCCCGGAACGCTTGCGGCGGTCGCGGCGGCCGGCTATCGATCGGTCGAGGTGGCCGGTCTCCCCGAGACCAGCCCGGCCACTCTCGCGCGGCTTGCTCGAGGACGACGGTCTGTCGGCGATCGCGTCCCACGTGTCGATCGAGTCGTTGCGACACGACTGGGAGGCCGTCGCCGATCGGCTCGCGGCCATCGGTTGCGCGCGGGCGATCGTCCCGTGGCTGCCCGAGGAGGAGCGGCAAGACGTCGATGGCGTCCGGCGTTTCGCCGCCGATGTCGCCGGGTTCGCCGGACGTCTCGCCGAGCGGGGGATCCGCGTCGGCTACCACAACCACTCGTTCGAGTTCGCTCCGCTCGAGGACACGACCGTCTGGGCGATCCTGCTGGCCCAGCTGCCGCCCGAGGTCGAGATCGAGCTCGATGTCTACTGGGCGGCGGTCGGCGGTCGCGACCCCGTGGCCGAGATCGGGGCCCTCGGCGACCGCGTCGAGCCTGCTCCACATGAAGGATCGGGCGCCCGGGTCCGAGCCCCATGACGCGCCGGCCGGCGAGGGAGACCTGCCATTCCCGGCGATCGTGAGCGCCGGTCGGGCCGCCGGCGTCGAGTGGTACATCGTCGAGCAGGATGAGCCGGGCGACGCGATCGCCGACATCACCCGGGCGCGCCGCTACCTCGAGACGCTCGCCGACTGAGATCAGCCGGTCGCCCAGCTGACCGGCAGCATCCGCGGCTTCCGGAAGATGAGGCCGGTCGGGGGTGTCGCGCCCGCATCGAGTCGAAGGTCCGGCCACGTGTCGAGGGCCGCGTCGAGCGCGGACAGCGTCTCGAGCCTGGCGAGGTGGATCCCGACACATGCGTGCGGACCCTGGGCGAAGGCGAGATGCGAGCGGGCATTCTGCCGCGACAGGTCGAAGGCGTCCGGGTCGGGATAGGCGGCCGGGTCACGGTTCGCCGCGGTCAGCGAGACGATGACCAGGTCGCCGCGGCCGATGTCTGGCACCCGCCAGCTCCGACGTCGGCCGTCGCGTAGCGGTCGACGCGCGCCGCGGCCGGTTCGAGTCGGAGAGATTCCTCGACGGCCTGCGCGCCGAGCGTCGCGATCCACCTTGCAGCGCCGCCAGCTGCGCCGGGTTGGTCAGCAGGTGCCAGAAGAGCGTCGTGGTCATGCCCTCGCCGGTCTCGATGCCGCCGAACAACATCACCGCGGCGTTCGACGCGATCTCGGGCCGCGTCAGGGTGGCGGTCGCGGTCGACAGAGCGCCGGCGCCGCCATCGATCGAAGCGTCGACGTGCCGATCGAGCGCGTCCACCGCCGCGTGAGCCTCCGACCCGATCTCGCCGCCGGTCGAGACGCGGTCGACCGCCGCCACGATCTCGTCGTACCAGCCGAGCATCGCGGCCGGCGTCACATCGAGGAGCTCGAGCGCCCCGACGACGACGTTGACCGCGAGAGGCCCGGCGAGGTCTCGGCGGATCTCGGCTCGACCCGCGGGCGCCAGCCGCTCGACCAGCGTCCGTGCCTCGCGCTCGACCTGGCCGGCGAAGCGCGTCCGCGCGTCCGACCCGAGGAATGCTCGCGCGAACGGGTCGCGGTGGCGCCGGTGCTCCTCGCCGTCGAGCGACAGCATGCTCGGCCCGACCACCTGGGCGGTCGAGAACCGCGGATCGTCGACCGTGTACAGCGCCGCGTCGCGCATGACCTCGACGCACAGGTCGCGCCGCGTCACCAGCCAGCCGTCGAGGACCGGTACCCACGACACCGGCTCGTGCTCGCGCAGGCGCGCGAGGGCAGCGTGCGGATCGTCTTCGAGCTCGGCCAGGGTCAGCTCGGCACCGAGCGGGTATCGGGCGTGCTTCGCGGTCGTCGTCATCGTCCCTCGTCGGGGGCAGGATGTAGGCAGTATGGAAACACACGACCCGACATGACGAGGTACCCGAGATGACCGACGACGCCCGGCCGGCCGGCGAACGGACGTATCGCGTCCCAGGCGCGATCCTGACCGAACGCGAGCACGTCCTGCCGCTCGACCACGACGATCCGGCCGGGCCGACGATCACGGTCTTCACGCGCGAGGTGGCCGCCCCCGACGGCATGGACCGTCCCTACCTGATCTACCTCCAGGGCGGCCCGGGCTTCGAGGCCGTCCGGCCGACCAGCCCGCCGAGCGGCTGGATGAAGCGCGCCGTCCGCGACTATCGCGTCCTGCTCCTCGACCAGCGCGGGACGGGGCGATCGACGCCGGTCGGCTCGGAGATCCCGGGCGACTCGCCCGAGGCGCAGGCCCGATACCTGACCCATTTCCGCGCCGACTCGATCGTCCGCGACGCCGAGCGCATCCGCGCCGAGCTCGGCGTGGAGCGCTGGAGCGTCCTGGGCCAGAGCTTCGGCGGGTTCACGACGATGACCTACCTGTCGATCGCGCCCGAGGGCCTGGCCGAGGCGCTGCTCACCGGCGGGCTCGCGCCGATCGGTCGCCCGGTCGACGACATCTACGGCGCGACGTACAAGCGACTGGTCAAGGCCAATCGGCGCTACTTCGAGCGCTACCCGGACGACCGGGCGCGGGTCCGCGACATCCGGCGCCGGCTGGACGCCGAGGACATCCGACTGCCGTCGGGCGACCGGCTGACCGCGCGGCGGTTCGGCCAGCTCGGGATGTGGCTGGGCGACAGCGCCGGGTTCGAGCTGCTCCACCACGTGATCGAGCTGCCGTTCGGGTCGCTCGCCTTCCTCCACGACGTCGAGCACGGTTCGCCGTTCACCCGCAACCCGATCTACGCCACGCTCCACGAGTCGTCCTACGCCGACGGCGTCGCGACCCGCTGGTCGTCCGAGCGGCTGATGCCCGACGAAGTGCGCGACGAGGGCTACTTCACCGCGGAGCACGTCTTCCCCTGGATGTGGGAGGACTACGCCGAGCTGCGGCCGCAGCGTGGAGGCCGCCGAGATCCTCGCCGACCACCAGTGGCCCGCGTTGTTCGACCCGGAGCAGCTCCGCCGCAACGAGGTCCCGGCGGCGGGGACGATCTACTCCAACGACCTGTACGTCGAGCGCGACTTCGCGGTCGAGTCCGCTGCCGCGATCCGCGGCCTCCGCCCGTGGGAGACGAACGAGTACGAGCACAACGGCCTGCGCGCCGACGGCGAGCGGGTCCTCGACCGGCTGATCGATCTCGTCCGCGGACGGGTCTGACCGCACCGTTCCGAGCCACACCGGCCCGCTCTGGGCCAGACCGCAACGGGGTCCGGGGACTTCCGTACGACACCCAACCACACCTCGCTCACCGCATCGGGTGATGTCCGTGACGGACCACGCCCGGGAGCATCTGGCTCACGGTTTGCGACGGCCTCCACCTCCTCCAGCAGGGGCCTCCGCCGGTCATCGGGGAGCTCCAATCGATGCAGCCATCGGCTCGTCCGATGTCGATCTGGGCACGGCCTCTGCTCGTCGGCCTGCTCGCCATCGGCCTCCTTGCCTCCGCCAGCGTGGCGGTCGCCGCCCCGCAGGCGAATCACGCCCCGACCTCCGCCGGCACGCGTCACGGCGACCCGTCGGGCAGACGGCTCCGGTCGTCGCAGCACCCGCCGGCGCCGCTGACCCCGCTGGTCGTCGGTCCGCGAGCGGCCCGACCCGCTGACGATCGGGGCGGCGCAGGCCGCGGCCGTCCGGCCGCAGGTCGTGGCCAAGCCCAAGACCGTCACCGCCGCGCCGAAGCCGCACGCGGCGGTCTCCAAGCCGAAGACGCGTCTCCAAGCCGACGACCGTCACCAAGCCGAGGACGGTGTCCAAGCCGACGACCGTCAGCTACCACGGCACCTACCACCTCTGGATCCCGGCCCTCGGGCTGAGCCACCAGATCTACGACTGGGGCTGCAACGGCGGCCTGATCCCGAACCGCGTCGAGTACTGGGGCTGCCCCCCGAAGAGCAACCTGTACCTGCTCGGCCACGCCTGGGGCGTCTTCAAGCCGGTGCATGACGGCTACCACTCGGGTGCCCTCCACGTCGGTCTCACGGCCTGGTATGCCGACAAGGCGGGCGTCACGCACCGCTACAAGGTCAGCTGGATCCGCCACGTCGCGAACAGCGACTACGACAGCTGGAGCCAATGGGCGATGGCCGCGACGTCGAACAAGGTCATCACCCTCCAGACATGCGACGGCGCGACCTCCGCGTACCGGATCCTGGTCCGTCTGGTCCCGGCCTGACGAACGGCTCGGGGTGCCGGGCGGCATAGCTGCGATGCCCGGCGGAGCGGCCGGTACGATGTCGCCGATGCGCACCGTGCCTCCGCTCCCGAGCCGGATCGCCGGCATCGCCGTCCCGAGGGACGACATCTCGGTCGCGACCTGGACGTGGGCCCATCGCTCGCTGCCGGACTACCTGCTGACGCACTCGGTCCGCGCCTACTGCTGGGGCGCGGCGATCGCGGCGGGGGAGGGCTGGACCTTCGACCGACAGCTCCTGTGGACGGCGTCGCTGATGCACGACTACGGGCTCACCCGGATCCCACGGAACTCCACCTGCTTCGAGGTCGAAGGCGGCGAGATCGCGCGGCGGTTCCTCGAGCGCCGCGGCATGGCGGCCGACCGGGCGGACGTCGTCGCGCGGGCGATCGTCCTCCACATGCAGCCGACTGTCGTCCTCGCAGACGGCGTCGAGGCCGTCCTGCTCGATCGCGCGACGAGCCTCGACGTCCGCGGCTACGCCTACGAGCTGGTCGACGCGGTCAGACCGGCCGTGATGGCCGACTTCCCGCGGCGCACGTTCGACCGCCACTTCCTCGCGGCGATCACGCGCGAGGTCGCGGTCCGGCCGACCTGCTCAGAGTGCGCGGCTCCTTAACGAGACGGGTCTGGCCGGCTGGATGGCCAGGTCGCCATGGGCGGCCACCGGGCCCGGAGCCGCGGACACAGCCGACTAGCCCGCGAGGCGCTCGTCGCGCTCTGACCTGTGTCCACGGCCATCCGCGCCACCTATGCTGACGGGGTGTTCCGGCGCATCGTCCCTCCGCTCCGCAACAGCGATGGGCCGCTCTTCCTCGAGAGCTTCCTGGTCGCGGCGGTCATCTCGTTCCTCGGCATCCGCGCCTTCCTGACGGTGACGGGGTTCCCGCGGGTCGGCGGCGGTGAGCTCCATATCGCGCACATGCTGTGGGGCGGCGCCCTGATGCTCGTGGCGCTGGTCCTGCTGTTGAGCTATCTCGACCGCTCGGTCCAGCACGTCGCAGCGATCATCGCGGGCCTCGGGTTCGGGACGTTCGTCGACGAGATCGGCAAGTTCCTGACCACCGACAACGACTACCTGTTCCGGCCGGCGGTCGCGCTCATCTACGTGATCTTCATCGTCATCTTCCTCGTCGGACGAGCGATCGCCGGGCGGCGCGTCCTGACGGAGCGCGAGGCCCTCGCCAATGCGCTCGACCTGCTCGAGGGCACGCTGGGCGAGCGCCTGGAGCCACAAGACCGGGCACGGATGATGGTCCTGCTGGACGCGTCCGGCATCGGACTCGGAGCTCGCTGCGGCGGTCAGGTCGTATCTCGCCAAGGTCCCGAGCCGGCCCGACGAGGAGGCGTGGTGGGAGCGGATCCCACGCTGGGCCGCGCAGCGCTACGCGGAACTGGCGAGCGATCCGGGCTTCGAGCGAGTCGTCACGATCGCGGTGATCTTCTACGCGGGCGCCGCAGTCCTCGGCAGCCTGCTCGTCATCGCCACCGCTCGCAGCGCAGACGCCACCGAGCCGCTGACCGTGGCGGCCGCGGGCCAGGTGATATCCACGATCGCCGGCGCGCTCCTCGTCGCCCGCGGCGTGATCGCCCTGCCGCGATCGCATATCGAGGCCTACCGCTGGTTCCTCCGTGGCGTTCTCGTCTGGATCCTGATCACCCAGGTCTTCGTCTTCTACGACTCACAGCTGGCTGGTCTCAGCGGCCTCGCCTTCGACCTGGCCGCCTACGGTTTCCTGCGCTACGCGATCCGTCGGGAGGCTGCTCCGGTCACGAGCCCGTCGTAGGGGCGTCGGAGCGGACTTCCAGTCCGAGCTGCTCGGCGAGGATCGGCGCGAGGTCGACCAGCTGCTCGTGGCTGACGATCGCGCCCCTGAGGCTCTCGACGCCGACGAGCGATCGCAGCCGGGCACCCGACAGATCCACCTTCCGGAGCGTCGCGCCCGACACGTTGAGCTCCTCGAGCGTGCAGCCCACGAACGTGACGGCGGTCAGCTCGGCTGTCCGGGCGTCGAGGCTGCCGATCTCGCACCCCTCGAACCGGACATCCTCGAGGTGCGACCCCGCGAGGTTGAGGAAGCCAAGACGACAGCCGCGGACCCGGACGCCGCTCCAGGTGGCACCGATCAGCGACATCGCGCCGAGGCGTCCACCCTCGACGTGACTGTCCCGCCAGGTCGAATCGTCGAGATCGACCCTCGCGCCGTCGACGTCAGCGACGACGGATTCGAGGATCCGAGCGCGGCGGAGCGAGGCGCCGTCGAGCCCGCACCGGGTCAGCCGACATTCGAGGAAGCGGGCGTCGCTCGCGTCCTGGCCGGCAAGGTCGAGCTCGACGAAGTCCATCGCCACGTAGTCCCCGTGGGCTTCCAGGCGATCGCCCTCGAACCGGACGAGATGGGGCAACGTGGGCTCGCTGGTCCGCTGCGCCGCGGACGGGCTGCCTAGGCATCGCCGGCGCCGTCGCGCACCGGGGTCGGCCGCACCGGTGTTCGGTTCGGTCGCGGCCGTGGCAGCCAAACCGGCGCCTTGCGCACAGCACCATCCGGCCGCGCACGGCGATCTCGATCCCGTTCGCCTGGAAGGCTGCGAGCAGCCGCTTGCGGAGCTCGCCCGGCGCGACGAACCGGTCCGAGGCGCGGACCCGGCCAGCCACCCGGAGGGTCATCCCCAGCTCGCCCAGCGCGTCGACACGCAACAGGTAGGGAGCCTCGAGCAGGCGGCTGCTCCATGCCGGGTCGGCGTACATCGCCGCACCGACGTCGTTGACGATGGCGGTCGCGCGGTCGATGTCGGTGTCGTAGGCGATCGTCGCGTCGACGAGCATCCTCGCGAAGATGCGAGTGAGATTGGATGCGATCCGAGTCTCCCCGTTCGAGATGCTGTGGACCGTACCCGGTGCCGTCGCGGATGACGGTCCGGCGCATCCCGACCTCCTCGACTTCGCCCTCGACGCCGCCGATCTGGACCCAGTCGCCCTTGTAGTACGGCCCCTCGAGGACGATCAGGATGCCCATCAGGTAGTCGAGGACGATGCTCTGGCCGGCCAGGGTGAGCGCCACGGCGATCAGGCCCAGCCCGGCGATGACCGGGAGCAGATCGAACACGGTCAGGATCACCAGGCCCGCGACGATCAGGACCGTGACCTTGAGGATGGTCGCGACGAGGTCCTCGAGCGTCGTGACGCGCTTCAGGCTCTCCTCGGCCATGAGCTGCGCGACTTCCGGGTTGGCGTCGACCGCCGCGGCATGTCGCGCGGCCCGATGCTGCAGCGCGCGCGTGATGAGCCGATGGGCGAGCGGGCGCATCAACCGGAAGGCGACCAGGGTGACGAGCAGGATGATGAGCAGCGGGAGGCCGCGCTCCTGGAGGAACGCGGTCAGACCGCTCAGGTCGGGCGTCGTCGTCGGCATCGTGCGCGGGAAAGCCTAGCCGAGACGAGGCGGGGTGTTTCAGGGGCAGGCAGCCGGGGTCTTACGAGGGCAGCAGCCCGCGCACGGCACCGGCCACCTCGGCCGGCGTGAACGTCAGAGTCGCGTCGCCGACGGTCAGCTCGACGCGGCGATAGCCCGGCGTCTCCGTCGGCGACGAACCGCCCCACGTCCATAGGCGCTGCTCGGTCGCCATCCGTCGGATGCCAGCGGTCACGGCCGCCTCGGTCGTTCGCAGGTGGAGATGCATCATCGGCGTCTGGGGCGGGGCCGGGACCACGAGGATGCCATCGTCGCCGGCGAGCTCCGGCGGCGATCGCGCGAGCGTGTGCGAGGTAGGCGCCCATCTTCGGCAGGCGAAGCCGGAGCCCGGCGAGTCCGGATGCTGCGTACGGCCACAGCCGATAGAGGGTGCCGCCGTGTCGCTTGCGCCAGAGACGCGCTTCGGCGACGACGTCCTCTTCGCCGAGCAGCATGCTGCCGGCCAACCCGCCGAGTCCCTTGTAGAACGACACGTAGACGGTGTCGAACAGCGCGGCGATGTCGGACAGCGGCCGATCGTAGAACGGCGCCGACTCCCACAGTCGGGCGCCGTCGAGGTGGACTGCGGCGCCCCGCGCATGGGCACAGGAGACTTGGGCGACGAGGTCGTCCCAGGGAGGGAGCCGGCCGCCGATCTCGCGCTGCGGGAGCTCGATCAGGAGCGCGGCGAGCGGCTCGCGGACCGCTTCGATGTCGGCCACGGTCAGCAGCTCCCGCCCGTTGCCGATCGTCCGCCCGACCAGGCCGTGGAGCCGCTGATAGGCCTTGTCCTCGTGCAGCTCGAGGTGGCAGGTCGGATGGAACGCGACGACCTGCCGGCCGCGCCGGTCAGCGTGCACCCGCAGCGCGATCTGCTGGGCCATCGTGCCGCTCGGCATGAACACGCGCTGCCGGCTTGCCGAGCAGATCGCGGACCTCCGCCTCGAGGATCGCCACGGTGCCGCCCTCGCCGTATTCGTCGACAACGAGGTCTTCGGGCGGAAGGGTCGCCAGCTCGGCCAGCGCCCTCGGAGGCACTCCGCAGGCCGTGACCGGTCAGCGCGCGCTCGCAGCGATCGCGAAGCGACCGGCGCTCGTCGTCAGAGAGGGTGTCGACGGATCGCACGATGTGTAGTGTGAGTCCGGAGAGGGGTGCGATGGACACGGTCTTGCGCGAGTTGCGCTACCCGACGTTCGAGATCTGGATCGACCCGCTTCGACCCTTGACCGCTACGACCCCTTCTTGAGGACCCCGGTCGCCGCGTAGAGGTACGGCCGTCCATAGAGGCTGCTGACGCTCTTGCCGTTGATCGCGCTGATCCGGTACCAGGTCGAGCCCGACTTCGCGCCGGCACAGGTCGTGCTCCAATGCGAACCGCTGACGGTGGCGACGACGGTGACCTTCGCGCTCGTCGTCAGCCGCGCCTTGATCGCGGCCGTCAGGGACGTGCCAGTCCGGACGTTGACCCCGGGGCAGGCCGGGACCATCGCGGTCGAGGCAGGGGATGGGCTCGTGGCGGGCGTCGGCGTAGCGCCGGCCGGGCCGCCGTCGGCGAACAGGCACGCGAAGTAGGTCCGACCACCGGCCTTCGCCGACGCGCATCCCACGCGCTGGTAGGAGTTGAGCTCCGCGGCGCGATGTGGCGCCGAGCTCATGAAGTTGCGCTGTGCGAGGGTCACGGTGTACGGCGCGGTCGTCGTCCCGCCAGCGCAATGGGCGCCGTTGATATCACAGCCGAGGCGATACGAGGTGATCGCCGTTCCATACCCGTTCCAGTGGAGGATCTCGCTCCGTGCCAGCGTGTAGCCGAACACGGACCGCACGATAGCGATCGAGCGGAACGGCGTCGTCCCGGACGAGTAGCAGCCGGGCACGGTGTGCGAGAAGTAGTGGCGGTCGGCCAGGTCCTGCGCGCGGCCGCGAAGATGCAGCGATGCGTTGGTCGGGCAGGTGAACGGCGCGTTGCGGGCGATCTGGGCGAGCCGCGCGTCGATCAGGTACGGCTTCTTCCCGAGCGCGGCACGATCGAGGTTCAGGAGTCGCGTCAGCTGGTTGCCGAGGACATCCGTGCTGTCAGGAGTCGCGCTCGGGAGCGCGCCCAGCACGCCGGTCGCGGCGTACAGGTACGCCTGCCCGTACACGCTGCCGACGCTCGTGCCGTTGATGGCGCTGATCCGATACCAGCTGGAGCCGGACCTGGCGTTCGGGCAGGTGGCGCTCCAGTGGGATCCACTGACCGTCGCGACGACTGTCACTTTCGCGCTTGGAGCGAGGTGTGTCCTGACCGCCGCCGACGTCGACGGCCCGGTCCGGACGTTCACGCCCGAGCAGCCGGGGATCATCGTGGTCGAGCTCGCGGCGGTGGCCTGCGACACCGAGAACAGGGACCAGGTGAGCGCGCCGAGAAGCGCTGCCAGAAGCCACAGGAGCGCTCTCGACTGGGGCCGTACGAAGGTCCGGGGCTGTGCCTGGGGGAATGACATGCCGGTCACTATCCGTCGGGCGATGCGTGCACGCAACGGCTCGATGGGGCCATACGACCGGGCTCGATGGGGCCATCGACGCGGCACGCGTACACGCGAACGAGGGCCGGAATGTCCGTCCGGCCCTCGTTCGATGGAACGCCGTCCCCCCGGTCGGCGCGATGGGTGCTCAGCGAACGTTGCCCCTCAGGCTCTCGATGTCTTCGTTGCGGGGATCCGCGGTCGTGGCGCTCGCCGCGGTCTTCGGGGCGGTGCGGCGGAGTGTGCCCGGGTCCTTGACGTTCAGGCTCGGGCCGACGATAAGGCTGGTCATGAGTGCCCCGCCGCGCATGGTGCCGCGCAGGGTCTGGTAGTCATCGCTCGCGGGGTCCACGAACGGGAGGGTGCCGCGGATCTGCTCGATCGTGTCGTAGCTGTGATCGCCGGACACGGCCGAGAGGTTCGCTGCGCCACGCAGCGTCTCGATCTGGTCATAGCTGTGATCCGCGGTCGGACCGGTCGTCGCCTTCGACGCGATGATGAATGACGTGGCGATCACGATCGCAGCCGTGACGATCACGACCACGAGCGCCTGCCACATGCCTGTGCGCCCGGTCGGAGCCGCGACCGCCGGCCGGGTTGCGAGTTCGCCTGGTGTGCCCGCGTGTGCCATCTGAGAACCTCCGTTCCTGTTTGACCTCGTGATCGAGGTCGCTGAGGACACGCTAGGTTTCGACCACCGCTCGGCACATCAGGCGACTTCCCAGCGTTCACCCTGGTCGGCTCTTCATTTCGCACCCGCATGTGCGACTCGACCCTTTAGTGGGACCGCACGGCCGGGGTTACGATCGGTGTGATGCGCCACCTGCCGACGATCCTGCTGGTCCTGTCGTTTCCCGTGGGGATCATCGGCTACACGGTCGCGGCGGACGTCCTCGAAGGCATGACCCTGCCGCCCGACGCCCGTTCGTTCGTGGTCCTGTTCGTCCCGCTCTTCGCCGCGGGGCTGGTCATGATGCCCTTCCTGATCCCGTTCATCGATCGGAAGGCCAAGGCGGATCTCGCCGCGTATCGCGCCACCCAGCCGACCCCGACCGGCGGCGGCGGCGTTTCGCCCGACGACGACAGCGCTCGGCCGGACGACGAGGCGGAGTAGTCCAAGGCATTCGTCAGCGGGCGTCCAGGGGTTCGTTGTCGGTGGGACCCATGGCGACGCCGGTCCGGCGCCATTCGGCGTAAGCGGCGACGAGCCCGTCGTCGTCGACAGTCAGCTCCGCCTCGTAGGTGGCGCTCGAATAGCGGTACGTGGACTCATCGAGCCGCGTGTACGTCTGAGCCGACTTGACGGCGACGAGCTCGGGAAAGCGGACCCATGCCGCCTGGATCGTCTGTGCCTTGCCGATGGCCAGGCGGAGTCGCCGGATCGGCAGCGTGTTGGTCGAAGGGCTGCAGCCGAGGTCGACATCGGTGCAGCCCTTGAGCGCCCGGGCCACGGCCCCGTCGACGGTCCAATTGCCCTTCGGGTCGCGCTCGAGGGTGATCGTCCGCGTCTCGAACCCGCGCAGGTCGCGCACGTGTGCCGCGGTGGTCAGCCCGCCTGCGTCGGCGAACACCCGGTACTCGATCCGAATCGGCGCACCGCCGTCCGCCCCGAGGACCGTGCCGACGAGCGACAGCCCGACGTCGCGCACGGCCAGCGTGCAGTGCTCATCGGTCTCGACCTCGTCGGACCGTCGCCACGCCACGCGCTTCGTCGTCATGCCGCTCACCTCGCTCCCCGGGAGGGTAGCGCGATGGGGAACGAGCGACGCTGGCCCTGCCGAACGGTCGCCCTACGTGCAGTGGACGATGTGAGGCGTCGGGTGCGAGGCCGCGTACGTCGTCTTGACCGACGCGTAGCGGTGGGCCTCGACGATGAGCTTCGGGTAGGTGTAGTTCGGGTCCCGTCGAGGTCTGCAGCCACAGCCGCTCCCGACTCATATCGAACACGCCATTCATCGTCGTCGCGGCCGAGGTCTTGCGGACCCTGTCGATCTTGTAGTAGCTGACGACGCTGTCGCTGGTGTAGACCTTGACGACGCGACCGAGCAGGCCGGCGGCCCCACTCGCCTTGAACTTGGTCAGCAGCGGCAGGAACATCCCGGTCCGGGCGTGCGCGTAGATGAACGTGATCCCGGGTTCTCGTGGCTGCGCCGTGAGCGACTGGTACATCGCGACGTGGCAGTACGGGTAGCCGGATGGCCCTCTCACGATCGGCAGGTTGATACCGAGGCTTGAGATCACGATACGGGTGGCGTGGTTGAAGGTGAAGGCGCCGCAGCGCGACGAGGTCCCGTTCACGATCCTGACCACGAAACTCGTCCCACGTGCTGCCGGCCAGAGCGCAGCCATCTGGCCCGAATACAGGATGGAGGAGCCTGACGCGGTCCCCGCCGTCGACGTCCGCACCGATCGAAGGTTGAGCACCGTGGAACCCAGGCTCGAGCACGTCCCCTTGCGGATCTGGACCGAGTACGTGACGTTGTGCCTCAGGTTCTTGTACGCCCACGCGAACGAACCGACGCCATTGGTGTACGCCTTGATCGTTGCCACTCCGTACGTGCCTGACGAGAGCTTGGCGTGCCAGGCTCGCTGCAGGGTGATGGCGCCGGCGGGCGCAGGCGCGAGCGCCAGCAGCACGACGATGGCAAGGAGGATCGGTACGCCTTTGAGTCGCATGGGTCGCATGGTCTGTCCCCGTCAGTGGATGGCCCCGGGCCGTGGCTCCGACCCGGACAGCGACGTTACCTAGCGAGCAGCACCGGCCACAAGGGGGCACGATGGTTCGCGTTGACGCCCGGCAACGGCGACAGCCTACCGCACGAACGGGCAACCGACCAACCGATCCGATCGCGTGACACCGTGGTGCGCCTGGGCCACGCTGGCTGGTGTCCGGTCATATCGCTCGCCGGCAGTCGATCGACGGGTCTGATGCTGTGGTGGAATCCGTTCGACGGGGACGATCTGGCGACGGTCGAGCACCGGATCGCCGCCGGCACGGTCAGGCCGGTGATCGATCGGCGGTTCCAGCTGAGCGAGATCGTCACTGCGCTCCGCTAGGTCGACGAGGGTCGTCCCCGGGGCAAGGTCATCATCGAGGTGGCCGGGCCGGGCTAAGCGGACAGGCGGCTCCTACCCGTTCACCCGACCGCCGCGAAGACCTGCCAGTCGTCGTCGATGCCCTTGAGCGTGTGGGCCCCGCGTGGCTCGAAGACGATGCCGGACCCGGTGACCAGGTCCTTGACCGTGTTCGATGTCAGCACCTCGCCCGCTGCTGCCAGTGCGCTGATCCGCGCCGCGATGTGGACGGCGATCCCCGCGATGTCGTTGCCGGCGAGCTCGACCTCGCCGGTGTGGAGACCGGATCGGACCTCGAAACCTTGCTCGCCCAACGCATCGCGGATCGCCATGGCCGCGCGGATGCCGCGCGCCGGTCCGTCGAAGGTGGCGAGGAAACCGTCGCCGGTCGTCTTGATCTCGCGACCCCGGAACCGATCGAGGACCAGCCGGATCGCGCGATCGTGTCCCGCGAGAGCCTCTCGCCACCGCGCGTCCCCCAGCTCGGCCGCTCGCCTGGTCGAGTCGACGATATCGGTGAAGAGCACGGTCGCGAGAACGCGATCCGGCTCGACGACCGGCGACGCTCCGGTCAGGAACTCCTGGATCTCGCGCAGCATCGGTGCGGTGTCACCCGCCCACGTGTAGTTGTCCGCGCCCGGCAGCTCGACGAACCTCGCTCCCGCGACCCGTTCAGCGATGTACCGGCCGTGGACCGGCGGGACCCGCGTCCCGTCGGCATGGCTGAGCAAGAGGGTCGGGACACCGATCGAGGGCAGGACGTCGCGGACGTCGACGTCGTAGAGCCAGCCGATCATCGCCGCCGCCATCCCGGGACTGGCGGACTGGCGCTCGTAGCGGATGAACGAGGTCGCAAGAGCGCGGTCGCCCAGGAGGTTCGGGGCCAGGAACATCATCGTCCCACCTCCACGGCCCCAGGCCGCGCGAAGGTGGACGAGGTCATCGGGGGTCCGGTCCGTCGGCGTGCCCCACGGATAGTCCTCCGCCCATGCGAGCCGGGCGCACCCATCGACCAGGACGAGCGACGACGTCCGCTCGGGATAGGTCGCCGCGAAGACGAGCGCCATGACCGACGCGCCGATCCCCGACAGCAGGGCGGTCCGCTCGGACCCGATGTCGTCCAGCACCGCCCGGAGGTCGTCGATCCATTCCTCGATGGTCGGGAGCTCGTCCACGCCGATCGGGTCCGACAGGCCGGTCCCGCGCTTGTCGAAGACGATGACCCGGCTGAACGTCGCGAGCCGGTTCAGCAGCCGAGCCAGGGGAGGGAAGTCCCACATGGCGTCGACGTTGCTGAACCACTGATCGACGAAGACGAGGTCGATCGGGCCGTCCCCGAAGGCCTGGTAGGCGATGTCGAGGTCGCCCGCACGCGCATAGCGCGTCTGCGGGATCGCGATGGGGTCGAGGGTCACGTCTCGAGTGTGGGCGCGCAGTCCGTGGGCCGCAAGGCGCCGGCGACGGCCTGGTCCAGTCCCCACTCACGCGTTGCGTCACCATGAGCCTCCATGACCGATGAGCGACCGCGCCGGATGTCCGAGAGCAGTCGGGTCGAGGCGTTCAGCGACGGCGTGTTCTCGATCGCGATCACCTTGCTCGTCCTCGAGCTGGCCATCCCGGCCATCCGCGGCGGCTTCACGACGGAGCTCGCCGACGAATGGGTGAGCTATGTCGCATACCTCGCGGCCTTCGGCTCGATCGGCGTCCTGTGGATGGGGCATCACACCGCGTTCTCACGGATCCGGTCGGTCGACGCGGGCCTCTTGTGGCGCAACCTCGTGCTGCTCCTCACCGTGTCGGTGGTGCCGTTCCCGACTGCCGTCATCGCAAGCGCATTCCGGGTGGGAGATGAGACCGATCGGGCGGCCGCGGTGGTCGCGTATGCCGTCGTGGGGATGGCGTCCGGGGCCGCCTGGCTGCTGCTGTTCAGCTACCTGCGCGGCCATCGCAACCTCGTCGACCCAGGCACCCAGATGGAGTTCTTCCGGCTCAAGGAACCGATCCTGACGATCGTCGGCTACGGGCTTGCGGCGCTGATCGGCTGGTTCGTCAGCCCGCAGCTCGCCCTTGCGACGTTCGTGATCTTCCCGGTCGTGTACGTGGTCCGAGTCCGGAGTGCCGAGTTTTGACGAATGGTCCGATGATGGACGCATCACGAAAGGAGTCCGACATGGCACTCACCCTAGGAGTCCTGGCACTGGTCGAGGCGAAGCCCGGCAAGGAGGCCGACGTCGAGGCCTTCGTCAAGGCCGGTCGCGGGATCGTCGAGCAGGAGCCGGGCACGCGCGTCTGGTACGGCTTCAAGGTCGACGACAAGACGTTCGGGATCTTCGATGCGTTCGAGGACGAGGCGGCTCGCCAGGCTCACCTCAGCGGGCAGATCCCCGCGGCGCTGGCCGAGGTGGGCCCGCAGGTGCTCGCCAAGGACCCGGACATCCGGCTCGTGGACGTGCTCGCGGTCAAGGGCGGCTGATCCGGCGACCCTCGGCCGCCACCCTCAGGACCCGATGCCGTAGGAGCCGACGACCGACAGGTCGGTGACGACCGGCGGCTCGTCGCATCGCTCCTCGATGTCGGTGACGAACGCCTTGAACGCGTCCGTCTCGCCGAGGATCCGACCCGGCTGGTCCGTCTCGAACACGACGTGCATGAAGCTCACGCCGTCGGGCAGCCTGAACGTGACGTAGTGGAGGTCGTCGGGCTGGTTCCCGGCGAGCTCTTCATAGACGCCCGCGACGAGCGACGCGTTCTCGTCCGCGCGCTCCGGACGGACCTTGTAACGGATCATCGAGCTGCCCATCGCTGACTCCTCGTGCCGACACGATCACCGCGCTCGCCGCCATGGGCGGGCAAGACCTACGGTAACACATCCGTTACCATTTGGTCCCGCGACGGGACCGGTCAGACGCGGGCCAGGAAGTCGAGCACGCGACGGGTGAGCAAGGCCGTGGCGGCCGCATCGTACGAGGGAAGCGAGCTGTCGGCGAAGTAGTGCTGGTCGCCGGGGTAGAGGAACAGTTCGGCGTCCTTGACGTTCGCGACGATCTCGCGCGCAGCTTCTACGTCGCCTTCGCCGACGAAGATCGGATCGTTGTCCATGCCGTGGATCTGGACGGGTACCCCGTCGGGCCACGGCCCGAATGCCCAGTCGCCACTGATCGGGATGCACGAGTAGAAGAGCAGGGCACCCCGGGCGCCGAACCGCGTCTGGGCGAGCTTCTGGGCCGCCATCTCACCGAGCGAGAAGCCGCCATACACCAGCTCGGCCGGCAGGTCGTCGGCGACGCGGACACCGCGTTCGAGGAGGTCCTCCATCCCGACCTCCTGGGCGTAGGCCATGCCCTCGGGGATCGATCCGAACGTCCGGCCCTCGAACAGGTCCGGCGTATGCACCGTGTGCCCGGCGGCGCGCAGCTCGTCGGCGAACGCCTGGACGCCGGGCGTCAAACCCTGGGCGTGGTGGAACAGCAGGACTTCAGCCATCGGAGCCTCCCCGGTCGTCGTGGATGAGCTTGATTCTATCGGTCGCCCTTGCCGGCGTGCCTCGCGCGCGCGGTCGCGAGCCGGTCGTGTGCCTCCGTCAGCAGCGGCATGACCTCGTCGCGGAACGTGGCGTCGCTCGGGTTGAGGATCGAGATCCAGAGCTGCTTCGCGTAGACGGGGTGGGGGAAGAACCGGTCGAATGCGGCGTGATCCTCACCGCTTGTCTCAACGATCCGCTCGAACGTCTCGCGTCCGACGCCGATGTTCAGCCGGAAGACCCCGGGTCGAGCGAGATCGGATGGCGCTCCTTCGTCGTGCTCGTCGGTGGTCACGATCGTCGCGAAGTTCGGGAAATGCTTCTCGCGATCGAGCGAAAAGAAGCTGGCGCCCAACGCGGTCACCAGATCGGTGTCGGGCCACGTGTCGAGGATCGTCCGGGTGATCGCCTCCGGATCCGGGCCGGTCGGCAGGGCTTCAGTGCTCATGCCACGAGACTACCGTCCGCATGTCAAGCCCCCGCGATGCCCGCATGCGACGATGCGTGGATGCCAGCCATCACGCTCACCATCGAGCAGGACGACGCCGCCACGGTGCGAGGCCTGCTGCTCAAGATCCGGGCGGCCGAGCTCTCAGACCTGCGCCGGGCCCAGACCCAGCTGTCGATCTACGGCGACCGACGCGCCTCCATGGAAGGCGAGCCGGCCGCCATCAGCGCCCGGCTCGATCTCATCACGGGACTCCTGGACCAGCTCGAGCGCCAGTCCGGATAGAGAGCCACTCAGCCCTGGTCGAGAACCTCGCGGAGCTTGGCGGCGAAGCCATCCGGGTCGCCGGGCATGCCGTACTCGTTGCCGAGGAACCCAGCGTGGCCGCTCGGAAAGCTCGCCGGTGTGGTGCCGAGCCGCTCGGCCGCGGCCTCCGCGCCGCGATGGGCCATCTGGCCCTCGGACTCGACGCCGGCGCCCAGGACGATCCGGGTGTGCGCTGCCCGGAGCGCATCGAAGTCGGGCTGGTAGTGCGTCGTGGTGATGATGTTCTGGAACAGGAGCGGATCGCTCCGGGTGCCGTCGTCCTCGGCCGGCATGCCGAACATCGCCGGATCCGGCCCGGGCTGGGCGGCGAATTCCTGGGTCATCGGACCGATGAAGGCCGTCACCGCGATGAAGTGCGCCATCCCCGCCCCGAACCCGCTGCGCTGGTAGGTCTGGCCGATCGCTTCGCAGGCAGCCAGGGCGGCCTCGCTGTCGGGCAAGATGGCGGCGAGCGGTGGCTCGTGCGCGACGAGCGTGCGGACTTGGTCCGAGTGCTTGGCAACGAGCTCGAGCGCGTTCACCGCGCCGCCGCTGCTGGCGAAGACGTCCACGGGACCACTCGCGCCGAGCGCGTCGATGACGCGGTGGACGTCGTCGGCGTGCTGCTGCGTCGTGGACTCGCTGGCCGGATCGGCCTTCGGGCTGCGTTCCACGCCGCGCGGGTCGTAGGTCACGACCGTGCGGTCGGTGAAGTGGCTGGCGAGCGTCCCGAATCCGGAGGCGCCCATCGGCGAGCCGATGATGAGCAGGACCGGAGCGCCGATGTCGGTCTGGGCCGGGTGGATGTCGTAGGTGATCGTCGCGCCCGGAGCGTCGAGCGTCCGGGTGGTCGGTTCGGTCATCGTGGTCATGCTGCGACTCCTTCTGCCAGGATCGCGTCGATCTGGCCGACGGCCTGCGTGAGGCCCTCCTCCATGCCCATGGCGAGGACCTGTTCCATCGCCTCGGTGCTCGGGAAATGGCTTTCGATCAGCATCCGTGTGCGGGCGGCGCCGATCGGCTCGATCGTGACGCGGCCCTCGTTGCGCGGGAACGCGTCGTTCGGCGTCCCGTCGTCATTGGCAAAGCCGTCGAGGAAGACGAGCTTATGCGGAGGCTCGGCCTCGAGCACGTCCCAATAGCCGCGCGGCTGGTCGCCACTTGGACCCGTCATGTGGTACTCGACACGGCTGCCGGGCGCCAGGTCGTGGGTCGTGAACGTCGCCGGGTAGGACGGCGGACCCCACCAGCGCTCGAGCTTGCGCGGGTCGGCCCACAGGTCCCAGACGCGCTCGGGCGAGGCGTCGAACTCGGCAGTCAGGGTCAGCGTCAGCGCGTTGGGGTCCTTCTGGACGGAAGTGACAGTCATGGACGGATCTCCTTACTGCTGCTGCTGAGGATGTCGGTCATGCGATCGATCCGACCGCGCCACAGCGACTCGTACTGGTCGAGCAGGCCGCGGGCCATCCGCAGGCTCTCGATGTTGGTGCGCACGACCTTGCGGCGGCCGGTGCGCTCCTTGGTGATCAGGCCGGCCCGCTCGAGCACCGCGACGTGCTTCTGCACGGCCGCGAAGCTCATCGGATAGTGACCGGCCAGCTCGGCGACGCCCTCATCGCCGTTGAGTGCGCGCAGGACGATGTCGCGCCGGGTGGCGTCCGCGAGGGCGGCGAAGACCTGATCGGCGTTGAACATGGCCTGCATGGATACAACCATACGGTTGTATGACGGCCGTGTCAAGACTCGAGTGTCGGGGAGGGAGATCGTCCACAGATGGGGGTGTTCGCCCCTTTCGTCGCGCGTCGGGCGAGCCGTACGGTCCGAGTCGATGGATCTCGATCACGCCAGGAAGGGGAAACGATGACATCGAAGCTCGCATGCCTCTCGCTGCTGGGGATGACCCTCGTGCTCGGCGCCTGCTCGACCACCGGGGGACTGGCCTCAAGCGCTCCGACGCTCCCCCTCGACGCCGTCCTGCCCTCGCTGCCGGTGACCGTCCAGGCGCCGCCCCCGGCGCCGACCCCGTCATCGACCCCGGAGCCCACCGCGACCGCAGAGCCAAGCTCGTCCGATGCGGCCGAAGCCTCGGCGACGCCAGGTACGATCGATCCCTGCACGCTCCTCACACAGGATGAGGCCTCTGGGTACATCGGCGCCAAGCTCGGCCCGGGCAAGCTCGAGAACGTGACCCCGCTCATGGTGTGCACGTGGGCGAAGGGCACCACCAAGCTCAAGATCTTCCTGTCGCCGCCGACCGACCCCGTCGCCGCCAAGGCCTACTACGAGGCGAACAAGTCCGAGGTCCCCGAGGGGGCCGTGATCTCGGAGCTGCCGAACCTCTTCGATGGGGCGCTCATCGCGAGCGGGAAGACGCCCATCGGGACACTCGACGGGATCTTCGTCCTCGACAAGAACGAATTCTTCGAGCTGTACTGCGAGTTTCCCGCATGCGACGGCCAGAAGCTCATGGATGGGGCAAACCTCATCGCCGGACGGCTGCCGTGACACCCTACTAGGCGGCAGTACGACGGGTCCACCGCTTCCTCCAGGCCGCCAACCCGGACATCTGTTGCCTCCGCCTCGTAGGCTAGGGCGGAAGCAGGGAAGGAGGCATCACGATGGGGAACCTGGTCGTCCATTTCGAGATCCACGCGTCGGAGCCGCAGAAGCTCGTCGACTACTACTCCGCGCTCCTCGGCTGGACGTTCGATCGTTTCGGCGAGACCCCGTACTGGGTGATCAACACTGGTGAAGGGGCGATCGGGAACGTCGCGGGCACGGCAGGTCACGGCATCAACGGCGGCTTGGTCGAGCGGATGGGCCCGAAGCCCGAGGTCGGGGCGAGCGTGAACGGCTGCAACATCGTCGTCGGCGTCGACGACGTGGACGGCCTGATGAAGCGCGGGATCGAGCTCGGCGGGACCGAGGCCCTGGCCGCCCAGGATTGGCCTGGCGTCGGTCGAGGCGGCTACCTGCTCGACCCCGACAACAACGTGTTCGGCCTGATCTCGCCGATCTTGTCGGACGGCACGAGAGGGATGGGCGGCGGCGGGTAGGCGGGGATCACCGTGGTCCAGACGCCCACTGGACTGACCGCCGACGGGGTGCGGCGTCTCCGCGACTCGTTCGCGGGGGACATCGTCCTGCCGTCCGACGACGCCTACGACGAGGCGCGGCGGCTGTGGAACGCCGTGTTCGACCGTCGTCCGGCGGTCATCGTCCGGCCGACGTCGCGCGACGGATGTCGCCACCGCGATCCGTTTCGCCCGCGAGCACGACGTCGTGCTGGCGGTCCGGTCGGGCGGTCACAGCGCGTCCGGTCATTCGAGCTGCGACGGCGGCCTCGTCGTCGACATGTGCCGGATGCGCGGCGTCGCGGTGGATCCGGCGACGCGCGCGGCCCGAGTGAATGGCGGCGCCCTCCTCGGCGAGCTCGACGTCGCGGCCCAGGCCCATGGTCTCGTCTGTCCGACCGGCGTCATCGGCCACACCGGCGTCGCCGGCCTGACGCTCGGTGGCGGCGTCGGACGGCTCCAGCGCAACTTCGGGCTGACCATCGACAACCTGCGCGCTGTCGAGCTCGTCACGGCCGACGGCCGGTTCGTGCGGACGAGCGAGACCGAGGAGCCGGACCTGTTCTGGGCGATGCGCGGCGCCGGCTGGAATTTCGGCATCGCCACGGCGTTCGAGTTCGAGCTCCAACCGTTCGGTCCCGACCTGCATCGGGGCGTCCGGATCTACCCGGCGTCGGCCGCGCGCGAGGTCTGGGAGTCCTTCGAGGACTACGCCGCCACGGCACCAGACGCGGTCTCGCTGATCTATGGGATCTCGCGAGCGGAGGGGCCCGCCGGCGGCGACCCGATCGTCGTCGTCTCGTACAACCATAGCGGCGCCGCGGACACGGTCGAGCGCGACACGGCCGGCTTGCGCCGCGGCCCCGAGCCGACGTCGGTCAGCACGACCAGCGAGCCCTACCTGGAGGTCCAGACCGCACACGACCTGCTCCTCGGCTGGGGCGGGCGCTCACACATCAGCGGCTTGTACGCCCACATGTTCCGGCCCGAGGCGCTGGACGCGATCGTCGAGCACGTCGCCAACGGACCTGCCGGCGCGGACTTCTCGGTCACCGTCCAGGGCGGCGCGATCGCCCGGGTCGACGAGGACGCGATGGCCTACGCCGGCCGCGCAGCGAGGTTCGACCTGAGCGCGAATGCCAATTGGGACGACGCGGGCGACGACGACGTCGGTCGAGCATGGGTCCGCGAGGTGATGGCCATCGTCGAGCCCGACGCGATCGTGGGTCGCTACGCGAACGAGAACTCGGATGACGGGCCGGACGCGACCCGGACGATCTACGGCGATGCCAAGCTCATCCGTCTCGCGGCGCTGAAGAGGACGTGGGATCCGGACAACGTCTTTCGGCTGAATCACAACGTCGAGCCGGCACCGGCCGAAGGTGCCGGATGACCGTCATCGTTCGGCTCGCTGACGCATGGTAGGGGTCGGGCGTCAGGAGCCACCTTCCCGGAGGCGCGCGGCCTTCGTCGCCAGGTAGCGCTGCTCGGGGAGGTTCGTGGTCAGTCGGGCCGCGATCCTGTAATGCTCGATCGCTCCCTCGGTGTCGCCCGCCATCTCGAGCAGATGAGCCCGGACGGCCTCGAACCGGTGGCTCCCGACGAGGACGCCGCCCATCCGGTCGAGGATCGCCAAGCCCGCCGCGGGGCCGTCGGCCATGCCCGCGGCGACGGCCCGGTTGAGGGTCACGACCGGGTTGCCGGTCATCTGCTCGAGCAGCCCGTACAGCGCGAGGATCTGCGACCACTCGGTATCGGCGGCGCGTGGGGCTCGGTCGTGGATGGCCGCGATGGCCGCCTGGACCTGGTATTCGCCGACGCGGCCACGACTGATCGCCGCGTCGAGGAGGGCCGTTCCCTGCGCGATCTGCTCGCGATCCCAGAGGCCTCGATCCTGGTCGGCCAGCGAGATGACGTCGCCACGGGCATCGACTCTCGCCGGCCGGCGGGCATCGATCAGCAGAATCAACGCGAGGAGGCCCGACACCTCAGGGTCGTCCTGCATCTGAGCGTGGATCATCACCCCGAGCCGGATCGCCTCGCTCGACAGGTCGACCCGCTGGAGCTCGCGTCCGCCGCTGCTCGCGTAGCCCTCGTTGAAGATCAGGTACACCACATGCAGCACCGACCGCACCGCGGCCGGCTCTTCGTCAGGGGAGGGGAGTCGGAACCGGACGCCGGACTCCTTGATCGTCCGCTTGGCCCGCGAGATGCGCTGGGCCATGGTCGCCTCTGGGACCAGGAAGGCCTTCGCGATCTCGGCCGTCGTCAGGCCGCCGACCGCGCGCAATGTGAGCGCGATCGAGGACGCCGGCGTCAGGGAGGGGTGGACGCACATGAAGAACAGGGCCAGCGTGTCGTCCTCCTCGACGGCAGCAGCCATATCCGCGTCCAGCACAGCCAGTTCGAGCTCGCGGTTCGTCCGCGCCTGCTCGCTCCGGCGCTGGTCGATCAGTCTCCGGCCGGCTGTCGTCAGCAGCCACGCGCGAGGGTTCGGCGGGACGCCTTCGTCCGGCCAGTGGTTCGCCGCAGCGATCAGCGCCTCTTGGACGGCATCGTCGGCTGCGTCGAAATCGCCCGATCGACGCGTCAGCGCGCCGAGGACCTGCGGCGCGAGCGTGCGCAGCAGGTCCTCGACCGGGGACGGGACGCTCAGCGAACGCCTCCGCGCGCCGTCTCGAGATATCCCTCCATCTCGGGGACGGTCCGTGGCGATACGTCCATGATCTGGCGGACGATGATCGGCTGTTCGGTGGCGCGGCCTGCCTGCCCCGGCACGGCCGAGATCTTGGCGGCGATCTCGATCGCCCGCGCCTCCGATTCGACGTCGACGATCTGGTAGCCGGCGATCCATTCCTTGAACTCCTGGAATGGCCCATCGGTCACGACCGGCGCCGAATGGCCGTCGGACGTGACGATCTTGGCCAGGTCCGGCCCGGCCAACACCTCCGACCCGACGAGCTCGCCGGTCCCCAGGAGCTCCTCCTGGAGCGCCGAGTAATAGTCGAGGTGGGCCTTGATCTCCTCGGGCTTCCATTCGTCCATCGGTGTCTCGGCGACTCCCGGCTGGAAGTTGACGATCAGGACGTACTTCATGACATCTGTCCTCCGTAGGCGTTCCCAGGGCTGACTGCCCTGTCACCCTGGAAACGGAGCCCGTTCTGGATTCTCGACATGGTGGACCGCGATCTCGGTCTCAGCCTAGGGCTTTGGGTGCGCCTCGAGGAAATCGAGGACGGCGCCGGGGAACGCGGCCGAGACCGTCGGCGTGTGATTGCCACCCGGAACGGTCCACAGCTCGACCGCCCCGCCGGGCTTGCAGCCCGACCAGCGCGTCACGGTCGCCTCTGCCGGCGCGGCGGCGGTGCCGAGCGTGGCATCGACGTCGACATGCTCGTCCACGACCGCTGACGTCGCTACAGCCGTCGTACTTCGCCCACGTCGCGACCGTCGCTCGCGCGCCCGGGTACGCTCCCATCGAGTGGCCACCGGCGAGCGAGATCGCTCCGCCGTCGAAGTCGATCGTGTCGTCGGTCGTGCCGTGGATCTGGAGGACAGCGACCGGGTTCTTCGGGGCGCAGGCCTTCGGGTCCTTGAAGGTCGCGCCGGCGAGGCTGACGATCGCGGCGATCGTGTCGGCGTGCGTGCAGGCCATCGCGTAGCTCATGAACGCACCGTTCGAGTGGCCGACGACGTCGATGCGCTTCGGGTCGACCGTGAAGGTCGCCTCGACCTCCTTGATGACGTTCTCGAGATAGGTCGCGTCATCGACCCCGGCACCTTCGAAGTCGCAGCAGGCATCAGTCGCGTTCCAGAACCGGCTGACGGTCGAATCGAGGGTCCCGTCCGGGGCGACGGACAGGTAGCCGCGCTGCGCGGCGGCAGCCCCCAGGTGGAGTTCATCCTCGATGTCCTTGCCGGAGCCGCCATAGCCGTGGAGCAGGACGAGGAGCGGCGCGGGCTTGCCCGAGGCGTAGCCCGGCGGCACGCGGACCGTCACCGGCCGATCGCCGCCGACCACGACATCCGCTGCCGCCGATGGGGTGGGCGACGCGACCGGAGCACTCGGAGCAGCCGATGGCCCGACCGTTGATGCTGCCGTCACGGTCGTCGTCGGAGCGGTTGTCGCCGGCGCCGAGGCAGGGCTGACCGTCGCGCTGTTCGAGCATGCGACAAGCAGGACCGCAGATAACCCAAACAGCACTCGGAGTCGATCCATTCGAGGCGACTCTACCTTTGCGGAGGACCCAGTCACCGCCATCACACCAGCTCGTGGATCGCCCTGACACGCGAGAGCCCGAGGGCGAACAAGGTGAGCAGGATGCCGCTGGTGGCCAATGCGGCCGGAGCACCGACCGCGTTCGCGGCAGCCCCAAGGGCGACGAGCCCGACGGGACCGAACCCGATCGCGAAGAACCAGATCCCCACCGCCGACCCACGCTCGGCGTCGTCCACGTTCCGCTGGAGCAGTGACTGGCCCAGGGTGTCGCTGCCCGCCATCGCCGCACCGACGACGACGAGCAGCAGGAACGACAGCGCGAACGACGTGCTCAGGGCGAAGGCCGTGAGTCCGACCCCCATCGTGAATGTGGCGAGCAGGACCAAGCGTCCCCCGCGGCCGCCCGCGAGCCCCGCCCGCGCGAGGAAGAGCAGGCCCGCGATCGCGCCGATCTGCCTCGCGGTCGCCAGCGCACCGAGTCCGGCCGCGTCCGAACCGAGCACGTCGCGGGCGAAGGTCGGGAAGACGGTAAGGCTCGAGAAGCCGAGGATCTCGCACGTCACGACGACCAGCGCGATGAGGGCGGCTCGCCGGTTGCGAAGGATCAGGGTCATCGATCGCGACAGGCTGGGTACGAGGTGTGGTGCGCGGCCGCTCCCGGCGCGCGTGAGCGCCACCGGCCACGAGGCATACGGAGGCGAGCGCTGCCATGACGGCCGACAGGATGAACGGCGAGGCGAGCCCGATCCGGTCGAGGGCGATACCGGCCACGATCGACCCGACCGCGCCGGCCAGGAAGACGCCGAGGTTGCCGAGCGCGATCGCATTCGTGGCCCGGCTCGTCCCGACGAGATCGACCGAGTACGTCTGCGTGGCCGCCCCGGTGGTCGTGTCGATCATCCCGAGGGCCAGGCTCAGCACGAGCAAACCGGTCACGCCGAGCGTCCCGAAACCGGCGAGGCCGGCCGCCACGAGCAACGGGACGATGGCCGCCACGTTGGCAAGGATCAGCGTCGCTCGACGGTCGTACCGGTCGACGAGGCCGCCGAGCGGGATCCCGAACAGGAGAGACGGGACGAGGCGAATGGCGAACGTTGCGCCCACGACCAGGACCGAGTCGGTGGCGACCAGGGCGATCCAGCCGATCGCGACCAGCGTGGCCGACCGGCCGAACCCAGCTGCGGCGCCACTGAGCCAGAGTGCCGGATAGCCCGCCACGCGGAACGCGGCGAGCGTGGCACTCGACCCAAAGGCCGCCACGGACCGTGAGCGCAGACCGCTCCTTGTCATCCGGACCCACGCTAGTCGATTTGTGCGTGCCCGATGGCTAGCTGCGTCAAGGCCCCGGAATCGAACGGCGCCACGCGGGCCCGTGTATCCGGACCCGAGTGGCGCCGTGGCCGCGATCGGTGTGTCAGTTCGTGACGATCTTGCGCATCGAATAGTCGAAGGCGAAGCCGTTCGGATCGTTTTCGCCCTGGTTCGTGCTGTCGAACACGCAGACCTGGATGAAGGCAGTCCCTTGCGGATCCGACGCTCGCCAGCGCCGGGGAGCAGGGTCGTCTCGGGCCCTCTGTCGACGCTGCCAGACCTGTCACACTCAGCGTCCGCCGGGGTCGACCACGAGGTGAGCATGTCGGTCGTACGGGTGTTCACGTTCCGCACGGTTCGCCCGGGATTCGACTCCGTCCTGCGTGACGAGCTGATGCCGGAGATGCGGGCGATGCCCGGACTCCTCGAGGTCTTCTTCGGGCGCCAGGGCCCCGACGACGTCGGGCCACGGATCACCGTTTCGATCTGGTCGTCCGCGGAGGCGATGGTCGCCGGTGTGAGCGATCGCCTGGGTGTGTTCCACCCCGAGCACCTCGCGGCGACGAGCGACCACGTTCTCGATGTGTTCGAGGAACGGATCGGCGACCGCATCGAGGGACCGCCGCCGACCATCCTGCGGGTCTTTCGAGGGGTCGTCCGGCCAGGCGAGCTCGACGCGTATGTCGACGACGTCCGGGACGGCGTCGAGCTCGACCGACGCAGCGGGGTCGGACCGATCGCCCTCTACCTCGGGGCGACCGGCGACGGTCCGTTCATCACGGCGTCGGCCTGGCGCGAGTGGGACGACATCGCCCGGGCCACCGGCGGCGATATCCGCGAGCCCAACAAGACCCGCCATCCCGAGCGACTCGAATCGTGGTCGATCGAGCACTACGAGATCGTGCGCTAGGCGAAGGTCAAACGACCGTTGCTACCGCGCTCCGACCGGCGTTTCGCTCGCGACCAGGCTTCAGGAGGTCGCCGAGCTGCTCGATCTGCTCGGGCGTCTTGTACAGGTTGTTGTTGAACGTGAAGCCCGTGAAGCCGGCCTCGATGTATGGACGGATCGCCTCGGCCGCCTGCTCGACGGTCCCCACGTTGACGTAGGGACGCCGTTCGGCCGGGATCCGCTCGAGGAGTGCCTTGCCCGGCGGCTTCCGAGTCGACCACCATCACCGGCGCGCCGACCGTCCGCTCGATGGTCGATGGGTCGCGTCCGATCTCCTCGCAGTAGCGCTCGAGGACCTCGGTCTTGTGCTTGAGCCCTTCGAGGCCCAGGGAGAACCAGTGCGTCATGTCGGCGTGCTTCGCCGCGATCCGCAGCGTTCGCTGCTCACCGCCGCCGCCGACGAGGATCTTCGGGCCACCCGGCTGGACGGGTCGCGGCACGTTGTATGCCTGGTCGATCCGGTAATACGTCCCGGTGAACGTCGGACGCTCCTCGGTGAACATCGCCTTGATGATCGTGAGGGCTTCCTCCAGCCGATCCATCCGCTCGCGGATCGGCGGGAAGTCGTAGCCGTAGCCCTCGTGCTCGACGTCGTTCCAGGCGGCCCCAAGGCCGAGGATCGCGCGCCCGCCTGAGATGCGTGTCGAGCGTCGTGACCTGCTTGCCGAGCAGCGCCGGATTGCGGTAGGTCACGCCCGTCACGAGCGTGCCCAATCGAACGCGCGTGGTCTCGCGCGCGAGCGCGGCAAGCACCGACCAGCCCTCGAGCATCGGCTCATCCGGCCCGCCGATGCCCTGGATCTGGTACAGGTGGTCCATCACGGTGACGACGTCAAAGCCGGCCGCCTCGGCCGCCTTCGCCTGTTCGACGACGCGGTCGAACAGCCGCTCCGGCGGGGTATCTGGGTGGGTGTAGGAGGGCAGGTGCAGACCGAACCAAACGCTCATCGGGAAAGCCTAATCCGATGTCGCCGAGCCCGCGTTGCAGCCGCTACCGCTCGGGTGACTCCATGCGCTCGAGCAACGCCAGCGTCGTCGCCCAGCTGCGGATCGTCATCGACTTGTAGGCCGGGGTGCCCACGATCTTGCCGAGACGGCTCTTCGTCCGTTGCGCACTCAGCCGCTGCGAGTAGATCACGCCCTTGCCCGGCCACACCGCGTCGACGCCCGGTCGCGGATCGAAGACCTTCATCGCCGTCGGCGCGTCGATCCCGATGAGGAAGACCGCGTCGCTGTGATACGTGTCCGGCTGGTCGCCGAAACCCTTGGGCCGATCCCGGACGACTGCCCGGAGCTGCGCTCGGGTCAGGACCAGGACCGCGATCAGCTCGCTGTCGAGCTTGAAGGCCTTGGGGAGCGCCTCCTCGAGCTCGTGCTTGATCGCGTCTGCCGATCGATCGGAGCTCAGCATCACGTTGCCACTGGCGATGTAGGTGGAGACCTTCGTGTGGCCGTGCGACTCGAGCAGCTCGCGCAGGGCCGTCATCGAGCAGCTTGTTCCGGCCGCCGACGTTGATGCCGCGCAGGAGGACGAGGTATCTGGTCACTCAGAGGTGCGGCGCGACGCCCTCTGCGAGTTGCTGCATGACCTCGAGCTGCGCGTCGTACTCGAGGAACGGCAGGTGGCTGCGCGCCACGAACTCGACCGGGACCGGCACCCGACGCCGGACCTCCAGCAACGCTTCGACAAGCTCGTCGGGCGTGCCGGCATGCGCCGTCCGTCGGGCCAGAAGCTTCTCGTTCTCGCCTTCGAATGGGGGAGGGGAGGCCGTCGGGAGCGACCGCGTCGCCGATGCTTCCATGTCCGAGTACTTCCAGTTCAACGCCCAGACCGCGTCGCGGTACCGAGCGAGCGCATCGGCCCGGGACGTCCCGGGGAGCAGGATCGAGTAGTGGATGAACCTGAAGGTCGAGGGATCGCGTGCGGCCTTGTCGAGCTCGTCGAGCACCCACCCGACCTGCTCGCCGAATTGCTCCGCCGGGGCATTCGAGAAGATGCCGTCGGCGAGGCGGGCGGCGCGGCGGATCGCGGGCTCGGCCCCACCGCCGACAAGGATCGGGATCCGCTTCGATGGCGTTGGGCGCACCGCGAGGGTCGGCAGCTGGTAGACCGAGCCTTCGTGAGTGAACGGCTCCCCGCTCCATGCCTGCGGCAGGATCTGAAGGGTCTCCTCCATCGCTGCGCCGCGACGGCGCATGTCCGCCCCCAGCCCGGCGTACTCGGCCTCCGACCACCCGAGACCCAGCCCGAGCGCGAGCCGCCCGTGACTGAGGAGCTGGACCGTCGCCGCATCCTCGGCCAGGCGCAATGGGTGATGCATCGGCGCGAGGATGACGCCGGTCCCGATCTCGATCCGTGAGGTCGCCTGGGCGATCGCGGCGCTGACGACGAGGAGCGAGGGCATGTAGCCGTCGTCGACGAAGTGGTGCTCCGTCGTCCAGACCGAGCTGAAGCCCAGCCGTTCAGCCTCGACAGCAAGACGCAGCGTGTCGTCGTAGGCACGCGTCCAGTCCGTCTCGCCGGGTCGGAGCTGGGCACTGAGGAGACCGAATCCGAGAGTCATGCCGGAGAGGCTACCGCAATCGGTCGGCTGGCCGCGGTCCCGACGCGCAACGTCTGGGTGGCGTCACGCGTCCCAGTCCCGACGGCCGAGCCGAGCGTCCCGTGATAAATTCCCGAGCACGCGCGAAGATGTCGCGCCTGCCAGGTAGGGGGCCCGGCGCAGGCCGCCCGCGCATGAGCATCCGATGACCGATCTGCCCAACTCCACACCGGACCCAGAGCTCGCGGCGCTCGTCCAGCGCGACGCGCCGTCGGGTGAGTCGACCGACGCCGCCACGGCGGACACGTCGCCGACCTCCGAGTTCGGCGTCGATGCCGTGCCGGTCCTGCCCCTCGCGCCCATCGTCTTCGACAGCGAGGCCACGGCCCGGCCACGGCGCCGACGGTCGCTCGCCTTCCGCTTCGGCGTCTCCTTCGTCCTGGGCTTCGTGCTCGCCATCGGCGTCGGCGTCGGCGCGCTGTACGCGTGGAGCCAGCAGTACGACGGCCGTGTCCTGCCCGGCGTCCGTGTCGGCAGCGCTGTCGTCGGCGGGCTCACCCGCGACGAGGCGGAGGCGGAGATCGCGAAGGCGTATGGGTCGCTCGGTACCGGGCAGATCTCCCTCACCGGCCCCGACGGCCAGGTGACGACCATGAGCTACGCCGACGTCGGTCGCGGCCCGGACACCTCGGCGCTGGCCGACGCGGCACTTGCGGTCGGCCGCCAAGGCGAGCCGCTCGCCAACCTCATCGACGGACCGCAGGCCGCGATCCACGGCGTGACCATCGACTCCGGGGTTGCTTACGACCATGACAAGCTGGCGGCCGCCGTCGAGACCCTCGCCACGACCATCGACCAGACCCCCGTGGACGCCACCGTGTCGGCCGGCCCGGGCGGAACGTTCAGCGCCACCTCGGCGGTCGGCGGTCGTGCCGTGGACAAGGCGGCCCTGCTGACGGCGCTCGACCAGCAGCTCTCGGCACTCGACACGCCCGCGACGATCGCGATGACGGTGCCGGTCGCGTCGCTGACGCCGACCGTCGGCACCGCGTCGGCCGAGACGGCGAAGGCAGCCGCGGATCGGATGGCCGCCGACGTGGTCGTCGCCCGTGACAAGGACAGCTGGACGATCGCCCACACGAGCCTCGCGCCGTTGATCTCGTTCTCGACCGCGGCCGACGGGACCATCACCCCGGTCTTCGACGAGTCGGGCCTCGACCCGCTCGTCACGACTTTGGCCGACAAGGTCAACCAGACCGCGCAGGATGCCGGCCTCAAGCTCGTCAGCGGACACATCATCGCGACCGGCGCCAGCCGCGAGGGCCGAACGCTCGACGCTGCCGGCATGAAGGCCGCGATCGTCAGCGCGATCGGGGCTCGCCAGGCAGGCGCGGCGGCGTCGCCGGTCGCGGCCGTCGTCAAGGCCGTCAACCCGAAGCTGACCTCGGCGGACGCCAAGGCCTTCGCCCCGAAGATGAAGGCCATCAGCTCGTACAGCGTCTACTACTTCGTCATCGTCAACAATCACTTCGGCGGGAACATCGAGGCGCCGGCGACGAAGATCAACGGCACGGTCGTGCCGGCAGGCGCAAAGTTCGACTTCTGGAAGGTCGTCGGCGACCTGCACAAGCTCCCGGGCGAGGGCCCGGGCAACGCGATCGAGGGCGGGAAGATCACCGTCACCGGCGCGTTCGGCGGCGGCATCTGCACCACCTCCACGACGCTGTTCAACGCGGCGTTCCGGGCAGGCATGATCCCGCTCGCCCGCCAGAACCACAACGAGTTCATCAACCGGTATCCGCCGGGCCTCGATGCCACCGTGTGGATCGTCGGCAACACCAAGCAGACCATGAGCTTCAAGAACGACACCAAGTACCCGATCCTGATCCAGCGGACCATCAGGGACGCCGGCAGCAGGCGGTGGATCACGTTCAAGATCTGGAGCGTTCCGAACGGACGGAAAGCCACGGTCACCAACACGGTCATCCAGCCGGGCGAGCACGCGATCCAGAAGACCGTGAAGGATCCGACCAAGCCGGTCGGGTACAGCTTCTTCAACAACGCCCCGGTGAACGGCGCCAAGGTGTGGACCACCGTGACGATCTACGACCACGGCAAGATCCACTGGCAAAAGCGCTACTTCTCGAACTACCCAGCCGTGGACGGCGTCACCGTGGTGGGGACCAAGACCTGACGTCGGCGTAGTCTGGCCGTCGCACGAAGATGGAACCACGCGTCGCCGTCGCGCCGATGCCCCTCGAGTCGACGGACGGGACCTTCCTCATCGGCCGGGACGCCTTTCCCGACTTCGGCCGCCTGGCGCGTCTGGGCGTGCACATCCAGTCCGATCGGGTGCGAGTCGCCCAGCCCGATCCGGAGTACGTCCAGGCGGCACTCGACGCGCTCGACGAGGCGTGTCGACAGCTCGACATCCCGGAGGCATCCATCGTCTTCGTCGACACGGTCGAGCCGCCGCCGGCCGTCGGGCTGCGCTACGGGTTCAAGGGCTCGTACACGACCGACTACCCGACGATCGTCTGGGTCTTCGCGAACTGGACGCGTCTCGACGAGCTTCGCGAGGTCGTTCGCCACGAGGCTGCCCACCTCGCGTTCGCACGGACCCACACGGCCGAGGAGTCAGCGGGTCACTCGGGACCCTCGGAGGACTTCGCGCTCGCATTCGAACGCGATCGGGAGCCTCGGTCGCTGTAGCCCAAGCGGACCGGCGGCGCGCGCCTTAGACGGGCCGGGGTCGCCACGGCTCGTGCACGTGCGCGAGCCAGACCAGCTCGGGGTCGAGCGCGCGCACCAGCTGCTGGCCCTCGGTGTGCGGCTCATCGAGCTCGCCGAACCAGACCGCCACGTCGCCGGCGATGACGACCGGACGCCCGCCAGTCCCGACGACGACCACCTGCGTGCCGGGCGTGTGGCCCGGCGCCGGAACGAGCCGGATCCCGGGAAGCAGCTCGAGCTCGCCGTCGACCGGCACGTATCGCACGCCGGGCGCATCGACCCACTCGGGGATGGTGTAGTCGTCCTGGCTGCGCGCGTCGTCGAGCTCCCGGCGCTGGACGTAGATCGGCTTGCCGGCGAACAGGCGGTTGCCGCCGCAATGGTCGAAATGCAGGTGCGTGTTGACGACGATGTCGATGCCGGCGAGGTCGAATTCCTGCTCGCTCAGCGGGCTGAGGCGCGGATCCATGTCGGCGATCGCCGGGTGCAGCTCGGTCATGCCGGTGTCGACGAGCACGCGCCCATCCGGATGGTCGATGACGTGCACGTAGACCGGCATCAGCTCGCCCTCGGCGAGCAGGTCGGCAACGTGGACCGGCGTGATGGTGATGGAGTGGCTCACCGTTTCCCGAAGCCGGGGATCGCCGCGGCCTGTTCCATCCACGATGCGATCTGGCGTTCGTCCAGGTCGTCCAGCGATTCGAGGTCCACGCCGCGCGAGGTCTTGCCCATCCCGATCGGCGTAACGGGCGGTACGGGTGTGAGGGACGTGCCGCGCCCGAACGTGAGCTTGACGTGGCCGGCGAAGCCGCCACACGAGAAGCACCAGCCGTCGCCCACGCCATACCACGCCATGCCCCACTTCACGGAGCGCTGCAGGCCCGGCAGCGTCTCAGCCGCCAGGGCATCGACGCGTTCGGCGATGGAGCGTTGCGGCTGCGGCAGGCTGGCGATGTAAGCAAAGACCGGCTTGTCGCCGAGCGCGGCCTTGGCGGGACTTGCCCGACCAGTCATTGCAGCCGGCAGCGTCGTGAGGACGTCGCCCTGTCCCGCGCCGACCTCTGGCTCTTTGTCATTGTCAGTCGACGTCATGTGCGACTCCTCAGGCACCATGGTCGTCACCGCCCTGCGGCCCGACCATGTAGGGGCTACCCGGTGGGGTAGGGGACGAATGGGTGTCTGTCTTGAAGAAGTCGTTCCGAGCGGAGGGACGCGATCTGCTCATCGTGCTCTTCGTCATCTACCTCGTTCTGCTGGCCTGGACGGTGGTGTGGAAGCTCGAAGTGCCGTATGTCGGGGAGGCCGCGCTGCTCCCGCGCCCGATCAAGCTGATCCCGTTCGTGCCGAGTGCCGGGGCCGGTGCCAGCGCACCGCTCGAGGTCGTCGCGAACGCGGTTCTCTTCGTCCCATTCGGCATCTACCTCGGGCTCCTGGCGCCAACGTGGCGGTGGTGGAAGTGGACGGGCGTGTTCGTCGGAGCGAGCCTGGTCCTGGAAACCACCCAGTATCTGCTGTCCACGGGCAGCTTCGACACGACCGACATCATCGTCAACACCGCCGGAGGCGTCGCGGGAGTCGGTCTGCTCGCGTTTGGACGCCGCCGACTCCAGACCAGAACCGCCGCCGTCATGACGAGGATCTGCCTGATCGGGACGGTGGTTTCGCTGCTCGCAGTGGGAATCTTCGTCGCGTCTCCACTGCACTACGCGCCGCAGCACGACGTCATCTTCTCGACGCCTTCCCCGTCGCAGTAGGACGGCTCGGCCGCTACACGCCCGTTGCTAGCCGCTGCTCTGGCAACGGCCGGTGCGCAGCCGTCCGGTCCGCACAGGAAGTCCGCACTGCTTTCCCCGCCGAGGGCCATCTCGAGCGGGTGGGCCTCGTGCCACGCCTGCTGGAGCACCGAAAGGAAGTCGTCAGCCGGCTGTGCTCCGGCGATCCCATAGCGTCGATCGATGACGAAGAACGGGACGCCATTCGCACCGAGCTGCTGGGCCTCGCGACCGTCGTCGCGGACCTGCTGACGGAACGTCCCGGTATCGAGCGCCGCGCCGGCGTCGTCGCGATCGAGGCCGAGCTCCTCGGCGAAGTCGAGCAGTGGCTCGCGACTGAAGACCGAGCGACGCTCGCCGAAGTACGCCTGGTAGATCCGCCGCCACGCTTCGCCATGTAGCCCCTGGCTGGAGGCATAGGCCAGCAGCTCGTGGGCCAACGCGGTGTTGCCCGTCGTGTTGTCCAACACGTTGTACGGGTGCAGGCCCTCGCTCTGGGCCATGTCCTCGACCCGGCGGGTCATTCGCTCGATCTGCTCGGCAGTCGATGCGGCGTCGCCCATGCGGAACTTGCGGGCGAGCATCTCGCGTACCGGCGTCACCTCGCCGATCGGCGTGGTCGGGTCGAGCTGGAACGAATGATGGACGACCTCGACCTCGTCACGGTGCGCAAACCGGGCCAGCGCGGCGTCGAGCCGGTGGAGTCCGAGGCCGCACCACGGGCAGATGATGTCCGACCAGACCTCGATCTTCATGGGAGCGCCCCTGCGACATACGGAAGTTGTCGGTGCAACTATACGACACCCAACCTGAGTCCGGCCTTCGAGCGGATCGTCGAGCCCGGGTCGCCGTGGCCCAGCTGCACCGAACGCTGAGGGGTTTCCCTGTCTTCCCAGCGCCGACGACGACCCGTATGGTTTGGCCTTGACCAAGATGACCGAAACGGGCATCAACGCTGTACCTGGCCGAGTTCCATTCGTCGTGTCCGTCGGTTATGACCAGCAGAACGCGCCACCGTCCTACCCGCCCGGCTACAAAGGAGTCATGGGGTCGTGGTCCCCGATGTTCAAACAGCTCGAGGTCAACGGCGCATTCGATATCGTCGGGCAGCCTCAGGCTCTTGCCAGCCCCGGCGAGGTTATCGATGCCGTGATCTCCAACAAGAAGTTCTCGACCTGGCTCGCCGAACGTCCTGCGAGCACCTGGAGCAACGCGAATCTATTTCTCTACAGCAGCCCGTCCGCGACTCGGGTCCTCCCGAGGGCACGTTCTGGGAGCTCGACTTGTTCCGCGAGGTCGGCGTGCCTCGTCACTGGGCGATCGCAACCGTCGATCCGTTCGACGCGTCGCTGATCGCGATCCACTACTGCAACATCCCGTGCGACCGGTGACTCCCACGACATCGGTGAGAGAGGGACGGGTGATGGCCGTACCAGACAACGGGTGATGGCCTACCAGACATAACTCACCTTATCGGAAGTAGGTACGCCACAGTGCTGCGGCTTCCAACCGGGGCTGGCGACGGTTAGTCGGCTACCAGCGCGGACCGAGTCGGGGTCGCAGGGCCGTCACCACGTCACCGAGGAAGCGGATGGAGCTCGCGGATGACGTGGATGGACGTCGGCCCGAAGACGTGGAAGCCGCGGCGACGCACCTAGGGGTTCGGCACGTCGGCTGCTTCGGCGGCGATCGCCGCGTCGACATCGTCTTCGACGTCGTCGCCTTCCTCGTGGCCGCTCTCGGGGACGTCGACGTCCGGGTCGACGTCCAGCTGCGCCGCGGTGAACTCCTCGGGGGCGACGTCGCCTTCCGGGATGTCCGCCGGCAGGTCTTCCGCACCTTCGACGAGATCCTCGTCGCCGGTGTCGGCCGCCGGCTCGACAGGCCCGGTCTGCGGGTCGGTCATGACGGTCCACCGATGTGCCGAAGACCGGTCTCGTGGATCCACTCGGTGCCGTCCTGGTTGCCGTACCAGATGCGCGATGTCGAGCCGCCAGGTTTGGCTCCCGCATCGAACCTCTGGAACGCCACGAACAGGGCGCCATCGGACAGCCGATCGACGATGTCGTCGGGGTCCAGGCTGCGCGGGTCGCTCCGGACGTTGACCCGGCGACCGGTCGGCGGATCGGCCCGCTGGCGGTCCGGGAACGGCGTCGTCCGCTTCGCACCGGCCAGCAGGATCACGTCGGGGTGGGTGGAGGCCAGCTGCGCCGTGGCGGCGGACATGGGTCTCGGCACGAACCCCGCGTACAGCTTGCCGGGGCCGATCCTGTGTCCGGCGTCGTCGCGAAGCGAAGCCCCGAAGGCGATGACCGTCTCCCATGGCCACCACGATGGGCCTTTGACCGCCGTTCCCCACGGCGCGTGACGGCCGTCGGCCGCCGGGTCGAACACACGCGCCTCCCTGGGCCGGCCGGCGGTCCCGCCGCGGACCCGGTTCACCCAGACCGCGTGGTTGACCGCGCCCTTGGTCGAGCGGAACAGCGTGTTCACCAGGACGTCAGCGTTGCCCTGCAGTACGAACCCGCGACCGAGGCTGGCCTGCTGCCAGGCCTTCTCGGGCGCGATCGCGTGGCGGCCGGTCCGGACCGTGACGCGGACGCCGTAGCGGTCAGTGGCTACGGTGGCGACCTGGGTCAGGGTCAGGCCCTTGGTGAAGTCCTTGGTGAACGCCCGGAGCTCGCAACCGGTCGGTGTCAGGGCGCCGTTGGTCCAGGCGTCGACGCCCATCGCCATGGCGTACGCGGTACACGACACCCAGCCGAGCTCTTTGCCGTTGTGCTTGCACCGCCAGTTCGGGCCCTGGTTCTGGAACCTCGGCCTCGTCGTCGCCATCGACGCACCCTCCCCGGCCAATGGTGCCGCACGTCGGCGCGGCCGGACAACCCCTCAGCGGTGGCCACTTCGGGCGAGCAGCTCGTCGAGGATCTCGGGTTCGTTGTGATACGGCGTCAGATGGCCGGCATCCGGCCAGACGTTGAGCCGGGCGCTTGGCAGCTCATCGACCACGCGCCTCGCGGCCGACAGCGGCGCGTTGCTGTCGCCATCGCCGTGCCACCAGGTCACGTCCGTGTTGATCGCGGCGAAGTCGATCCCCCACGGTCCTTCGACAGCGAGGTCCTCGTCGTACCAGCCACCCGGACCCTGCCGCAGCGCTTCGCTGACGCCGATGACGAACGCCCGTTGCCACGCCGGATCCTCGATGATCGCCCGGTCGGCATCGGGTGCCGACGCCATCATGCCGCGGAAGCTGCCGAGCGGATCGGCGAGGACTGCCTCCGTGACCTCGGTGGTGATGGCCAGGATCTCGTCGAACTTGCCCTCGTGGAAGAGCCTGTACCCGAGCGCGTTGAGCTCGATCATCCCGGCCGCCTCCGCGGCATCGAGCGGGGCCGCGCCGACCATGATCGTCGCCGCCTGGACACGCTCCGGATGTCGCGCCGCGAAGTCGAGGATGTGTGGGCTGGCGCCACTGCCGCCATAGACCGGCAGCGCGTCGATCCCGAGCTGGTCGAGGATCGCTGCGGTGTCGTCGGAATGCTCGACGAACGCCCGGCCCACGAGCCGCGTGCCCGCGCCGAACCCGGGGCGCTCGGTCGTGATGACGCGCAGTCCCCGCTCGATCCACGCAGATCGATCGGCGCGAAGCGAGAGGCGCGAGCCGGGCGTGCCCGGGAGGCGGAGGATCGGTCGGCCGATGGCGACACCGGATTCGCTCCACGCCACGATGCGGCCGTCCGGTCGGGTCAGTCGATGATCGGTGACATCGCTTCCGAGCTCGGCGAGGAGATCGGGCGGCTCGGACGTCGTCATGTGTTGCTCCCGGTGATGACCAACAGGACCGGACCAACCGGTGGTGGGCCGACGAAGAGGCCCGCCCACGTGGCCGCGGCGGCGCCCTCGACGGTGATCCCGAGCTCTTCGGTGAGGAGCGTCTGCGCCTCGTGGAGGGCGGCTTCGGAGACGGTCCGCATCTCGTCCACCCGGCCGGCCATCAGCGTCACGGCGCGTGGGATGGCGACCCGCGTGGCGATCCCGTCGGCATAGGTGTCGGCGGCGTCGGTGTCGATCGGGCGGCCAGCGGCGAAGCTGCGGGCCATCGCGTCGGCGCGCTCGGCCTGGATGCCGACCACCCGGCAGCCCGGCAGGGTCGCGTGGAGCCACGAGCCGACGCCGTTGATGAGCGCGCCGTTGCCGACCGGGATCGACGCCAGGGCCGGTGCCGGGAGGCGTCCGTCTGCGACGGCGTCGGTCAGCTCCTGTGCGAGCGTGGCCGCGCCGGCCGCGATCCGGGGGTCGTCGCCGTCGACGAGGAGCTCGACCGGATGCTCGAGCGGCGTATCCCTCCGAGGCGGCCCGGGCCGTGTCGAAGTCCTCCCCTGCCGCGATGACCTCGGCGCCGAGGGCGCGCATGCGCTCGATCTTGCGCGGGTTCGCGTGGTGCGAGGTGAACACGATGGCCGGGATGCCGAGGGCGCGGGCGGCGTGAGCCACGCCCTGGCCGAAGTTGCCGGCCGACACGCAGGCGATCGGGCGATCGTGTCCGATCCTCCCCTCCCCCGCCAGGGCTCGGACCGCGACCGACGTCCCGCGGCCCTTGAACGAGCGGATCGGGTTGACCGTCTCGACTTTGACGATGACCGGGACCCCCAGTCGCGCCGACAGCCCGTCATGGACGTACTGCGGCGAATCGAGGAAGACGGGATCGATCGAGGCCCGCGCCGCGCGGATCGCGTCGGACGTGAGAGTCGGTTCGGGGACGATCACCAGGCGATCATGCCATGCGCAGATCCGGCCCGGGAAAGAGAAACGCCCGAAGGAACCGCTGGTCCGTAGTCAGCACCGCTGATTTGCATCCGCGACACTGCTTTCGGTCCAAGGCCCCTTCGAGCAAGGCCTACGATAGCCGCCGCGCAACGGGTCTGGCTACGGACTTATCCACGAGTTTCGGACGAAGATCGGGCCGTCCGAGCACGTTGTCCACAGCCCGTCCACGAAGGCTCGGTCAGTCCACCTCAAGCGGGCGCACCGACCCGCCGTCGAGGACCGGCAACCCTTCCGGATCGAGCTCGAATGGCGGCGCATCGCCTACTCGCCAACCCGTCCCGGACAGGCGTTCGACACGGAGTGCCGGGACTGGCTCGAGGGCACCGTCGCCACCGATGACGACGGCCGGGACATCCTTGCTCGACCCGACCGCCAGGGACGTGGTCCGTGACCAGGCGATGGCTGCGAGGCTGATCACCGAATCCTCGATGAGGATCGCGTCGTCGGGAGCGAACGGCCATCCCGTGACGTGCCGGACGTCGACCTCGCCGCGCCCGACATGGTTGCCATGGAGCGTGCCGTCCGCCTCGGGGTGGAATGTCCAGAGCCCGTCGACCCGCGCGAGCTCGAGGTGGCTGAAGCGGCCGTCGGGGTCGGTCTCGAGCAGCAGGGCGTGCAGGACGGTCGCCGTCGCGGCTGAGCACCTCGCGCCAGCGACGGCCGCGCCGGCCCTCGGCGACGGTCCAGGTCACCTCTGACCCGTCGGCCGCGATGCCCCAGCCTGCGGCCCGCGTCGGCTCGGTCATCGGTCGCCGGCGGCGTGCGCCTCCACGGGCGGCCGCGGCCTCCGCGGTGGCTGCCGCCCAGCGCGCGGCCACAGCCGTCAGCTCGCCCGCCAGCGCCGGCGCGACGCGGCCGGTCACGCGCACCTCGCGCTCGCCGTAGTCGAGCTCGATCGTGCCGCGTTCGCGCACTCGCGCCAGGAGCTCGCCCGCCGCGTACGGCAGGCACACGTCGACGTCGACCCACATCGACGCCAGCAGCGCCGCGATCTCGGCCCGCAGGGTCTCCATCCCGTAACCGGTCAGCGCCGACACGAAGACCGCGCCGGCGATGGCCGGGGCCGGCGTCGAGCCGTCACGCGCGGCCGCGTCGAGCAGGTCCGCCTTGTTGAACGCCAGCAGGCGCGGCTTCTCGCCCGCGCCCAGTTCGTCGAGCACGGTCTGGACGGTCGCCCGGTGCTCCTCGAAGTGGCTGTCGGACGCGTCGACGACCTCGACCAGGACGTCCGCCCGGTTGACCTCCTCGAGGGTCGCCCGGAACGCGTCGACGAGCTGGTGCGGCAGCTTGTGGATGAACCCGACCGTATCGGTCACGATCGCCGTCTGGCCGTCGCCCAGCTTGACCTGGCGGCTGGTCGGGTCGAGCGTGGCGAACAGCTTGTCCTCGGCGTGGGCGACCGTCCGAGCCGACGAGCGCGTTGAGCAGCGTCGACTTGCCGGCGTTCGTGTAGCCGACGATGCCGACGGTCGGCCACAGCCGGCGGTCGCGTCCGCGGGCCGCCGTCTCGCGCTGCTGGCGGACCTGTTCGACGCGCTCCTTCATCTTCGAGATCCGGGTCGCGGATGATCCGCCGGTCGGTCTCGAGCTGGCTCTCGCCGGGACCGCGCGAGCCGATGCCGCCCTGGGTCCGCGACAGGTGGGTCCACAGCTTGGTCAGGCGCGGGAGCTGGTATTCGAGCTGGGCGAGCTCGACCTGGAGGCGTCCCTCGTGGGTCTGCGCGTGCGAGCGCGAAGATGTCGAGGATCAGCCGGCTGCGGTCGATGACCTTGACGTTGAGCAGGCCCTCGAGCGCGCGTCTGCTGGGCCGGCGACAGCTCGTCGTCGGCGACGAGCAGGTCGAAGCCGGTCTCGCGCTTGGCCGCGACGAGCTCCTCGGCCTTGCCCTTGCCGATGTACCAGTTCGGGTCGACGTGGCGGCGGTTCTGCCACTCGGCGCCGACGACGTCGGCCCCGGCGGTCGAGGCGAGGTTGGCCAGCTCGGCGAGCGAGTCCTCGGCGGTCCAGCCGTCCTCGGTCCCGACGTCGACGGCGACCAGGAACGCCTTCTCGACGGGCGGCGCGAGATCGATCAGGTCGTTGGGCACCGCCGAAGGATAGCGCGCCCTCTCCACCGACCCCCGCGGCCCGACACGACCCACGCTCATGCGCCGCGCAATCAGTTGCCGCGTGTCGCTATCCTGTCTGAAGCGGAAATGCCTCCGATCGGAGGCGGGAACACATGGAGGGTAGCAACCGGATGAAACGACCTATCGGCGTCACGCTGCTCGCGCTGGGCGCGGGGCTCGCCGGACTGTATGAGATCTGGAGGACGCTCGTCTTCCTGGGGATCGTCAACTTCAACTTCGTGGGCAAGGAAGTCTCGTTCAACGATCCGCAGTGGGGCCAGGCCATCTGGGCCATCCTGCTCGCGGCGATCTGGTTCTGGGTCGCCGAAGGCTTCTGGAACATCCGCGCCTACGCGTGGCAGTTCGGCATCTTCATCAGCATCTTCACCGTGATCTTCGGCTTCTTTGCGCTCCTGGCAGGTGCCGGGACCATGGAGTCCGAGTTCGTCGGCTGGCTGCTGGCGTTCGCGATCTTCATGTACCTCAACTACCCGGGCGTTCGCGATCAGTTCATGGAGCATGAGCTGTCGTTGCTGACGCCGGAGCAGCGCGCAGCCGTCGAGAGGGCTCAGGCGGCCAACGTGGCTGCCGCCCAGGCCATGCGGCCTGGCGCGACCCCGCCGCCGGCACCGCCGGCCCCGCCCGCGACTCCCCCGCCGCCACCGCCGGCCAGCCCGAGCGCCTAACGCTCCATGCTTCGCGGCTCCGCCGCGGAGACATCCCGACCGATCCGAAGCCGGTCCGCATCGCGGGCCGGCTTCATCGTTCCCGGAAGCGGTCCGTCGCCTCGAGCAGGGCCGCCATAAGCCCTGGCTCACTGAAGGCATGCCCGGCGTCGTCGACCAGGATGAAGTCCGCAGCCGGCCAGGCGCGATGGAGCTCCCAGGCGGTGACCGGGGGCGTGCACATGTCGTATCGGCCCTGGACGATGACGCCCGGGATGTCGCGCAGCCGGTCGGCGTCGCGGAGGAGCTGGCCCTCGGCCAGGAACCCGCGGTTGACAAAGTAGTGGCTCTCGATCCGGGCGAAGGCCAGAGCGATCTCGGGTCGGCTGAACGTCTCGATCGGCTCGTCGGTCGGGAGGAGATGGAAGAGCGACGCCTCGAAGACGCTCCAGGCGACCGCCGCCGCTTCGCGGATCGCTGGGTCCGGTCCGAACAGCCGTCGGTGGTATGCGGTCAAGAGGTCGCCGCGTTCGGGTTCCGGGATCAGGGCGATGAAGGCGTCCCACCGATCAGGGAACAGATGAGCGACGCCTCCTTCGTAGGCCCACGCGAGCTCCTGCGCCCGCACGGTGTAGATCCCGCGGAGGACAAGCTCGCTGACCCGGTTCGGGTGCGTCTCGGCGTAGGCGAGCCCAGGGTGCTCCCCCACGATCCGCCGAACACCAGCCAGCGTTCGACGCCGACCATGTCACGCAGCCGCTCGATGTCGCCAACGAGATGCCAGGTGGTGTTGGTCGAGAGGTCCGCACCGTGTTCGCCGGCATTCGGCGTGCTCTGCCCGCAGCCGCGCTGGTCGAACAGCAGGACGTCGTAGGCGGCTGGATCGAAGACGCGGCGGTGGTCCGGGACCAGGCCGCCGCCCGGTCCGCCGTGGAGGAAGACCGCAGGCTTGCCCCCCGGCGTGCCGACCCGCTCCCAATGGATCCGCTGTCCGTCGCCGACGTCGAGCATCCCCTGGTCGTAGGGCTCGATCTCGGGATAGAGGGTTCGCACGGCTGTCTCCTGGTGGGGGCTCGTCACGTTTCGAGCAGCCGGCGGACGCGATCGCGTGCGGCGCCGGTCGGCAGATCGACCGTGGCGTCGAGCCATTCGACCTCCGCCTCCGAACGGAACCAGGTCCGCTGGCGCTTCGCAAAGGCGACGGTGCGCCGGGCGTCGAGCTCGATCGCCGCATCGCGGCTGAGGTCGCCATCGAGGACGGCCCACGCCTCGCGATAGCCGATGGCCGAGAAGGCCGGCAACGACGGGTCGAACCGCTCGCGCAGCGACCGCGCTTCCTCGAGGAGCCCGGCATCGAATTGGGCGCGCGCCCGCGCGGCGATGCGCTCCGCATGCGCGGTCGGCTCGACAGTCAGGCCGAGCCAGACGATCGGTCCCTGGTAGCCGCGCATGGCCGGGGGCGGGGTGTCGCCGCGCGATCTCGGCGATCTCGAGAGCACGGACCACGCGGCGGGGATTGCGCGTGTCGATGCGACCCGCGGCCACGGGCGCGAGCGCGCGGAGGCGCTCGACCAGGGGCTCGAGGCCGTCGGTCGTGAGGTCGGATTCGAGCCTGGCGCGGATGGCCGGATCGCTGGGCAGCGCATCGGTGTCGAGGCCACGACCGACGGCGCGGAGGTACAGGCCGGTGCCACCCGCCAGGATCGCGACGCCATCCTCGGCGGCGATCGCGGCCAAGCGCCGCGCGAGCGTGCGCGGCGAAGTCGGCGACGCTGAACGGCTGGTCCGGGTTCGACGAGGTCCAGGCCGTGGTGCGGGATCCTCGCCCGATCCGCCGCGCTGGCCTTGGCAGTCCCGATGTCGAGGCCGCTGAACACCTGCCGCGAATCGGCCGAGATGACCGCCGCAGGCCGGCCGGTCGCCCGGATCGCCTCACCGAGCCGGATCGCGAGCTCGGTCTTGCCCGTCGCGGTCGCGCCGGCGAGGACGACGAGTGGCGGTGCCCCGGTCACGCGCCGACGAGTGCGCCCCGGAGCGCGTACGGGCCCGGCGTGGTCGATGCGGACGAGGACCTCGCGTCCGACGAGCGCCTCGTCTCCGGCCACATGGACCAGCTTGTTCCCGCGGGTCCGGCCGGAGCAGCCTGCTCCCCTCCCCCACCGGCCGTCGTGCGACGTCGTCGTCGTGGCCGTGCGTCCGCGGCGGGCTGACGGTGTCGACGAGCACGCCCGACCTCGCGCCCGAGCCATGCCTGGTTGCGCTCGAGCCCGATCCGCTCCTGGAGCGCGAGCAGCTCGTTGAGCCGGCGGCGCTTGACGTCGGCCGGGACGTCGTCGGCGAGCTTCGTGGCGGGCGTCCCGGGGCGCGGCGAATAGGCGGCGGCGAAGACCTGGTCGTAGCGGACGAGCTCGAGCAGGCGCGAGCGTCTCCTGGAACTGCGCCTCGGTCTCGCCGCAGAAGCCGACGATGATGTCGGTCGAGATGGCGATGTCCGGGCACGGCCTCGCGGATCCGGTCGAGCCGCTCGCGGTAGTGCTCGATCGTGTACTGGCGGCCCATCCGGCGGAGGACGGCGTCCGAGCCCGACTGGACCGGCAGGTGGAGATGCTCGCAGACCGACGCGCAGTCGGCCATCGCCGCGATCAGCCGGTCCGACAGGTCCCACGGGTGCGAGGTGACGAAGCGCAGGCGTCGGATCGCCCGGCGGCCGTCGGCCGTCCGGAGCGCGTCGATCGCGCGGATGAGCTCGGCCAGGTCCGGGCGGCCGGCCAGGTCGAGCCGGCGACCGGCCCAGCGCTCCGCGTCCACGTGGGCGAACCGCTCCTCGGCGGCGAGGTCGTGGCCGTACGAGTTGACGTTCTGGCCGAGCAGCGTGACCTCGCGGTACCCGGCGGCACGCGAGGGCGCGCGCCTCGTCGACGATGTCGTCGAACGGCCGGCTGCGCTCGGGCCCTCGGCTGAACGGCACGATGCAGTAGGTGCACGTCTTGTCGCAGCCGTAGATGATCGGCAGCCAGGCCGCGATCGCTCGAGCCGCGTGCCACGGTCCCGTCCGCGACCGCGGTGGCCCGCGTGCCGGCCAGGTGGTCGGCGACGCCGACCACGGTTCGTCCGACGGTCGTGGTCGCGCCGACCGCCCCGGCGCCCGATCGGGGCCTGGGCCGACGCGAGGCCGAGCCGATCGACCAGCTCGGGCTCCTCGTCCGGCCGCAGGAAGAGATCCACCGCCGGGATAGCGCCGGCGCAGCCCGGCGCGGTCGGGCTCGCGGACCGAGCAGCCGGTCAGCACGACCCGCATCGACGGGTTGGCCGTCTTCAGGCGCGCCAGCTGGCCCATCCGGCCGATGACCTTCTGCTCGGCGGCCTCGCGGATCGCGCAGGTGTTGATGACGACGAGGTCGGCCGTCTCGAGCGACGGCGGCCTCCTCGCAGCCGGCGGCCAGCAGGCGGCCGGCCATCTCCTCCGAATCGCTCCGGTTCATCTGGCAGCCGAGCGTCCAGAGTGGAAGCGCGGCAGGGTCCGTGCCTCCGGCAGGTACTCCCCGAGGCGTGCGTCATCGGGCGCGACCGGGCGGCGCGGCGGCGTCCGGTCGCGCTGCCGGGGCGAACTCCAGCATGGGCAGCGCGCGGGTCGTCGTCGTTCGATCGGTCATGGCTGTGTCGGCGAGCCTACTACGACACCGGAGCCCGGGATCCCGGCCGCGACGTCGGGCGGGACCCACAGCGCGGCGTGCGCCTCGGCGTACGTCCCGGTGTCGCCGTGGTAGTCGCTGCCGCCGGTCGGCACGAGGTCCAGCTTCCGGGCGACCTCGCCGACCGCCGCGACGGTCGCGACGTCGAACGAGCGGTAGTACACCTCGAGACCGCCGAGCCCGGCGTCGGCCAGCTCCCGGACGACGTCGACGCGCGCTCGGCGCCTCGCCGAAGTGGGCGAGCACCGGGAGCCCGTCGGCGGCCCGGATCGCCTCGATCGCGTCGATCGGCCCGAGCCCCGTGCCGCGGCACGTACGCGGGCTTCCCCCAGGCGAGCAGCCGGCTGAAGGCATCCTCGACGCTGCGTCGCGTGGCCTGCCGCGATCAGGGCGCGGGCGACGGTCGGGCGGCCGACCGCGTCATCGGTCGAATCGGTGATGTCGGCCAGCTGGGCGTCGATCGACAGCCCGAGCTCGCGCAGCAGCTCGACCGTCCGCTCGAACCGCTCGCGCCGCCGCGCGCGCTGCCCGGCAAGCGTCGTCCTCGAACGCGTCATCGGCCGGGTCCATCCCGAAGCCGAGGACGTGGAGCTCGCCCTCCCACAGGCCGAGGTCGCGGGTCGACGATCGCGTTGATCTCGACGCCGGGGACCAGGGTCATGCCCTCCGGGACCGCGCTCGTCGGCGACGACCTCGCGGTACCCGGCCAGCGTGTCGTGATCGGTGAGCGCGAACAGCCGGACGCCGACCGTCGGCCGCCGCCTGGAGCAGGACGCGCCGGGTTCCAGGACGCCGTCCGATCGGGTCGTGTGGGTATGCAGGTCGATGGTCGACGGCGATGGCGGCTCGACCCGGCCCGAGCCCGCCGGCGCCAGCGGGTCGTGGCGGCGGCGTCGGGGCCCGGCCGTCACGTCACGCCTCGATGAGCCGCTGGATCCGCTCCATCGCGAGCGCCCGACCGGTCGCCGGATCGATGTCGACCTGGAGGGCGTTGAAGACGACGGTCCCCTGCCCGACCTCGAACCGCGTCGGCAGCGCGTTGATGAAGCGCGGCATGACCGTCCGCGGCTCGAACCCGATGACGCTCCAGACCGGTCCGGTCATCCCGAGGTCGGTCTGGTAGGCGGTGCCGTTGGGGAGGATCCGCTCGTCGCCGGTCGACGACGTGGGTGTGCGTCCCGACGACCACGCTGACCCGGCCGTCGAGGTAGAGGCCGAGCGCGTTCTTCTCCGAGGTCAGCTCGCAGTGGAAGTCGACCAGCCGGACCGGCGGCAGCGGCTCCGACGACCTCGTCGAGCAGGCGGTCGGCGTCGGTGAACGGGTTCTCGATCTGCTGCATGTACGTCCGGCCCTGGAGGTTGATGACCGCCAGGTCCGTGCCGTCGAGCGCCTGGTAGATGCCCCAGCCACGGCCCGGGACGCTCGTGCGAGCCGTAGTTGAGCGGCCGCAGGACGCGGTCGTTGCTCTCGAGGTAGGCGTAGATCTCGCGCTTGTCCCAGATGTGGTTGCCCGACGTGATGACGTCGACGCCGGCCGCGAAGAGGGCGTCGGCGGTCGAGAGCGTCAGGCCCATCCCGCCCGCCAGGTTCTCGCCGTTGGCGGTCACGAAGTCGATGCCGCGCTCGTCGCGCAGCGCCGGCAGCAGCTCCTCGACCGCGATCCGGCCGGGCTTGCCGATGATGTCGCCGATCATCAGGACGCGGCAGGCACCGTGCGGGCGCGGGGCGTTGCCGTTGGCCGGGTTGCCGAGGCGCGTCCGGCCGACGGCGCCGCGATCGGGATCTGTGTTCACGTCCGCATCGTAACGGCGACGCGGGGCCTCGATGGTCCGGTACCATCGCCCACGATGATCCGCGACATCCTGGGGACCAGCCGGTTCCTCATCATCCTGGCGGTGCTGGGGACGTTCGTCGCCTCGGCGACGCTCCAGGTCTTCGGCCTGCTGCGTGTGGCCGCCGTCATCATCGACCTGATCAGGGCGGGTGACGTGTCATCGACGGCGGCCAAGGGGCTGATCGCCAACACGGTCGCGATCATCGACATCTTCCTGATCGGGACCGTCCTGTTCGTGATCTCCGCCGGCCTCTACCAGCTCTTCGTGCAGCGCGACGTCGGGCTCCCCGCGTGGCTGAAGATCGAGTCTCTGGACGACCTCAAGGACAACCTCACCGAGGTCATCATCGTGGCCCTGCTGGTGGCGTTCCTCGGGCAGGCCATCGAGTGGACGGGCGGCTTCGAGATCGTCGGCTTCGGCATCGCCATCGGAGCCGTGATCATCGCCGTCGGCGTCCTCACCTTCGCGACGCGGGCCCGCCGCCCGCGATCGGACGGCTGACCGCAGGGCTACTTCGCGTACTCGACCGCGCGCGTCTCGCGGATGACGGTCACCTTGATCTGGCCCGGGTAGGTCAGCTGCTCCTCGATCTTCTTGACGATGTCGCGGGCGAGCCGGCTGGCGGTCAGGTCGTCGATCTCCTCGGGCCGGACCAGGATCCGGACCTCGCGCCCGGCCTGGACGGCGAACGACCGCTCGACGCCGCCGAAGCTCTCGGCGATGGCCTGCAGGTCCTCGAGGCGCTTGACGTAGGTGTCCATCGATTCGCCGCGGGCGCCCGGCCGGGAGGCGCTGATGGCGTCGGCGATCTGGACGATCGGCGCCTCCAGGCAGGTGTACTCGACCTCCTGGTGGTGCGCCGCGATCGCGTTGATGACCTTGGGCGAGAGGTTGTGGCGCTGGGCGATCGAGGCGCCGATGGCCGCGTGCGGGCCCTCGACCTCGTGGTCGACCGCCTTGCCGATGTCGTGGAGCAGGCCGCCCATCTTGGCGACCTGGACGTCGGCGCCGATCTCGGCCGCGATGACCGCGGCCAGGTGGCTCGTCTCGACCGACGTGGTTGAGCACGTTCTGGCCGTAGCTCGTCCGGAACTTGAGGCGGCCGAGGGTCTTGATGATGTCCGCCGGGAGGCCCGGGACGCCGGCCTCGTAGGCGGCCTGCTCGCCGGCCTGGCGCATGATCGACGTCGACCTCGGCGCGCGCCTTGGCGACCACTTCCTCGATGCGGCCGGGGTGGATGCGGCCGTCGGCGATGAGCTTGGTGATGCGCCATGCGGGCGATCTCGCGGCGGACCGGGTCGAAGCCCGACAGGATGACGCGTCTCGGGCGTGTCGTCGATGATCAGGTCGATGCCGGTGGCCTGCTCGAGCGCCCGGATGTTGCGGCCCTCGCGGCCGATGATGCGGCCCTTCATCTCGTCGCTGACGGCAGGTGCACGACCGACACCGTGTGCTCGGCCGTGTGGTCCGCGGCCACGCGCTGGATCGCGGTGATGACGATGTCGCGGGCCTTGTCCTGGGCGTCCTCGCGGGCGCTGCGCTCGATCGCCCGGGCGATCTTGACGGCGTCGTGCTCGGCTTCCTCGCGGACGGCCTCGATCAGGATGCCCTTGGCGTCCTCGGCTGACATGTTGGCGACCTTCTCGAGGGCCGCGACCTGCTCGCCGTGAGCGCGGGCCAGGTCCTCGCGGGTCTTGTCGAGCTCGCGCTCGCGCTCGAGGAGCTTCCGGTCACGCTGCTCGAGCATGTCCGTGCGCTGGTCGAGCTGCTCGTCGCGCTGCAGCAGCCGGCTCTCGAGCCCGGCGAGCTCGGCGCGTCGCGCCCGGGCTTCCTCCTCGGCCTCGCGCTGCATGCGCAGCTTCTCGTCCTTGGCCTCGAGGATGAGCTCCTTCTGGCGTGCCCGGGCCTCTGCCTCGATGCGGCGGGCCTCGGATGTCGCAGCCTTCATCGTCTGGGAAGCCCACAGGCTCCGGGCGAAGACGCCGACAACGGCTCCGCCGACGGCCGCCACCACGGCTACCGCCAGGATGATCACGGGATCCATATTCTGTTCCTCCCATCCGGCCGATTGCGGGCCGGACGTGCCTCATGTGCCAGGTGACTCGGTCGCGCGGTGGGCTGGGCGGTCGCTGCGAGCGAGGCGCCCACCCTGGGCCGCGATCGGGCCACAGCGGTGATTCGTGCCGTGGAAACCGGCACGTGATTACGTCTGTTGCGTAGCCTACGGCCCGGGTCCCCGAGGGTCAACCGAGCGTTAACCGGGCGGCAACC